>CAWEEW010000005.1:0-410275 GCA_963808195.1 uncultured Acidobacteriaceae bacterium | reverse complement strand
CACGATCGAAAGCGGCCTGTTCAAGATGATGGCCATCGGACTCGGCAAGTTCGCCGGGGCAGGGCATTATCACACTTACGCCTACAAGCTGGGCCTCGCGCATGTCGTCCGCAGTATCGGCCGTGAGGTGCTGAAGTCCGGCAGGATTTTGGGCGGCATGGCCATTCTCGAAGATGCCTATCACAACACCGCGCAGCTCACCGCGGTTCCGGTCGGGGAGATGGAGCGTAAAGAGGAGGAGTTGCTGGCTCTGGCGAAGTCGTGGATGGCGCGCATTCCCGCGGACCTCGACATTTTGATCGTGGACGAGATGGGCAAGGATATCAGCGGCGCCGGGATGGACACCAAGTGGTGAACCGCGGCTCGCAAGCTCAATACAATCCCTGGCCAGAAACGCCGCGCATCGAGCGGATTTTCGTTCGCGGTCTCAGCGGCAATACCTATGGCAATGCAGTCGGAGTGGGCTCGCTGACGTAGTCACGGACCGCCTCGTCCACGCCATCGATTCTTTGCCGATGTACATCAACTCGGTCACCGCTTCAACCCTGCCGCCCGCCCGCATCCCCATCCACTTTCCCGCCGATCGCCAATGCCTCGAAACCCTCATGCCGACCGTCGGCAAGTTCGATATGAAAGCGGTGCGCATCGGCTGGATTCACAACACGCTGGAGTTGACGCCGATCATGTTGAGCGAGAATCTGCGCACGGAGATTGAGCACCACCCACTGCTGGAGATTGTCGAGGGCCCCATGGAACTGGAGTTCGACGCCGCCGGTAACCTGCAGCCGGTGCTGGCCGGTCAAGCGATAGAAGTGCACTGAGGCGCGGACTCGCAGTCCCCGTTTGTGAAACCACGATACTCCAGAGGCCTTGGCAGGCGGTTCCGGATTCGCAACGTTATTCCCTGACAACGCCTTAATTCAGGAGTTTCAGGTAGGCGACGATGTCCGCCTGATCCTGCTGGCTGAGGATTACGGGGCTCTTAATCGTCAGGAAAAACCGCGCGTAATGAGCGGCCACGTCCTCCAGCGTCTTAGCGGAATTGTCGTGGAAGTAGGGCGCCGTGTTGTTGACGCCCCACAGGATCATTATCTTGAACGAGTTCAGGTCGGACGCCGGTCCTGGCGGTCGATCCTGCCGGTGATGAGGGCCCGCCCTGGGTCTGGGCTCGACACCCGGGTTTGCGTCCCGTTCGGGTTCTGCCAGATGAACTGTTGGACGGGATTCCCGCCCTCGTTCAACTCCGATACGCCGACGTCTTGAAACCGTGTACCCGCCGGGATGAGCCCGCCCGTGGCGGCAACGAAAAATGAGTTGGTTTGATTGAGCATCGGGCCGCTATGACAGAACGCGCAAGAGCCCGCCTTCCCACCGGGTACAAAATGGCGTATCCACGGAAGAAGAGCCGGCCCCGTTTCTCGGAATCCGTACTTCCCTGTGGCAGCACCGGCGCGGGTCCTCCTCGTGCGTAATCGCGCAGTGTGGGGGAACTGTAAAACGGCTCGCTCAACTCGAATTGGGAGATGCCAAGCAGGTCTGGTTGTGTTGGCAGTATCGTCGGTTGGAAATGCGCCTGTATCGCATGCAGGGCCTGTGTAGGAAGATTCGGCTCCCTGCCATCCAGCATCAGGACCGGGTCGAGCGGGGGGTGTTTAGTGTGGTCGGTATCCCTCGCCGCAATGTCACAGACCTGGCCGTCGGGTCGTCCGCCAGGCTCACATTTGGCGGCAACGAGATTTCGATGATGAGGGGAAAGACGGTCGAGCGCGTCTTCGGGCGATACGGTTCCCGTATCGAAGCTGTGGCAAGTCAGGCAGGTTCTGCCGTTCCCGCCGAAGGTTTCGGTTGTGAACAGGCGCCGGTTCCTTTCGCTGCCGTCAGGGATGCTCTGCTGGGCCTGTAATGGTGAGATTGCGGTCGCGAAGACCAGAATCGTAATGGCGGATTTCATGGTGTTTTGCCTCGATGGGACATTGTGTCTCGGGACCGCCGCCGGCTCAAGGCAATCCGCCTGATGTTTAGGTGAAAGGTTTCTCACTGGCTATTTCTCTAAAAATGCAAGGCTTACCTTTGATTACCGGAAAAGTGCTAGACTTCATCCGAAGTGGAAGGCAACGGTTCCAGCAGCAACGCCGCCGCTACCATTCGTTTTGGGCCGTTTGACCTGGATGTGCGTGCGGGCGAATTGCGTAAAGGCGGCGCAAGAATTCGTCTGTCGGATCAACCCTTCCAGGTCCTGCTGATGCTGTTGGAACGTCCCGGCGAGGTAGTCTTGCGCGAGGAGATCCGCAGCAGACTCTGGCCCGGCAGCACCGTCGTAGGTTTCGATCCACAGCATCAACGCCGCCGTCCGGCGATTGCGGGACGCGTTGCGGGAATCGGCGGATAAACCCCGCTATGTAGAGACCCTCCCACTGTTGAGGTTACCGGTTCGTCGGCCAGATGAAGCCTGCGCCCGCGAGTTTAGGGGATGGCGATCACTCCCTCGATCGCGGTGCTGCCTTTCGCCGACCTCAGCGGCAACCGGGAGAACGAGTACTTCTCCGATGGCTTGGCTGCAACACGTCGGAGTCTGCGCGAGTTTCAGCACGGCAAAACGAAAAGAACTGGTGGAGTTTCTCAAGCCTTATCGGACAGATGCGCTGGTGAACCATCCGTGGAAGGCTTGGGCCGAGTCAGCGACCGGGAGTGATGAAGCTGTCAAGCGAATACCCGGCGGACAGAGTCGCTGGAGCCAAGGCAAAGATTTGTCGTGGGAGCCGTTACGGCCTGAATCAATTGTAGAAGTTGCTTACGATCACATGCAGGGAGATCGCTTCCGGCACACGGCGCAGTTCCGCAGATGGCGAACGGACAAAAAGCCTAGCGACTGCACTTATGCCCAGCTGGAAGTTGTTGCTCCGCAAGAGCTGGCGGCGATTTTTCCACAGGGAAGGTGAGTCTTACTGGTTTGCCTTTTTCTTTTTCCAACGCTCTCGCCACTCGCGCGTTGGGTCATCGTCCGGATCAGGAGTTTCTCGCGGCGGCCGTTTTTCTTCGGGGACATGACGCAAGTTGATGCGGACACGCGTCCATGTGGATGATCTGCCGCGCATCGAGTCGACCAGCACATCGTCCACGGCAAGCAGGCTAGCGATATCTGCATGTTTGGTCTTCCATCGCTCAAGACCCGCCAGCGCGGCCGCTTTATCAGGCGAATTCGCGACCGTAATCAACGGCATTTTCACGCGCGGCTTTTTTGATGCTGTCTTTTTCGCGGCAGATTTTGCGCGGGAAGGCATCACGCGCGCGGCCTCGCCTTCCATCTTGCGGAAATGGGGAGGCCATGGCGCGTCGGCGATACCGGCCGCTTCGTCTTGATCGGCCAGTTCCAGTAATTTTTCCAGCGAGCCCGCCGATGCATCCATCTCGGCATGCGGATTGCCGATTTTCGCGAAGCGCTCTGGAACCGTGAAGATGGTAAAATCCGCGGGATTGCAATCGGGCACTTCTTCCCAATCAAGAGGAGTCGAAACGCGAGCATCCGGGAGCGGGCGCACCGAATAGGCAGAGCACGTTGTGCGATCCTTCGCGTTCTGGTTGTAGTCAAGAAAGACGCCATGACGCTCTTCTTTCCACCATTTCGAACTGGCCAATGTTGGAGCGCGGCGCTCGACAGCTCGCGATAAGGCAACAGCCGCACGGCGAACTTGTGTGAACGTCCAGTGCGGTTCGATGCGCACATTCACGTGCATGCCACGCGAGCCACTGGTTTTCGGCCAGCCACGAAGGCCAACCTCATCGAGAAAGCCTTGCACTTCAAGAGCGACGCGGCGAACATCGTCCCAACTAACGCCGGGAATTGGATCCAGATCGATGCGTAGTTCATCCGGATGATCCAGATCACTGGAGCGCACCGGATGCGGGTGCAATTCGATGCAGCCGAGGTTCACGATCCAGGCTAGCCCGGCCGTATCATCGACCACAATTTCTTCGGCGGTTCGGCCGGAAGGAAACGACAAAGCGACCGTGCGCAACCAAGCTGGCCGCTTTTCTGGTGCGCGCTTTTGATAAAACGCCTCCGCCTCGGCGCCATTGACGAAACGTTTCAGAACGATCGGTCGATCTTGAATACCTGCCAGCGCACCCGGAGCGACGGAGAGATAATACTGAACGAGTTCGAGCTTGGTGATTTTTGTTTGCGAAGAAAAGTACAGCTTCTCAGGGTTCGTAATCTGGACTTCCTGCCCGTCGATCGACAGAATTTTGTCCGATTCTTTTGCCACAAGACAAGGTTACTACGTCATCCGCCCGCCTAGCATAGAACTCGGAGTTCTGGAGTTCCGGCAAATTGAACGCAAACGGGATCTTTCCCTAGCACACAAGGGTAAACCAGCGGACGGGCGTTTTATTCCCATGGCATCCCAAAAAATATCGCGGAATAAAACCGAGTGCCGTCGGTTCTGCACAACGAGTCAGAGAGCGAACTGGAGTCACCGAGGGAATGGTGGTGCGGAAGAACCACACGCTCTTGAGCAAATTCCTTTAGGAGAAGAACAAAATGAAAAACAATCTGAGAATGTTTGGTTTGGCGCTGTGCATGCTGCCGATGTACCTGCATGCCGGAACAGGACAGAACACACGATCTGCAGGACCTATTCCGGCGGGCACCATTCTTCCCGTCAGCTTGAATTCTGCCTTGCGATCGGACAAGAGCGGAAGCGGAGCCACCGTAATCGCGACGGTCACGCAGGACGTGCCGCTGGCGAGGGGGGAAACGCTACGTAAAGGATCCAAGGTGACAGGCCATGTGGTCGAAGCCATCACTCCAGGAAAAGGATCTGACGAATCGAAGATCTCATTTCAATTCGACCAGGTCCGATTCGGCAACCAGACCCTCCAGATTACCGCGACCCTGCGCACGATAGCGTCGAGGACTGCAGTACTTGCTGCGACACCGACGAAACCCTCAATCGATGATACCGACGAGCAAGTTGAAATCGGAGGCGACCAGATTTCCTATGGCGAAGGTGGGCCGGTAATGGTGGGATCGCAGGTCGTGGGGAGATATACCAGCCAGGGCGTGCTGGCCAATGTGGACCAGGATTCGGACACCCCAAGTGGGGGCATGATCGATGACGATGTCCGTCCGCAAGCATTTTGGCTCTTCTCAGTGAATGCCCGCGGCTCATATGGATTTGGCGACCTCACAATCCTCCAATCCGGACGCACCGAGCCGCTTGGTGAAGTCACTTTGGCCTCCACCCGGAAGGCGGTGAAAGTCGACAAGGGCAGCGCGATGCTCTTGCGCGTGGATGGCAGCGGACCCGAGGAGGCACAGGCTCGCACGACTCCTTCCCGAGAGACAGGGCAATAACGAGTTTGCGGGTTGCGGCGCGTTAGTCCCGTCCAGCCAGTTGGCTCGCGCTTTTCCTCGTGGACCGCAACACGTGGATGGTGGTGAACGGAGAGCCGCACGGACTGGACGGAATGATCTTTACTTCGTTCCGCTACTACTTATCGTAGCGTGTGCGAGCCTCACCTCCGCGATTGCTCTCTCCTTTGCGCGGGGGTGAGGACTTTTCGCGGCTCGCACGATTTCAGATTGAAATGAACATGTGCTGCAAGCAGATACTCGCAGGATTTAGAACCACCACTTGGAGTTCTTTAGGCATTAAGGACACTCAGCAAATCTAGAAGAGGTATGGCAATGGTAAATCCTTTTGATCTAAAGACAGCACTTTTGGCCAAGCATGCGCAACATGTTGTGCTGATCCATTTTCCGATCGCGCTGTTCATCACTGCGGTGGCGTTCGACTTTATCGCGCAATGGACCAAAGTTCGTGGCCTAGCGCAAGCAGCTTATTACAACCTGCTAGGGGCGGCGATTTCAACTGTTCCGGTTCTCGTTACTGGGCTACTCGCGTGGCAGTTCCAACTTGAGGGACAGAAACTGAAGGGCATTCTATTGCTGCACCTCGTTCTGGCGTGTGTTTCGACGGTGATGATCTGGCTGGTGTGGTGGATGCATTTCCGCGCGCGACGACGGACCGTCTTCTTACCTGGCTATCGCTTCGCTGTCGAATTTCTGGCAGTCGGTATGGTCGCGCTGACCGGCCATTTGGGTGGTTTTCTAAGCGGCGTAAACGGACCAGGCTAGACGAGCAATATTTTTCAGCGCCTGGATTTTGTTGGGAATAAAAGCGACTCGTACCAGTTATCAACTCAGAACGTTACAAACTACGGAGGACAAATGCCGGACAAGAAGCAAAATCTCATTGATGAGAATTTACAAGACCTCAACAACGACGGAGTCGATCGTCGCGGGTTCCTGAAGTGCATGGCATGGGCGGGTACTGGCCTGGTCTGGACCATGAGCGGCGGCATCCCGGTGTCCAAGGCATTCGCCAAAGGCTACGGCAAGCATGCCGACAAAGGGGCGGACTTCACCTTTGTGCAGATCAGCGACAGCCACATCGGTTTTAACAAGCCGGCAAATCCGGACGTCACCGCTACTCTGCAAACGGCAATCAACAAGATGAATGCGATGCCCCAGAAGCCGGACTTCATCATTCACACCGGCGATCTCAGCCAGCTCTCGAAGCCGAGCGAGTTCGACACACTGGACCAGGTATTAAAAGGAGCGTCCGCGAAACAGATTTACTTTGTGCCGGGTGAGCATGACATGCTAACCGACAACGGCGAGCAATATCTCCAGCGCTATGGGAAGGGCACCAGGGGCACGGGATGGTCCAGCTTCGATCACAAAGGTGTGCATTTCGTTGGTCTCGTGAATGTCGCCAATTTGAAAGCTGGAGGTATGGGGTCGCTCGGTAACGAACAACTGGAGTGGCTGGAGAACGATCTCAAGGTCCGGTCCACTAGCACTCCGATCGTGCTCTTTGCCCACATTCCACTGTGGACCATCTATCCCGATTGGGGCTGGGGAACCGACGACAGCGAACAGGCCCTGTCTTACGTCAAGCGTTTCGGTTCCGTGACTGTGTTGAACGGCCACATTCACCAGATCATGCAAAAGGTGGAGGGTAAGGTTTCGTTCCACACAGCAATGTCGACTGCCTTCCCGCAACCTGCGCCGGGAACAGCTCCCTCTGCCGGACCGATGAAGGTGCCGGCCGAGCAGTTGCAAAAGGTGTTGGGCATCACCGACGTGAACTACGTAGTCAGCGGTCGAAGCCTCGCAGTTATCGATTCGCCGCTCAGCAGCTAACTCGTTCTTGTCGCAGATAGGCCAGGACATAACACAAATAGCGATAAAACAACATTCGAGAGGAAAAGTCATGACGAAGAAAATTGTGTGTCTTGCAAGCGTGGCGTTGCCGGTATTGATTGCGATGGTGCTGTTAGTGGCCTCATCCAGCGTCACCGCAAATGCCGAACCGTCCGCACCAGCAGCGTCGGTAAAAATCGATAACTTCGTTTTCGGGCCACAGACGCTCACGGTGCCCGTCGGAACAACAGTTGTCTGGACCAATAGTGATGACATTCCTCATACGTCGGTCAGCACCGAGGGTGTGTTCAAGTCCAAGGTGCTGGATACGGATGAGAAATTCTCCTACACCTTCACTAAGGCGGGAACGTATCCGTACTACTGCACGATCCACCCGAAGATGACCGGCAAAGTCGTGGTGCAGTGATCGCAGATTTCTAGAGGGCGTGGGGCAGCGCGTTGGGGAACAACGCTTTGTCGCGTCAAATGCACGAATATGACTATAGACTCGGCACAATTCACAGTGCGGGAAGCGGCAGACGATGACCTGCTGGATCTTGTCCACGCCACCAAGAATGGGGATGTTGATCCTCAAACTTGTTCCCGGGCTTCGCCCAGCGGCACGTTTAAATCCAGCTTTTTCTTATTGCGGTAGATCGTGACTTTCACCGTGTCTCCGGCGCGGTGATTGTTCATCATCTGCGAAAGGTCCTGCTCGTCTTCGACCTTTTCACCGTCGATGGCCACAATCAAATCGCCGCCCAGCATGATCGGAATGTTGCCCAGATAGGCGCGCTCGCTGCCGCCGCGCAGGCCGGCCTGGTCCGCCGAGCCGCCGGGGATGACTTGAACAATCAGCAATCCGTACTCGACCGGCAATCCCATTTCATCGGCCAATTCGGCGCTGATCGGAATCGTCCGCACACCCAGCGCAGGCCGGCGCACGCGACCCAGCGTCATCAAATCGTTAAGTACAGCTTTTGCCGTATTGATCGGAATCGCAAACCCTACGCCGGAATTCTGCCCCACGCTCGACAGAATCATGGTGTTGATGCCAATCACTTCGCCATGCCAGTTCATCAGCGGGCCGCCCGAGTTCCCGGGGTTGATCGCGGCATCGGTCTGAATGGCCTCATCGATGGTCGCGCCGTTGGGCTCGCGCACCGGACGGATCGAGCTCACAATCCCGCGCGTCATCGTCCCCGCCAGCCCAAAAGGATTGCCAATGGCGTAAACCTTCTGCCCCACCTGCAGATTGCGCGAATCGCCGAGCACCGACGGAACCAGATCGGGCGCTTTGATCTGAATTACCGCAAGATCGTGCGCCGGATCGGTGCCAACCACCGTCGCCTTGTATTTCTTGCGATTGTGCAGCGTAACTTCCACCTGCCGCGCGTCGGCCACCACGTGATAGTTCGTAAGAATGTGCCCATCCTTGTCGATCACAAAGCCCGATCCCTGCCCCTCCTGCGGCACCATCCCGTAGAAAAAGTCGAACGACATGGCCCGCGACGTGACGTTCACCACGGAGGGAATATTCCTGCGATAGACGCTGATATTGTTCTGCTCTTCGCTGTCGAGCCCTTCGCCGGGCGCAGCCTCGGTAATCTCCACGTGCGCCGGATGGCTCAGCCACCCCACCGGATTCGACGCCGCGAACTTCGCATTCGAACGCCAGGTCGTAAAGTAAAAAAACGCGCCAGCGATCACCAGCGCCAGGATTGCGGGTCGTATGAGTCTCATAAGGGCAAACACCTTGGGAAGCGAACTTATCCGGAGAACTTATCCCGAGAACCAGTCTCAGAAGAAGCACATTCAATTCTACGTTGAATTTTAACCAATGTTCCGTCGGGAGGCACAAGACCCAGCTCGACCTAGGGGTACCCGATTTTTTCATCGCGGAAGATTCGAGTCTCAAGAACGCCGCTGCAAACTATTTCTGGGAGGCCACAAGCGTCCTAAGTTCTTCCCAGACTTGCCTCACCTGCTCTCGCGTCTGTTCGAGCGGACCGGAATTGTCGATTACGTAGTCGGCGCCCTTGATCTTTTCCGCGTCGGGTATTTGCGCGGCCATACGGCGCTCGACTTCTTTGCGGGCGGCGTCGAGGTCCAGTTTTTGGCGCGCGGCAAAGCGGGCGATGCGTTGCTCGTGGCTGCAGGTGACCACAATCAGGCGGTCAAAACTCTTCGCCGCGCCTGCCTCGAGAATGAGCGCGGCCTCCACGATGGCGATGGCATGCGGATCCTGGCGTCCCATTTCTTCCATCCACTCATTCTGGCTGCGAAGCACAGCAGGATGCACGATGCGGTTAAGTTCCTGAATGCGAGAGGTTGTTGCGGAAGGTGTCGATGGTTTGCCTTCCGCGCCGGACGCTGATGAGCCGAAGGCTGCCTCAGCCAGTTTGGCGCGATTTACGCTGAGATCGGGATTGAGGATCGCGCCGCCGAAATGCCGCACCACCTCGTTGTAGACGGGCTGGCCGGGCAACATCAGTTGATGGGCGATGCGGTCCGCCTGAACCAGGTGCGCGCCGAAGGCGACGAACATCTCGCCGACGGCCGACTTACCTGACGCGATGCCTCCCGTGAGACCGACTTTCAGCATAAGCAGCAGCCAGTAGCCAGTACCTAGTATATGGGTGTGCTGGGGCGTTTACTGGGTACTGGGTACTAGGTACTGAGTACTTGGCCATTCGCGACTGACCATTGATGACTGCTTCTCCCTCTCCTCATTTTCGCGGCTTTCACGGTGTTTGACATCAGCATTGCGATGGTCAGCGGGCCGACGCCACCGGGGACGGGAGTTAACGCTCCTGCCACGTCGGCCACTTCAGGATGTACATCGCCGACCAGGGTCGATCCCTTCGTCCGAAAAGTTTCTTCGCGCTTGGTGTTGCCGGCGAACAGGCGCTGAAATTCCGCAGGGTCTGTGATCTTGTTCATGCCGACGTCGATCACAGCTGCGCCGGGCTTGACGAAGTCGCGGGTGATCATTCCAGCACGGCCGATTGCGGCTATGAGAATGTCGGCGCGGCGGCAAACGGCAGGCAGATCGCGGGTCTTCGAATGGCAGACGGTGACCGTGGCATTGCCGTTGAGCAGCAGCATCGCGACGGGCTTACCAACGATGTCGCTGCGCCCGACAACGACCGCTTCCTGCCCAGCGATGGGAATGTTGCTACGCTTGAGGATTTCCATGACTCCGGCGGGCGTGCACGGAACCAGGCCGGGACGCTGAGTCGAGAGGAATCCGACGTTGACGGGATGGAAGCCATCGACATCTTTGGCGGGATCGACCGCCATCAACACTCTTTTGGAATCGACCTGCGGAGGCAGGGGCAGCTGCACCAGGATGCCATCGATTTCGTCGCGACGGTTCAGTTCGTTGATCAGTGCAAGTAACTCGGTAGTAGTCGCAGTCTCGGGCGGTGTGAGTTGCTCGCTGTAAATGCCAACTTCTTTGCAGGCCTTGATCTTGCCGCGAACGTAAATCTCTGAGGCAGGGTTGTGGCCAACAAGAACGACGGCGAGTCCGGGACGAACTCCAGCGGCAGCCATGGAATTCACGTCCGCAGCAACTTCGCGGCGGATGTCTTGCGCGATCTTGGTGCCGTCGAGGATTCTGGCGGGCATAGTTTCGCTTCGTGGAGATTCTATAACACAGCGGCTCGGGCACAAGAACGTTCACCACGAGACACGGAGAACGACCGAGGAGTGGAGAAAATCCTCATTTTTGTTTTCTCTCTGCCCCTGTCACTCCAAGTGTGAGGTCAGTGTCGTACAATGCGTCTGTCATGATTCCCAAAGACTTGCTGGAAATTCTGGTTTGCCCGAAGTGCAAGCAGCCGCTTGAATACCGCGAAAAGCCGGAGAGTTTAAAGTGCACGCAGTGCCATCGTGTGTACCCGGTGAAGGACGATATTCCCATCATGCTGATCGACGAAGCCACGATCGAGAGCTCGTAGTCTCGCGGCGAGTGTGGAAATTCCGGAACCGCCATCCCTACCGGCGGTCCGGAATTTGGTGTCCAAATCTCGACAGCCCTGTTCACCGTCGAACATCAATTTTTACTTCCCCATGACATCCCGGACGTGGGCCGGAGGTAACTTCTGCAGGACGCCGGTTCCGGGCCGCGCTGGTGTCAACATAACGTTGTGCATTCCCGCCGGAAACGACACTCTGTGTCAGTTTCGGGATTACGAGAGTACTTCGGAGGTTCCCGGCGCCGGGGCGCCGCTCCGGGATCTGACCGCAACTTATGATATTCACAGGGGTTTATGAATCTAAAGGGGCCAGCCTTCCGTATATGAAAATAGAGGGCAGGCACGGCAGCTGAATTGCATGCAACTTGTATGGCTGCCGATGAGTCTAATACACACAAGCGGTAGAGGTCGGAGTCGGAGGTGATGACGGCCATGTTTGACAAAGTGATGAACGACGCAGTTCACAATGACAAAGACAGATTCACGGCAACGGAGTTGGCTGCCCTGCGCAGCGATCTGCTGCAAGGCGGAATGATCGACTCCTACGAAGCCGCTGAATTATTGCAGGTTTTCCTTATGGGCCGTGGCTATGGGGTTTCGCCCAAGGCAGCCCTGGACGCAGCGGGCCGGGTTGAGATGGCGGGGTGCGCTCTGCCGGTCCTGCAGCATGAATTAGAGAACCTTGCGTTGGTGATGTAAGAGTTACGCTTTGTCTACGGGTGAACCGTGGCGCAAAGTGGCGCAAGGCAAATTGAGACGCAGCAAGTCTTGAGATTTCTGTGAGACGAAAAACTCGGAAGTTTCAAGCCTTTTAGCTGCGCGGATTTTGACATTCGATTTTTTGACATTCTGGACCGGCCGGTCAAAACCTAGACTGACGGGACCAGTTCCACGCAAAGAAGAGCCGGGCCAACCAGCCCGGCTTTGTGGTGTTTTGCCCTAGATCCTCTTTGTCAGGCTGCGCTCCGCAACCTGCGTCGGAGGTTAACCCGTACAGCGGGGGTATGGGCACTTCCAGAAGGGAAAGATAGATGTAGATCTGGCCCCGATGGTGAATCTCGTGTTCCACCATCGCGCGCATCCATTTCCAGGTCGTGATCACGGCGCCATCCGGCGTCCTACACTCGCCATTCAGGTCGTCAGGCGAGAGATGATCTCGAACGACTCTCCATGCAGCGAGCCAACTGTCTGCCGCAGCCGGCATATTGACTCGGCTTGCCCTGCAGCATCTCGGCGAAGATATAGCGATTTGCGGTGGCGATGTGTCGAGCCAGGTCACCCAACGTGAATTTTCCTTCCCGAAACAGACCAGTCGACTTTGTCCGGAGGGATGCAGCCCACAACCCGCATGGTCCGCTGGTGGACCTTGTTGAAGTAGTCAAAAAATGTGCCGAGATCCCGAATTTCCACGTTTCATGCTCCATTTCTTGCAACCGTCATTCGCGGCGCGGAATTGCGTTTGGCAACTCTTATTCTTCAATGGCGCCACCAATCCGGCGCAAGTGCTTGCGAAAGGTTGCCGCCGGAGTGGAGGAACGCCAAGCAAGGAAATCGGAGAATTGCAGCTGCTCACGCAAGGAGGTGCCTTGGCGCATCTTCTCCGCCTGGCCGCGCTCGGTTTCACAGATGGATCGTGCCCTCGTCGCGATCTCTTCCGCACGAGCCATCGGCAGGAAGAGCACGCCGTCCGCGTCGCCCATCGCAACGTCGTCGGCTCCAACCGTCCAGGAGCCAACGCAAGCCGAGACTAATGCACTCGCTTCCCACGGATCGAGCCGGAGCGGTCCCGTTGGGCACTCGCCAAGACTGAACATCGGAAGCCCTATCTCAAGGAGTTCTTGCGTGTCCCGGTGCAGCCCCCAGACGACCATCCCCGCCACGCCAGCGAGTTTCGCCTCCAGGACAATCAGATCTCCCACGCAGGCTTCGTCTCGACGGCCACAGTTATCGATGACCAGAACCTCGCCCGGTGAAGCGTTTTGCAAGGCTTCAAGAAAAATATCGACGCTGCCATAGTGCCGGGTGGGCCGAACTCTGCCCACAACCCAGTTGGATGGGCATAGAGCGCGAAGATCATACGGTGCACAGCGGACTTCCACTCCGATTCGTACGCAGGCATCGGCGACGTGAGCCGTTGTCAGGCCCCGAAATACCGCGGACATTCCAGTTGCGTCCATCTTTCCTCCCGGGTTCTGCCACTAGGTTGTAGAAGCAATCGATCTAGCCGACGCTCATCGGGTGCCTTTGCAAGGTGGCGATGGTTGCGTCGATCTCTTTAGCCGGGCGAGCAACGAACTCAGATGCAGATTGCCGGCGCGCTAACCGAACGCCCTGGCCCGACCACAGTGACAGAAACTCTGCCCGTCCCTGCTTTGCCGCCTCTGTGCGGAGAGGACGAGTGAAGCGAATTGCTGCAACGAAAAGGCAGAATCGCACTACAAAACTATAACGCAGCCTGGAATTTTACACAAAGCCACACACGGAGAAATATCGGTGGGAACACCTACGGTCTCCCCTGAGCCTTTTACCCTGTGGAACTTTCCTGACACCAATAGACGTAACAGAGTGAACAGGTAATGAGCTGGACTTATCAACAATCTACAGGGATCATGCGTGACCTACACGGCGTGATAGCAGGGGTTGGTTATTCTGGTTGCGGCACTTATAAGAACTCGCCCTCCGCCGTCACTCGACAAAAGTAAATGTGCTTGACAACAGTGTTACGCGGGTTATCCTAAAGATGTTTCGCGGACGGCGTTCCAATATCAAGTTAAGCCCCGGATGACCACCGGGGCTTTCGTTTTTTGTGCTTTGGTCTGGAATACAGCAACCTATGAAAGCCAAGACATTCGATCGCAAGTTCGATGCAGGTGAAGAAATCGTAGATCAACTTGACCTGAGCCGGGCACGGCGCGTTGGGACCGATCCGAAGCGATTGAACGTTGATTTTCCGGTTTGGATGGTGGATTCCCTAGACCGGGAAGCGCGCCGAATAGGCATAACCGACAGTCGCTCATCAAGCTGTGGCTGGCAGACAGGTTGTCCCAACCGGTTTCGAGCGGAAAACGTTAAGCGGTCCCTGATTCGCCGGCCTCTCTGCGGACCGGTCAAACGCGCCGTAAAAAGCAAAAGCCCCGATTTGTGTCGGAGGCTCAGAAACACTACGCGCTATGGATCGCCCAGTTACATGAACGCACCTTCCCCCGCTCCTTTGCCACGTAAACGTGGCCAGTGTCGGGAGGCAATCGGTATGGGGCTTGCGTATCATTGCTAGAACTCAGTTATCACTCTGGCATGACTCCGCGAATTCGTCGATACCGCGGTAGGCGGGAATCGGTTTGCGTCTCCAGTAGGTGTGGAACCCATTGGGAAACACCGCAACTCATGCGGGCCAACAGCCAAGAATTGACTGTACAATGCAGAGCTGACGCTGAAGATGGAAGTTCTTGCGTACTGCGTATTTGTTATCGCAACGGATCAAACTCCTGGGCACTGCAAACGCGCAGTCGCAAATAGGGTTGGTGTAATCCGATGAAGAATATTTTGGTCTACGGCGACGTTATGGTCGATCGCAACTGGATCGTCTCGGGCCGGACCGAGACCACGGTCCAGAGTCATGCAGACGTAACTCCAATGCGGCGCATTGCTCCGGGTCGTCTCGATGACAGCTTGGGTGGAGCTGGACTAACCGCCGCGGCCGTGGCACATCTCTGCGCCAGATACTGCAAGGTTCATCTCCTTGCGGCATCAGGTCCCATCGATAGTAGGGTCCTAGGTGGAGTTACTCTCCTTCAGATCCCCCGGCACCACATGGATGAATCCGTCACGACGACCAAGTTGCGCATCTATAACGTCAATGAGAAAGGACTTCCGGTGCTGCGGCACCGATTCGATCAAGATGCACCGCCTCCTAAGTCAACTTTTGATCTTCCGAGTGGACTGCCGTCTCCGAGCCACCTGATTGTCTCCGACTTCAAGAAGGGAGCGGTTCAGCCACAGCTGCTGGCAAAGATGCTGAGTCTTTTTCCGGATGCAGAAGTACTCGTCGACACTAAAGACAGCGGCTTGTTCGAAAAGTGCCCTGAGCTTCTGAGCCGTGGAGGGGTGTTGCTTCTAAACCGCGAAGAGGCGATGAGGCTTTGGCAGCGTTACTATGGCCCCAGCAGCCATGAACTCGATATCACCTTGGCGCTTCGTCATTGTCTCGTGGATCTCCTTGATATGGGACAGAGCCTTCTGGCAAAGCTTTCGGGGTGGGATATCGTAATCAAACTCGATAGAGACGGAGCTGTATTGTTTCGCGACGGGATTTTCTACGAGCAGCGCATAGACAAACCTAGTAAAGCAGCGGGAATCGGCGCCGGAGACGTCCTGCTTGCCGCCTGGCTGCAGGCCGAATTCCTTGGAGCGAAGGACAAGGGGCAGCGATTAGGACATGCCACCGAGACCGCAACAGCATGGGTTATGCAAGCCGACGTTCTAGAAACATGGAATAAGGCCTGGGAAGCTGACAGAGAGGCGCCGGTTTGCGCGGACATCCCGGTTTCCATGTCGCTACGCACCTCCGCCCCGTCCGCCTCATCCATTACCGCGGGAATCCAAGAAGAACGGGCTTGCACCAGTTACCTAGGCGCGGAATTGTTTCCGTCGTTGCAACGAACCAGCAGGGCATTTCCCTGCCAGCGTTCCCGCGGATGACACAAAACAGCGTTGATATCTTCAATCGGCGCTTAAGTGATGAGATCGTGCGCGTCGGTGGCCGGATTGATCGTTTCTACATTTGCCCCCATCTAGCCACCGAAAGCTGCGATTGCCGCAAGCCGCAACCGGGCCTTTTCATCGCAGCCCTTCAAGATTACAAAGTCTCACCCGATGAGGCTGTTGGTATTGGGAATAGTCAACGAGACATTGATGCTGCAGATGCCGCTGGCATGCACGCAGTCTCGGTTCCTTACCCAGCAGATATTCATCTGGATCCCCGCACCCCTGCTTACCGAACACTTCTTCACGCAGTCCGCTTTGTTTGCGGAGGATCGGGCAAATGCGGCAGATGCGAGGCTTGATGATCAGAGTTAAAGTTCTAACAACTGGTGGGTGAGTTCCTATCTGCCAATCCCGCGAAAAGTGGGCTTATTTCTTCTTCACAACCGCGGCGGCTCTGGCGGCGCGTTCTTGCATGGCCAGGGCGACGACTTGCATCATTTCATCCTGGGGAGCGGGCTTGCCCGTCCAGATTTCGAACTGGCGGGCGGCCTGGTGAACGAACATTTCTATGCCGGGAATGATCTGTGCGCCGCGCTGTTTCGCCAGTTGCAGCAGCCGGGTTTCGGCGGGGTCGTAGATCATGTCGAAAACGTAGCGCGCATTGATTTCCTTTTCCTGCAGCGGAGTCTCGCGGGTGTTGCCCATGCCGACGGGCGTGGCGTTGATGATGGCGTCGAAGGAAAACTTTTTGAGGTCGGCGCGTTTGATCGATCTCGCGTGGGCGCGGCGGGCGAGTTTCTTCGCAGGCTCGATGCTGCGGTTCAAGATGAAGACTTCGGCTCCGCGCTCGGCTAAACCGAAAACGGCGGCGCGAGCTGCGCCTCCCGCTCCAAGAACAAGGATTTTTGCGTCCTGCAGAGTGCTCAAGCGGCGCTCGAGCGGACGCACGACTCCAGACGTATCGGTGTTGAAGCCGTAGAGTTTTCCATCCTGTGCGCGGACGACGGTGTTGCATGCGCCGATCTTCGTGGTGTGCGAGTCCGTATTATCCAGATAAGGAAGAATGGCCTCCTTATATGGCATGGTGATGCTGAGGCCGTGGATGGGAATCTCGCGGACGCAGGCCAGCAGGTCTTTCAGAGTCTTGGCGTGCAGCGCGAGATAAACGGCGTTCACGTTTTCGCGACGGAATGCCGCATTCATGATGGCGGGCGAGAGTGAGTGGGCGACGGGGTCTCCGGCAACGCCGTAGACACGGGTCGCTGCGTCGACTTGCTCAATGCGGTAAAGGTTGCGCAGATCCTGAGCGGTGACTTGCCCGGACGCGGTTTCTTCTCCGGGGCTGACGGCCGCGAAAGTGAACACGCTGCCGGCGCGGACTCCCAGCACGCGGCTGATGATTCCCTGTTCGCCCATGCAGACGCCGACCAGAGAGTAGTTAACGCTTTCGCGCGCCAGGAACTGGATCATCGAGACATTGTCAGAAAGTGTGCCGGCCGTGCTGACCACTTTGTAGAAGTCAGCGGGAAAGGCCCGCATTTTTTCCAGAGTCTGGTCGAGCTTCTTCGTGCCCCGAAAATCGTGAAAAGAAAGAATCAGAGAGCAACGGCTCCTAAGCTTCTGCAATTGCGCGGGCTTGCACTTCAGCGCGGTCTGGAGTTCGACATCCACCAGTTGGCAGCCCAATGCCGCAGCCTTCGACAAGATATCGAGTTGCGAAGCGATCGAGCCGCGAAACTTGCCTCCACTGGCTTGCCGGCGGCATGTGGCAATGATCACGATGCCGGGGTGAGAATCGATGAAGTGCTTGACCTTGGGAAGCGCCAGAGCGGGCTTGGAAAGATAGTCCAACCTGAATTCCAGGAAGGAGTTATCGCGAACCAGGTTATCGGCCTTCTCGACCAGTTCAGCGGGGTCGGAGGCGGCCACGGCAACACAGACGCGCGGCAGCCTTAAGGGAATGCGTGGGGGATAGCTTTTGGCAGCAGAAATCATCTTGAATCAATGGTTTGAACGAATGGGTCCGGCGCGAATCTTACAGGGATGGAATTCGAGATGCAACACCGGATTAATAATTTAAGCGGAAACCTGTTTCCCGGCAGCCTAACACCCTCGTAACCTTGACCCCCGCTTACCCCCTTGTTACCTTCCAGTTGAGTTTAATTTCGCGGCAATTGTATAGGGAAGGGGCAGCGCGTGTCTCTTTCGCGGAGGTAACATGAAGAAAATAAGCCTGTTATTGGTTTTGATCGCTGCCACGGCCTGGGCCCAAACTGAGGGCAATGCGGCCGGATCCCCAACGCCGCAAGGAAGCCTGCCTACCACAGCCAGTTTCCCAATTCAGCGTGTGCAGATGCCAACGTATGCGGATGTGTACTGCGCCGGCTTCATTAACCGGCAGAGCCTGCCTGACGCTAATTTTGTGGCTGGCGGTTTGAACACGCCTACCACGACCAAGTTCGTCAAGGACGATATCGTTTACTTGCAAGGAACAGGCTATAACACCGGGGCAGAGTATGAGATCGTGCGCGCCTTAAAGGACGTCAACGAGTACGAGCTGTTTCCGGGACAGGCCAAGCTGCTGAAGGCCACGGGACAACCCTATGCGGAAGTCGGCCGCGTGCGCATCATCGACACGCGCAGCCGGGCGGCCGTAGCGCAGATCGAATATTCGTGCGACCCGATCAATCCTGGAGACACCGCAATTCCTTTCGCTGAGAAGAGCATGGTCGCATTTCATCCGCCGATGCGCTTTGACCGTTTTCTGCCCACCAGCAGCAAAGTCTCCGGCCGCATCGTGATGGCAAGGGACTTTGACTCCGAGTTGGGTACCGGGCAAAAAGTTTACTTTAACGTCGGCTCGAATCAGGGCGTGAAGGTCGGCGATTATTTTCGCGCCACGCGGCAGTATGAAGCGGATCTGCACGATCCGGTCGATTCATTGTCATTCAAGGCCGCGCTCAGCGAAGACACGCAGAAGAAGCAAGCGTCTGTGGATCCGAATTTCCTGACGAAGTCGAACGGTCCGATCATTCATGTGAGGGACCTGCCGCGACGGGCAGTTGCCGAGATTGTCGTCATCGGGACAACGCCGACCACAGCCACGGGAATGATCGTGTTCGCCATGGAAGATGTGCACGCCGGCGATGATATCGAAATCGACGATCAACAAGGGCAGTAATCTTTCGCTGCTATTCAATCTGATCCGGGGACGGACAACCGTCCCCATTTTCTGGCGCGAAAAGTCCTTAACCGGTCCACTTCGTCCCTGTCTTGAGAACATCCATTACCTTGGCGAGTCGGCGAGTGCGGGTTTCTTCCTGCTTCGCTCCAAGAATGGACTGAGCCATTTCTTTTTTGTGCGTAAACGAAAGCTTGTCCCAATTCGCCCGTGCCGCTTTGTTCTTTGCCAGTTCCTTCTGTAGTAGCGGCGGCGCGTCCACCGTGCGTTTTTCTTCGTCGCGCTCCATCATAACTTCCACATGATCGCCCGCCTTTACTCCGGCGCCTCGGCACAACGTACTGTTGACCGGCATCATGTGGCGGCCGCCGCATGGCATTAACGACGAACGAAAAGGATATCCGTTAATTGTGCCGCGAATGGGGACGCGGGCTCGCGTCCCGAAGAATTCCGGCACGTCGACCGGCGGAGTGATCGCCGCGACTACACCGGCTTCTCGCCCGTCGATCTTGGCGGTGAATTTGAGTTTCAGTTTTGTCATCGAACCCTCCCTCATTCGCTTGCTGCTAAACTTTAATTGGAGCGCGAACCCGCAGCAAGATCAATCAGACACCGATGACGGCGACTCATGCGCACATCCGATCCAGCACTGTGACCCTGATCCAGCCGTGTCTCGTCGAGATTCCTGAAGGGTGGTTCCTCATGGGGTCCGATTCCGGTCAGGATTGCGAACTGCCAATCCACCGCGTCTGGGTCGACGCATTCCTGTTCGCCGCTACGCAAGTCACCAATGCCGAATATGAACGATATCTTCAGGCGACGGGATCGCAGCCTCCGCCGTTCTGGCGCGACCCGAATTTCAATCATCCGCAGCAACCCGTCACCGGCGTCTCGTGGTTCGAGGGCGATGGTTATTGCCGGTGGCTGATGTCGCAGACCGGCCACGTGTACCGCCTGCCCACCGAAGCGGAATGGGAGCGAGCCGCGCGGGGCAATCTCGAGCAAAACAATTTTCCCTGGGGCAACGATCCGCCACAAATTCTTCCGGACTACGCAAGCCGATGGCAGACTGGCCCAGAGCCGGTCGGACGCTACGCGCCCAACGTTTTCGGACTCTACAATATCTGCGACAACGTCCATGAGTGGTGCAGCGACTGGTACGATCCGAACTATTATGCGGTTTCGCCGGAGCGCAACCCACGCGGGCCTGAGCATGGCACGCGCAAAGCTTCGCGCGGCGGATCATGGCGCCATCACGTGAAAGTATCCCGCTGCTCCGCCCGCTCCAGCATTCCGCCGGAGTTTCAATATGCGGACTACGGGTTCCGCGTGGCGTGCTGCGTTGAGTGATTTTTGCGATTGAAGATCATCCGCCGATCGTCGTAACTTTTTCAGTCGGAAAATTTCAATCGCACAGTCGCCCGATCGCACAATCGTTAAATTTCCCAACCGAGGCAAGACCATGTTTCAACCAGACCTTCTCCGCTCCAAGCGCATCCTCATCACAGGCGGCGGCACCGGACTCGGCAAAGCCATGGCACAGCGCTTTCTCGAACTTGGCGCAGAGATTTACATCTGCGGACGCCGCGAGGATGTGTTGCAGAAAACCGCAGCCGAACTTTCTGCAGCAGCCAAAGGCAAGATCCACGCACTTCCGTGCGATATCCGCAACCTCGACGCTGTGGAGTCGATGATCGATTCGATCTGGAAGTCGGGCACGCTCGATGTCCTGGTCAACAACGCTGCGGGAAATTTCATCGCGCGCACCGAGGAACTTTCGCCGCGTGCCTTCGAATCCGTGATCGGCATTGTGCTCATGGGCACGCTGCACGCAACCATGGCCTGCGGGCGCCGCTGGCTGAAAGCGAAACACGCTGGCACCGTCCTCAGTATTTCGGCCACGTATGCTCCTGTGGGCTCGGCTTACGTCGTGCCGTCTGCAGTGTCGAAAGCCGGAGTCGAAGCGCTCACCCGCAGTCTGGCAGTCGAATGGGGCAATCGCGGAATCCGCATGAATGCCATCGCTCCCGGCCCGATTCCCACGCAAGGCGCTTTCTCGCGTCTTCTGCCTCGCCCCGAACTCGAAGAGCTCGCGCTCGATCGCAATCCGCTGCATCGCTTCGGCACGGTGGAAGAGCTGGCGAATCTCGCCGCGTTTCTGGTAAGCGACGGCTCCAGCTACATCAACGGAGAAGTCATCCGCATGGACGGAGGCGAGTTTCTGCAAGGCGCGGGAGAATTCACCAACCTGGGCCGCGCCCTGAGTGACGCAGACTGGGAATCCATGAAACCGCGAAAGACGAAAGGCTAGGAATTGGAAGCAAACAACGATCTAGGAGTGCTTTGTCTCCGGCGGATACACCAGCCACTTGAGCACCATGTTGACGAGGCTTAGCACAATCGCACCAATAAACGCCGCCAGAAATCCGTGCACTTGAAAGCTCGGAGACAGCAGCGCGGACGCCAGCTCAAGCATCAGAGCGTTGATCACCAGCCAGAACAATCCGAGAGTCACGAGCGTCAAAGGAAACGTCAGAATCTTCAACAGCGCGCCGATGGTCGCATTGATGAAGCCGATGACGAGCGCCGCAATCAGCGCAGATTTGATCCCGCTTACAGAAATTCCATGTACGAGTTGCGACACGATCCATACCGCCAGCGCACTCAGAATCCAGTTTAAGAGCAGCCGCATTTGCTCTCCTTGCGTCGTATCTTGCTACTGTAACTCACTCGGGAACTATACCAAGGAATCGAACGCGTGTCCCGAGGTCACAGCGTTTACAAATAATTAACCGGAGTGCCTCCGCCATCGGTCTGCGCTGCGGTAAACTACACAATTCGCTTTGTGCCAAGGAGAAACTCAATATGTCCGAACCCGCTCTGAGCGGCGCCGAATTTAAAAAGCAACTGCACCAAGGAATTCCAAAGATGGGACTGTTCATCAACTCCCACAGTCCCACCGTGGTCGAACAACTCGCGCACAGTGGCTACGACTGGTTGCTCGTCGATACCCAGCATGGCCCGATGCAGAACGAAAAACTTTCCGCGATGCTGAGCGGGATTGCAAACGGCGGGGCCAAATCGCTGGTTCGCGTCGGCGCATATAATGACCGGCCCGGCATTCAGCAGGCGCTCGATCTTGGCGCCGATGGCGTCCTCATTCCTTACATCAATACCGCCGAAGAAGCCCGCCAGGCGGTCAGTTGCACGAAATATCCTACGGTGGGCACGCGCTCGGTTTATTTTCCGCAGCGCAGCATGAACAAAGCTGGACTGCTCGGCTACGCCGGCAATTTCAACAATAACGGCATCGTCGCTCTGCAGGTGGAAACTGCTTCCTGCATCGAGCACATGGCCGAGATAGCCGCCGTTCCCGGTGTCGACATTCTTTTCCTCGGGCAAAACGATCTCTGTATGTCGATGGGTCTCTACAACAAATACGAGTTCCCCCACATGTACACGTCGCCCGAACTCGACGCTGCCACCAAGAAGTTGGTCGAGGAAGCGCGCAAGAATAAAGTGATCCTCGGATTGTTCTTGTTCGGTACGGCCCGCGTCGGCGAATTCCTCGACAAAGGATTCACCTTCATCAGCGTCGGCAACGATCTGCACCACGTTCTCACGCAGACCGGCGCCTACGTCAACGACGTGGAGAAAGTCTCGCAGGAAAAGGGCAAGCCCTGGAAACGCCGTCCGACTGCGCTGTTCTAAATTGTCTTAGGTTGTGTGGGTCGGACACTCTTGTCCGACAAAAGCGTGCGGATGAACGACTGCACGGATTTCCTTAGGCGAATCGTCGGTTCATGAGTCTTCTGTTAACCGTAATCGAAACTCGCGTTCTGGGCGCGCTGATCGAAAAGGACATCACCACTCCCGACTATTATCCGTTGTCGCTTAACGCGCTGGTGAACGCTTGTAATCAGAAGAACAACCGCGATCCGGTGATGACGCTCGACGAAGCGGCGGTCAGCGACGCGCTTTCCACGCTGCAGGAAAAACGTCTCGCCAGCCCGGCCGGCGGCGCCGACAGCCGTGTGACCAAATACGAGCACCGCCTGCAGGAAGTTTTTAATTTTGATCGCCGCGAGATTGCTGTCCTATGCGTTCTTCTTCTTCGCGGTCCGCAAACTCCCGGAGAACTCCGCAGCCGCACCGACCGCATGTACCGCTTCGAGGTGCTCGACGATGTTGTCTCGATTCTCGATCGTCTGGCGCAGCGCGAACCCGCGCTGGTAGCCGTTCTTCCGCGACAACCCGGCACGAAAGAGTCGCGCTACATGCATCTTTTCGCGGGTGATGCGCCGCCCGCAGATTCGCAGTTTCCGCGTGCGGTGAGCACATCTGCGGGTGAAAACGACCGCCTCGCCCACCTTGAACGCGAAGTTCTGGAACTAAGAAAAGAAGTTGCCGAAATCCACGAGCAACTCGCCGCCTTTCGCAAGCAGTTCGAATAATCTTGCAGCCGGAGTATCAGCGACCGGAGTATCATAAGAAAAATCCGGGCCTAGGAGATCCCTATGCAACGCCGCGAATTCCTCGTTCGCTCAGCCACCGGCCTCGGCGCCGCCTGGCTTACCTCGAAAGACGTGTTGGCCGCGCTTGCCGTCCAGCCTCCGCTGAAGAAATTTGCCGCGACCGATACCGTCACACTGGGCCGCACCGGCATTCAGACCAGCCGCCTGGCGATGGGCACCGGCACGGTTGGTTCCGGTCATCATTCGAACCAGACTGCGCTTGGCGTGAAAGGGCTCTCCGATCTTTTGCTGAATGGCTACGATCAGGGGCTGCGATTCTTTGACTCGGCTGATTCTTACGGGAGCCATGAACATGTGGCTGCGGCGCTCAAGCACGTGCCTCGCGACAAGGTTACGGTGCTCAGCAAGACGTGGGCACGCGACCCCGCAACCGCCCGCGCCGATCTTGACCGCTTCCGCCACGAGCTGGGGGTCGATTACCTTGACGTCTGCCTGATGCATTGCCTCACCGAAGCCGATTGGACCGAACGCTACAAAGGCGTGATGGACGTGCTCTCCGAAGCCAAGCAGAAGGGAATCATCCGCGCCCACGGCTGTTCATGTCACAGCATCGAAGCGCTGCGCGCCGCTGCGAAGTCTCCGTGGGTGGAAATCGATTTCGCCCGTATCAATCCCATCGGCTCACATATGGATGCGGACCCTGCCACTGTGGTCAGCGTTCTGCGCGAAATGAAAGCTGCGGGAAAGGCTGTGGTCGGAATGAAGATTCTTGGCCAGGGCGATCTGGCTTCGCGGCAGGATGAAGCCATCAAGTATGCTCTGTCGCTGGGAGTTCTAGACGCTTTTACGATTGGCGCTGAAAGCAGGGCCCAACAGGAAGATCAGATCCGCCGAATTGCCAATGCGTAACGTTACGCAACAGGCTGATATCTAGTCGAAGCATTTGCGGACGCGCCCGAGCGTGTCCTGGAGCCCACACGTGTCCGCCGCCCCACGGCACAACCTTCTCCTGACGTGTGTTAACCCCTGTAAAATCAACGTCTCGCGACATGGCCTATTCCCTGCAATCTCACCAATGCTGCTCAGCAGCAGGAGGTGACCAACCATGAACCGCATCAACCTATTTCGTACCGCGTCGTTTCGCAACACCGCAGAAACTCTGGATTCCGTTTCGTGCGCCAAGACCCACTTAGCTAAAAGTAATTTCGACACAACCGGCGCGCTGATCTTTGCCGCGCTTCTGATCGCCTGTTCCCTCACCGTCGGATGTTCCAGTGACCAACCCAAACCCATCAGCTCGGCAAACCCAGCTCCAATCATGCAGCCTGTGCCGCCAGCCGTAACCACGCCAGCTCCGGCGCCGATACCAATGCAGCAAGCGGCTGCGCAGCCCGCGCGCAAGAAGGTTGTTCGCAGAGCGCCCGCGACATTAACGTACGCCAATAAAACGTCTGGGGTTTCGTTCCAATACCCGCGCAAGTACGCACTCAAGACAGGCGATTCGGCCAATGAACTGGTTGCATCCGGCCCCGTTCCCATGGACTTCACGCAGCCCGGCGGCATGGCCCTTGCGGCCGTTGCGCTTCCGGACAGCGTCTATCCCAACAGCGATCTGGCTTCGGCTTTCTTCAATGTCAGCGTGAACAAGAATGTGGCCGCAGAGCAATGTGGAGAGTTTTCCGTCCCGCAGCCGAACCCTGCGGCCCCGGCCGACCCAACCATTCAAGCCACCGCGCAGGTTTCGACGCCTCCGGTCTCCGGACAGCCAATGTCTAAGTTGATGATCGGCGACCTGGAGTTGCTGTCCACGGAAAACACGGCCAGCGGTGAAAGCGGCAGCGGAACTCGCGAGGCAACGTCGAAGTATTACCACGCCTTCCAGAATGGAGCCTGCTATGAATTCGCTCTGCAGGTCGCGACCAATAACCCCAAGGCCGAGACCAGCGGCGGGACGACGCCTGCGACCGAAACTACGACGAAGCACATCGATCGCGAAGAGGTCTTCAAGCGGCTGGAAAAGATATTGGCTACGGTGAAAATCAATCCGGTCGTCGTTCCTGAAGTTAACACCGAAGTGAAAGCGCAACCCACGCCAGCGCAGGAAATGCCGGCTCAGTAAAACATTATCAATGCAAGTTAAACAGCGCGCCGGTCGTGATTCCAGGCCGGTGCGTTTTCTTTTTTAGGCCCCTCCGAGCAACTCGACGCCGAGAGTTGCCAGCTCGATGTCTTCGGTCGACGACAGACCGCTGACCGCGACGGCGCCAACTACTTCGCCATTCTTCCGCACCGGAATTCCGCCACCCCATCCCACATAGTTTGGATCGCCGAAGTAGGCGATGTCGTGACCTTTCTCCGGATGCTTTATCCTTTCGCCGATATCTTTGGTTGGTTTGCGCTCGCGAGCGGCAGTCCACGCCTTATTCATCGCGATTCGGATGGATGAAACCGGCGCGCCATCCATGCGAGCGAAACAAATCAGGTCGCCGTGCGAATCGGCGACGGCGACGGATGCGGCCTTCTGGATTGCGTGGGCCTTTTCAACGATTAGATCGACGGCTCGTTTCGCTTCGGAGTAGTCCAGGGTTTGAAGGGTTCGCATGGTTAGAAATTAGCAGATGACTGAAAGGCTGAAAGTCTGGCAGGCCGACATGAGAAACCCAGCCCTACTAGAGAAATTGCCGCCAAAAGTTTTGGGCGGGAAAGTAAACTTTCCCGCCCACCGAAGTTTTTACTTCAAGCTAGAAAATGAACTTCAGTCCGAACTGAGCGATACGGAAGGTGCTGTTGACCGTGTTCGTGACCACGCCGAAGGTTGAGCTGGTTACGGTGGAGTTCGGCGGTCCGAACTGAGGATGGTTGAACAGATCGAAGAACTCGGCCCGGAACTCGACGTTCAGGCGTTCCATAATCGTGGTCCGCTTGAACACCGCGAAGTCGAAATTCACCACGCCCTGTTGCCGGAGCGTAGCATCGACGCGAGGTTCGTTACCGAAAGTCCAAGGATTGTTAGGTGTCGCGACCGTGGGGTTATTTCCACTCGGCGCCGTAAAGCAGGAGGTGTTGAACCACTCCGAAACTCGATGGAGGGAACTTCCGCCTACGTTCTTATCGCAGCCGCCAACGTAGTCAGGTCGAAGAGTGCCGATGCCAAGACCCGCCTGCGTGAGAGCATCGCCGCCGCCCCAGCTGATCTTCACGGGGAAGCCGCGCTGCAGGGTAGTGATGCCGTCTAGGCCCCAGCCGGAGACCACAGCGTTGCCGAAGCCGCTCATGCCGGAAAGGAATTTCTTGCCATGCCCGAAGGGAAGATCGACCACGTAGCTGGCAACGAGCCGCTGCGGAATATCCTGCGACGAGAGCGAGCGTTCGCCCTTCAAGTTGTTCCAGTCTTGAACGGCTCCTACGCCTCCGGTAGTTCCACCTTCCAACCAAGACGTAAGCGTGTCGGTGTTCGACATCAGTTTGGAGTTGGTGTAGGAAACCAGCATGGTGCCGCCACCCTGGAAGCGGCGGGTGACCGTCGCCTGCAAGGCGTTGTAGTTGCTGCCGCAACAGCCGAAGCCGTTGAGATTCAATCCCGCGTATTGCGGGTACGGGCGATCCAACTGGCCGTTGAGCAGGACCCCCGGTCCGAGACTGCCGGGAAGGTTCTGGCTGAAGGGATAGCAAGGTCCGCCAGGTGTGCAGCTCGCCCCAGAGGGGACGGTTTGGGCGATGGTTACGGTCTGACCGGCAGCGAATTGGCTCGCCGCCTGAGCGATGAAGCTATCAGGAATCTGGTTGATGTTCGTGTTGGACTGCTCCAGATGTACGCCATGCGATCCTGCATAAGCCACATCAGCGAAGAATCCAGCAGGTAATTGGCGCTGGATGTCCAGGTTGTACTGCTCCAGGTATCCAAATTTCTGAACGGTGTAACCGGTTGCGGAGAAATTGTTCTGAGTCAAAATATATTGCGAGACGTTCGGCTGTGGATTGCGGCCGGGAACGGGCGTTAAGTTGTTCGCACCCACCCCGCCTTGTCCCTGGTTGAATGGTCCCGCGCCGAGACAGGGAAGGGAATTGTTGGCAGCCCAGGTGCAGGTATTAGCGTTGAGGGTGGCGGCAGGAGTGTTGCCGTGATCGTTGCTGGAGAAGAAGTTCGACGTCGAGCTGCTGACGGGGTCAACGTAGGGGTTGGCATTGAACGACACATAATTCGGAATGAAGAAAATTCCGTAGCCGCCGCGAATCACCGTCTTGGGGTCGACCGAGTACGCGAAGCCAAGTCGAGGCAGGAATTCCTTCTTTGAAAGAGGCAGGTTGTTCCGGCTGGAGTTGACGCCGGTCTTAACCAGGAAAAGATCGCCCGGGCAGGAACTCCCAGCGGTGCCACTGCAACCTGTGACGGACGCGTTCGTAGCCGCGGGGTTGAAGTAAGTCATCTTGTCGTAGCGCTCCGACCATGGACCCTGTAGTTCGTAACGAGCGCCGATGTTCAAGGTTAGCTTCGGAGTTGCGTGCCAGGTATCACCAAAGTAAAACGCGCGATAGGTTTGCTTACCCGAAATCGGGCCAGAGATTACCAGCGAACCGCTGGTCTGGTTGCCGAACGCGGCACCTTGACCGTTGCCGTAACCGAGGAGGAAGTCGGCGAAATCTTCGCCGTTACCTGCGCCAGCTCCCTGCACGTTGCCGGCACCGACGACGCCGGGTGTGCCTGATGTCCATGATCCTCCGAAGGAGATCAGGCCGCCTCCGGTGTTGGTCTGGAGGTAATTGTCGTAACCTTCTTCGAGCTGCATGCCCCAAACATAGGTGTGGTGGCCGCGGATCATCGTGACCTGTGGAGAAATGTTGAACTGCGTATTGAAGTCACCAATGGCGCTTTGTCCCTGACTGCAGCCGACCAGGGAATCGTTCTGGCCGAAACATGGAGTGAGCGGGGTGCGTTCCTCGTTGGGTACCAGCGCGTTATAGGCGCTGGGCCAGCCCTCCTGCGACATATCAAAACCACTATTGATGGGGTCGCGGAGGTAGATGAAGCGGCTGATACTCGCGTTCAGGTTGAATATCGTATTTGGATTGATCGCGAAATTGTAGCCGACAGCTACGCTCTTGCTCTTGGTGTTCTCAGCGCAGCGGTCCTTGCAAAGTCCAGTGGCGAAGGGGTCCTGTGCCAGACTGAGCAGCTTCCAATAAGTAAAGCGGCCAAAGATCGTCTGCCTGCTGGTAATGGTTTGGTCGACGCGAGCAACGTATTCATTGGTGTCGCCGCCGGTGCTGGCGTCTTTCAGGAAGTTGAGGACCGTTCCGCCGGTGGTCGGATTGGCGATAAGCTTATTCAGAAGATAGGCGGAAGTTGGATTAATAACGCCCGAGATGTTGTTGTTGGCGAACGGTATGCGAAAGCTCTTCGGAAGAGCCGGGGGGACAGCCGTGAGGCCGGTATCGCCATTGGTAAAAGCGATGGGGTTGTACAGCTGGTGAACATAGTTCGGTTTGCCGGTGATTGGATTCGTGCCGTTGGTGTCGGAACAGATATTGACACCCGATCCGTTCGGGTCGGGTGTGGTGAATCCCGAATTACAAAGATCGGCGAAGTTCCCGCCGCGCTCGGCCACTGTTGGCACCGTTGTGTTAAATGGTGTGCCCTGCCGAAGCCGGAATCCTTCGTAGCTGCCGAAGACGAACGTCCGATTCTTGATAATCGCACCGCCCACTGCGGCTCCAAATTGGTTTTGCGTGAAGGGAACCGGCTTATTCGCCAGTCCACCGTCGACTTCTGATTGCTTATTGAAGAACTCGTTGGCATTCAGAACTTTGTTGCGCAGGTATTCGTAACCTTCACCGTGCCAGGTGTTTGTTCCCGATTTGGTACTCATGTTGATGACGCCGCCGGCAAACTTGCCCCACTCGGGTCCGAGGTTGTTGTCTTGAACCTTGAACTCTGAAATCGAGTCCTGAGTCGGAACCAGGAATGGCAAGTTGATGTAGCCGATGTTCAAGGGTTGACCATCGAGGTACTCCGCACCTTCATTGGCGAACGCGCCGCCGATTTGGTAGTTAGCGAAGTCGAAGGGATTCTTGCCCACGACGTTGCCTTCGGTGCTGCCCTGAGGAATCACGGACGGGGTGATCGTCGTCAGGTTGAAGATGTTCCGGCCGTTCAGTGGAAGTTCATTGGCTTCGCGCTGGTCAACCACCGTGCCGAGCGAGGAGGTCTCCGCTTGCAGCAACGGTGTGGCCGAGGTCACTTCAACCACCTGGCTCACCTCGCCGACTTGCAGCGCGGCATCAACGCGCGTGCTCTGCTGCACGTCGACCGTGATGGCGGTTTGGGTGAAGTGCTTGAAGCCCTGCTTCTCCACGTCAACCCGGTACTGGCCCGGGAAGAGGTTCACGAAAGTGTACAGCCCGTCGGCGCCGCTGGATTGCGTGCGCTTTTCCTGCGTGCCCAGATTGGTCAAAGTCACCGTGGCGTCGGTAATCGAGGCCCCGGAAGTATCCGTGACCGAACCTGCAATCGATCCGTAGGTGCTTTGGCTGTAGAGAGAAACGGAGGCAGAAACGATCATGCCCAAAGTGACAAGCAGGCTCCAAAATATGCGTCTTGGCATACAAGTGACTCTTTCGCGTAGCAGAAATTTCCCCAAAAATCCCCAAACATCGGTGGCGGGGATTTTCGATTACATGAGTGACCGTTGTCAAGCGCAAAATGAACGATTCCCCTTTTGAATAATCGTTAACCCTGCTCGATCGGTGGTATGCTTTCCACCGCATGACCACGACGATGATGGACATCGCGAGAGACCTCGACGTCTCGGTGGTTACGGTGTCGAAGGTCTTACGTAACCAAGGCAGGATCAGCGACGCCACGCGTAAACGGGTACTTCAGCGTGCCAAGCAGTTGAACTATCAGATGAATTGGGTCGCCCGCAGCCTGGTAACGCGGCGCACCTACACGATCGGCCTGCTGCTGCCCGAATTCGGACATCCTTTTTTTGCGGAGATTGCGCGAGCCGTGGCGCAAACGGTCCGGAACCACGGCTATCATGTGATTGTTTCCTGTTTTGAGGAAGATCCCGATTTGGAAGTGACGGAAGCCGATTCGCTGTTGGCTCGACGCGTCGATGGCCTGATCATAGCTTCGTCGCAGTCGCCGCAGCAGCTTGCTCTGTTCAAACGGGTTCAACAGCAGAAAGTTCCCTTTATTCTGATTGACCGCCCGATCACTGGCCTGCGGGCGTGCTTCGTCGGGGTCGATAACCGTGCGCTCGGCAAACTGGCGACGGAACACCTGATCGCGCAAGGTTGCAGCCAGATTGCTCACCTGCGCGGTCCCGAAGTGGGAATTGCGATCGAGCGCATGGAGGGATATCGCCGTGCTCTCGCCAAGCACGGCCTTGCTCCAAATCCTCATTGCATTGTTGACGGCGGCCATGGAGAGGAAACGGGATACAAAGGGATGCAACAATTGCTCCAGGTGCGCCCTTTCATCGATGGGGTTTTCTGTTACAACGACCCGGTGGCGATTGGCGCAATGCGGGCGATTATGGAGGCTGGCCTCAAAATGCCGGACGATATTTCTGTGATCGGTGCCGGTAACGTTCACTATTCTGACGTTTTGACCGTTCCTCTGACCACGGTCGATCAGGGAACCTGCCGCATGGGCGTGCTCGCAGCGGAACTTCTGCTGGCCAGAATCGGGTCGAAACGACCGATTCGGCCAAAAACGATACTGATCCCGCCCCGGCTCCTGGAGCGCGAGTCGACTCGACGGCGACGGTAAGACTCAGCTCCGATGGAGTGCAACGAACGCCGCGAACGCGATATGCTGGGCCACTGTAAGGAAGCTAGGAAGCTTAAGTTGCGGAACATTCTGCTGCGCGTGTCATGTCTTCTAATCTTGGCGTTATTAGCTGCTGCGGTTTCCGCACCGGTCTTCGAGGTCAAGGCGCCGCGTGGCTTGGGTTTCACGCTGCAGAATTCTCCGACTGCGCAAAAGTATCTGATTGAAACCATGCCGGGCGGAGTGGCTTTGCTCGACTACAACAACGATGGATTGCTGGACATATTCCTGGTGAACGGGGGCCGCATCGAGAGTCCCATGCACGCTCCCGACAATTTTGATCGGCATGATCCGCGCTATTGGAACCGGCTCTACCGGCAAAATAAGGATGGCAGCTTCACCGACGTGACCGAACAAGCCGGTCTCTCCAACGCTGGAGATGGAAACTACGGCATGGGTGTTGCCGTCGGCGACTATGACAACGACGGTTATCCCGATCTCTTCGTGACCAGTTATGGAAAAAATATCCTCTATCACAACAATGGAGACGGCACATTTACCGATGTTACTGCCAAGGCGGGAGTCGCGGGTGGGGGCTGGTCAGTTTCAGCGGGATTTTTCGACTATGACAACGACGGCAAGCTCGATCTGTTCGTTACCCGTTACATGGAGTGGGACACTCAGCACAGCAAAGATTGTGGCGGCAACTTTCACACCTATTGTCCGCCGGGAGAATTTCCCCGCACCACCAACATCCTCTACCACAACCGCGGAGACGGAACATTTGAAGATGTAAGCCAGCGATCGGGAATCGCGGCGAAAAAAGGCCACGGTCTTGGAGTGGCGTTCGCGGACTACGATGGTGACGGATTTACCGACATTTATGTAGCGAACGACGGCATGCAGCAGTATTTGTTTCACAACAACGGCAATGGCACTTTTACCGAGGTTGGTCTGCAGTCCGGTGCGGCGCTCAACTTGGATGGCGGGCCCTTGTCGGGAATGGGGGTCGTGTTTCAAGACTACGATAACGACGGCAAGCCGGACGTGATTGTCACCACGCTGCCGCGCCAGACGTACGCCGTCTTTCATAATGATGGCAACGGTTCCTTCAGTGACCGCGGTTTGCAAACCGGAGTAGCCATGCTCTCGGGAATAACTTCAGGTTGGGGTGTCGGCCTCGAGGATTTCGACAACGACGGTCAGAAAGATTTGTTCATCACTCAGGGGCACGTGCTCGACAACGTGGAAACCATCGATCCTTCTCTGCACTACCTCGAGCCGACATTGCTCGCGATGAATCGTGACAGCCGCTTCGAACGAGTTGACCCGGGAATCGACGCGCTGGTTGCGGGACGCGGCGCCGCATTCGGCGATCTCAATAATGATGGCTGGATCGATGTGGTGACCACAGTCCTCGGTGCGCATCCGCAGGTCTTCCTCAATCGTGGCGCGACTAATCACGGGCAGGGCTCGCATTGGTTGACGATCACACTACGCGGTACGCGCAGTAACCGCGATGGCCTGGGAGCGCGCGTGCAGGTGAACGGACAGACCCGCTTCGCGACCACCGCCGGAAGCTACGAATCCGCGAGCGACAAACGCCTTCACTTCGGCCTCGGCAAAGCGGAGAAAGCTCACGTCGACATCAAGTGGCCCTCCGGCATTCATCAAGTTTTGAACGATGTTCACGCCGACCAGTTTCTCGAAGTGCGTGAACCGGAGAAACCGTGATCCGCGCAATCTTATTTTTCTACTTGGCTGCGCAGATTGCGTCGCCGCAGGCCGCCGATCACATGCAGGCAGGAATCGCTGCCGAGAAACAGCGCCAATTCGAAGCTGCAATTAAAGAGTTCAAGAAAGTCACAGAACTCGATCCGTCATTCGCCGATGGCTTTGTAAGCCTCGGCCAAGCCTACATGGAAAATAGCGACTACACTTCTGCCGCTGCGCCGCTGAAGCATGCGCTGGAGCTGAGCCCAGATTTACCGCAGGCCCACCAGTTGTTGGGTTATGTGCTGCTCTCGCAAGGTTACGCGACGGAAGCGATCCCACACCTCGCACGCTCGTCCGATAAAACGGCGCTCGGAATCGCGGAGGTTCAGACCGGACAACTCACTGAGGCGATCGCGAATCTACAAGCGGCGCTGGCCGCGCATCCCAACGATCAAGACCTCCTTTATTATCTTGGCCGCGCCAGCGGCTTGCTCTCGAAACAATCGGTCGAGACCTTGCTGGCTGCTTATCCTGACTCCGCGCGCGCGCATCAGGCGATGGCAGAAAACTATTTTGTGCTGCGGCGCATGCCGGAGGCGGAAAAAGAATATCGCGAAGCTATACGGCTGCGGCCCGGCCTGCCGGAAGTTCACCTCGCGCTGGGTGAGGTGTATGCAGGCGCGTCCCAATGGGCCAAAGCGGAAGAAGAGTTTCGGTTGCAAACCAAGCTGCAGCCGGGCAATGCCGAAGCCGCCTACCGCTTGGGAGCAGCGCTGCTCGAACAAGGCAAAGCCAAAGAAGCCCGGACCGAACTGGTTCGTGCCGACCGCCTGATGCCGGAGATGCCGGAGACACTCTATTCGCTCGGGAAAGCGGCTTCGTTAGACGGTGACACCGCTGCCGCAGAGAATGCCTGGACCAAGTTGCTTTCTATAGAGCAGCAAAGCTCACTCGCCGCGCAGGCACACTTCGGACTGGCGGGTCTCTACCGCAAACAGGGAAAGACCGCAGAAGCGCAGCATGAAATGCAGGAGTTCGAACGTTTGAAAGATAGTTCGAACCAGCCGCCGGCGTCCAACAAGTAGTTACAGCATTCGCATTTACGGCATTCATCACTTAGATAGGAGCTTCGACATGGGAACGATCCGCCCTGGATCCCTTCACACGCTGGCATCGGCTGTATTTTGTCTTCTCGGGTTCATGTTGTTCTCTTCCTTCGCAGCGTTGCCTCTGGAAGCTGCTGAGCCTTCCTCCCGCAATCTGGATTTGGGTTGGCAATTTCGTGCCGTGGCAAACGCGGATCAATCCGATGTGAAAGAATGGCATCCCGCGCAGGTTCCCGGTGTCGTTCAAACCGATCTCTTCACGAACAAACTCATTCCCGATCCTTTCGGCAGAGATAACGAATTTCACTTGCAATGGGTCGGCCTGGCTGATTGGGAATATCAAACTACGTTTCAAGTCGATGCTGCCGCGCTGGCCCACGAGCATGTTGACCTAGTCTTTGACGGGTTGGATACTTTTGCGGATGTATATCTGAATGAGCAGTCGATTCTTCACGCCGATAACATGTTTCGCCGGTGGCGAATCCCCGCGAAAACGACGCTGAAGCCCGGTTCCAATACGCTACGTATCGTATTTTATTCCGCCGTTGAGAAGATGATTCCTTACGCGAAGTCGCTACCGTACATTCTGCCTTCGATCTCGACTCATAATTACGGCAACGAAGAAAATATCGCGACGGCTCCCTACACGCGAAAGGCTCCCTACAACTACGGCTGGGATTGGGGGCCGCGCTACATGACAGAAGGGATTTGGCAACCCATACGCCTCGAAACCTGGGATGCGTTGCGCATTGAAAATTTTCACATTCACCAACAGCGCATTGCTTCTGATCTGGCGAATGTTACGGCCGAGGTTGAGATCGAAGCCAGCAAGCCGACAACCGCTGCGCTCACGCTTGCTCACGATGAAATGTCTGGACCGCAGACATCGGACGGAACCCAAACGCTGCAGCTCAACGCCGGCATCAATCACGTGTCAGTCCCCATTCGCATTGCCGCGCCAAGGCTTTGGTACCCGGCCGGTTATGGCGTTCAAAGCCGTTATCGCTTTTCTGCCGCGATCCGCATCGGCCGCGATGCCGCAGCTCACGCCGAAGTGAAGACCGGTCTCCGTTCCGTAGAGCTGCGCCGCGCGACCGACGAATGGGGGAAGAGTTTCGAGTTCGTGGTCAATGGAATTTCTGTCTTCGCCAAAGGTGCCGATATTATTCCCTTCGATAGTTTTCCGAACCGCGTGACTCCGGAGATTCATCGCAACATTCTCCAGGCCGCCCGCGATGCGCACATGAATATGGTTCGCGAGTGGGGCGGAGGCTATTACGAATCCGACGATTTCTTCGACATCTGCGACGAGCTCGGCATCATGGTCTGGCAGGAATTCATGTTCGGCGGAGACATGGTTCCCGGCGATGTTGCCTTTCAGGAAAACGTGCGGCAAGAGGCAATCGATCAGATCAAGCGCCTGCGCGACCATCCCAGCATCGTCGTGTGGTGCGGCAACAACGAAGTTGAAACTGGCTGGTGGCACTGGGGCGATCGCCAGGAATTCAAAGCTTCCATCTCGCCGGATACGCGCGACCGGGTCTGGCAGGATTATGTAATTCTCTTCGGCGACATTCTCAGAAGCGCGGTCACGCAATACGCCGATCCCGTGCCTTACACGCCGAGCTCTCCCAGTGCTAATTTCGAGGAAATTCCCGACAATCAGCACAACGGCGACATGCATTACTGGCAAGTCTGGCATGCGCAAGCGCCGGCTTCGGACTACACCTTGCAATTTCCGCGCTTCATGTCGGAATACGGATTTCAATCCTTCCCTGAGATGCGCACCATCGCAACGTTTGCCAAGCCATCCGATTACGACATTCGTTCGACCGTCATGCAGGCGCACCAAAAAAATAAGGGAGGAAATGAACGCATCCTTACTTATATGCTGCGCGAATACCATGAGCCAAAGGATTTCGCGTCGTTCGTTTATCTCAGCCAGGTGCAGCAGGCGGAGATCATCAAAATCGGCGCCGAACACCTTCGCCGGCAGCGGCCGCGCACTATGGGTTCTCTCTACTGGCAGTTAAATGACTGTTGGCCTGTCGCCTCGTGGGCGAGCATCGATTACTACGGGCGCTGGAAGGCTCTACATTATTATGCGCGCAGATTCTACGACGATGTATTGATCTCGCCCTTCTTGCACGATGACAAAGTGGACGTGTACGTCGTATCGGACAAGCTACAGCCGCTTTCCGCCACGATTCATATGCGGCTGCTCGATTTCTCTGGAACCACTCTGCTTGAGCAAACCAAAGAGGTACAAGTCCCCGCACAATCGAACGCGATCTATTTCAGTGTCGATAAGTCCGCGCTTGCGGCCAAGGGAGACCTTCGCAAAAGTTTTCTTGTGTTCGACCTGGAAATGGGCGGGAAGCGGGTATCCCGCAACCTTATCTTTTTTGATCGAACGCAGAACCTGGAACTGCCAGTCATGCCGAAGATTGAAACGAGCGTGAGCAAGAGCGGCGACGCCTACACCATCACTATGCAATCCGCAAAACTGGCTCGCAGTGTCTATCTTTCTTTTAGCGATCTCGATGTGCAAGCCTCCGACAACTATTTCGATCTGCTTCCCGGAGAAACCGCAACGATCACTCTGAAATCGGTGGCGACACTGGATCAAATCAAAAGCGGGCTGAAGGTGACATCGCTAACAGACGCTTTCGCCTCAAATTGAGGCTACGGTATAATCAAGCAATCGTAGGCGCGTAGCTCAGTTGGTTAGAGCGCTACCTTGACACGGTAGAGGTCAGGAGTTCGAGTCTCCTCGTGCCTACCATTTTTTCCAACGGCTTGAAGCCGTTGACCATCTTTCCAGTCTCAATTTTCCACTTTTCAATCCAAATTTACTGCACGGTTCCTCCGGCATGGCTGAAGATCGCATCCAGCATCATCCCTGAGCTGCAATCAGTTCATCCCATATCTCTCTGGGCGTAATGGCCCAGCACGGTCGTGCTCTTCGCGTGCCGCATGCTGCGCTTGGCCGTTTTGAGAACAAGGGTCGAGTTCTAGTAATGCCTTCGCAGTCACACGACCCACGAAATCTGCCGGTCAAAGATGGTTTGCTCCATGGTTTCCTTAGGGGTACGGGAAGCCGCGGGTCTGTTTCCAGGTTCCGCACGGTGGCTCGCGATTCTCCAGAGATACATCGCGGCGTACGCGCGCCAGGGTCTCCAGACCCCAGCGTGTTTCTCCAGTTCGCGCCAGTTCTCAAGTGCCATAGCCCGCAAGAGGCCTAGATCGCCAGAGGGAAACGCGTCGGGTTCCCCAAGCGCTCGCATCGCCACATACTGTGCCGTCCATTTTCCAATCCCTGGAATTTCGCACAGCCGATTCAAGAAATCGTCGGAGTCCACGATACCTTCGAAAGTGAGCCGTCCATCGCACACAGCCCGCGCAAGAGCCCGGATGGTCTCGGCTCTAGCCCCGGTGAGTCCGATGCGGGTAAGCTTCGCGTCAGCCAGCGCCGCAGGTGTGGGGAAAAGATGGGTGAGACCATTGCCCGAGGAGAACGGCTTGCCAAAGCCGCTCACCATTCGACCAGCCAGAAGGGTTGCACCCTTGACCGTGATCTGCTGACCGAGAATCGCCCGCGTTGCGAGTTCAAAACCATTCCAGCAGCCCGGTACTCGGAGCCCAGGACTGGAATCAACCTGTGTTACCAGCACAGGGTCGGTTCTAAGACTTTGCACGATGGCCGCCCAATCCGCATTCAAGTCGAACATGGTACGGATCCGCTCGGTAATAAAGAAGAAGGAACGTGGATCCCCAAACTGGAGCCGCACTACAAGCACATTCTTACCCGCATCAAGTGAAACCTCAAAACACCCGTCGCTCCCATTCACAGAAATAGTGCGACGGTAGGTTCCATCCACGACCGCTTCCACGCCGGGCGTGGCCCGAGGCGCAAGAAACGCCAACATGCCCTTCCAGTCGTAAGGTGGACGGAAACGAAGCTGGAAAAGATAGTGATTTTCCGGCTGCAGGATCCGCAGTCGCGCCAAACGCCGAATTTGAGTCGGAGTTCGATGGTAGACCTTGCGGATTCCGGCGTTGAATCTTCGAACGCAGCCAAAGCCGGAAGCGAGTGCAACCTCACTCATGCGCAGATTCGTCTCGTCGATGAGTTTCTTCGCGAAGTGCATTTGGCGCGTCCTAGCCACCGCGCTCGGTGTAGCTCCCAAGTGTTGCAGAAACAGACGGCGAAGATGGCGCGAGCCAACTCCAAGGCGTTCCGCGAGCGCTTCTACTCCGCCCTCCTCTAGGCCGCTCTCACTAATCAGCCGCAGCGCCCTCGAAACGGTATTTGGAGTTCCAACCCAAGCCGGGGTCCCAGGTGAACATTCGGGTCGGCAACGCAAACAGGGCCGAAAACCTGCTTCCGCCGCGGCGGCGGCGGTTGGAAAGTAACGAACATTTTTTTCTTTCGCCGGCGGTGCAGGGCAAATGGAGCGGCAATAAACTCCGCTGGTGAAGACACCAATAAAGAATTTGCCGTCGAAGCGCGCATCACGCGTCAGCCGGGCTTGCGAACAGACTTGCCAATCCAGTTCCATTTTTTCTCAAGCGATGATAGTCCCAAATCGAGCGGAAAACTGGACACTTTCGGACTGCGCTCCTAGGCCGTCGACGCCATTGTTATGACTGCTGGCGGTGCGGGGGACTCGGCGAACACCGACTCCGGGCGTGCTGCCGCGGTGGCGTCTTGGTGAGATTGATGCCGATGTTGAGAGTAATGTCCGCAAACGTCCAATGCTCGAGGGCGATGTCCGCAACCGTCCAATATTTCCGCATCCATTCCGATAATGTCGGCCTTGCGCTGCCAGGTTTGCGCTTTTTCGAAGGAAGCGAAGCTATATAGCCAGCAATAAAGCGCGAATCCGCAGTTCAGTTCTTCAACGCAGACGCTGACCTATGGAGGAAATATGCATTTCGGAAAATGGATATGTATCAGCACAATGGCCCTGCTCGCAGCGATAACGATCCCGGTTCAAGTGGTTCAGGCGCAGGGACCCAAGCAACCGTCAAAGTACTACGTATTTAATCTGGGCACAGCACCGTTCGGAGGCGTTCCAGAGCCCGTCGGAATTAACAACCTGGGCTGGATCTCTGGCGGCGACAATCTGGCGAGCAATACCAGCGTGCACGCTGTGCTATGGGTTGGAGTACCCATGGATCTCGGTACTTTAGGTGGGCCCAACAGCAACGTCTCCTGGCCAAACCACAGCACGAAGGGCGAGATTGTTGGCATAGCCGAAACTGCGGAGCAGAATCCGTTAGGCGAGGCTTGGAGTTGTTCAGCTTTTTTCTTTGGTCCTGATGGCTACGTCTGTAACGGTTTCGCGTGGCAGGACGGCGTGATGACTGCACTTCCACCTTTTCCCGGTGGGATCGACAGTTATGCCGCCGGGGTCAATAACAAAGGGCAAGTGGTTGGATGGGCAGAAAACGGCGTTCACGATCCAACCTGTAACAATGCTCCTCCGTTCAGCCAAGTCCTCCAGTTTGAGGCTGTCATTTGGGGACCCCGCCTAAACCAGATGACGCAACTTCCTCCGCTCTCTCCCGACCCGGATTCGGCTGCGACTGCTATCAATGACAAGGGTCAGGTTGTCGGGATCTCTGGTCTTTGCTCGAATGCGGTCGGAGGAGCGAGCGCTGAGCACGCGTTGCTCTGGGAAAACGGCGTCCCCACCGATCTCGGAAATATCGGAGGCCAAGCCTGGAACACTCCCATCGCCATCAACAACCAGGGCAAAATCGTCGGTTTTGGAAACATCTCAGGCGACGAAAATGCCGCGGAAAATCCCCTCGCCTTCATCTGGACCAAAGCCAACAAGATGCAGGAGATCCCTCCTTACGGCACAGACACGAACAACGCGGCCTTTGATATCAACGAGAAGGGTCAGGTCGTCGGAAACTCGTTCAATGTAAACATTGGTACTTCGCGCGCCACCCTCTGGCAAAACAATACGTTGAACGACCTGAATACGCTTGTCATTCAGCCCACTTCTCTCTATCTAACTCTGGCGCAGGGCATCAACGATGCTGGCGAGATCACCGGAAGCGCAATCGACACAGCCACGAACCAAACTGTGGGTTTCCTCGCGGTTCCAGTGTTCGACGGCAGTGGTAATCCAGACATCGCGGCCAAAGCCACGGGGGAAGCCAACCCCCGTCAGGTCGTTCTCACCGAACGTATGCGAGAGCAGCTCCCTGTCTTCATTCGCATGATGCTGGAGGTTGCGGGGACAAAATGATTGGTGGCTGACCTGAAGAAGACGCCCGTGAGGCGCGCAGCGCACATCGCGGGCTGCGCGCGACCGGGGGTGCCGTGCCCTTCGTTATCATGCTGACGGAAATGTTCGTCAACCGCCTTTGTGATTTCCCGAGCGCATGGCATCTGCGATTGCGCTCAGCGTTGCCGGATTTTCTTCTTACCTTCGTCGCTGCGATCAGCAGGATGCGGTAGCGGCTTTCGTTCATTGTGGGCGACGCGATTTTATATGCCTTTACAAGTATATACGTTGTTGGGTATATAAAGGAAATGGAATCTGTGTTCGAAATCATTGCGGAGCCGAACCGCCGCGCGATATTGAGCCTCCTGGTCTCGTCCCAACAGTCGGTGGGAGAGATCGAGCGCCGACTTCGTATGACGCAGCCAACCGTATCAAAGCACTTGCGAGTGCTGCGCGACGCCGGTTTCGTGGAATCGACGGTGGACGCACAGCGCCGTCTCTATCGGCTGAAACCTGAACCGTTTGAGGAGCTCGATGCATGGCTCGCTCGGTTCCGCCGGTTCTGGTCCACTCACGTGGATGCTCTCGAACGCCACCTTGATCGAATGGATCAGGATCGAATGGATACAACGCCAACCAAGAGCACAACAACGAAAACGAAAAACAAGCAGACGACGCGGCCCAAACCGCGGACGTACAAAGGAGAAACGAGATGAAAATCAAACTGACAAGCGTCTACGTGGACGACCAAGCCAAAGCCCTGCGCTTCTATACAGAGGTACTGGGCTTCGCCAAGAAGTCCGATTTCAGTAATGGCCCATATCGCTGGCTGACTGTGGCGTCGCCCGAGGAGCCGGACGGCACCGAGCTGCAGCTGGCGCTGAACAACAACCCCGCGGCCAAAACGTATCAGCAGGCAATCTTTCAACAGAAGCAGCCCGCGGCCAATTTTTTTACCGACGACGTCAAGGGCGACTACGAGCAGATCAAGGCCCGCGGCGCCGAGTTCACCATGCCGCCCACCGACGTGACCGGCTCAACCATTGCGATGCTGAACGACACTTGCGGTAACCTGATTCAGCTCACCCAGTTGGCACGCTGGTAAAGCGATACCAGGAGGAACAAGGTGACCGAACGCGCGCAGTACACACCGGGTCCGGCCAGCGGGGCGCGGATACAAAAGGACCGCGGACAAAACGGCAACAGTGAAGAGAAGTGGACGCTCGTTCTTGTCCGGGAACTGCGCCACGCGCCGGAAAAAGTCTGGCAGGCAATTACCGACCCGGCGCATCTGCGCGAGTGGGCTCCCTTTGACGCCGATGGGAGCCTGGCTATGGCGGGAGCCACCGTGAAACTCACTACCGTGGGAGCACCCGCGCCGCGTGTCACCGAAACAACCGTGACGCGAGCCGACGCTCCCAACTCCCTTGAATACAACTGGGGTGGCTTCGATATGCGGTGGCAACTCGAAGCCCTGGGCGGCGGCACGCGCCTCACGCTGTGGACCAATATCGGTCACCGCTTTATCGCAATGGGCGCTGCGGGCTGGCACATTTGTTTCGATGTTCTAGATCACCTTCTCAGCGGAACTCCCATCGGACGCCTCGTCGGCCCGGAGGCGATGAAGTTTGGCAGCTGGCAGCGGCTGCACGCCGAGTACGCCAAGCAGTTCGGTATTGAAACAGTCAACTGGCCGCCTCCGGCGGCTCAAAAACCGTAATCGAGGAGGAGGCCCCAAATGAACTGGAATAAATGGATTCGGCAGACCCACCGCTGGCTGTCCATTGCCTTTACGGTGGCCATCGTCGTCAACGGCGTGACCGTGGTACAGGGAAGGTATAGCTCTAGACTTGGCCTCATGGCGGTGTTCGTGCTCGCCCTGGAGTTCTTTACCGGTATGTACTTGTTCGTGCTGCCGTATGCCGCCAAGTGGCGCAGCGGGAGACATACCGACTGAACAGGCTTAAAGCAGGTCCCTCGTTCAAGCGATCCTCTGAATTCATTGCCTTCGCCAGGCCGGAGCCTCGAACGGGTCCGCGAAATACTGTGTTTCGTGGACGACTTTGTCATGAAGAGCGCTCCTAATTTTCCACATCTCCGCGCAACTCTCACGCTTGGCCCCCTCATCTGACTGCCATTACTCTATGGCGTGTAGCGAAATGGCTGGGTCGAGAAGAGATCCGGCCACCGGCGTTTGACCTGATCCACATAAGGAGACCTCATGACTTTGAAGCCGAAAAATACGATTTGCCTCTGGTTCGACAAGGACGCACATGATGCGGCGCGCTTCTACGCTGCGACCTTTCCAAATAGCGAAGTGACCGCTCTTCACAAAGCGCCGAGCGACTACCCGAGCGGCAAGCAGGGCGATGTGCTGACGGTGGAGTTCACGGTTCTGGGCATTCCTTGTCTGGGTCTCAACGGCGGCCCGGCGTTCAAACACAGTGAGGCCTTTTCTTTTCAGATCGCGACGGACAATCAGGAAGAGACGGATCGCTACTGGAACGCGATCATTGGCAACGGCGGCCAGGAAAGTCAGTGCGGTTGGTGCAAGGATCGCTGGGGCCTCTCGTGGCAGATCACCCCGCGCGCGCTGATGGAGGCGCTTGCGGCTGGTGGCGGTGAGGCAAAGCGCGCCTTCGAGGCGATGATGCAGATGAAAAAAATCGACATCTCCAAGATCGAGGCAGCGCGGCGGGGATGACGTGGACGGCACATAAGGTCTAGGAGGGTGCCCCATTTCTCGCGTCTTTGCGAGAAGTGGGTTTGACCACGATTACAACTCTTTAAACCATAGGGACAGATTTTCTCTTCGAGAGAGATCTAACGCTGACTGAGCAAGAGCTTTGCTACAGCCGCGTCCAAGGCATCGCCCTGTTCGACAACCATGGACAGAAACGGCCTGCGCTCGCCCCCAGGTAGTATGGATGTGCTCCAGATCAAACCTCTCCGGCCCCAGGGCTCGTGATTGCGCCATGTCTCCTTCAGCGCGCGTACCCAATCTATTTGATTGTGTACCTTTGCCAACAGAGCAGTAGGTCTTATCCCGAAATGCCTTGCCGATTCTTCGGAATGAGGCAGCGCGATATTTGCCCCACATAGATCGGGGCGACGTACAAGAAGCTCAACAATCCACATCCTAACGAATGGAAGATTGCCAACGTCGCTCTCCGCGCAGAATCGGACTAGCTGATGGCCTCTTCCCGCAGCTTGTGCCTTGGGTATGGTCAGCGCCAAATAACGAGTAACGTCCCTCAGTGCGGGTGCCAGCGAATCAAGGTTCTCAAACACCAAGTGGTTCAATACAACCGTCCGGCTCTGCGAGGCCTTTCGCAGCAGATACCTTGCCAATCCCAGCTGGAGCGGCCGACGTTCAACGCACTGCGTAAATAGGTCGACGAGGGCTTCTCTTTCGGCCTGACCGAGCATTTCGCTCTCATCCAGCGATTCCGGATCTTCAAACGAATATCCTCCGTGCTCCTCCTCGAAGGCTCGGATGAGTTCGCTCAATTTATCCACCTTTGCCTGTTGCTCCGCCTCCTCAGGATCGGAAAGTTCTTTTAGGAATTGGGACACGTGCTGCACCGAACTTTTCGACGATTCGAGGGATAGTCGGTGCACCGCAAACAGGTATTCAGAGAGCGCGTGCCGTATCTCGATTGCCTGCCTGCGAGAGGTACAGAAGATGTGAAAATCGTCAGCATATCTTACGTGGGGAAGATTCTGCCGCAAGAGGAAATTGTCCACATCAATCAGACAAGCTTCGGCCAGGACATCCGAGGCCGTCGGACCAACAGGAAGTCCCTGGGACTGCTTCGCCGTTAGCTGATTTAGAAACTGTTCAACATTCCTTGATCGCCCGGCTGACACCGCAGCCATCTCGAGAGCATTCTGAATTCGATGCTGTCCCAGCTGATTGTAGAAATCCGAGATATCTGCCAACAGAACATAAGAAAACTGATTGGTTCTGGCCAACTCCTTGGAACGTGTATGGAAGTCCTTCCATCCTGTATCCGGAGAGAAAAATGCGCCTTCAGGTGTGAGCTCCACTCGGTGTGAATATGCGATCTTCAGATCTCGAGGGATACGCGCTGCCTCGACCAGTGGGGCTGCCTCAAGTACAGCTGCTGTATAAAGTAGTTGGTCACGCGGATCCAACTGAATCGCTGCTCTAAATCCACCACCGGGTTTAATAACCATTAACCGTCTGTCGGTAAATACCTTATGGTTGTCAAAGTCGAGAGCATGTAAGTTCGGACCTATCGAATTCCAATCATGTGCAATTGCTTCATATTCGAACGGGACAGGGAAGATGTCTGAATCACCAAATTTGCGCACGTGTGCTAGCGCCCACGATAGCGACGATAGTTGGATGTTATCCGGCACCGCGCTGCTGTAAGTCTATAAGGCTCCAATGGAGGACGCAAAGGTACGTGATCGGTGGCCATAGAGGAAAAAGCTCCAAGCTATCAAGCACCTCGAATCCACTAATTCAACAAACTACCTAGGCATAGCCACCGAGACGGCCTTGCCCGCGCCACGCTCGGCAATCCAGATCGTGTCGCCAACAGGTTCGACTCCGGTTGGAGTGTTGAGTCCATCCTTGATCACGGTTACGGTTGCCTTATCGCCATTCACGGTGAGTGCCGAGATTTTGCCGCTGGCATTCTCTGCAAGGATGAGCTTACCGTTCGCTGCGCGCATGCCATCCGGGCCTTTTATCGGCTGGTCGGTCCAGATATCAACCGGCTCCCCCGGTTTGCCGGCGGCATCGACAGGAATGCGGTAGAGCTTGTTGAAGATTACGTTGTTCACATAGAGCGTGCCATCCAGGAAGGTGATGCCGTCGACGCCCATCAGCGTCAGATGCTCCAGGTAAAGTTCCGCTGTGGACGCTCCGGCAGGCAGCCTGAAGATTCTGCCGGGGATAGTGTCCGTAATATAGAGCGCCTTGTCCGGCCCGATCGTAAAATCGTTGCAAACATTGTTGTCCCCGGGCAGGTTCCAGCGGATCTTCGGCGCACCAGTAACCAGATCAAAGCCTCTCAACGCGGTATGCCGCCGTTGCGGAGTGGTGTTCGGCACCGGTGTCAGTTGACATGTCCACAACGTGTTGCTGGCAGCGTCCGCCAACATGCCGAGAAAGAACGTCCCCGGACCTTCTGCGCTGGCGTCGATAAACTTCTCGGCAGTGGAGGAACCTGGACGCACCTTGTAAACGAATGGCGAACTGGCGCTGCCGACAATCAGCACGCCGCCCGGTGCCATAGTCAAACTTTCCGGCTGTGATTTCGCATCCGCGATCAGGATTTCCACGCCGAACGCGGCCTGCGCAAAGCCAATATTAATGACGAGAGCAGCACAGGCGAGAAGCCGAGTGTATGAGACACGCATTGTTAATCTCCCCCGAAGTTGATTTTCGGTGGCGTTCATCATAATTCATACGAGGCAGGTGCCGATCAAGCCCGGTTTTGGCTTGAGTGGGCGATCAGTCCTTCGTATAGTGCCTGCATGCGCTCGATCTGTCTGCTGCTTTGTCTGATTGCTCTGGCGTTGTGTGGGGCGGTTTACGCCGCCTGTCGGTCCTGGCGGAAGATGAGTGCCGGTAAACGGATTTTGGGTGCGTTGCTGCTGTCACCGCATTTTCTGCTTGTCGTCTGTATTGTCGTGTCACTCCTATGCGGCCACCCTCCGCAAGGATCGCCTTGCTTCAACCGACAATTTGTATGCGGCGTTCTCATGGTACTCATTCTGCCGGTTCCTGCTTTGGTGGGCACACTAATGGCGCTGATAATATTTAGACGCGCTCGGCCTTTGGTGAGCTTTAATCGTAGACGGTCCGTCCTATCTCAGCCAGACATATCATGTGCTAACGGCACTTTTCTCAAAATCATCTTGACTTCCGCATATGTGCGGCGTACTGTGGCGTCGCTTGAGGGCGTACTATCTCGCGACCAAGTAAGCTGCTCTACTAAGTTGCTGGATGGTCGGCGTTTTTAGGACTTACTCTTCCTCGTGGGCCCCTGGGATTTCATTTGCTGGTGACCCGGAGTTCGGGATTCCGGATCAAATTCGTCCGTCGCTTGTAAATCACGGAGACGACTCGCATGCCCGACATTGCTCGAATCGCGATGTGGGAAGTAGAGGGTTTTCTTTTGGCGATCTTCGCCATTGTGGCCGGCCAGCTACTCACCGGCCAGATCAGCACGCGCAACCTTCTGTACGGCCGCAAGAACGACACCGGAACGCCAACCCTCGACCAGAATGGCGTGGTGTTATCCCGTAAGCCTGAAGATACCTTGTACTTCAGCCCGGAGCGGGTGCAACTACTGCTGTTAACCTTGGGCGCAGCTTTTTACTACCTGACGCAGGTTCTCAACAATTCTCACCCCGGAACCTTCCCCCCAATCCCAACTTCGTGGACGGAAACTTTGGCAGGCAGTAATACGCTCTATCTCGGCGGAAAAGCTCTTTCAAGATTTTGGCCGCGCGACAGAGACTCAAACGGAAATCCTAGATAAGGCTCGATAGAAGAGGAGAATCAAAATGCAAACACTTAACCCCGCGGTAATCGCCGAATATCTGATCTGCTTGATCGTCGGTTTAATCGGCATTGCGGTTCTGTGGCAAATCTACGATGGCACCATCGACCTTTCCCGCCTGATCAGCGAACCCAACGGCGACGCCAGCATGTCCCGTTTTCAATTCCTGGTGTTCACTTTCGTAATTGCACTCAGCCTGTTTCTGGTGATCGCGGCAGGACCGGACGGAAAAGGAAACCCAGGCTTCCCGAAAGAAATTCCGGGTGGGATTTTGACTTTGCTCGGGATCAGTGGAAGCTCTTATGCCGTGGGAAAGGCGATTCAATTCTCCGATCCTGCCGGAGTTGAAGACCGCCCCATTGCCGTAACGATTACACCGGCGACGGTGACAATGAAGTACGGCCAGAAGCAGCAGTTTACAGCGGAGGTGGTTCGCAAGCCCGATGCGAAATTGAAGTGGGAGGTGGTCGCCGGACGCGGAGGGGTCGACCCGGATACCGGCCTTTTTCGCGCCCCTGACGCGCCACAGCCTCTTCCAGCCGCTCCGGCGCCGGTTGCAGGGGCGGCACCGGCACCGATTGTCATCGGGCCTGAGCATGCAACCGTGCGGGTTACATGCGTTGACTATCCCACGGCCACAGATTTGGCAGTAGTCACTTTTGCGTGAGGGACGCATCATGACGAGCAGACGAACAAATTCACAGACAAGCCAAACCTCCGGTTCGACGCGGCGGAAAAAGATTACATCCGCGGCAACTCTGTTGCCGCTGGCCCTGGGGATTGCGGCAAATACTGGGGGGAATACTGCGGCGACGGCCCGATCCGCGCGCGGCGGAACGGGTTCAGCAATCTCCACCACCTTCAAACCCTTGTGTGCTAATCCCGATTTCCCCAGCGAAACTGCGACCGCGATGGACAGTGCGAGCTGCGGCTTATCCGGAAGCGGGGGCGCCGAGGCCAATCAGAACCAGGCAAAGAATAATTTTTGTGCCACCGATCCTGCAGGAGAACTGGCGAATCCGACTCTTACAAGCATTCCCGAGTTAGTCGCTTTGCAGACCAAGGCGCAGCAGATACCCGACATAAACTTCGGCAACCGTTTCGGGCACCCGCTCACTTCCAAACCTGGCCCAGTGGTAGATCGAGGTGCGCTGGAGGCTCTGGGCGAAGGCAAACTGGTGCAATTGATCGGTTATGTGAAGATCGCCCGCCAGGAAGGGAAAGAGAGCGTCAATTGCGGCGCTAACGTGCCCGACGATCCCGCCTATCATGATATTCACGTTTCCCTTGTGCTCAGTCCCGCCGACCAGGAGTGTTCGGGTGTAGTGGTGGAGATGACGCCCCATCATCGCCCAGAAGCGTGGACCGCTGCACTTGTGAACGAGGTTGCCGCAGCGGGGCTGCTGGTCCGCGTCACCGGTCAGCGCATGTTTGACTCCAGCCACACTCCCTGCCAAAACGGCACAGCCACGCACGGCGACCCGTCACGCATTTCGCTTTGGGAGGTCCATCCGATTTACAAATTCGAAGTGTGTCCGCAAGGCAACTGCACAAGCGGCGGTTGGGTGGCGCTAGAAGCCTGGAGAAGCGGCGGAGAGAACATGGAATAGGGAACGGAGGATCCGCCCGAGCACGAGAAAAAATGCGGAGCGCGCGCGGCAGCAGTGGGTTGAATCCGCGCCGCCGGAGGATGCGGCGTCCGTGCAGCGCGCCCTGATGCAAGTCATGACACGGCTGCTATCGGGCGAGATCATCGCAAGCAGGCGGGGCAGATTCTCTACAAAGCTCCAGATGGGGACCGTGAATCTAAGTGGCTCCGCCCCGGGAACGCAGATGTAGCTGATCGCTAGGTTGCAGGTTACGCTGAACGCAGCTACATTAAGTGCGGGAATTGGAGCTGTACATGAAAAAATCCGTGCCGATGGATTCTGCTTCTGCGTTTGTCGATGCTTCTGCATTTATTGACGAGAAGATTAAGGGACTTGGGGACTGGCGCGGGAAGATGCTCGCGAAAGTGCGCGAAATCATACACGAGGCTGACCCTGAGATCGTCGAAGAACGAAAGTGGGTCAAGCCGACATCGCCGGGAACACCCGTCTTTTCGCACGGCGGCATCGTCTGCACAGGAGAGACGCACAAGAGCGTCGTCAAGCTGACATTTGCCAAGGGAGCTGCGTTGAAGGATCCTAAAGGTCTTTTCAACTCCAGCCTTGAAGGGAATGTGAGGCGCGCCATCGACATCCACGAAGGCGACAAGATTAATGAGGCTGCATTGAAGGATCTCATCCGCGCTGCCGTGGCGCTCAATCTCAAGGGGAAGACCGAGCCGAAGCCCAAGCCGAAGAACCGACGAAAATCTCCACCCCTTCGACAAGCTCAGGGCAGGTCCTAAATTTCGCAAAGGACGCGAAACTTAGAATGGGCCACCCAGTTTCTTTCAGCAAGTTCATAGTCGCAGAAACTCTTCCTCGCGCCGGAACCGGGCGCGATTTATTGCAGAGTCACGTTGATGTTGAGATTGCTGGCGACGAAGGCAAAGGAGTCCGCGGTCTCGTCGATGCGCTTTGAGATCGGCTTGCCCGCGCCGTGGCCAGCTTTGGTCTCAACGCGAATCAGCACGGGCGCTGGCCCTGCCTGATCGGATTGCATCGTAGCCGCGAACTTAAAGCTGTGTCCAGGCACTACGCGATCGTCGTGGTCCGAGGTTGAGATCAGCGTGGGAGGATACTTCGTTCCCGGTTTCAAGTTGTGCAGCGGCGAGTAGGCGTATAAGGTTTTGAAATCGTCGGCATCGTCGGAGGAGCCGTAGTCCGAAGTCCACGCCCAGCCGATGGTGAATTTTTGGAAGCGCAGCATGTCCATTACGCCGACTTCGGGTAGGGTCGCGCCGAATAGGTCAGGACGCTGCGTCAGGCAGGCGCCGACGAGCAGTCCGCCGTTGCTGCCGCCGTGAATCGCAAGCTTGGGGGTTGATGTGTACTTGTTATCGATGAGCCACTGGGCGGCGGCGATGAAATCATCGAAGACGTTTTGCTTCTTTGCCTTCATGCCGGCCTGGTGCCAATCTTCTCCATACTCGCCGCCGCCGCGCAGGCTGGGCTGGGCGTAGATGCCCCCCATTTCGAGCCACACGATGTTGGGCACATTAAAAGTCGGCGTCAGCGAGATATCGAATCCGCCGTAGGCATAAAGCATCGTGGGGTTCTCTCCATCGAGCTTCATCCCCTTCTTAAACGTCACAAACATGGGGATGCGAGTCCCGTCCTTACTCTTGTAAAACACCTGCTCGGTTTCATACTTCGTGGAATCGAACTCCACTTTAGGCTGGCGGAACACTGAACTCGTGCCGGTCTGAGGATCGTAGCGATAGATGGCCGCTGGCGAAATAAAACTGGTAAAGCTGTAGAAAGTTTCCTTGTCTTTGCGCTTGCCGCCAAACCCGTTGGCGGTGCCGATGCCGGGCAGGTCCGCATTGCGGATGAACTTTCCGGACAAGTCGTAAACGCGAACCTCGGTGCGAGCATCTTTCAAATAGCCCAGCAGGAACAAATCGTCGACGACATTACTGAACTCAAGTTTGTCGGCGCCTTGGGCGACAACAGTTTTCCAATCGGCCTTCTCCGGATGCCGCGTGTCGATTGCGATCAAGCGGCCGCGGGGCGCGTCCAGATCGGTCTGAATCCAAAAAACGGGGCCATCGTTGTCAACGAAGTTGTACTGCGCGTCGAAGGCGTCCAGCAACTTCACGACTGGCGAGCCGGGCTGCGTAAGATCTTTGTAGTAAAGGCGATTCTTCGGTGAACTGCCTCGCCAGACTGAAATGATGAGATAGTGGCCGTCATTGGTGACGTCGCCGGCGAAACCCAACTCTTTGTTGTCGGGCCGGTCATAGATGAGTTTGTCTTCCGCTTGCGATGTGCCGAGCCGGTGGTAATAAAGCTTCTGGAAGTAGTTCGTATCGCGCATCATGGTGCCCTGCTTGGGCTCATCGTAGCGGCTGTAGAAAAAACCTTTGTTGTCTTTCGTCCACGATGCGCTGCTGAACTTCACCCACTTAATCTGGTCGGGCAGATCTTTGGCGGTGTCCACATCGCGGACGTGCCACTCCATCCAATCCGATCCCGAGACCGCCGTACCGTAAGCCATCAGCTTCCCGTCATCCGACACAACCCTTCCGGAGAGCGCGACCGTTCCGTCCGACGAGAGGGTGTTGGGGTCGAGAAGCGTTCGCGGTTCGGCATTGAGCGAGTCCGCAACCAAAAGAACGTTCTGGTTCTGCAGGCCGTTGTTGTGCTCGTAGAAGTATCGTCCGCCATGCTGCCCGGGCACGGTAAAGCGCTCGTAGTTCCACAGCTTTAAGAGGCGATCGCGAATGGCCGACCGGTAAGGAATCTTGTCGAGGTAGTCGAAGGTGAGCTTGTTCTCGGCTTCGACCCAGGCTTTGGTGTCGGCGGAGCCCGTATCTTCGAGCCAGCGGTAAGGATCTGCGACCTTCACGCCGTGGTAGTCATCGACCTGGTTGACCGTCTTTGTTTTCGGATAGACGAGCGGCGCGACGTGAATCTGGGCGGCGGCTGGGTTCGGTACGGATGTGAAAATCAAGAACGCAAGACTCGGGAACGTCACTCGACGAAACAGTTTCATCAGTAGCTCCGGATGGTCAGTGGAATCAATGGAGGATTTTATTCCTGCTTGAGCTGCGACGCAAAGCGCACGGTTGGTGGTGCTGCAGTTTGGCTGACGCTCGATGCCGGTGGAGGAGGGGAACCTTCGCTTCGCCTGAAAAAACGGCTACGCTCAGGATGACAAAACGAGTTTCGGGTTGGGGTTTCTTGTCAGACAGAATGTTTTGGACCCCGGAGCAGCAAGGTCCGAGTTCGCCTCCGGGGTCTATTTCTTCTTGGATAGAAATCCCAGCACCCGGCTGGCCCACTCATCGGAGAAACCAAACCGCGCCTTGGCTCGCGAGTAGAAATCGACAGCCTTCTTATCCAGCCAGATCATCGCAGATTTTCGCCAGCTATCTTGGGGCCGCGCAAAGTAATCGGTGGAGTGCACCGCGATCTTCTTACCATGCTCGACGGTGTAATAGTACAAAGCCAGACTCTTGCGCGATTGTCCCTCGGGACAAGTGAGCGGATCGGGAAAGCCGTGGAGCGAGCGTTCGTCAGTGGTAAAGATGAGCGCGTGATTCAGCAGCGGCGAATACTTTGTCGCGCAGCGCGACATCTTTCCCTGACCCGATTTTCCCTGCGCCGATTTTCTCGGCAATGACCGCTCCCACAATTCGATCGATCCACCCCACTCTTCGTCCCACTCGGGATTGAGATAAAGAATCAGATTCACCCGCCGGTGCCAGTTGGTGTGAAAATGGTGCATCGAGAAATCAGTGTGCACATTCAGATAACCGCCCGGCCCGGACTGGTGCAGCCCACCGCCCTCTAACGTGGGGTCGGCCACCAGGTTCGGTATTCCGGTCAACTCTGAAACCCACGCGGCAAACTCCGGAGTATTCAGTTCATCGGTGACCGCCGCAATCGTCGCCGGAAACAGTTCGCGCTTGGGCATGCCCAGCTTGTTTTCGTTGGGATGCTTGTATTGTGTCCATTCGGCGCTCGAAGGCTTGGGGAACTCTTCTGCCATCGCCGATGCAAGCTCGGGATCGAGGAAATCTTTCAGCAGAACATGCGGGCAGGGTTGGTTCTCACGGTACTTGCGGACCAGCGCAGGCAGACGCGATCCCCATCGTTCATAGGGAAACAGGCGGGGGCTGGCCTGAACGGCCCTGGCGGTGGACATGAAGTTGTTATTCTATCCGATCGGTGGTGCTGAAAGTATTTCGACTCCCCCGAAAGCATCTTCGTAGCTATTCTCGGGATTTATTCAGAAAGAATTCGGCAAACCTGCACGGCGTTGTTTCTGTAAGCGCAATCGAGCCCCGCGGTGGGCTGCTGCACCACCACCCAACTCACTCCGTATTTCTCTTTCAAGCGCGAAAAGTCTTCCGCGCGGAAGCTCTTCCAAGGCGTTTGCGCCTGCACCTGCGCCCACCACTCCTCCGCTAGCGGAGGAAACATACTGACCACGCCGTTGTCTTTCACATTGTCGGCGAGGCGGCTTCTCTCCGCCAGACAGCGAAATCCAGTTTCATCCTCGCCGTGAATGCGCATGTACTCGGGATCCAGAGCAAACCGCGCATCGACTGGCGTGTTCTGCCGGATCCAGACAAAGGCTTGCTCCCACGGGTTTTTCGGCACTATGCCGGGCCACTCGACCTGTGCGCTCGCAGGAAACAGTGACCGCTGCGCCATGAACATTCCAATCCCCAAAGGAATGAAAACCACCAGCCAGCGCCAAACGTGATCGCGCAATACGTACTCGCCGAGAAATCCGCCGATCATGACAAAGAGAACGATATACAGCAGATGCAGACTGCGCAGCGGCTGAATTCGAGCCAGCGCCTCAAATCGCGCCGGGATGTCCAGCACCAACGCCATCGCCAGATAGATCAGGCCGTAAACCATAAACGCGCGGCTCACGCGTTCGAGCATCGGAAATTGTCCGTGCGCCGTCCATCCTCGGGCATTCCTGCCAAACCACCAGAACAACGCGAGCGGCGCAACGATCCCAAGCAACTCGTACCACTGCCAACGCTGTATGTAATGAAAGCCGTGGTGCTTCGCCGCTTCGTGATAGGCTTCGGAGGCTGCGGGAGCGAGAGGCATTCCCAGCCACAACAAGCTCGCGAGTATGGCGCCGGCCGAGCTTTTCGAGCGAGCTTCGAACTTTTCCATGACGACGAACAAGACACAAAACGAAAACGGAAACACCCACATCAGTGGATGCATGCCGACCGCAAATGCGAGCCACAGAAATGCGTGCAAATATTTTTTCTCCAGTGTTCTCGCCACCATGAAGATTCCCGCGAAGGCCGCCAGATTCCTCGGATTCAAGTATTGATCCATGATGTAGAGCGCGGTCCCTGCCACGGGAATCGTCAACAACGCCGCGACCATGCATACTCCGCCCCAGCGCGCCCTCGCATTCGAAAACAGCAGGCCAGTCAACTCCCAGCACGCGGCTAACAATAGAAAAATCGACGCCACATGCCATAAGAACAATCCGTACTCCATAGGCAAGTGCGTCAGACGCAGAGAAAAAGCAATCAGGTTGGGAAAAATCGTTAGGCTGGCGTGCGACAGAAAAAATTCCTGTCCTGAGGGAAACAACTGCGGCTGCAGAATCTTCTCGACGCCAGGAAGGTAGATTTCCGCGTCTTCGGCGTAAGGATGGTAGCCATGAACCAGCAGCGCGCCCACTGTCAGCAGCAGCAGGATCACCGGCACTTTATATTTGGCAGAAGAAATTTGGTTCACTCGCTCGTCGCGATCGCAACATTCAGCGGAATTCCAGCCCGCCGCCGCTTCCGTTCGGCGACCCATACAGCAACCGCATAGGCCGCCAGCACCACATACTGTGGATCAATGGGCCGCCGGTAATAGTCCTCCGGATGCGTCAGGTAATAAACTACAGGAAAGAACAGAAACACGAGCAAATAAGGAACCGCAATGCTGGGGTCGAGGCGCCAAGACTGGCGAAGTCCCGCCAGGGTCAGCACAGTAAGTCCCGTGCAGAAAATCATGTTGAACGGGTCTGCAGGTTCCTCCTGCAAATAGCGCGGGTGGAAGCTCCAATATCCCGTCCACAAATAAACCACGCGCCGCACCGTCTGCCCCACATAGAGCGCGCGGTGTGAATCAATGAATGCCAGCCCTTCGTGAAACTTTTTCGAGGTGTACGCGATCTCGCCGAGTTGCTGATATTCCAGCCACTCATTTTCATTGTCCGACGGATGGTAGCCAGGAGGTCCCCAATGCCAGGAATCCGCATTGTTGCCAAAGTAGACTTCCAATCCCAGGCAGCTGCGGAACGGAATCACTTTGTGAAACGTCTCATAGTTTCGAATGAACCACGGCGAGACCACGAGTGCTACGCCGAGCACCGCTCCCAGCCCCGGAGCCAGCCAGCGGCTGCCGCTTTTGTAGAGCCGGTACCATGACCAAGCGCCCAGAAAGGGCGCGACTGACATCACGACCGGATCGGTCAACCCGCCCAACCCGCAGAGCACGCCGAATCCAACCCACGGCCATACGGAAGAAGAGGATGTGTCGAGATACAACGCAATAAGAAAAATCACGCTCATTAAGAGCGTAGTGAGAGTCGTCGCCCAGATAAAATCAGCGGAAAAGAAAATCGCATAAGGAAAGAACGCCCACGCCCATCCCGCCCAAACGGCCGCATCTTCCCCAAAATGTTTCTTCGCGATGAAGTAGACCGGGATGCAGGTCAACGCCGAGAACAGGCAATCCAGAGCCAAAGCTGCAATCGCAGAAGCGTCGCTGTAAACGCCGAATATCTTGAATATCCCGGCGAGCAGATAGGGATATACCGGGGCCAGCCAGGACGTTGGTCCGGTCTTACCAAACAAAGGATTGCTGAAACCCTCGCCCTGCACAATCGACCGCGCGATTCTGCCGGCTTCCCCTCCTAAGCGCCAGTGGTCGCGAAACGGGTCCGTCCGCTCCGGATACAAGAAGGACATCACCGCCAGCCGCAGCACAAGCGCGACCGCGACCATCAACAACAGCGACCCCCGAGAAGCCTTCGCCCCCGGGTAACCCGTGTTCGGCTCGGCCGTCTCGAGTTCCGTCAACGTGTCAGAAGAGCCCATCCGCCCCGATTCGAACCCGAAACTCTGGCCTGAGTTGCATAGTGACAGCTTCTAATGTGCCATAACAAACACTCCCAGTCTGCTATCGTTACAATTTTTTACTTATGAACTCGATCCATCGTCCTGATTTGGAAAGCAAATCTGGCCCGCTAATCGCAATTTGCTCCGTTTCCTCCTGCGCCGTTCCGCCCCTTGCGCTTGCGCCTTTTCCTTCCCCTACGTAGCATCTAACTTGATGGCTGCTGCTCTCATCCCCGAGCGCCTTCGCCCTCAGATGGCCTTTGGCGAGATCGTCGCCTTCGCCTACGACACCTTTTGCACCAACAAAGTCCGCTTTATGCTGACCGCGCTGGGCATGGTCATCGGCACGGCGTCGCTCATCCTCGTTGTCACCATCGGCATGACCGGACGCCAGTTCGTGCTCAACCAGATCCAGGCCATCGGCACCAACGAAATCTGGGCAGAATATCTGGGCGGCGCGCCGCACATCAGCAACTCCAACCCTGACCCGCTCACCATCGATGACCTTCATGCCGTTCAGGAGGTAGTTCCCGGCATCGCGGCCTCCTCTCCCGTAACCCAGCTTTCCGACCGCGTCCCCATCGGCAACGGCAAAGAGAAAGATGTCACCATCCTCGGCGTGAATCCCGAGTATGTTCGGGTTCGCAACCTGCTGATTCCCTCGGGAAGATTTTTCGATCAGGAGGATTCGCAAGCTCACAATAAGGTAGGAGTCATTACCGAAAAAATGGCGATTGAAGTTTATGGCTCGCCGCAATCGGCCGTAGGCAAAGTCATCAAGCTCACCGGGCTGCCCTTCACCATTATCGGAACTTTCAAGGAGCGCGTGGAAACCTTCGGCCAATCCGAAATCGTCGACAACACCATGCTGATCCCGTTCTCGGTGAGCCGCTACTTTATGGAGGTGCCAAACGTAAAGCTTCTCTATTTCTCCATGGAGGATCCCTCGATGGTGATTCCGGCAACCGCACAGATCAAGCGTGTGCTGCAGTCGCGGCATCGCTCCGAGTCCGTCTACGACATCGCCAATCTCACCGCGCTGCTCTCCATGGCCGACCGCATCGCCACCGGCCTGACATGGGTGTTGCTGCTGATTTCGATGGTGACTCTGATCGTTAGCGGCATCGGCATCATGAACATCATGCTCGCTACCGTGACCTCGCGCATCCGCGAAATCGGCATTCGCAAAGCCGTCGGTGCCACCAACCGTGAAATCCGCTTCCAGTTTCTCGCCGAAGCCATCCTCATCTCGCTCATCGGAGGCTTCGCCGGAATCGTGATCGGCCTCGCCATCCCATACTCAGTTCGCTTCCTCACCGAATACCGCGTCCCAATTTCCGGCCTGTCGGCAATCATCGCCATCCTGGTATCGTCACTCGTCGGAGTGATCTTCGGCACCCTCCCCGCCGCCCGCGCCGCGCAGCTCGATCCCGTGGAAAGCTTGCGCTACGAGTAAAGGTGAGCCAGCCCTCGCCTTTTGACCGCGAATTGAAATTGGGTGAGGGCCAACCGCGATGCCGGCTCGAAGTTGTAAACTTACTCGAATGTTGCTCAAGCCTGCCGTTGAAGCTGACTACCCGGAGATCATTGACCTCGTCAATATCGCCTTCCGGCGTACCGGTCTTGGCGCCAGTTGGAACGCCGAAGCGGGAGTCATCGAGGGGCAGCGTCTCAACGATTCTCTGCTCAGAGAAGATTTGGCCAACAACCCTGCTGCGCACCTGCTCATTCATCGGGATGAAGCCGACGGCGCACTTCTCGGAACCGTCTGGCTGGATCCCGCCGACGACGGAGTCTGGTATCTCGGCCTCCTCAGCGTTAGGCCTGATTTGCAAAACAGGCAGCTGGGCCGCACTCTGCTGGCCGCCGCGGAACAGTTCGCCCAAGAACGCGGCGCTCATCGCATCCGTATGACGGTCATGAATATCAGGGCAACTCTGATCGCGTGGTATGAACGCCGGGGCTATACGCTGACCGGCGAAACGAAACCTTTCCCCTATGAAGACGAGCGTTTCGGCAGGCCGCTCCGGGATGATCTGCACTTTGTCGTGCTGCAGAAAGATCTAGTTCGTCAACAGTCGTAGGGTCAGCGCAATGATCTAGTGCTAGCCCTCTTATTGATAAGAGAACGTCAGATTATCCAGATAAACCGTGTACGAATCCTGCTTGGCGTCGCCGTCCATCTGGTAGTTGATGGTTAACCCATACCAGCCCGGCGATGTGCCGGCGGGGAAAGTCCAGTTCAGCGTACCGGTCTGCCCGTTGAGCGTGATCGACTGATACACGAGATTGTTGTTCGAGTCTCGCTGGACCTGAATTGTCAGATGGTTCCATGAATTGTCATTCGGATAACACGGGATTCCGGTGGGCACCCATTTCTTGTTCTGATTGTCCCAGACATCCCACTCGTTTCCCGAGGCGAGGCGGCACTGGTGGCCAAAGATCAACCCCAGGTTGTTGAAGAACTGATTAATGTCGAACTCGAGCGCCTGAGAAAGGCCGAAGTTGCTTCCGTAGAAGTATACGTCGTAAGTGAAGTCATGGAGCGAGGGAAGCAGAGTTTGATTCGTATCCGGCTGGCCCTGCGATGAGCCGGGTCCGATCATGTGATTCATAAACAGCGCATCCGAAAACGGCACCGTTCCTCCTACGCTGAATCCGGAAGCGTCCCCGCTCATGGAAGGTGAGCTGATTCCCTGGCCCATCCAGAAGGTGATGTTATCGCAAGGAGAAGGCGAGCAGTCCACGTAATTCGGTCCCTGTTGTCCGAATGAGGACCATCCGCCGCTCTTCTGCACGCTGGAGAACGACGGCGCCTGGCTCGCCGGCGCAGCAGGGGCGGGAGCGTTGGCAACTGTGATTTGAAAGGATTGTTCTTTTGATGCTCCCGTGGAATCGGAAACAGTAATCGCGAAGTTGGAAGTTCCGCTGGAACTCGGCGTGCCGGAAATCGTTCCCGAACTAGTACTCAGCGACAGATTCTGCGGCAACGAGCCGGACGCGAAAGTGAAAGTGTAGGGCGCGGTGCCACCGGTTACGACGATGGTGGCGCTGTAGGTCGCTCCCACCGTTCCTGAAGGCAGCGAAGACGAAATATTCAAGCTGGAACTGGTTGTGCCTGACCCAGAACCAGAGCCCGTGCCGGCAGACGTATTGCCTGGCATCGAATTTCCTGAGCAAGCGCTATAAGGAAGAGTCAAACAAACTACAGAAAGTAGTAGCAAGCATTGCAAGCAGACCCGATTCACGCACACTATGCGCGTCGGTTTGGGGGAGACGCGAAACATAACATCACCTTTCAATGGAATAAGCAGGATTACTGGGCAACAGAAATCCCTACCCTTTTTTGAATTTTGGGACGACTCATCGAACACAGCGGCCAGAATAGGCGCCGGTAGCCAGGCACCTGGGACTTTCAAGACGGGATGACGCCAGGCCCGCAGAGACGCATCGGAGCGGAAATCGATGGCTAGGGGTAGAAGCGGCGAAAACTACTGTACGAACAGTATAGCCACAAAATCAGGCAGCGCAAGAGGCGGTACCGCCTTCCCGCAGGACGGGCGTAAAGCAGATTCCTCCTATCTCGCTTCGCTCGCGCGTCGGAATGACAATGACAAGGTGGTGTTGCTCTCGAAGCGGCCCTGAATCTGACAAAGGGCCGTGAAAAGACAACGAGTGCCAGCTGGCGCGGTTAGGCCGTCCCTGGTCGGCGGAAGGTTACCGAAAGGTTACCGAACGCCTAAATTTTCCACACCGATGCCGCTGCCACGGAAAAGTTGCATTTTTGGTCCAATCCGAAGTAATATCCATTACGGGAACTTTACAATCGATTTCCCGGAGTTCCTGACCCTGTACCGCTAATAACTTCCAGAATCGCTGTTTCAACTTGTGCAAATAACATAAGAGGTGGTTCGTCCGCCTCCGTCCCGGTTCGGAGAGTTCGCTATGTCGTGGTACGCATACTGCCTTACCGAGCATCAGACCCTCCCAAATGGCACCCGTTCCCGACGCCCCTTTGTAATCGAAAATGTCCAAGGCGTGAATGGGTCCCCCATCCTCAGCTATCCCAGCGGTGAGTTCGCTGTGATTGTGAGCGAGTACGACCAGAATGCTGGGCCTCTTGATCACAAAGCCGCCATCGACCACGCTCGCGTGGTGAGTGGCTGCTTTCGCAATTCCACCGTACTCCCGTTCCGTTTCGGAACGATCTTTGAAAGCGACGACGCACTTCGCCAGGCCGTCCGGGTCAACCGGCGCGCTTTTGGGTTGAGTGTGGCGAAACTCCGTGGCAAGTCCGAGATGCACATCAAGCTCACGGTTACCGACGGCTCCCTCCGCGAGGCGATGATCGATGTCATCCTGCCCGACACCGTCGGCGGCGACTACCTTTCAAAGCTCCGCGTCAAAGCCTCTCGCGAGCGCGAACGCCAAACCAAGGCCCGCGCGCTCTCCGTACAAGTGCACAAGCTGTTCAATCCGCTGGAAGAAGAAATAAGCTGCAAGAAAGTCGCTCCTCAGGGCATGCTCATCGACATCGCTCATCTCATTGATTCGAAGTCGGTTGAGAAATACCAGAACCGCTACACCACCGCCGCCAAGCAGCTCAAAAACTGTCAGGTAGCAATCAGCGGACCCTGGCCTCCGTACCACTTCCTCCCCGGGAAGCTACGTACCGTGGCCGGAAACAGCTAGATCACAACCATTTTTCGGGCCGCCAGCTCCGCTTGTCGCTGGCGGCTCGATGCATTCATGACCCGCCGCAGCCGTCGCTGCTGCAAACAATGTGCATCGTTGTGCACTTCCGGGAATCCCACTATCCATTTCCGGACGCTACGATGACTCGCCCACTGAACTTAAGTCAAGCTCAATCAGTCACTTATGAGATCACCACAGATCGTTCCGGTCTTATCCCCTTTTGGCTCGGCAAATGCTTCTTTCTAATGTAATAAAGAGGCCGCAACCTCAAAGCAATGACCTTCACTATCGCTTCGTTTGAACATTTCCCGAAGTGCCGTTCCCCGCGGGATGGCTACTTCCATCGCCTTTCCTGACACGCCTACCATCTCGCCTCTTTGAATCGCGGCCCCAGAAATGGGGCCGCTTTTTTGCTCTGTGCAGGGACAGCTGCCCCGGCTGTCCATCGGGCGCAGCCCGATCCCCACTCGATTCAGCCTAGAAAATCCTCCACACAAAATGCCCCAGCAGCATGAACAGCAGCAGCATAAATACCCCGCCGATCCAGATCAGAAAATTCAACGTCATCTTCGGTGAATTGATTTGTTTCTTGTCCATCACCTGACGCTAGCACATGTCAGCCGCGGCACAATACCCGGCTTACAGCAGGGCCGCTCCCTCACACTTTCCTCCAGCTTCTCCACTCAAGTACACTGCCAGCACCTATGACCAAGGCCGTTCGCATCGCCATCGCGTCCCTTACTGTTGCAATTTTCAACGCTGCGCTGTTCACGCCTCTACCCACCTCCGCCCAAAACCCGCCGCAAAAGGCGCCCACGCCCCCTGTGTGGATGACTCACCCTCAAAACTCCGAAGCCGAGCAGCGAAATTTTCCTCAGCTTCTTCTGCAGCAGCTCTCGGCGATCAAAGCTGCCGCGCTTAACGACGACTACGCTTATCGCCAACTCGCGCATCTCACGGAAAACATCGGAGCTCGTCCTACTGGATCACCCCAGGCGACGGCCGCCGCACAATATGTCGCGGAAGAATTGCGCAAGCTCGGTCTCGAGGTTCGCCGCGAGCCGGTCACCGTTCCCCACTGGGTTCGCGGCGCGGAGACGGCGGCGTTGGTCGAGTATCCGGGCATGGTCCCCGGCGCTTCGCAGAGAATCGTTCTCACTGCTCTCGGCGGAAGCTCCTCAACGCCACCCGACGGCATCACCGCCGAGGTCGTCACCGTCGACAATTTCGAACAGCTTACCGCCCTCGGCCGTGACAAAGTTGCTGGCAAAATCGTGCTGTTCAACGAACTCTACGACAAGCAGAAGGCCGCCGCCGGACTCGCCTTCGCCGCTTATGGAGAGGCGGTGCGTTATCGCGCCTCCGGAGCCAAAGCCGCCGCCGATCTCGGCGCAGTGGCCTCGCTCGTGCGATCGGTTGGTAGCGCCGATTTCCGCCTTCCGCATACCGGCTTCAGCACTCCCGCTGGCATCCCAGACGCCGCGGTCACTGCCGAGGATGCCGACCTCATCGTCCACCTCGCGGCTCAGGGAAAAGTGCGCATGCACCTCACGCTCACCCCGCAAAAGCTCGCCGACGAAACCAGTTACAACGTCATTGCCGATCTCAAAGGCTCCGAGCATCCCGAGCAGATCGTAGTCGTCTCCGGACATCTCGATTCCTGGGATCTCGGCACCGGCGCCATCGACGATGGAGCTGGCGTTGTCGTCGCCATGCAAGCTGCCGAAGTCTTGCAGCGCCTGCACCTGCGTCCGGCTCGCACCCTGCGCGTCATCGCCTGGATGGACGAGGAGACCGGAAGCTCCGGCAGCCGGGCTTACACCGCGGAATATTCCAAGGACTTCCCCCACTGCGTCGCCGCCATTGAAAGCGATTCCGGAGCCGCGCATCCCCTCGGCTTTGACGCGAAGGCCGCAACTGCCGCCGTCGAATCGCTCCGCCCCGTGCAAAACGTTCTCCTCAGCATCGGCGCGAGCGCCCTTCAACCCATCTCCTATTCTCCCGGGGCCGACATCACCGCCATGTCCGACGCCGGAGTTCCCACCTTCGGCATCCTTCAGGACAGCCGAACCTACTTCTACTACCACCACAGCGCCGCCGACACCCTCGACAAAGTCGTCCCCAGCGAACTCCGCGAAAACGCCGCCGCCATGGCCGTGATGGCCTACGCGCTCACCAATATGAAAGATCCGTTGCCGCGATAAGAGATATAAGCGCTCATGTGGAGACAGCCGCCTCCGGCTGTCCCGGAGCGAAGCTCCGCTCTGGCCTAGGGCCGGGATACGCCACCAACCGCCGCTTCATACCAGAACCGCAGTAACTCCGGAGCCCACTTCCTGTAGCAAACAACGCTCTCGTGCAAAACATCATCTTTCTCGTCCGATGGAGCGAACTGGATTCGTTCCATCCCACGGGGAGGTAGAGATGTGCCACACATTTTTTTCACGCTGCTTCTCGTTGCCCTTAGTTCTGTTTTCGTTAGCGCGCAACAGATGGGAGAAATATCGGGAGAACCACTCGTTAATCGTCCGGCTGCGGTCAGCGGGAGCCCTCTGACATGTGCGGAACACATCACCATCCACGTTCCGTCGCCCATCGCGGAGCGGGCAAAAGTCAAAGCCCGTCTTCTGAATCTCTTGCGAGAAAGTCTCAACGACGATGCCAGCGGTATCGTGAATATCGCGCGGGAAAACGAGATAAAGAAGCTTGCCGCTAAGTTGAAGAGCGAACCGAGCAACTAGATATAGGATCAACAGGTAAGATCGAGCGATAACGAATAACAAACCTACAATCGACCGTCCACGCCCCGCGCTCACTTCGAGTCAACCGCAAACGCCAACAAAACGTTCCCCGCCATCGCGTTGGTATAGCCGGTATTCACATAGACCATGCCACTCACAATCGTCGGGCCGGCGCCGTTGAGTGATCCTCCATGCGCTTTGATGCCGTTGGTCGTACGAAAGTCCTGAGCAGTGTCGAAATCCCATAGCACGCTCCCGTCCCGCGTATCGTAAGCGCGTAAGTGACCGTCGAGAGAACCGGCGAATATCATCCCCGCGGTTAAAGTTGGGGGAGCCATCTGCGCGGCGCTGCATCCCTCCTTCCCTGCGCAGAGTGGCGCAGGCGGAGCCGCATACCAAACCTGCTTCCCGTTGCGCAGATCCAGAGCAAACAACCCGCCGCCGCCGATCGGATGATCGAAGTTGTAATCAGAGATAGGGAAGTACGCGTAGCGATTGTTGGCAGCACCACCCCACTCAATACCGCCGAGCGGCCCGCCATTTGCGATCCGGCTCTTCCACAGCAGCACGCCGCGATGCGCGGGATCCAAGGCATACACTACCCCGGATTTCTGCGCCAGCAGCAGAACATCCCGGCCATCGTGCAACGATCGCAACATCGGAGGCGCTCCGAAATCGAAATCGTCTCCGTGTTGTTCTGGACAATTATCTTTTTTCTCCGCCACGCATCCGGCATTCCACAGATCGCTCTTAGTGAATTGCCGCGACCACACCTTCTTCCCCGATTTCATATCGAACGCCATGACTGCGTCTGACGAATCGGTCGGCGGGTCGGAATAATTGTTGCCCGTCGCCACATAAATAAGGTGGCGCTTCAAGTCTGCGGTAGGCGCGGACCACACGGCCGCGCCTGATGGTCCCCAGTACTGCACGCCCGCGGCGCTTTTGCCCTTAGCTTTTGGTTCTTCCGCGACGGTGTAGGCCTTCCAGATCTGTTTCCCCGAGGACGTATCCAGTGCGACGACGCTGCCGCGAAATGTGCAGCATGGGTAACTCGGATCAGCTGCCGATCCTTCTTCTCCAGAAGAAAACGGTACATAAAGCGTTGCGCCCACCAATAGCGGAGATCCGGTGATGCGCGCGGCCGAGTGCGAATCTGGACGAACTTTCCAGACCAGAGAGCCGTCGGCCACTCGCAGGGCGTAGACATATCCATTCGTGTCGCCGAAAAATGCCGTGGTTCCCTTCTCGCCGACGGAAATTGCGGTTTTCACCGTGGCCGACGCCTTGAATCTCCACCACGGGCATCCGGTCGCGGAGTCAAGGGCATAGACATTGCCATCTTCGCTGCCCACAAACAATTTTCCGTCATAGGAGGTCGGCTGACCAAAGGTCGCGGCGGCTCCGGGAAAGCCGAATGCCCATTTGAATTTCAAGCTCTTGACTTGGGCGCGGTTCAATCCGGCCGCGAGAGTCGGCTGAAAGCGGCTATTCTCAACATCGCCTCCCCAACCTGCCCAACCCGGAGGATTCGGTGGCGGATCCAAATCGCGGGCGCAAAAACCTGTCATGACTTCCGCTGTAGCTGCATCCGGCGCACCGACAGCATCGGCAATCGCGGACTTTTCCGCCTTGGATAGAAACTTCCCTTCCCACTTCATGCGGCCGGACTCAAGTGCGGCGAGGATCGACGCCTTCGACATCTGGTGCAGCGCGTCGAGAGTGGGAGCGCGCATATCCCCTCCATCCTTGTGACAGCTAGCGCATTTCTTCGCGAACAGCGCCTCGCCGTTCGGCGACGCGGCAGGTTGCTTCCTCGAGCAGCCCTGCAGGAACAACCCTGTAGCTAGCCAAAGAAACAGAAGCGTGAAGCGAGCCCCTACAGGTAAACCACTTGGGGAAAGCACGGAAATCTTTCCCGTTTGAAACCACGATTGAAATTCCAGGCGCATGAGCGTGTGCAACGAAGCCGTTTTAGTTGCTGGCGACCAAAGATTTACCCGCACTTCCTTGGATGACAAGCCAAACGCCAGCAAATGTTTTCTCTTCGTAGAAAAAAGTAAAGAACTGCTCAAGGCACAAATGTTTCGACGGCGATTTCATCGTAAATACACGATGCACTGTAGCCGCATGGGTTCGATTGTTAAGTTTTGCTGGTCGTCGACAGACGCGGTTATAACGAAAACATCCCGTCCCCAACTCCCGTTACTAAGAAAGCCTAGATACAGCGGAAACCCTATCGAAGTGGATTCTGTTGAAACCGTACAATTCGGGGCAGCCCTAAAGAATCATTCTTGAGAGGAGAAAAATCGTGATTCAACGATTGGGAAAAACAGCAGTAGCGGCAGTAATTATCGCAGCGCTTTCATGGTTCGTTGCGGTCCCCGTGGTCCATGCCGATGACCGTTCGCACTGTCAGCATGCAGTCGAAAAGGCGGAGGCTAGGCTAGACCACGCCATCGCACACAACGGCGAACACAGCCGCGAGGCCGAAGATCGCCGCCGCGACCTTAACGCTGAGCGGCAACGTTGCTGGGAGGCGCACCATCAATGGTGGAATGGCCACGAGCATCGCTGGGAGACTGAGCAGAACTGGGACCGCGATCATGATCACGATAATCACTGAGAACAGCAACAGTTAACGGCGCGATCTGATCGAATTGGCTAGGATCGATCCCATAAATCGGTTTTGGGAAGGGCACGGCTTTAGCCGTGCCGCCCAGAGCCAATAAAGACGCGGGCTTTTAGCCCCTGAGGAAACCGGCTGTTTACCTGTTCTGTTCATTAATGAATGGCTTCCAGTTGCAGAGCATCGCACGAACGGGTTGGAGTTTAACTTCTGGGCTAGCAAAGGCCAAAACTCACCCCAACAGCTTGGCAGCATCCTTAGCGTGGTAGGTAAGGATAATGCTGGCGCCGGCGCGTCGTATGCTTAGCAGAGATTCCATCATGACGCGATCGCGCTCGATCCATCCGTTGCGCGCTGCGGCTTCGATCATGGCATATTCGCCGGAGACTTGATACGCCGCCAGCGGCACGTCGAAACGCAGGCGGGCCGCGGCAATCACGTCGAGGTAAGGCATGGCCGGCTTGACCATAATCATGTCCGCGCCTTCTTCAATGTCGAGTTCGATCTCGCGCATGGCCTCGCGCAGGTTTCCCCCATCCATCTGATACGAACGCCGGTCGCCGAATTGCGGTGCGGAGTCCGCCGCCTCGCGGAACGGCCCATAAAAACCAGAGGCGAACTTGGCCGCGTAGGAAAGTATCGGAGTGTTTTCAAAACTAGCTTCATCGAGCGCGCGGCGAATGGCTGCCACGCGGCCATCCATCATGTCGGAAGGAGCGATGATATCGATGCCGGCACGCGTGAGCGAGACTGCCGTACGGGCCAGAAGTTCGAGCGACGCGTCATTGTCGATTTCAAATTTCGAGTCAACCACCTGCGCCACAATCGTTGCTAGTTCGTCGATGACCTTTAACTTTTCCTCTGGGCTCTTCACCGGTGTCACCGCAACTCCCCGCGAGGCGTGCACCGCATCTCTTGCCGCCGCTCCCAGAGACTGTGGGGTCGCCGTGGTCTTCACGATGCCGCAATGCCCGTGCGACATGTATTCACAAAGGCAGACGTCGCCCATCAGAATCAGGCCAGGGATTTCGCTTTTCATCGCGCGGGCGGCTTGCTGCACGATGCCATCGTCCGCCCACGCTCCGGTGGCGACGTCATCTTTCTTGTCGGGAAGTCCGAACAAAATCACGGATGGTATGCCGAGCGAGTACGCTGTCCGGGCCTCGTTCACCGCCTCATCTACCGAGAGGTTGAACACTCCAGGCATCGAGCCAACCTCTTTGCGCACGCCTTCACCGGGGCAGACAAACATGGGGTAGACCAGCGCATCCGGCGTGAGCCGGGTTTCACGCACCAGATCGCGAAGTTCGGAGGTACGCCTTAGACGCCGAAGACGGGTAACCGGAAAGGCCATGAGAACCACCTGAGGAGAATTGGGCGCCTTTCAACTCTAAGATTTTAGCAGGGGAATGACCAAGAACGGTTCCGGCCTCGATTCTCAGGCCGCATTAGCCAGAAGAGGCCCAGAACGTGACGAAAGTAATATGCTACGATCCGAAAGCGATCTGGGAATCGTGGGGTTCATCCATATGATAGACGCGGATGAGTCTGCTCAGACGAAATCGCTGGTTTTTGCTGGCGGGCGCGATCACGCTGGTCTTCGCGGTAGTTTCAATGATGGCGCCGAGCGGTCATTCGTTGACCGTCTTCTTTGACATCGGCTACCTTGTGCTGGCTCTGTGCACCGGCATAGCCATGCTGGCCACTGCCTTTTCCGCGCAGGGTGCGCACCGGCGTTTCTGGGTTCTGATGGCGGCCGGCATTATGCTGCTGGCTTCAAATCAAGCTTCATGGGTCTACTGCGAAGTTCTGCGCCATGCACCGGTACCGGATCCCTGGTTTCCGGACATTTATCTTTTCCTCCATCTAGTACCCATGATTGCAGCGGCGGCGTTGCGTCCGCATCGGGCCGAAGGCAAGCCGAAATTCCGCGTAGGTACGCTGGACTTTTTTCTACTGCTGGTGTGGTGGATATTCCTCTACGCGTTCGTGGTTTTCCCCTCGCAATACGTTTCGGTGAATATGCCGGACTATGACCGCAGCTTCAGCACGCTCTACGTGCTCGAGAGCGGCGTACTCATTCTTGTGCTCGGAATCGCCGCACGCGGGGCGCAAGCGAGATGGAAGACGATGTACCTGAACCTGATGATGGCGAGCGCGTTGTATGCGCTGGCGTCCCAGGGACTAAACCTTGCCGCTGCGAACGGCAATTACAGCACCGGAAGTCTGTACGACGTTCCGTTGCTCGGCGCCGTGAGTTGGATGGCGGCATCCGCACTCACCACCTGGGAGCAACAACCGCAGGCGGCTCCCCCTGAAGTGGATGACAAGTGGGGGGCGATTGCGCCTCGGTTGGCCATGCTTGCTATTCTCTCTCTGCCGCTGCTCGGACTGTGGACCTTCTATTGGGATGAGTCCCCAGCTCCGGCGCGAACCTTCCGGTTGTTCACGATCCTGGTGGCGATGCTCGTTTTGGGTACGGTCGTATTTTTTCGCCAATATCTTCAGGACCGAGCGCTGATCCGTCTGCTCGATGATTCCCGCCGCACCTTCGAAAACGAGCAGCGATTGCAGAGTCACCTGGTGCAGCGCGAGAAACTGGCGTCTTTGGGTCAGTTGGTGGCAGGCGCGGCGCATGAGATTCAACACCCACTCTCGGCCATTGTTGGAAATTCCGAGAAGCTGTGGTCGAACCAGCAGCTCACCGCCGAACAGGAAGCGCTGGTGCGTAAAATCATCAGCCAGTCCCACCGCACCGGCGATCTGGTCGCAAGCCTTCTCAGTTTTGCCCAGCAAAGCTCCGGAGAGAAAGCGATGGTGGATTTGTCCGTGCTCCTGCAGCGTAGTGTGCAGATGCGCGGCCTGCAAAAGCACGACCAGAAGATTCGCATCGACACTTCTATGGAGCCCACACTGCCGCCGGTCTGGGGAGACGGTCACCAGTTGTTTCAGGCCTTCGCCCAGATCGTCGAAAATGCCATCGATGCTCTGGAGGAGGCCGGCGGAGGGATGCTGCTCGTCAGCGCTCAACGCCAGGGAACAGAAGTTGTGGTGCAGTTCGCCGATAGCGGTCCGGGAATAAAAGATCCAGCCCGCGTATTCGACCCTTTCTATACCACGAAACCAATCGGAAAGGGCACAGGCCTTGGCCTGAGTGCGGTCTACGGTGTCGTCCAGGATCATCAAGGGCAGATCACCTGTCAGAACCGGCCCGAGGGTGGCGCCGTGTTCGAAGTTCGTCTTCCCATGGCGCGCCAGGCCGATTCTCAAGCTCTTGCGGCAACCCACTCGTAAACCGCCCACCCGTAAGCGCGTCTCGTGCATCTGCAATATCTAATCTGCGGCTGCAACATCTATCCGCGCTGTCTGGTCTTGATATTTCTGATCCCCCCATTCCTGTAACATAAATTCGATGTCTCAACCGCTCATCCACAACTCTGCCCGCGTGCTGGAGTTCGATGCTCTTCGCGAGTTGCTGCGCGGCTACGCCTCTTCGCCGCTGGGTCAGGCAAAGATTACGGCGCTTGCTCCCGCGACTGATTCCGCGTGGATCGAAGAGCAACAGGATCTCACGCAGGAAGTGCGAGAGTTCCGCCGTGTCGGCGGTCGATTCGATTTTTTCGGCCTGCTCGATGTCAGGGAATTAGTCGCGAAGTCGCGCATCGCCGGAGCCGCGATCGAGACCACCGACATTCGTGACGTTGTAGTGTTAGTAGATCGCGCCGCCGAGTGGCGCGAGATCGCTCTTCACCCACCTGCAAGCATGCAAACCGAATGGCGTCGCACGCTGGCGCTTTCACAAAGCGTGCCCGACTTCACGGAATTCCTGCGCTTTTTTCGCAACAAGATTCAGCCGGACGGCACCCTCGAAGACCGCGCATCCCCCGAGCTCTCGCGCATTCGCCGTGAAATCGAAAAGCAAAGACGCGTGATCCAGGAATCCCTGCGCGGCTATCTGCGCAAACTCGCGGAAGGCGGCGCGGTGCAGGATGAATTAATCACGATCCGCGGCGAGCGTTTCGTGATCCCGGTCAAGATCGAGCAAAAACGCCGCGTGCAGGGCGTGGTTCACGGAGCCAGTTCCAGTGGTCAAACCGTTTTCGTTGAGCCTCTTGAAACCATTGACCAAAATAACGAACTGGTGCGCCTGCTCGACGACGAACTCGCAGAGATTCATCGCATTCTTCTTGAAATGACGCGCCGCATCGGCGAGCACGCAAATGAAATTCTCGCGTCAGCCGAAGCCCTCGCCGAGCTGGAATTGCAATTCGCCAAAGCGCGCTTCGCCGAAGACTACAACTGCGTTGCGGTGCAGTTGAACAAGTCTGCCGCAATTCAGCAAGATTCACGTGGGGACGGGCGCATTCGCCCGTCCGCGAGCGCAGCTCGCTTGCTCCTGCACAACGCCCGCCATCCCCTGCTGGAGCGAAACCTAAAGCTGAAAGCCGCCAAAGTAGTCCCCATCACCATCGAACTCGAAGGCACCCGCCGTCAACTCGTCATCACCGGCCCCAACACCGGCGGCAAAACCATCACGCTAAAAACCATGGGCCTTCTCGCCCTGATGGCGCAATCAGGAATTCCCGTCCCGGCCGATCGCGCGGAGATGCCGGTGTTCGACGCGGTGCTGGCCGATATCGGCGATTACCAATCGATCGAACAAAATCTCTCGACCTTTTCCGCGCATGTTACCAACATTGATTTTATTTCTCGCACCGCAACCGCTCAGTCGCTGGTTCTGCTCGATGAACTTGGTTCCGCGACCGACCCCGAAGAAGGCGCGGCGCTCGCTGTCGCGATTGCCACACACTTTGGCCACATCGGCTGCATGACCGTGATTTCCACGCACCACACTTCGCTGAAAATCTACGGCGCCAATACTCCCGGCGTCATCAACGCGTCGGTGGGCTTCAACGAAGCCACGCTGCAACCAACCTACGAACTAAAAATGGGAGTGCCCGGAGCGTCTGCTGGAATCAACATCGCGCAGCGCCTCGGACTGAATCCAGCGATCATCGACGGAGCCCGAGCGCGCCTCGGCACGCAGGCCCGCGATGTAGGCGAATTTCTCGACCGCCTTCATGCCAACCTGCGCGACGCGGAGACCGAACGGCTGCGTCTGAGAACTCGCGAGCGCGAACTGGACCAGGAAAAGAATCGCCTGGCGGTTGAAGGAAAAAAAGATCAGCAGTCGAAAGTGCGCGAGATGGAAAAGAAACTGGAAATCGTGTTGCGCGATTTCGAATATCACGCGCGAGAAGCGGTCAGCGCGATTCAGGACAAAGCAGCGGCACAGAAGGTTGCCAAAAGCGCCGAGCGCCAGATTGCCAAATTGCGTCGCGAATTTCGCGAGCAGTTCGATTCCACCGTGGTAGCGCACGCCAGCGGCGCCGACCGGGGCGATCCGCATGCGCAGCCCCAGGTGGTGAAACAGGTTGCCGAAGGAGACACCGTCAAGCTGAAGTCGACGGGACGTTCCGCCAGAGTTTCGCGCAAGCTGGATGATGATCACTTTGAAGTGTCGATGGGCGTGATGAAGATGAAGATCGCGCGCGATGATATTGCCGAAGTGATAAGTAACGCCTTCAGCTCCGCCCGCTCGGGTGACTCTCCGGTGAAAGCGGCGCGTGCGCGTGGAATTTCCGTTTCGCTGAATAACGAGAACGACGATCAGAACGCGCCCTCTGAAATCAACGTAATCGGCTACAACGTGGACGACGCCACCCGCGAAGTCGAGAAGTTTGTCGACCGCGCCTTTCTCGCTGGCCTGCCGCGCGTGCGAGTCGTCCACGGCAGCGGCATGGGAATTCTGCGCAAGGCCCTTCGCCAAGCCCTGCAGCAACATCCCCACGTGGAGTCGGTAGCCGAGCCTCCACAGAATGAGGGCGGGGGCGGGGCCACGGTGGTGGAGTTGAGGGTGTAGATTTTGTCATGCTGAGCGGAGAACAATCGTCCGAAGGACGATGGTTCGCAGTCGAAGCATCCCTGCCCGCGCTAGGACTCTCCAGGGTGATCTCTCGGTCGGATAGCGGCCAGTTCCAACCTGGTCCTGCCGCAATCTGTTTGTGACCGACATCACAGCTTCACTCTGCTCGAGTCTCCCATCCTTGTCATGCTGAGCGAAGTCGAAGCATCCCTATACCACTATGACTGGAAGAGAGCGGCCAAGCTATTGCGTGTACATCATGGGTAGCTTGTCGGGCACACTATACATCGGCTTCACCGGCAATCTGCACAAGCGGGTTTTCGAACATAAGTTCCATCAGAAAGAAGGCTTCACGAACCGCTACGATGTGGAACGCCTTCTCTACTGGGCATCATTCGATGACGTACACAAAGCCATTGCCCGGGAGAAGCAGTTAAAAGGTTGGTCCCGTGCGAAGAAGATCGTTTTGATAGAGTCCAGGAACCTGCAATGGTTGGACCTGGCCAAGGACTGGTACCCGTGGATGAAGAGCAATGATGCAGACAAAGCCGCGTCTTAAGATGGGACCTAGGTGTCCCCCTCACGATTCTCATGCTGAGCGAAGGAGGATCGTCCGAAGGGCGATTCTCCGCAGCCGAAGCATCCCTATAGCCCTCATGAGTCTCGCGAGCGGCGAAGCTACTGCGTCTACATCATCGGCAGCCCGTCGGGTCCTCTGTACATCGGTTTCACCGGCAGTCTGCACGAACATGTGTTCTGACGCTAGGTTTACCCGATGGAGAGTTTCGCCGCGGAAGATGCAGAGCCGTGCCGCGGCTAGGGATGCTTCGGCTGCGGAGAATCGTCCTTCGGACGATCCTCCTCCACTCAGCATGACAGAGGGAACAGTCCGCTAATAACGGCAGCTTTTCCTAGGACATCAACGGGATACGCTTTTATTCCACAGCTTCTCCACAGCAATCCCCGTCCGGTATATTCCCATCAGCGCCACTCTGGCGCACAATCCCAAAGGGAAGAAGTGTCGGTCGCCTCACCCACCATCCATCCATGCCCAATGACGATTTCAAAGAGACGGTGAAGCAGCAGGCGGATATTGTCCGCATCATCGGCGACTACATCAAGCTGAAGAAGGCTGGAGCGCAGAACTATTCCGGGCTTTGTCCGTTTCATGGGGAGAAGACGCCGTCGTTCTCTGTGCACGCCACGCGGCAGTTTTATCACTGCTTCGGCTGCGGCGTTTCGGGCGACGTGTTCAGCTTCGTGCAGAAGATCGAGAACATCACCTTCCCGGAATCTGTCCGTCTCGTGGCGCAGAAGCTGGGGATTCCGCTGCCCAAGGTTACGTACTCGAGTCCGGAAGAGGCCAGAGCGGGCAAGCTGCGCGCGCAGCTGTTCGACATTCAAGAGCGTGCCGCCGCATTTTTTCAGGAATGCCTGAAGCGCCCCGAAGGAGCGAGAGCACGCGAGTATTTGCTCGGACGTGGCTTGGATGAAGAAACGATCGCGCGCTTTCGCATCGGCTACGCCCCCGATTCCGGTTTCCTGCTACGCGACCGTCTCGCGGGCGAGTTCAGCGAAGAAGTGCTGCGGGAAAGTGGGTTGTTCTCGTGGAAACAGGAAGACTCCACCAAGATCCCTCGCTCTGCTCGGGATGACAGTGAATCTGGAGAGCCAGAAGCTAGCAGCCAGAAGCCAGAAGCTCGTCAGGCGATGTACTCCAAATTCCGCAATCGCGTAATGTTTCCCATCGCCAACGACGCGGGAAAGATCATCGCCTTCACCGGACGCACGCTCGCCACCGACGAAAAATCCGGGCCAAAGTATTTGAATTCACCCGAGACCGGAATCTATTCCAAGAGCCGCGTGCTGTTCAACCTCGACCATGCGAAAGAAGCGATTCGCAAGCTGGATTACGCGATCCTGGTGGAGGGACAAATGGATTGCATTTCCGTCTACGCCGCCGGATTTCATAATGTAATCGCCAGCTCGGGCACGGCGTTCACCGAAATCCAGGCGAAGCTGCTGGGCCGCTTCAGCAAGAATGCCGTCGTCAACTTCGATCCGGATACCGCCGGAGCCAAAGCGACCGAGCGCACCTTGGGGTTGCTGGTGGAAGAAGAATTCAACATCAAAGTGCTCACGCTTGAGCAGGGATTCGATCCCGATCTCTATATCCGCCGCAAAGGGAAAGAGGCTTACGGCGAAGCGCTGCGAAGCTCACAAAAATATTTCGATTACCTCATCGATCGCGCGCGTGCGCATTTTCAAGTGCGCAGTCCCGAAGGCAAAGTGAAAGCCGTGAACTACCTGCTGCCCCACATTCAGCGCGTGCCCAGCCGTATCGTCCGCGACGAGCTGAGCCAGGAGATCGCACAGAAGCTGGGCATCGATTCTGCAGTACTGCGGCAGGAATTGCGGCACGTCGCCGCGCAGCGTTCGGCCGCAACGGTGAAGGCTCCAGCGGAGGCGCAGATCACCGATGCCGAGCGCATTCTCGTCCGCGCGCTGGCTTCGGCTCGCCAGATGCAACCTGGGGCCGAGCACCTTTTCGCTCGCGACGGCGCCCGTGACGTTGTCAAAGAAGAGGAGTTTGACCCGGCGCGTCAGGCAGAATACGCGCTCCACGGCGAAGGACTGCATCGCGGGCTGGCGACCGAGTCGCTGGTCGAAGCTCTGCTCAATGCCGGGGCCGAAGTTGCCGATGTGATGGAAGTGCCCTGCTCCGACGCCGAGCGCCGGATGCTGGCTTCGATCCTGTTGAAAGAAGATGAAGAACTTACAGCGGAGCGGTTGGAGGGCGCCGTGCGCGCGCTTCGCCGCATTCATTTGCGGCGCAAGCTAGAACAAACTCAGCGCGAACTGAAAAAGCCTGGGCTCAGTGACGACCGCGTCCGCATGAAAGAGTTGCTGGTTGAAGTGGAGCGGCTAAGCCGGGCGTTAAGAGACCCAAACCTAGGGGGCGCTGGCCTCGGAAACCAGAAAAGTGCATGAAACAAAAAGGCATCTCAGACCATCTAAGTATTTAGCAGAATTAGAGATAGCGGCGGGCGAGGGAAACATCGGCGCGGCAACTGATAGACGAGTCAGCACTTATGTGCTAAACTCTGAAAGTTTGTGCTAGGTGCACAACTCCGCGCTAACCCAGATTCCCACCAGTAAAGACATTACCATACGCTCCGTTGCGGGCGAATTGATGAATTTGAGGACACCTCATTTTGGCTCTTGAAGACAAGTACGATGACATTAAAAAGCTGGTCGATGCCGGTAAAGAAAAGGGATATCTCACGTATGACCAGGTCAATGACCTCATACCGCATGACGTGCACAGTCCCGAAGACCTCGACGACCTGCTGACGACGATCGGTACGCAAGGCATCGATGTGCTGGAAGGCCCAAAGCTGCCTTCCGCGGCGCTCGACAAAAGTGACGAAAACGAAGAGGGCGAGGACGTTGAACTCGACCTCACCCCGGGTGCGCTCGAAAAAACCAATGACCCCGTCCGCATGTATCTGCGCGAGATGGGAACCGTTCCGTTGCTCACCCGCGAAGGCGAAGTAGAAATCGCCAAGCGCATAGAGTGCGGCCAGGTGCGCGTGCTCAAGGCGCTGTCGCGGTCGCCGATTGTGATCCACGAACTGCTCGCCATGGGCGAAGACCTCAAGAAAGGTGTGCGCTCCATCAAGGAGGTTGTCACCTTCGACGAGGAAGAGATCACCGACGAAATTCTGCAGAACCGGCTGAACGAATTTACCGGCAAGATCGATGCCATGGCGAAGCTCTACAAAAAAGTCGCCGTGGTGCAGGAAAAGTACGCCGAGGTCTCGCAGAAAAAGCGTCCCAAGGATCATCGCCGCGCCCGCCGCAACCTGGCCCGCGCCATCGTGCGGGTTTCGCGCGCGGTGCGCAAGTTGGGATTCACCAACGCCGAACGCAAGCGGCTGATCGACCGGGTCAACAAAACCGTCGACAGCATGCGTTCGCTCGACCGTCAGGCCGGCAACCTCGAACGCAAGGCCGACGCGACCCGCAGCGAAGACCAGAAAAAAGAATACCGCCGCCAGGCGCGTGCGGTACGCAGCGAAATCGAAAAGCTCGAGGTCGAGGCCGGACTGTTGTTCCAGGAGATCAAGCGCACGCAGCGCGAAATCATCCAGGGCGACATGGACGCGGAGCAGGCCAAGCGCGAGCTGATCGAGGCCAACCTTCGCCTCGTGGTTTCGATCGCGAAAAAGTACACCAACCGCGGCCTGCAGTTCCTCGACTTAATTCAGGAAGGCAACATTGGCCTGATGAAGGCCGTCGACAAATTCGAATACCGCCGCGGCTACAAATTTTCTACTTATGCCACGTGGTGGATTCGGCAGGCGATTACTCGTGCCATCGCCGATCAGGCGCGCACCATTCGCATCCCGGTGCACATGATCGAGACCATCAACAAGCTGATCCGTACCTCGCGTCAGCTGGTGCAGGAACTCGGCCGCGAACCTACCAGCGAAGAGATCGCCAAGAGAATGGATATTCCCGTCGCGAAAGTGCGGAAAGTCCTGAAGATCGCGCAGGAGCCCATCTCGCTCGAAACCCCAATCGGCGAAGAGGAAGATTCGCATCTCGGCGACTTCATCGAAGACCGCGCCGTAGTCTCGCCCGCCGAGGCCGTGATCAACGTGAACCTCAAGGACCAGACCGGACAGGTTCTGCGCACGTTGACTCCGCGCGAAGAAAAAGTCATCAAGATGCGCTTCGGCCTAGAAGACGGCAGCGAGCACACTTTGGAAGAAGTCGGCCAGAGTTTTGCCGTAACGCGCGAACGCATCCGCCAGATCGAGGCTAAGGCGCTGCGGAAGTTAAGGCATCCGTCGCGGTCGCGCAAGTTGCGCGCGTTTATGGACGGGGTAAGAGACTAAATTCGCACCATTGTCATTCCGAACATGGCCGAAGGCCGGGTGAGGAACCTGCTTTCGTTCTGGGCACGGCTTCGGCCGTGCCTTTCTATTGAGTTTGCGATCAATGTTCCGTCATCACTTCCACCTGCCCCGAATCAAATTCCGTGACGTAAACCAACCGCGTCACCGGATTCTCCGTCACTCCCGACGGAAAAGTTCCGTTCAGAGGCACGGTTGATTTCACCTGGTTGTCGCTGCCATCCACCACCACCACGGTGTTGGCCTGGCCGTCGGTCACGAAGATAAGGTTCGAGAGCACATCGACAGTTACGCTGTTGGCAAACTGCCCGATGGGTACTGTCGCAATCAGGTTGCGGTGCCGCGTACCCAAAACATATAAGTTCGCCGGACTGCTGATCGATGAGATATACGCGCGGTGCGTGATTGAATCGATGGCTACACCCTCGATAAAAAAACTGCCGCTGGTCACGGTCACAGTGTCGAGTACAGTGTCGGTAGCTCCATCCAGAATGTCAACCTGTGCCTCAGGCCCATCCAGCGCGACCCAGACCTGATTCGCCGACAAGTCAACATCGACCCCAAGCGGCAGACCCCCGGCCAGGCTGATGCGCCCCGCAATCTGGTTTGTAGCGCCGTCTATCACCACTTCCTGGCTGTCATCATAGTCACTCACATAAACACGGTTGGTCAGTGGGTTGACTGCGATCCCCTGTGTGCCCAGACTGCACGATTGGTTCAGAACAATATCCTTGAGTACTTTATGGGTGTGCCCGTCAATCACCACTACCATGCTGCCGGCGCCGGTAAGAAAGTTACATCCGGCGGCATAAACGAGATTGGTCAAGGAATTGATGGCCACCACAAAAGGAAGCGTATCCACCGGGACGGTAGCGACAAGCGCGTTCTTGTGCAGCACGCTGACCGTTCCGCTTTGAACGTTGGCTACATAAACCAGGTCAGTAAACGGATTCACCGCGACGCCGCGAGGCTCGTCGCCAACCGCAATACTGCCGACGATGTGTTGTGCGAAAACAACAGGGAACGACAGGATGAGAAATAGAAAGAGAGAAACGATGCGAAAACTGTGCGCCACAGAAGCCGCCTCCTGAATACGGCGACTGTGAGAGGCAGCGACGGGGAGAAGGGTTGTCCGCATTACGCCCTTGACGGGACAATACCTCACGGGTGGATGGTGTTTAGGAGGGTATTGCCAGTGCTTTTCTGTGGCGATTTCGCCGTGACTAGCCTGAAGCGCGGAGCACTCTTGTCTTCCGCTCTGTTACGACCACAAAGCAGCGTTCCCAACGACTCACTTCCTCTTGCTGAAATATCTCCGCGACACGCATGATCAGGTTTTGCCGATCCGGAGAATGAAGCCGAACCAGCAAGATGCCGCAATGCGTTCCAGGGGCGAATCGTCGAACATCAGAGAAGTCCAAGTCCTGCGTAATCAGGAATCTCCGCTCTTGCTGCGCGGCTTGCCAAACTTCGCTGTCGCTTCTGCCACTCAAGTTCTCTTCGGAAACGGTGTGAACATCGTGGCGGAAATTCGTTAGGATCGCCGCCAGACGTACAGGCAGGTTTTCGTCGAGCTTGATCCTCATCTGATGTGCGGAGTAGCCGGGACCGGCAGGTCTTCTTCCGCAGACGCCGCCGCGAAGGCGATTGCCGCTTGTACATCTTCAGGCTTCAAGGCAGGAAAATCGCCGAGAATTTCCTCGATGGAATCGCCGGCAGCCAAGCTTGCCAACACCGTACGAAGCGTAACACGGGTGCCACGAAAAACCGGCTCGCCGCCGCAAGTTTGCGGGTCTCTTACGATCCTGTTTTCGTCCTTCATCGGCAGAAATCCTCTCAGGGCTGCACGGGTCTTCTAACGCAGCATCATACCATCGGGGAGTCGGGCTCGCGAACGATCAGTGCAGCGCTCCCACCCTTGCAAAGGACGCAAGGACGGGGCAGCCTCGGTCGTGGCGGCGCAAAGCTGGGCCAGCTCCCTGGAGGCTGGGGAGAAGAAGCAAAGCGTGGGCCAGCGCGCCCTTCAGCGCGGAATGTCTTGACTTGCCCGCTTACTCGGATATACTCCGTAATCCATGATTCAGGTTGAATCAAGGCGCACATTTCTACACGGCTTTGTGCTTACCGAGGCAGAGCTAAGGCGAATTGTAGAAAGTATCTCAGAGCAGTTTCAAAAGTTACCTGAGGAAGCCATCGCAGTTACGGCAAGGTATACGATGACATTCCGCAACGGGGTCATCGCAGACACTGAATCGCTTGATGATGTTCTCTCGCAGGAAAACTCGGGGTCGGGCCAAATCGTTCGACTGAAACTGGACTTCGATAAGAGTCGGGTCCCTTACCGACTGAAGCAAGATACCTCACTGACCCTCGAATTCATCGATGCGGACGATGAGGACGAACCTCGGTCTATTTCAGTAAGGCTCTTAATTCGTGGGAAAACGCGCGATTGGGTGTTTGTAACGAGCACGATAATTGAAGAGCGAATCGCGAAAATAAAGCGGTTCAGTTTCAATCAAATTGGCAGCAAGAATATTTTCGCCCGACTTCTCCCTCCCATAATTGGGCTCGTTCTCCTTATGCTATTCACGATCCTTCCGCTACGCACTGTGCGTGGAGCTGTTGGTACGACGCTTGAAAACGCATGGAAGCGCGGAGAACTGAAAGACCCTATCCAGGCTCTTATCATGGTAGAGAAACTCCGAGATCATGAAATGGTTGCCGCATTCTCGTCCGCCACTTTTCTTATTCCAATGTCGGTGCTGGTTGGCCTGCTTCTAATACTCATTATTTTCGCATTTTGCGTCTCGCGGTTCTTCCCGCCGTACAACTTTTGCTGGGGCGATTACCTCGAAAGCTTTCGGCGAAAGGAGTCCGTCAGAAAATTCATCCTCGGGGCAGTTGTGGTCGGACTCGCAATCTCTTTCATCGGTAGCGTAATGGCCGGACTCCTCCACCACGCCCAGTGACTTAGTTTTGTCCTTCACCCCGGCTCCGCCGTTTGCTGTCCCTCCGTCCCGCGACCGAATAGTTATCCATAGTTCTGGCGTGGTGCCCAGGGCGGCCGCTAGCAGGATAACCATGGCGGCGGAGATTCCGGCCTTGCCGTTGAGCACACGCGAGACCGTCGCGCGCGTAATTCGCAGATGGGCCGCGGCTTTGGTCACGGCAAGGTCTCCAAGATATTCGCGGAGAACCAAACCCGGATGTGGTGGATTGTGCATGGGCGTGGATGAATTCCTTAGTCTCCGGGGAAAAGACGCCCCTCAGGGGCTAAAGCCCGTCCTCATTTTGTGCCTTTGGCGGCACGGCTGAAGCCGTGCCCTTCCCGATCTCTATCGTCGGAAAGCCTCAAGATCCCCTAGGTAAAGTCTATCCGGAATCCTCCTCAGTGGAAATCGAGGCCCTCCCGAGTTCCCGTTCTGGGAATCGTCCCCTCAATTTTCTTGCCCTCGACTTCTCATTGCTGTCGAATAGAAACATAAGGCGGCATTCGCGAAATTTTTTCCGAATGCCGCCGTTTTCGTTCTGAGGCGGGCAGATGGAGAAGCGGCAACCGAAAATTACGGACAAGAAGCGGCGGGGCGAATGGGCGGAGATGATTTTTATGGCGCGGTCGGCGGAGCGCGGGATCGCGATCAGCAAGCCGTGGGGAGAGTCGAGGAGTTATGACTTTGTGGTGGGGTGTCCGGGGCGCTTTGTGGCGGTGCAGGTGAAATCCACCATATTCGCATTGGAGCAGGGATGGATCTGCAAACTGCGCAGCGGGAACAAGCCGTATCCGCGCGGATCATTCGACTTTCTTGCGGCCTACATTGTGTTTGAAGATGCGTGGTACATCATTCCTGAAGAGGAGGTTCAGGGCATGGAGAATATCACTCTCCACACCGGGAGCAGCTGGGCGAATTACGAAAACTATCGCGAGGCGTGGCATCTGCTCGATCCCGCTGCTCACTCGGCGGGGCAAATCGACAGCATTCAGGCCTGCGCGGAGGAGTTTTCGTTCGAATCGATCGAATGAGCAGCACGATTTAAGAATGTGCTCCCCGTTTTCGCAACTATTTTTATACAGCGTCTCAATGATCGAGCCTTGTGGTTGAACTGCCGGTCACGCTGGCAGAGATTGTTTCGCGGATTTCCTCAGCTTTCCACAAGGAAGTGTCGTCGTCCACAGTTTCTGCACAAGGGCGAAATAGTTTTCAGTTGCGGCGCGCGGTGGTCTGCCTGAGAGTGGTTTCAGCGCATACGTGAGAAGCTTTCGGACTCGCTGAATGACGATGCGGCGACGCCGGTGGCAGCTGGCGATTCTCGAGGGTGAATCGCTGGGGGAAAATCGGAAACGCGCGCGAGCGCGTGAATGGTTGCCCGGGCATTGCGGCCTCCTCAACTTCTTGCTCTTTGAGCGGGATGGGCCGCTGGCCAACGCCGGGTTGCGGAGAAGCGGTTCTTCGGAATCGCCAATCCTGCGGCCAGTACTGGTAAATGTGGCACTCCTCGCTACGGTGGGTGAGCGCTTTCGGCCCAGTACAGTCATCCTGCCGCTTCTAGGCGGCAGGGAAAGCAGAACGGAGTTTCCACGAAACGATGCGGCCCCGGTGGCTGGCTGGGGCCGCATTTGTTTTTTTTGCCAGCTTTTTGCCACCTACTCACATTGTCAGGTATGACACCCCGAGTGAGTGCGGATTCAGAAACCTCCTAATCTTTATTCCTATCCTTTAATCTTTATCCGGGTTACGCTGCTTCGGTGGCGCTTGGCTGGTTCGTAGTGCTTATCGTTTCTCCTTCTGAGGGACGTGTCTGAGGGACGAGAGAATCTTTCAAGCGGAGGAATCGGTCCTCGAAATATTTGCGCGAGAGGTAAGCGACGGCGATGGCTCCGCCGCCGGCTAGAGCGAAGCGCAGAAAGATACGCGCGAAATCGGTGACCGGAACAGCGAGTGGAGGGAAGTAACGCGCGTAGATCCAATCGTAGATGCGGAAGGCAAGCAGATGGTCGAGATAGAGGCCGTAACTGAGATATCCGAGGAAGCGAAGCGTGGAGAGGTTTACGTAGCGCCGGGCGATGCTGGTTCCGGCGAGCAGAAAGAGAAGCAGAATGCCGGCGAAGAACGCGTTGATCAGAGTGAACTGAAGGCCTGCGCCCAGCAATCGACTTCGCGTATCGATGCCGAAGGGGCGCGCGGCGATGCCAAGCGCGGTTGCCGAGGCCATGAGGATGCCGCACAATTTCCAGACTTGCTTCCTCGTGATCGCAGTGCGAAGGACGACGGCGAGTAGGCTGCCTGCCGCTAAACCGTCGGCGACAAACCATGTGTACCAATCCAAGCCGCCGCCGTAGCCAAGGGCGAACGAGACGGCGCGCAGAACGGGAACGAAAACGACGATCAATGCTGAAATCGTAGCGAGCCGTCGCATGGTTACGTTGCGAACCACGGCTGGCCAGAGAAGGTAGAAGTGCTCTTCGACTGCCAGGGACCACAACGGTCCGTAGGCGCAAGGAACGCCAAAGAATTCCGTCATGTTTGCCAGATAGAAGAAGCTGAGACCGACAAATGCGAAGGAAGACGTGCGAAACACAAGCAGAAGGATGAGCAGGGCGTAATAGGCGGGCAGAATACGCAAGGCCCGGCGCGTATAGAAGCGCCGGTAGAAGTGCGGTTTGTCCTTTGAGTCGAGCAGAATGCCGGTGATTAAGAAACCGGAGAGAACGAAGAACAGGTTCACGCCAACCCAACCGAATCGAGTGGCGCTCATGAAGGGCCGGACCCACGGCGCAAACGCCGAACTTCCGTAGCGCCAATAGAAGCCGTGATGCAGCAGCACGCCGAGCACGGCGATGCCGCGCAGGGTGTCGAGTTCGGGCATGAAGGGCCGGAGCAGAGTGTGCTTTGGCGCGGTTGAGGCTTGGACGCTGTCCGGACCGGAGGGCATGGGGAAGGCCCAATTGGAAACTAACGCGCGAGGGGCGTCAAATCCTTTCGTGCTGCGTCGTTGTGCGATTTGGCTAACGCGCCAGGCCAGCGGCGACCGAGATCCGTCGCTTCGCCTGAAAAGCGGCTGCGCTCAGGATGACGCCGTAGTTTAAAAAGCCAAACTGCCACTACTCTCGTCGGGAGAAACGGCAGGTTTTCGCCAAGTTTCCACAGTATATTCGCGGACTTCACAGCTTGTTCACAACTCATTTGGCGGTTCGCTTTATTTTCGCTTATCATGGCGGCAGCAATGAGCCAAAGTAGGGATCGCATGGCAACCACCGACTACAGCATCAGCACCCTTCCCGCCAATGTAGAAGCCGAGCGCTCGATTCTGGGCGCGATCCTGCTCGACAATTTTGCATATAACCAGGCTGCGGAGCATTTGCGAATTGAAGATTTCTCGCTCGATTCGCACCGGCGGATTTACGGGCGCATGGTTGACCTGGCGGAATCGTCACGGCCGATCGACATGATTACGCTGATCGAGGAACTGGATCGGCACAAGGATCTGCAGCCGATCGGCGATGTGGGCTATGTGTCGAGCCTGCTGGATGGCGTGCCGGACCGGCCGAGCATTGAGCATTACGTCAAGATTGTGCGCGATAAGGCGTTGCTGCGCGGGCTGATTCACGCGGCGAATACGGCGATTGCGCGCGCGGCCGATCAATCCGATGCGGCCGAAGAGGTGCTGAGCGATGCCGAGGCCGCGATCTTTCAGTTGTCGGAGAAGCGCATTGGGCGCGGCTTCATGGGCGTGCAGGAGATTGTGCGCGAATCGTTCGGATCGGTCGATGCACTGCTGCAGCGGGGGCAGCGCATTACCGGGCTCGCGACGCACTACACCGACTTGGATGAAATGACCAGCGGGCTGCAGAAGTCGGATCTGGTGATCATTGCGGCGCGGCCTTCGATGGGGAAGACGGCGTTTGCGATGAACATCGCGGAGAACGCTGCGGTGGAAGATCAGCAAGTCGTGGGAGTGTTCTCGCTGGAAATGTCGCGCGAGGCATTGTTGATGCGCTTGCTCTGTTCGCAGGCGAAGGTGGACGCGCACAAGATGCGTACAGGTTCGCTATGGCAGGATGACACACGCAAAGTTGTTCGCGCGATGGAACAACTGGCGCATGCGCCGATTTTCATCGATGACACGCCGGGAATCACGCTGAGCGAGATGCGCGCCAAGGCACGCCGCTTGAAGCAGGCGCAGGGCAAACTCGATCTGCTGATTGTCGACTACCTGCAACTCATGTCGGGCGGCAGCAAGCGCTATGAAAACCGAACGCAGGAAGTGTCTGCGATTTCGCGCGGGCTGAAGGCGCTGGCCAAAGAACTTAGCGTGCCGGTGATTGCGCTCTCACAACTGAGCCGTGCGCCGGAGAGCCGTGGCGGCGATCATCGTCCACAGCTTGCCGACCTGCGTGAGTCGGGATCGATTGAGCAGGATGCCGACCTGGTAATGTTCATCTTCCGCGAAGAAGTTTATAAGCAGGACGATCCCGATTTGCAGGGGAGAGCGGAGATCATTATTTCGAAGCAGCGTAACGGTCCTATCGGAAGAGTCAATCTGGCATTCCTGAAAAACTGCACCAGATTTGAGACGATGGTCGATGGCGGTCTGCCGCCTGAGGACTAAGTCGGCAGGTACAGCAATTCCTGTACTTTTGGGCGGTAAGTACCTTATGCGATTAGGTTTGGCGCTGCTCAAGCTTCCTGTGGAAAAGCTTGTGGAATGGATGGCGAAGGGGAAAATTCAGCGGTAAGAAGACGTGATCCAAGCCACCGGGTTACGGTTTTTCTTTCCCCTAAGGTCCTGAGTAGTAACCAGTTAGGCAATTCACTCGGCATTAACATAGAACGATCTGTGGATATGTTTGGAGTTCCGGATTTTGGGGTTTTGCACATTTCGCGGTTCCTGAACTTCTGATTTTGCGGCTGGACTGACCACTGGACCCTGGATCTGGGTGTTAGGTCGTAGGTCTCGGGAAGCCCAAGAGCTAGGACCTAACACCTATAAACCTAGGCCGATTTCGGATTTCGATATTTGCACATTTCCGGTTTGAAACGCCTCAAGTGGAGCGGCGGACGCCCTTCGGCAAGCTCAGGGCAGGCTCTCGTCCGCCGTGGCAGTGGCAATGCTCTCAACATAGAATTCGTGGCGCTGGCTCCCCGGACGAGGGCGTCCGGGACTCCATATATCTTGGCTTAAACGGACTTTTTTCTGGTGCCTGCCAAGTCCACTTATATTCCCGCCAGTCGCTCACCAGCCCGCGACGCACGGGATTCTCCAGGATGTAGGAAACCTTCGCATCCAGACTCTCCGATGATCGAACAACGCGATCAAATGATTCTTCCTGCCACACGGTACGGCGGCTGTGAACTCTGTGGTTGATCGCATGAGACGACGCGCCCTTCATGGCTTTCATGATTTCCACCAGTGAGGTGATCGTGCGCTGCGATTCATCGATCGATTGATCGATTAGGGGCGTGAGAATCACATGAACGTGATCCGGCATGACAACGGCAACACGCAACCGATAGCGGCGCTCGTGGTCATGAACACAACAGCCTAAGACAATGTCGCGTGCCCAGTCAGGAAGAATCTCACGCAGCTTCGTGCAGAACGTAATGAAGTGCGGAGTATAGTCGCGCTGCATGTGTGGCAGGTTGCGACGATAGAACTGCATGCGGAGATTGTGTCACTCAGGCGAGAAAGGGATTTTACAAAATCGTGTGAAAGAACAACCCACTTCCCAAAACGAACTATGGAGCGAACGAATTATGGAGCGGCGGACGCCCCTTCGGCAAGCTCAGGGCAGGCTCTCGTCCGCCGGGGGAGTAGTACGGCTCTCAAGGAAAGATTCGTAGCGCTGCTTCCCCGGACGAGGGCGTCCGGGGCTCCATGATCGCCGACCGAAGCAAGCTCTGGAGCAGCTTTCGCACCTACGCTGACCGTGAGACTGGAATAGTGTAGTGGTCAACGCTGCAGGATCGGCGAAGCTGGCGGTGAGGAATCCGGTGGCATGAAAAGCCTCCCCACCCTTTCGCAAAAAGCGCGAAAGGATGGGGCACCCGGGCCGGGGGAGTGGTACGGCTTTCAAGGAAAGATTCGTGGCGCTGCTTCCCCGGACGAGGGCGTCCGGGGCTCCACGAATCGCCGAGCCGGAGCAAGCTCTGGAGCAGCTTTCGCCCACGCTCTCAAAACCGTCATTTCAGTCGCTATCCTCCCCAACCTTCAACACCGCCAGGAAAGCTTCCTGCGGGATATCCACCCTCCCGATGCGCTTCATTCGTTTTTTGCCTTCCTTCTGTTTCTCGAGGAGCTTACGTTTGCGCGAAATATCGCCGCCGTAGCACTTTGCGATCACGTTCTTGCGGATGGCATGAACCGTTTCGCGGGCAATAATTTTTGCGCCGATGGAGGCCTGAATGGCAACTTCGAACATCTGGCGGGGAATGAGTTCGCGCATTTTTGAGACCAGTAGTTTGCCGCGCTCATAGGCAAAATCGCGATGTACGATGATGGAAAGCGCGTCGACTGGTTCGCCGGCAACGAGGATATCGAGCTTCACCATGGGCGACTCCCAATAGTCGGCGAGATGGTAATCGAGCGAAGCGTAGCCGCGGGAGACCGACTTGAGACGGTCATAAAAATCCAGGACGATTTCATTCAGCGGTAACTCATAGTGCAACATCACGCGCGACGAGCTGACGTATTCGAAGGTCTTCTGCTTGCCGCGCTTTTCTTCGACGAGTTTGAGAATGCCGCCGACATATTCTTCGTTGGTGAGAATGGTTGCGAGAATCACCGGCTCTTCGATCCTGTCGATTTCGCTGGGATCGGGCCAGCGCGAGGGGTTGTCGACTTCGATCATCGCGCCGTCGGTTTTGTAGATCTTGTAGCGCACGCCGGGCGCGGTGGTGATGAGTTCGAGGGCGAACTCGCGCTCCAGACGCTCCTGGATAATTTCCATGTGCAGCAGGCCGAGAAAGCCGCAGCGGAAACCGAAACCCAGCGCCACGGAGCTTTCGGGCTCGAAAAAAAATGAAGAATCGTTCAAGCGCAATTTTTCGAGCGCCTCGCGAAGGCGGGTGTGCTCGTGCGCGTCGACGGTGTAGAGGCCGGCGAAGACCATGGGCTTGATTTCTTCAAAGCCGGGGAGCGGTTCGAAGGCGGGGTTGGCGTCGTCGGTGATGGTATCGCCGATTTTTGAGTCGGCGACATTCTTGATGTTTGCGATCAGGAACCCGACTTCGCCCGCTTTCAGTTCTTCGATCTCAACCGGCTTGGGGTTTTGCACTCCGAGAGTTTCGGCGTCGAAGGTGGTGCCATTCGACCACAGGCGAATTCTCTGGCCTTTGCGCAATGTGCCTTGGAAGACGCGCGTGAGGATCACGACGCCGCGATAAGCGTCGAACCAGGAATCGAAAACCAGAGCTTGCAGGCGGCTGTCAGGATTTCCTTTTGGCGGCGGAACGCGCTTCACAATAGCTTCCAGCACGTCGGGCACGCCCTGGCCAGTCTTGGCGCTGATGAGCACGGCGTCGGACGCATCGAGCCCGACAGCGCTTTCGATCATTTCTTTGGTGCGCGGAATGTCGGCGCTTTGCAGATCGATCTTGTTGATGACCGGAATGATTTCGAGGCCGTTGTTGATCGCCAGGTAGGCATTGGCGAGGGTTTGCGCTTCAACTCCTTGCGAAGCGTCGACGACCAGCAGCGCGCCTTCGCAGGAAGCGAGCGAGCGCGAGACTTCGTAGGAAAAATCGACGTGGCCGGGAGTGTCGATTAAATTGAGCTGGTAGGTTTGGCCGTTGTGCGCGGTGTACATCATGCGGACGGCGTGGGCTTTGATGGTGATGCCGCGCTCGCGCTCCAGGTCCATGGAGTCGAGGACCTGAGCCTGCATCTCGCGCGCGGTGAGCGATCCGGTAAGCTCGAGCAGGCGGTCCGCAAGAGTGGATTTACCGTGGTCGATATGCGCGATGATGGCAAAGTTGCGGAGGAAAGCGGCGTCCATAGGTTGAAGGCTGATCTTTACGGGTTAACTTTTGATTTTAACAGGCATGGAGCGGGACTCAGTACCTAGTACCTAGTACCTAGTACCCAGTGCTTTGTTCTAAGTGAGCATTGTCAGTCATCAGCTAAAGTAACAGCATGAGGGAACCACCGTTTACCGCTATTGATCATGTGCAGCTCGCGATGCCTCCCGGTGACGAGGAGAAGGCGCGCGCTTTTTATGGAGGGCTGCTGGGGATGAAGGAAATGCCCAAGCCAGGCGGAACTCGCGAAGCGCGGCGGGTGCTGGTTTGAGAGCGGGGGTGTGCAAATTCATCTTGGAGTGGAAAACGATTTTCGTGCGGCGAAGAAGGCGCATCCGGCTTTGCGCTGTGCTGATTATTCTGCGCTGGTGCGGCGATTGCGAGAAGCTGGAGTCGAGATGAATGAGCCGAACGATATTCCGGGGGTGAGGCGTTGTCATGCGTGTGATCCGTTCGGGAATCGGATTGAGTTGGTTGGGTAGGAGGCGGATTGACGTGCCGCCTTCCTCCACACTCGTGGCGACGTTCAGGCGTCCCTCCGGGACGCGTTACGGTTTACGGCTTTACCCGGCGCTGAACGCGCCGGGCTACCTTCAAACGCCCCTCCGGGCGCAATACCGCGACTCGCCGATGGTTCCTTCATCCGGTACAATCCTGCGACTAGATTCTTACACGCGAGGTGAGATGTATGCGGAAGTTTGCTTTCGTATTGGCTTGCGGTCTGCTAACGGGTGCAGTTGCGTCGGGCCAAACCTTGTCGCCGCAGGTGCGCGGCTTTGTAAAAGTGGATGCTCCTGTGGTCGCGCTGACGCACGTGCGTGTGATTGACGGTACGGGTGCGGCGGCGCGTGAAGATCAGACTGTCGTTCTCAGCCACGGAAAGATCGAGTCGGTGTCTGATGCTGCGTCGGCGAGCGTTCCCAAGGATGCGCAGCTGCTCGACCTGCACGGGTATAGCGTGATGCCCGGGCTCGTCGGGATGCACGATCACCTTGTTTATCCTCTGGGTAACGGTATCTACGGGGAGATGGCGTTCAGTTTTCCGCGGTTGTATCTGGCCGGCGGCGTGACGACGATTCGCACGACGGGTGCGCTTGAGCCCTACACGGATATCGAACTCAAGAAGCAGATCGATCATGGAGAAACGCCGGGGCCGAAAATTCACGTGACCGGACCCTACCTTGAAGGACCGGGCACGTTCGCGCTGCAGATGCATCAGCTCACGGGGCCGGATGACGCCACGAAGACCGTCAATTATTGGCTGGATGAGGGAGTGGACAATTTTAAGGCATACATGTTCATTACTCCGGCGGAGTTGTCGGCTGCGGTAACCGCGGCCCACAAGCGCGGCGCCAAAGTTACCGGACATCTTTGCTCGATTGGATTTCGCGAAGCGGCTGCGATTGGAATCGACGATCTTGAGCACGGGTTGCTGGTGGACACAGAATTTTTTCCGTGGAAGAAGCCGGGCGAGTGTCCGGAGAAGCTGGATTACGAATTTCTTTCGAAGCTCGATGTGCACAGCGGTCCGGTGCACGATGCGATCGTGGACCTGGTGCAGCACCATGTCGCCGTGACCTCGACCTTGCCGGTGTTTGAAATGTTTGTGCCGGGACGTCCAACCATTCAGCAGCGCGTTCTCGATGCGCTTTCTCTAGAGGCGCGCAGCGCATTTCTGAACAACAAGGTGCGGGCGGGCGATGAGGGTGCGATCGCGCAGCGATATCACGGTGAAGCGTCTCCGTGGGCGGCGGCCTTCAAGAAAGAAATGGAGTTCGAACATGCGTTTGCGCAGGCTGGAGGACTGTTGCTGGCAGGACTCGATCCCACGGGCATGGGAGGTGTGATCGCGGGCTTTGGAGATCAGCGTGAGGTGGAGCTGCTGGTGGAAGCGGGATTCACGCCGGTGGAAGCGATTCACATCGCAACCGCAAACGGCGCGCAGTTTCTGGGAGAGCTGGACCGCATCGGCACGATCGCGCCGGGAAAGCAGGCGGATTTGGTGGTGATCAAAGGCGATCCCTCGAAAAAGATTGAAGACATCGAAAATGTTGAGACGGTGTTCAAGAACGGTGTGGGATACGACTCGGCGAAGCTGATCGAGTCGGTGCGCGGGGTGGTTGGGAGCCGATAGGAGCTAGTACCTGGTACCTAGTACCTAGTACACTTCCCAAACTTTTATTAGGTGGCCTTTTCGTTTTGGTTTCCTAGTCTTGATTTTCCTAGTCTTGGCTGTCCTAGTCTTGGTTGTATTCTCAGCAGCAGGACGGGGTAGGAAAGCGGGTTCCCTTCGACTTCGCTCAGGGCAGGCTCTCACCGGGCGTACTCGACGGTTGGAGGCGGGTGTACCTCAGGGGCTAAAGCCCGCGTCATTCTTGGCTCTGGGTGGCACGACTGAAGTCGTGCCCTTCCCGAAACCATTTATGAGATAGCTTCTAGTACCTAGTTATGAAAACCACGCTGGGCTTATCATCCGGCGGGTCATGTTTTTCCGCTAGAATCTGGTCGCATGATCGTTCTTGCCTCCGCTTCACCTCGACGTCAGGAATTGCTGCGCAGCGCCGGAATTTCGTTTACGGTACAGCCCGCTGACATCAATGAGACGCCGCTTGCCGCAGAAGCCCCGCGTGCTTGCGCGGAACGGCTGGCACGGGAAAAGGCGTTCGCCGTTTATCAAACGCAGACGCAAGATTGGGTTCTGGGAGCAGATACGATTGTCGTAGTCGACGACATGATTCTGGGGAAGCCGCGCGACGCGGACGATGCTAAACGCATGTTGCGAATGTTATCGGGACGCACGCATCTGGTGACCACGGGCGTCTGCCTAGTCGGTCCAGTTCCTAGTGAGGAATCGGAATCAAGAATGGCGACTGGGCGCCAACAGCTGGTTGCTGCTTCTGAGAGAATCGTTTCCGACACCACGCTCGTGACCATGTGCGAATTGTCCGAAGATGAAATCCGCGATTATGTGGCGACCGGCGAGCCGATGGACAAAGCGGGAGCTTATGCGATTCAAGGTTTCGCCTCGCGCTGGATTCCGCGTATCGAGGGTGACTACAGCAATGTGGTGGGATTACCTGTGGCGCTGGTGTATCGGATGTTGCGAAAGCTGGGAGCGATTTGATGCTCAAGCGCAATTAGGAATCTAGGACTTCTTTTCTTCTTCTTTCTTTTCTTTTTTGTCTTCTTCGGGTTCCTTCATTGAGGCCTTGAAGTTGCGGATGCCTTCGCCCAGACCCTTGCCGACCGCGACAAACTTACCGCTGCCGAAGACGAGGAGAGCAATCGCGATCAGTAAAAGCAAATGCAAAGGCTGAAATAGTCCTTCACCCATAACTCCTCCAAGGTCTTTCGGACGCTTCCGTACGGAACAGGGGAACTGTCCTGTAAAAAGTCTAGGCCATGCCAACTTCGGAGTCAAAGGAATGCGGGCTGGTCTCGAAGCGGGCGAATGCCGGCGCTTACCAAGCCGCGCTCTCGAAGTCTATGCTAGAGGTAAGTGTTTTCGGGAGGCTTGCCGTGATTCTTAGGCGTCGCGCGCTGATGCTGGCGCTACTGGTTTTATGCGGGGCGGTGTGCCACGTTTTCGCTCAAGAGCCGGCGCTGGCCTCTACTCCTGGCGAGCGCCGGAAAACCAGCGAACCCTATACGGGCGATCTCACCATTTTCGACTCGCCCGGGCGGGAGAAGCGTTTGCAGATCGACCGTGTCATGGACATTCTCGGCATCACCGCCGGAAAAACGGTCGCCGATATCGGAGCGGGATCGGGATGGTTCACGGTGCGAGCGGCGCGGCGAGTGGGTGAAAGCGGTACCGTTTATGCGGAGGACATCAATCCGGAAGCGATCCACTATATCGAGGCACGCGCACAAAAGGAGCACCTGAGCAACGTCAAGACTATCCTTGGCAAAGCCGACGACCCACTGCTTCCCGTTGGCAGTGTGGATGCAATTTTACTGTTGAAGACCTATCACGAAGTTGCCGATCCGGTTGCTCTGTTGCGGAAGTTGCGGGCATCGCTTCGTTCCGGCGCCAAGATCGGAATCATCGACCGCAACGGCAATGGTGAGGATCATGGAGTTGGACGCGATGTCGTCCTCAGTGAAGCTGCGCAAGCGGGCTACCGCTTGCTGAAGCAGTATGACTTTGTGAAGGGTGACAAAATGGATTACTTCCTGGTCCTGGTCCCCAGAGAATAGCTCCCAGAGAATAGCGTTGTTACTCAGACTGCTTCGATCATTCCTGCCAGTAGCAGCGCACGGCGCGGCAGTTCGGAGATCACGATGTATTCGTGGATGGCGTGCGCGCCCTCGCCTACGGCGCCTAGACCATCGAGCGTAGGAACGCCGATGCCTGCGGTAAAGTTTCCGTCGGAGCCGCCGCCCACGGCCGCTTCCTCGAGGTTCCATCCGAGCTGGCTGGCGACCTCCTGAGCTTTTTTGTACAGCTTGGCGACGCCCGGAGTTCGCTCCATCGGAGGGCGATTGATGCTGCCGGTCATCTTGAGTTTGCAATGTTTGTCGAAGGGTTTAAGAGAGTGGAGCTTGCGCTCGAGCGCCGCAGCCTGGTGCATGGCCTTGATGCGAACGTCGATGGCAACCGAAGCTTCGGCCGCGACAACGTTGGTGCGCGTTCCACCCTGAATCACGCCAGCATTGACCGAGATGCCTTGCCGGAGATTATTCAGTTTCGAAATTGCTACGATTTGACGCGAGAGCTCGAGAATGGCGCTGTGGCCTTTACCCGGGTCGAGACCCGCATGAGCCGCGATACCCTGCACCTGAAGCGTGAACTCGCCCACGCCCTTGCGCGCTGTTTTCACTGCGCCGCGAAGTCCTGCAGCGGGCTCAAGCACTAACACCCCGTCGGATTCTTTGGCGAGGGACTCAGTGATCTTGCGCGAAGAGTGGCTGCCGACTTCTTCGTCGGAGACCAGAAAAACTGTGACCGGACGCGGCAGGCCGCCATGCCATTCCTGCAGCGCTGCGATGGCATGGAGCGTGAGCGCAATACCCGACTTCATATCGAGAACACCGGGGCCGTGCAGGTTTCCATTCTCGCTCTTGCAGGGCATGTTGGCGAGCGTGCCCAGCGGGTAAACGGTATCGTGGTGACCGAGCAGGAGGATCGGGCGACGGTTGGCGGATTTGGAGCCGAAGTCGATTTGTAAACTGTCGCCGAAGTCGGCGCTGCGATGGAGTTTCGTGTGTCCGCCAAGCGCTTGAAATCTTTTCGCAAGGAATGCAGCGATGCGATCGGCTGCGGGCTTGTTGTCGCTGGGGGATTCGATTTCGACAAGCTCACGAATCGTTTGAACTATTTGGTTCTGGTGCTCGGAGAAATAGCGCAGGCGATCGGTCCATGCGGGCCGGGTTACAGGTTCGGGCTTTTTTTTCGTAATCCTATCGGGCACAATTTCCTCTGTACTCGGAGTTGGTCGCTTGTTCAGTTTGCTGGCGGCGAAAACCGTCGAGCTTCGCTCGATGGACGGCCGAGGGCGGCCGTCCCTACATGAGCATTGGTACACACTGAGCTTCTACTCGAAGCCGCCGCTTCGTTATGAATGCAACGCGGTACAGTATAATCTTCAGGCTGATTAAGACGAACTGACTGAAACGAACCTGACGGGAACGAACCGACCAAGCGAATCATGACTGAAAGCACCTCGCCCGACGCAACCGCAGCCAAGACGGGGCTCGATATTCACGAGATCCTCAAGATTCTGCCGCACCGTTATCCCCTGCTGCTGATCGACCGCGTGCTGGAGTTGAAACGCAAAGAGAGCATCGTGGCGATCAAGAACGTCACCATCAATGAGCCGTTTTTCAACGGACACTTTCCGGGGCTGCCGATCATGCCGGGGGTGCTGATTGTGGAAGCGATTGCGCAGGCTGGGGGTGCGCTGCTGCTCACCGAAGTGGAAGATCGCAACGACAAAGTGATGGTGTTCACTGGAATCGATCGCGCGAAGTTTCGCCGTCCGGTGAGCCCGGGTGACCAGCTGCGAATTGAGGTGGAAGTGAAGGGGTGGCGCGCGATCCCTCGCATGATCGCTGCGAAAATGCACGGCGTCGCGTATGTTGCGGGCAAGCGGGTGGCGGAAGCGACGGTATCCTGCCAGCTCATCGACAGCTCACGCGGGCGCGGCGACGCGGCCGACGGCAATGGCGAAGGCGCGACTGGGGAATGAGTCTGACTTCGCCGGAAGTCAATCCTGAAAAAATCCCATTACTCATGAACATTCATCCCACGGCGATCATCGACTCGCGAGCAAAAGTTCCGGCGTCGTGCAAAGTGGGCCCGTATTGCGTGGTTGGCGCTGAGGTTGAACTTGGCGAGAATTGTCATCTGGTATCGCATGTCGCCATCGAAGGGCCAACGAAGATCGGCAGCGACAACTCCTTCTTTCCTTTCGCGGCCATCGGCATGGCGCCGCAGGACGTTACCTACGCGGGTGAGCCGACGCGGCTGGAGATTGGCGACCACAACGAGATTCGCGAGAGCGTTACCATCAGCCGCGGCACGGTGAAAGGCGGCGGGCTGACGAAAGTTGGCAGCCACACGCTGATCATGGCCTACGCGCACATTGGGCATGACAGCGTGATCGGCGACCACTGCATGCTGGTGAATGGTGCGACGCTGGGCGGGCACGTGACGGTGGAAGAGTGGGCGGTGGTGGGCGCGCTGTGCCCGGTGCATCAGTTCGTGCGCATCGGGCGGCACGCTTATGTTGGCGGCGGGACAACGATCACGCAGGATGTGCTGCCGTTTTCCATGACGTCGGCCGCACGGAACACGCACGCGTACGGAATGAATAAAGTTGGCCTGGAGCGCCGCGGATTCTCGAAGGAGCGAATTCGCAAGATTCATCATGCCTATAAGACTTTGCTGGCGTCGAAGCTGAATACGTCTCAGGCTTTAGAGAAGTTGAAGGCGGAGCGCGAAAAGAGCGAGGATGTGGAGATGCTGATTCGGTTTATTGAGGGGTCGGAGCGGGGGGTTATTAAGTAATCAGGAGCCGGCTCAATTACGTCGATTGACAGCAGATCCCGGTGTCGCTCACGGTGACGTTTTCCTCTGTTTATTCCACTGGCAACTTGCTGCCTTGTATGAATCTAGTCGACAGGTGAAATCCCAAGCCCAGCCGTCCTTGTCCGCTTCGACGGTTCTGTCGAAAGTGACCTTCACTAGATACTTGTGCTTCGGTGCCTGTAAGTTTTCCTTGGTCGGAGGGAAACAGTGTGCCTCCATCCATTGCATATCAATCGAAGGGCAATCATAGGCTTCGCCTACGACTAGCGGTTGAACAGAGACAATCGTCAGAGAGGGTTGAGTAGGCTGGGTCGGACTGGCTTGACCAATTGCGAACGAAGTCAACAAGAGCAAAAGCGCTGTGCGTTTCATGCGATCTCCGTCCCGGTTGATTTATTTTCCCGACCACCCCGTGCGGCCATGCCAATCCCCAGGCGCAACTTGAGCGACATTTCCTAACGGGCTGACGACTCGGTGTCAGCAGGAGCCACGCCGACTGATACAACGAAATGTTGACCGACCTTAACGCCTGCATATAATCGATTGGCATAATCGTGTGCCAGTACAGATCTGTTTTGAGACGCTACGCTGACGAGGGCCGAGGAGCTAGATGAAAATAGCAACTCTCATTCTGACTGTAACGTTAATCAGCCTGAATTCAGGATTCGGGCAAACGACTGATTCTCACAAACCCATTTCCATCAAACCCACTTTAGCCACTACGTTGGCATGGATGCACAATACTCTAGATTCTGGTCTCGGGGATACTGCTACTACGGATGAGGTTCGCCAGAATCGAATGTCTTCAGCATCGTGTGATGTCAGTTTTGTGTATCAGACAGTGAAAGATTCCAAGACTACCTATCGCAATTCCAACACTTTCAACCTGAAGAGTATCGACCCGACATCAATCGCGGTGACTTCTAGCGGTCACGACATCTTAGGGAAAAAGAGCATCGTCACGCTTAACACTACTGATAACGGAAAACTTATCAATCTGCACATCCCATCCGACCCAGACGGGACGCCAACAGATTCGCTACTTATAGAATTTCCTTCTGATTATGCTAGTCGCTTCGTAAAAGCATTCAGGCGTGCGGTCATTCTGTGTGGGGGGAGGCCGTCAACCTTTTGACGGGACGACATAGGCTGGCCAAGCCTTTGTCTGCACCATCATAGTTGAAACAGCCCAGGCGGCGCAGTTTCGTGTACGCTTGAGCTGACCAGGCTTGCGCCGTCAGCTGTTGACTCGATTCGCCGCGCCGCCTATCCTTGCGAGATAATGAACGTATGCCAAGAGCTGAGGCCGCTGTGACTGGGATTCAATTCGTTACGGACGACAAGGGGCACCGCGTGGCCGTGCAGATCGACCTGAAAAAGCACGGGGCCATCTGGGAAGACTTCTGGGACGGCCTTATTTCCGAATCGCGCCGCAAGGAAAGAAGTATCCCTTACGAGCAATACCGCGCTAGTCGCGTGAAGCGCAGCCAGTCGCGTGGCTAACTATTCCGTCGTTCTCAAATCGTCCGCCCAGAAAGAACTCGACGCTCTCGACGATGCCGTCTTTCGTCGCATCGACCGCAAGATTCTAGCGCTGGCCGAAGATCCGCGCCCAGCAGGATGCAAGAAACTCAAAGGCTATAAAGACCAGTGGCGCATAAGAATAGGGGACTGGCGCGTAGTCTACCTCATCGACGATTTTGCTAAGCGCGTGAGCGTAACTCGCGTCGCGCACCGCTGCGAAGTTTACGACGTCTAGCCCAACTTAAATTCATGTGCGGATCGGATGCTAGACTGACTCGTCGATTCGCAATCAGTTCATGCCTTCTCATAATCAAAAGCTCGGCCTGATCGCCGGCAACGGCACGTTCCCGCTGCTTGTGCTGGAGGCAGCGCGGGTGCAGGGATTTGAAGTTATCGTCGTCGCGATCAAAGAAGAAGCTTCGGCGGACATTGAGTCGCATGGTGCGGCTGCGGTTCACTGGCTGTCATTGGGCGAGCTTTCGAAGCTAATCGAAACTTTTCAGCGGGAAGGCGTGAGCCGTACCATTATGGCCGGGCAGGTGAAGCATAAACAGATTTTCTCCGCGATCCGTCCGGATTGGCGGCTGGCCAAGCTTCTACTCTCGCTGACCACGCGCAACACCGACAGTTTGCTGGGCGCGGTGGCCAAGGTGCTTGCCGAAGAAGGCATCACTTTGGAGAGTTCGACTTCTCTGCTGGAGCCACTGCTGGTGAAAACTGGAGTGCTTACGCGGCGCGGGCCTAGCGAGCAGGAACGCAAGAACATCGACTACGGGCGTGCCGTGGCGCAGCAACTGGCGCAGCATGACATAGGCCAGACTGTGGTGATCGCAGAGTCGGCGTGTGTGGCGGTGGAAGCCATGGAAGGCACCGACGCTACCATCGAACGCGCCGGAAACATCATGGGATCGCTGCATGGTGACGCGTCCACGCTGAGCCGCACGCTCACTGTGGTAAAGATCGCGAAACCCAATCAGGATATGCGGTTTGACGTTCCTGTGATCGGGGTGAAGACCATTGAAGTGATGCGAACGGCGGGCGCGACTTGCCTGGCGCTGGATGCGGGGAAGTGTTTGATGCTGGATGGAGAAAAGATTGTCGAAGCGGCTGATGCGGCTGGGATTACGATTGTGGCGGATGAGGGTCGTGAAAGCTAGGCTAGTCCGCTCCCGCTGATCGACGCACTGCGCGTTGCGCCGTCGCAGGATGTTTGCGCATCTCATGCCAAGCACGGGTGAGATCGTGAGCGGTCTGCAGGTTCATCCAAAACTCGGCGGAGTTTTTGAAGTATCCGGCTAGAAGCAGGGCGGTCTCTGCGGTGATTCCTCGCTTTCCCCGTACTAGTTCGTTCACCCGGTTCAAGGGGATGGCGAGTGCCCGCGCCAGTTGCGCCTGGGTCAGGCCCATCGGCTCGAGAAACTCCTGCAAGAGAATCTGGCCGGGATGAGTGGCGATTCGACGATTCGGCAGCATCGTTCTCCTCCTCAGTGATAGTCCGTGCATTGCACGTCGCTTGCGTTAGCATCGTTGAATCTGAATACAACACGATACTGATCGTTCACGCGCAAGCTGTAAAATCCAGCCCAATCGCCCCGCAGCTTTTCTAGCCGGTTTGATGGCGGGACGCGCAAGTCTTCCAAGGTTGTGCTGGCGTTCAGCAGGTCAAGCTTGACCTGCACTCTCGCCCAGAACGCCCGCGCAATCTTCCGGGCGGCTTTTGTATCGTAGCCGTGGAAGATGTCTTCCGTCGTCTTGTCTCCAAAGGAGACAAGCATTTGAGTCATTATACATGACTACCGTGTAGTCATAATCAGTTGACTCGTTATACCTAATCGGCGAAAGTTAACCGGATGACTTCCCCAAGTTCCGAACCTGCTCTTATCGCCGATCAGCTACGGCGCGCATTCGATGGCGTTGCGTGGCATGGTCCTGCTCTACTTGAGTTGCTCAAGGATGTGGATGCTACTACCGCCGCGGCGAAGCCTCTGGCTGATGTTCACAGTATCTGGGAGGTGGTGCTGCACGTTGCGGTTTGGGATGAAGCGACGCTGCGGCGACTTGCGGGAGAGAAAACCCAGCCCACCGGAACCGATAATTTCCCGCTCGTACCGAAGCGGCCCACCGAAGCAGCGTGGCGAAAGACGATCGCCGACACGAAACGCACGCACGAACGGCTGGTGAAAACGGTGACGACTTTGCCGGAGGCCCGACTGCGCGACCGCGTTCCCGGAAAGCGTTATGACTTTTATCATCTGCTGCACGGAGTGGTGCAGCATGAGCTTTATCATGCGGGGCAGATCGCGATTCTGAAGAAGGCGTCCTCCAGGGGCTGAACCCGCTCTTTTGTCGACTCTCGATGGCACGGCTAAAGCCGTGCCCTTCCCGAACTCTCTCACCACTGTTTGAAGATCACTCCCACGGCAGCAGCCGTGTCATTCCCCGCCTCTCTCACCACTTCTTGAAGATCACTCCCACGGCGGCCACGATCATGGCGAAGCCGACGGCATGGTTCCACTTTACCGGCTGTTTCAGGTAGAGGACTGAGAATACCGAGAATACGATTAGAGTAATCACTTCCTGAATCGTCTTGAGCTGTGCGGCGCTGAATTCGTAGGAGCCGATGCGGTTGGCGGGCACCTGGAAACAGTATTCGAAGAAGGCGATCATCCAGCTGATCACGATCACCTTCAAAAGCGGCACGTTGCGATACTTCAGATGGCCGTACCAGGCGAAGGTCATGAAGATGTTGGAGACGGTGAGCAGTGCGATGGTTCGCATGGGATGAGAAGCTCTCCTGATTGGCGATTGAGCGAACGGGCCATTTTGCGATTAAAAACCTTGCAGAGTCAATTTCAATGGGCCGATAACTCAATCGCAAAACGACTCAATCTATTCAAGATGCTCTTTCCGGGCATTCCGTTTACAATCTGTTGTTCCTAGTGGCAATCAGCCCCGAGAGTTCCTGCCTGCATTCTGAAAATCCGATTCTCGTCGCAGTGGTGGGGGTGGGCGTCTTCGGACGCAACCATGCCCGGGTTTACAAAGAGCTTGAACAGCAGGGCGAAGCGGTTCGGCTGGTGGGCGTGGTCGACGTGAATCTCGAGCGCGCGGACGCGGTGGCACGCGAGTTTGGCTGCCGGGCTTTCGGCTCGGTCGAGCAGATGCTGACCACGCACAGCGAAATCCGCGCGGCGACGGTTGCGGCGCCGACTGTGCATCATCTTGAAGTGACGCGCAAGCTGATGGAAGCTGGTGTGGACGTTCTGATCGAGAAGCCAATTGCGGCTTCGCTGGCTGAGGCAGACGAACTGGTGCAACTGGCGTCCACTCACAAACGTGTCGCGCAGGCCGGACACCTTGAGCGCTTCAATCCAGCGGTTCGAGCCACCGTTCCGCTCCTCACCCAACCCATGTTTTTCGAAGTGCATCGGCTGAGCGTTTTTACACCACGCTCGCTCGATGTGGACGTTGTTCTTGACCTGATGATTCACGACCTGGACATCGTGCTTGCCTTCGCCAATTCTCCGGTGAAGGAGGTGCGCGCCGTCGGGTTGCCGATTCTTTCGGGAAAGGTTGACATCGCCAACGTACGGCTGGAATTCGAATCGGGATGCGTGGCAAACTTCACGGCAAGCCGTGTCTCGACCGAACGCGTGCGCAAGCTGCGCTTCTTTCAGCCGCGGCAGTATGTGTCGGTCGATTACGGACGGCAGGAGGTGCTCGTCTTCAGTATAGGAGAAGATGGGTCGGCCACGGGCACTCCCAGCGTCAATCCGCAGATCAAGATCGGCAAACCGGCGGTCACTTCGGAAGAGCCTCTGCATGCGGAGCTGAGATCATTTCTGCATGCGGTGCGGGAGCACTCGACACCGGTAGTGCCGCTTGCTGACGGGCGGCGCGCGCTCGCGTTGGCTCTCGATATTGTGGCGGCGATTGGCGAGCACGGGAAGAAAGTGGGGGCGGCCATCGCGAAGGGAAAGGGCTAGCGATCGACAGCGACCAAGGCAAGTATGTGATTGACCCATCTGCACTGAGCATTTCTAGCCCTAAGAAATAATCGCGGCTCCGAGCGACTTTTCTCAGTCGATTGCGAACTCCAGCCCGCTTGGCATTACGGAGCTACGACCTCGATGTCTCCACTATAGGACGTGGCTCGACCATTTACGACGTAAGGCGCAAACTTGCATTTATTGATCGACACTAGTGTGCTTGCCAGCAACCCGCATCCAACCGGACAGCGCCCAACAGGGCTGACCCCAACTGTGTCCCCTGTTTCGTTCACTGAGACGCGTACAGTGACAACCGTTCCTTTCGGAAGTAATCCCGGCGAAATGCGGCTCGGATTGCACGAGATCGTTTTGCGCGCCATCTCAGCGACCGTGAGCATAGGGATTGGATCGCTTGCGATCACCTTCGTCTCAAAATCGAATGTAACTAGCGATTCGATCTGTACAGGGCCACCGCCTTCTATGGCGGGCTTCAGTTGCCATTTCTTCACCATGTCGCGCAAGGGATCTTGCAGCCCAGCGTTATCGCAGCCCTTGGGCCACACTTCCCGAATATGCCCGGTCCGATCGGCTGACACATAGACGGCACACCGCCCTTTAGGTGGGCCACCTCCCACTGGCGGCCATGTTATCTCGGTGCCGCTCGTCGCCAACCCTCGCAACGTCGCCTCATCTACTTGAACCGACTTGATCTGCTCATCCACAGAAGTAGCTTGTGGAATGGCAAAGAGAGCATCATCCACCTGACGGAGCTCAGTTAACTCCGTAATCCTAGCCTGTATGTTGGTGCCCGGCTCCGGGTCAATGGAGATAAGACGCGCAACGTGCTTGTCGGCGAAGCTTTTGAAGTCCTTGAACTCCGCGCTGTATCCGCGAACAAAAGCCGACGTCAGCAAGCCGTGGCTCCCCTCAAAGCAAAATATCCACCTGTCTATTTTGGTGCGGAGGTCAGCGCAGGTGTTCGACTTCTCCGATCCGTGGGGCTTCACGAGATTCGAATCGATTTGCTTGAGTCGCTCGGCCATCGGTAAGGGGTTCATCATGGCCGTCACCAGATCATTGAGCCACCACGGAAAATAATCCCCTGTATCCTTCTCCGAGACCTGGTCCCCGTTGACAATCAATGTTTGCGAGAAACCAGGAGCCGTAACCGTGCGCCGCCACTCGTTCGGAGACACCCAATATTCCTCTACCTTAGCTTGGTACTCGGAACTTGGATTTGTCGTCTCAACAATCTCTGCCTTGAGGTGGAACGGCTTACCGCCCGCCAGCGTCAACTTCGATTGCCGAACAGCGTTCTCTGCTGCCTCGCCCAAAGAGATCTTGCCACCGTCGCCAGCAAAAGCAGTAACCGTTAGCGCACCCCCGAGAATCACTGGCAGAACTCTCATAGTTTCTCAGTCAACCGCAACAGAATAACCGAATTGCTAGGCCGATGAGAATGATATCCGTGCTGAATGAAGAACGCGCCCGAAAATGGCGACCCGCTTTCAAGCGCGGATTTCAGAACAGTTTTACAAATGTTTACACACGTAAGTCCTTCGCCATTTGGCAGTAAGCATAATCGCTGGAAAGGTGCGAAAATGAAATTAGCTTGGCCGCACTCCTCTGTTGCGTGATCCCATGGAAGGCGGGATGCAACGCGGCGTGGGGAATCCGTGTCTAACGGACAAGCCGGAGCTCGGACAAGTTTAGTTCATGCCCATCACGCAAATTCCATTCCAGGATCCGGTGGCTCCGCCCGAAAAGCCTCAGCCGGAACAGTTGGGCCTGTACGACGCCCAGGGATGGGAAACCGCTTACAAGGATCTGGATGACGATGCGCGCGTGCCGCATTTGCTCATCCAACTGCAGGATGACCTGACGCGTTCGCGCCGCCGTGAAGCCATATACATTTCCATAATTGTCCACGCAGCGATCATCCTACTGCTTTACTTTGGGAAATACCTCCCGCATCCGGTTGTCGCAAGGAATCCGACGAGTGGCAAGGACCTGACCTTTCTCGAACTCCCGCCGGATCTGCAAAAGCTGCAACCGAAGCCGAATACGAACATTGCATCCGACAAGAACCGTACGGCGATGACGCGGCATCCTCAGCTTGACGTCAAAGAACTGCGGAAGATTCTGCAGACGCCACCGCCGGGCGCGCCGGGATCGGGTGCGCCTCAGATTGCTCAGCAGCCGCCCGCGCAGTCACAGGGATTCCCGCAGGCTCAGCCGGCGCCGCAAACGCAGCAGCAGACTCAGCAGATCGCGCAGTTACCACCTACGGCGAAACCCAACATCGCGAACGAATTCAAGAAGTATGCGAACCCCATGTCGGCGGGGTCGGCGATTGACCAGGCGGCGCGAGACGCGGCGGCGCGACGGGGTAACGGCCAGCAGATGGGCAACGGCGGCGATCCCTACGGATTAGGGCAGGGCGCGCACGGCCGCCAAATGGGCAATCTTGAAGTGCTCAGCGACACCATGGGTGTGGATTTCGGTCCTTACCTGCAGCGCGTGTTGCACGACGTCCGGCAGAATTGGTACACCGCGATTCCGGAATCCGCGGAGATGAAGCACGGAAACCTGATTATTGAGTTCGCGATTACAAAAGATGGGAAGGTCGCTGGCATGAAGCTGATTGCGAGTTCCGGGGACTCGCCGCTAGATCGCGCAGCTTGGGCCGGGATCGTGGGATCGGACCCTTTTCCTCCGCTGCCCAGCGAATTCGGCGGACAATATCTGGCACTGCGCTTCCGCTTCTTTTACAACCCCACCAAAGAAGAGTTGGAATAATTCTGTGGGCCGGCAGCCAAGGTTAGTCGATCTGCGGAAACGCCCTCATATATGCCATGCGCACCAGCGTTCGCTCCGAGAAGGGCACGTAGAGCAAGGCCGCGCTGGCGGCGATAGCCGCGCCCGGGCCGATTTTCTGCATCAACAGAAATGGAGCGAGCGCCCAGAGCTCGTCGAGTGCCAGAACCACGGGGAATATCTGCTGAAATTTATCGCCGAGACGCTGGTAGTCGAAACCGACGGCGGACAGCAGGTAGCAGCGCAGCGGAATGCCACAGGCTGCGGTCACGGTCACTGCAACCACAAGCGCCGTTGCCCGCCAACCGGGCAGGAAGGAATCCGCGATCGCCAGCACAGGATGAAGATGGAAAAGCGCAGCCACGTAGAAGATCAGGTACATCACTTGAATCAAAGCGAACAATCCGCGGGTCAGGCTGCGGCGCGGGATCGGAACCGCAAGCTCGGGGTGCAGAGCGTTCAGAGAAGCTTTCGCTGCTTCCGAACTCGGCGTTTCTGAACTCGGCCCAGCAGCCGTCTCGACGGTTTGCACCGGAGCGATGAAGCGGTAGCCGCGGCGCGCGACGGTCTCGATGTAGCGCGGACTGGACGCTGAATCTCCCAGGGTCTCGCGTAATTTGTTTACCGCGGTGTTCAGGCTGTGGTCGAAATCCACGAACGTGTTGGAGGGCCATAGCTTCTGCCGGAGGTCCTCGCGGGTTACCATGTCGCCGGCGCGTTCGAGTAACAGTGCCAGCACTTGAAAGGGCTGCTCCTGCAGGCGAACCTTGGCTCCGTTCTTGCGGAGTTCGCTCGCGTCGAGATTGAGTTCGAAGAGCCCGAAGCGCGCGATTTTGACGGAGCGATTCGTCTGCGAATTGGGCATAGGACGCTACGCGACGGCCCGATGGCCTGTAACGCGCGTAGTGTAGCATTCGAGCCCTCGCCACGCGCGGTGCATGAGTCAGCAAGGGATGCCTAGGTTTTCTGTGCCTCACGCCACGTGGCGTACAATTAAATTGTCGTGAATCTTCATCGCCAGAATGATTCTTCCCGGCACGGCGCGCACAAGCACCGACATGCGATTTATGCCACCGAGACCTCCGGGTTGCTGTTTGTCGCCTTTCTGCTGCTCGTGCTCATTCTCGTTCGCTACTGGCACGCCATCCACTGGAGCGTGCGCTAACGGTGGCTTCGCCGCCCGATCCGCTGCTGGTGGTTGTGCTTGGTCCCACAGCCAGCGGAAAGACCGCGCTGTCTCTGGCGCTCGCCGAGCGCTTTCAGGGCGAAATCGTGAATTGCGATTCGGTCGCGATGTATCGCGGGTTTGACATTGGGACGGCCAAGCCCACCGCTGCCGAGCGGGCCCAAGCTCCGCATCACCTGATCGATTGTGTCGAACCGTCGGGCTATATGACCGCCGGGGAGTACGCGCGTCTGGCGCGGCAGGTCATTGAGGAAATCAAGACACGTGGAAACCTGCCGATCGTCGTTGGTGGAACCGGACTCTATCTGCGCGCGTTGCTTGAGGGACTCTTCCCGGGACCGCAACGCTCGGAAGAATTGCGGGAACGACTGCGCGAAAGAGCCTCCAGCCGCAGTTCCGCGTATCTCCACCGCATCCTCAGCCGCCTTGATTGTGCAGCGGCGGAGAGGATTCATGCGAACGACGTGCCCAAGCTGGTGCGCGCGGTCGAGGTGTGCCTAGACTCGCGCCATAAGATGACGGATCTCTGGCAACAACGGGGACGCGACGCTTTGCACGGCTTCCGCATCCTGCGCATCGGTTTGGATCCTGATCGTCCGGCGCTTTATGAGCGAATCAACCAGCGCGCGAGAGAGATGTTCGACAATGGCCTTATCGAAGAAACCCAGAGCCTGATTGAAAAGTACGGAGACGCCGCAGGCCCGCTCTCTTCCCTCGGCTACAAACAAGCTGTTCAATTTCTTCGTGGAGAAGTTAGCCGCGAAAAGGTGTTGCAAGCCGCTCAGCAGGCACACCGCAATTATGCCAAGCGGCAGATGACCTGGTTCCGCCGCGAGCCGGATGTGTACTGGCTGCGCGGGTTTGGGGACGATGAGCAGATTCAGTGGGATGCGCTGGACAAAGTTGGAACTTCTCTCACCGCGAATTTGCGCGGATGAGCGCAATTCGAAGCCGAAAGACCCTGCAATTTCTGCTATCGTTTCGGCATGCATCGCTTCTTTGCTCTCCTGCTACTCACGATCGCATTCACAGCCCCACTCTTCGCCAAGGACAAATATCAGCGGCCCGGTCCCATCCGAATAACTCACGATGGCGAAAAGTGGGCGGAGAAGACGCTGCACAAGATGAGTGTGCAGGAAAAAGTTGGCCAGGTTTTTATGATCTGGTGCCGCGCCAGCTTTCTGAATGTGGAGAATCCGGAGTATCTCCAACTGCTCGACGACATGCGGAAGTATCACGTGGGCTCGTTTGCCATGACGGTGCACGTGGACGGTCCGTATCTTCTGCGCAGCGAGCCTTATGAGGCGGCGGAGCTAGTGAACCATTTGCAGAGCGAGTCGAAGCTGCCGCTGCTGTTTGCGGCTGATTTTGAACGCGGGCTCCCGATGCGCCTGATGGGAGCCACGGTTTTCCCGCATGCCATGGCCTTCGGCGGAGATGGCAAGCCGGAAGATGCCGAGGGCTTTGGCCGTATCAGCGGCGAAGAGGCGCGCGCCATTGGAATTCACTGGAATTTTTTTCCTGACGCTGACGTCAACTCGAATCCAGCGAATCCCATCATCAACACGCGGTCGTTCGGGGAAAATCCTGCGCAAGTTGGGGATCTGGTTGCGGCCTACATCAAGGGAGCGCATGAGGCCGGAATGCTGACCACGGTAAAACATTTTCCTGGCCACGGCGATACAGCTACCGATTCGCATCTGGGCGTCGCCAGCGTGAACGGCGATCGCGCGCACCTCGATTCCATCGAGCTGCCGCCTTTTCGGCGGGCGGTTGAGGCCGGCGTCGATTCGGTGATGGTGGCGCACGTTACCGTACCCGCGCTCGATTCCGATCCCAACCATGTGGCCACGATTTCACCAGTCATGGTTTCCGATCTTCTCCAAAAGCAACTCGGCTTTGGCGGGATCATTGTCACCGATGCGCTCGACATGGCGGGACTTACGCACCTTTTTGCCAACGATATAGGCCGGGCGGCGGTTGAGGCCTTCAAGGCGGGAAACGATCTGCTGCTGATTCCGGCTGACTTTCCTGCCTCCTACAACGCGATGGTAAAGGCGGTGGAGTCGGGTGAAATCTCAGCAGAACGGCTCGACCGCTCGGTGCTTAAGATATTGAAGGCGAAGGCGTCTTTGGATCTGCAGAAGGCCCGTTTGGTGGACGTGAATGCCATTGCAACTTCGGTGGGAAAACCGGAAAACCTGGCCTTTGGGCAGCGTGTGGCGGACGATGCTATCACTTTGGTGCGAGACAACGGGAAGGTTCTGCCACTGAAATCCAAGGGAACCGAGAAGGCCGGTCTGTCGTATACAACACAAGAGGAGACTCATAGTCAGGTTGTGGCTGTTGTCTTCTCGGACGATGTGCGGACGGAAGCTGGCCGCGCCTTCAGCCGTGAGCTGCGCGCTCGTATTCCCGATGCGCGCGTGATGTATGTGGACCCACGTATTGCGGCGGGGATGAGCAGTGAGGTGCTGAAGGCCGTGGACGATGCGGAAACCGTGATAGCAGCCGTTTACGCGGTTCCTTCAGGAGGCAGAATGGAGAATTTGGTTGCGATGGCCGATGAGAGCGGCGCACTGCTGCAACAGTTGGTGGATCACGCGCCGGCAAAGACCGAAGTGGTTGCCATGGGGAATCCGTACCTGGCGGCGAACTTCCCTAAGGTCGAGAATTATATGTGCACATTTTCGAACGCCTCGGTTTCGGAGATCAGCGCGGTGAAGGCGTTGTTTGGAGAAATCGCAATCCGCGGCCACCTTCCCGTGAGCATTCCGCAGATCGCCGAACGGGGCGCCGGAATCGATCGTCCGGCGCAAGTGATGGGTGGAGGGTCGCAACATGCGCAAAAATAGATTCTTCATTTTCGCGATTGCCAGCCTGGCGGGAGTTGTTTTGTTGCCAGCGTGCAGCGTGGACGTTAAGAAAGAGGCGAATGGCCGGGACAAGCAGGTGGACATCAACACGCTGGTCGGAGGCATCCACGTCAGCAAGCAAGCAAACGTGGCCGATACCGGGCTGGCGGTTTATCCGGGTGCTCGCTTGAAACAGAAAGATTCCGACGGTAGCGACAAGAGCGCCAACGTGAATATTTCCGGCTTCGGTTTCGGTCTGAAAGTTATCGCGTTGGAGTATGAATCCGACGATGACCCGGCCAAAGTTCTGTCTTTTTACAAAGATCAGTTGAAGAAATATGGCAGCGTGCTGGAATGCCGCAACGTCGGCCACATGAATCTGGATGCTGACTTCAACGTGCATGGCTCCGAAGATGGCTCGCACGAATTGACTTGTAGAGGCGAGAGTGGCCACGACACCGAACTCAAGGTGGGCAAGAAAGACGATCAGCACATTGTGCAGGTCAAGCAAGAAGGCAAGGGATCGAGTTTTGCGCTGGTCTATGTGCGCACGCACGGTAAGAATGCGGATATTTGAGACGGCTGTTTCTTAACGGCAGTCGTTTGCGTTACTGCCGCTTCAGGGAGGGAATTATGCTTCGAAGGCTTTGTGCAATCGGCTTCGGCCTTGCAATCGCAATTTCCAGTTTCGCCGCGCAACAGGACCCGCAAGAGAAGCATGTGGATATTCAAAGCTCCGCCGGTGATTTGCACGTGGGTACCGATGCGGACGCCCGTAAGGCTGGGCTGCCGCTGTATCCTGGTGCGCGGCTTACTCGCGACGCCGAGAACCGGGATGCGGTGAACCTCGGGATTCTTACCGAGGCTTTTGGCATGAAGCTGGTGGTCGCGAAGTACGAGTCGGACGACGCGCCCGCGAAAATTATCGATTTCTACCGTGAGCAGTTGAAGAAATATGGCAAGGTCCTGGAATGCCACAGTCGGGATCATGGTGAGCACGCCGACTTTGATGACGATAAGAATTCGAAAGAGCTGAAGTGTGAAGGCGATAATACCGGGCCGGTTACCGAGTTGAAAGTTGGCACGCAGAAGAACCAGCACGTGGTGGCCATCCAGCCGAAAGAGGGGCACAGCGGCTCGACCTTCGCCTTGGTCTACGTTCACGCCCGCGGCAAGCAGGGCGATATCTGAGGCAGACCGCAGCAGCTTCACGGCGGCGATCCAAGTCTGGTAAGAACCGCAGCGCAATTCGGTTGCGGTTCAGTTTGAAAACTTGTGGCGGTGTGCACACGGGAGATCCCCTTCGGCAAGCTCAGGGCAGGCTCTCGTCCAGCTGGTGAAAACGCGGGACCTTCGGGATGACGCCCAGCGCTACCCTCCACTCCTCTTCCTTGCGCGTAGGTTCAACGTGCGGTACTTTCAAGCAAGCCCTCTGGGCTTTTGATGGACCACCAGTGCTATAAGTGCGGGCAAAATATCGAAGACGGCAAGCCGTTCTGCCCGCAGTGCGGAGCGCCGCAGATCCGCGTGGCCATCTCCGAAGCGGCCCTAGACCCAGCGCCCGCCGGCGACATCGCTGTACCTGCGCTGGCCCGCGAGTTGAGCCTGGAAGCTTCTGGGGTTCCGGCGACGCCGCTGGAAAGGTGGAATCAGGCGCAGCCGGCAGCACTGGCGGCGGGGGTTGCCCTGCTGTTGATGCTGCTGCGGCTCAATCCTTTTGTGGCCGCGCTCGGGACTGGGTTTCTGGCGGTCGTATTCGCTCGACGCCGCAGCGATGGGAATGGAATCCGCACCGGGGCGGGAGCCAGGCTGGGAGCGCTGAGCGGCCTGTTGTTTTTCGGCATGCTCACTTTTCTCGAGACCTTGGCGGTCGCCGTCTTGCACAAAGGTGGGGAGGTGCGCGGCCAGTTGATCGACAAGATCCAGCAAGCGGCGGCGCGCTATCCGGGCCCGGAGGTGCAGCCCTTTCTGGACTTCGCCAAATCCCCCGGCGGTCTTGCGTTCATGCTGGGGGCTTCGCTGATTTTTGGGTTTGTGGCCTTTATTGCTCTCGGGGCCATCGGCGGCGCGTTAGGGGCGTCGTTTCTGGGTAGGCGCGACCCGCCGTAGAGATGGTGGGTTAACCACTATCAACCAATTGGGGGTTTCTAGCAGGAATCTAGGCTAGCACACTCTTTTGTTTCATTAGATTATACATATTATGCAAAATTACATTGAAGGAAATCGAGATCAGATGTAATATTGCATCATGAAAGGCGCTAGGGCAGTATGGCGGCGTGGCAGATCAAAGCCTACTATCTTCGGGGCGGGACGTGCCCCATACGCGACTGGTATAGGGCTCAAGACGTAGCCGTACAGGCGGGATTTGATGCCACGCTAGATATCTTAAAGGCTACGGTTGATTGGACGGATTCAAAGGCCTTTAAGGTCTTGAAAAGGGGCCAGGCAGGACTGGGAGAAATTCGCTTTAGACTGGGGGAACCCGAACTTCGGCGTTTCCGTCCTGTTGGGATGTGGCCGCCGATCAATAATCGAGAGTTCATCCTGCTAGTTGGCTGCGAAAAGAAAAGTAATGGTGTCCTGATTCCAGACGACGCATTCGAATTGGCGCTGGAGTATAAACGCCGCTGGGAACGAGGAGAAGGAGAAGTCCATGACTACGTTTGAGGATATTTGGCGGAAGCTTTCCAAGAGTAAGAAGTATCGGGAATCTTATGCGTTAGCCCTCCTTAAGCGTTCTGTTCCTTTTCAGATTAAGACCCTACGTAAGAAGTATTTCGGATCGCAAGCAGAGCTTGGGAATGCGGCAGGTATCACCCAAGGCGTTGTCTCACGTGCCGAGGATCAAGACTACGGTAACTTAACGCTCAATACGGTGGGTAAAATTGCTGGCGGATTTGACGTCGCCTTCATAGGGAGATTTGTTCCATTTAGTGAACTCGTCAAGTTTTCGGTGGAGTTATCGGAAGAGCAGTTCGGAACGATTCCTACATTTGGAGAAGAGAACGCAGGCCTAGGTCTTATGCCACATTTTGGAGGCCTCGTGCCAATTCAGCAGCTTGGAAGTGTGAGGGGCGTGGAAGAATCTTCGTCACCTATTGATAAGTTCTCCAAAATGCCGCCACGCTCTACCGTTGGATCTGATAGGGATCAGTCCACTCGGGATGAGCGACGAATGTCTGAAGGCGGTATTTTGGGCGATGAAACAAAGGGGGCAGCGAAAGGTCAGGCAGTCGGAGCAGCATAAATATGCAATTACTAAACGTAGGAGTCGCTAGGTCTGTCTGGTTGTTTGATGTAAATGACTTGAACCCATTAGGGAAAAGTATTTTCCCTGACATTTTGTTATGGATCGGCGAAAAATATGCGTTTCAGGTGTTCCCGAAATCAACGGGGGAAGTGGATAAGGACGCGAAGGGATTCATTTTCAAGACCGGAATATTTCAGGCAAACGAGGGTGCAGTTGGCGTAAACCTATCCTTTTTCAGCGACGGGTTGATTGCTGAAACATGGGCGTCCACAGAAAAAAGCGATGCGTTCCTTGAAGAACTCCTGAGGTCGGCCGCGACTCGATACGGTCTAGCCTACACGCCGAGCTTGATCCGGGATAGGCAATACGTAAGCGAGGTAAACGTGCGCTTAGATAACGCGCTTAGCAACCTGAATCCGAAAATCATGCGATTTTGCAAAACGATTAACGGACTTTTTATTCGGCATCATCTGCCGCAGTTTGAACTCACGGGGATGATTTTTGCGCCGGACACGTCGGCCACTTCTTATAAGCCGCCGGGACTCCTGATTGAGAGAAAAACAGGGGTACCTTTTGCAGAGAACCGCTTCTGGAGTAAGTCTCCCTTCACTACAAAAGACCATCTATTGGCCTTAGAGGAATTTGAAAATCTACTAGAAGGGCCGTTAGCTATCGGTTCTCAGTAGCTTCTCACAATCCACAGAGTAGCTTGGCCGGAAGTTCTTTCTTTAACAGGAAAAAGTACTGGTAGGAACGGTCACCTGTGGTGGGCAGTGTACTAAGAAAACGCACTATTGGGACACCACTGTGGCGGAGCAGTTTGAAGTCCAAGTCCACATTGCCTTGACGGCCTTTCTTCCAGCCGTTATGCTTAACTCTTGCTCCTAGCGGTACTTGCGCCTTTCTGGCGTGCTTCCGCGGGCCTGGAGCGGCATTTGGGCGGGGCGCGGAGGTCTCCCATGTTCTTCGAAATCAAAGACTTGGAACTTCATCCCGTAGAGTTTGCGGAGAAGTTTGATCCGGGCGTGATCGACTTGGGCACGGATTATCGTCAGATCGTCCCCATCGAAAGCAGCGGACGGGCGGACCTGGTCGAAGAGCATCACGGCAAGCATAAGATCATCAAGGACATTCGGATTAAGGGCCGGCTGACGACCAGTCTGGAGTCGAACTGCGCGCGCTGCCTCGAACCAATTATTCAAGATGTAAAGAGTGATTTCGACCTGCTCTACCGGCCTCAGGGTGCGGACGCCGGGCGGGATGAGATGTCTGTAACCGACGCGGAAGCCGAGATCAGCTATTATGAAGGAGAAGGAATTCTGCTCGACGATGTGGTCCGCGAGCAGGTTCTGCTGGCTGTCCCGTTGAAGGTGACCTGCCGCGAGGATTGCAAGGGTTTGTGCCCGCATTGCGGCAAGAATCTGAACCAGGAAAAATGTGACTGCGCCGTGGGCTTTGAAGAGCCGCGATGGGCGGCGTTGAAGGAAATCCGCGGCAAGCTGGCGCACTGAGACAGTACCGAGTACCTGGTACCCAGCGATCAGTGCCGCACCGGGGTGCTAGGTACTGAGTACTAGGTACTTCTTAAGCGAGAGGAATTTTAATACCATGCCAAATCCAAAACGTAGACATTCGCAACAACGCACTTCGACACGCCGGGCGCACGATGCGCTGAAGAGCCACTCGCTTTCCGAGTGCCCGAACTGCCACGAGAAGAAGATGCCGCATCGGGCATGCGTGAAATGTGGCTATTACAAAGGCCGCGAAGTTCTGGAAGTCCAAGAAGCCAGCTAGCTTCCTGTCACCATGCCTAGCGTGATCGCGCTGGATGCGATGGGTTCGGACCGGGCTCCCAAGCCTGAAGTCGAAGGTGCGATCCTTGCCGCGCGGAATTATGGCGTGCGCGTGTTGCTGATCGGTCCGGAGCCTGCGATCAAAGCGGAACTGGACCGTCACCCGGCAGCGTCCCGGCTGCCGCTGGAGATCGTTCACGCCAGCGAAGTCATCACCATGGAAGATAAAGCGGTGCAGGCGATGCGCGCCAAACGCGACTCGTCGATGCGTGTTGGCTTGCGGCTGGTGCGCGAAGGGCAGGCCTCGGGGTTTGTCACCGCTGGCAATACCGGCGCGGCGATGGCTTCCGCAAAGATGGTGCTGGGCGCCTTGCACGGCCTGGACCGTCCGGCGCTGGCGGCGGTTTTTCCCACGGCTCCAGGAACGGCGGCGATCCTGCTCGACGTAGGCGCGAACGTAGATTGCAAGCCGCATAATCTCGAACAATTCGCGGTGATGGGAGAAATTTATTTCCGGTCGATGTTTGAGCACGCCGGGTTTGGACGATCGGGCTTGGGCTCAGGAAGGCGGCCGCGCGTGGGCCTGCTTTCGATTGGCGAAGAAGAGACCAAGGGAAACGAGCTGACGCGAGACGCGTTTCAGTTGCTGAAGCGTTTGCCACTGAACTTTGTGGGCAATGTGGAGGGCCGCGATCTGTTCAATGGCCGCGTCGATGTGATCGTAGCCGATGGCTTTGTAGGCAATGTGGCTCTCAAGGTTTCTGAAGGGGTGGCGGGTTTGGTTCGCGCCGCGCTGAAAGAATCGTTGAAGGCTACAATTACGCGGCAGGTGGGTTATTTGCTCTCGCGCAGCGCGTTTATTGACTTCAAGAAGCGCATCGACCACACGGAATACGGCGGCGCGCCTTTGTTGGGAGTAAAGGGCGTTTGCATTATTACGCACGGATCGTCGAACGCAAATGCAATTAAGAATGCCGTGCGCGTGGCTGCGGAGAGCGCCGAACGGCAGATCAATGGGGCGATTGAGCGTGGCTTAGCCGCGCTTCGTCCTGCACGGGCGGAAGCGGAGATTACGCCGGTTGTTTAGTTTGCTAAAACTCAAACGATGACAAAATCAGAAAACATTTCCCCAATGGCGGCAACCAAGGTCGCATTCATTTTTCCCGGTCAGGGATCACAGACCGTGGGAATGGGCAAAGACCTTGCCCAGAAATATCCCATCGCACGGCAGACATTTGAAGAGGCTGATGCGGCTTTGGGTTACAAATTGTCGCATCTTTGTTTTGAGGGCCCGGAGGACCAGCTGCGCCTGACCGAGGTGACGCAGCCGGCGATTCTCGCGATTTCGATTGCGGCGCTCAGAGTTCTCGAGGGCCGCGCGCCCAGGCCGAGTTTTGTGGCAGGCCACAGCCTGGGAGAGTATACGGCGCATGTGGCCTCCGGCACGATGAGTTTTGCCGATGCGGTGCGTACCGTGCGCAATCGCGGGATGTATATGCAAGAAGCGGTTCCGGTGGGCGTCGGCGCCATGGCCGCAATCATTGGAATGGAATTGGAAAAGGTCGCTGCAATTTGCGAAGAAGTTGCACAGGGCGAAGTGTGTGCGCCGGCGAATATCAACTCTCCGGAGCAAATTGTGATCTCCGGCAATACCGACGCGGTGAAGCGCGGCGCCAAGCTTGCCGGCGAGCGAGGAGCGAAGCTGGCCAAGCTGCTGCCGGTGAGCGCGCCCTTCCACTGCTCGCTGATGAAGCCTGCACAAGACCGCCTGGAAGCCGATTTGAACCGTCTGAAAATGCAAAAGCCGGTTTACCCTGTGGTGTGCAATGTTGAAGCATCTTTGGTGAACGATGAACTGCGAGCGCGTAACACGCTGGTGGCCCAGGTAACCGGGTCGGTGAAATGGGCGCAGAGCATGCAGTTGTTGATCGAGCGGGGCGTGCAAACCTTCCTGGAAATCGGGCCGGGCAAAGTTTTGTGCGGATTGATGCGGCAGATTGACCGGTCAAAGACCTGCATGCACATCGGAGACGGGGCGTCGCTGGAGAAATTTTGGCACCGTCTCGAGGCGAAGGAACATGTGGCGGTTCCGGCGTTGAGTTCTCACGACGTACTGGTGCGTTAGATGCGATAGTCGCCGTGACGATTTTTTCGGTGCAAGCCGCTCAGCGAAATTCCAGATCACACGGCGGCGAGCTGATCGTCTTGTCTGTCTTATCCACGTACACCTGAGCGTGTTGCGCGCGATCGTTCACGATAACGTCGACGACCACGCCGGTTCCACCGCCGGGACAATTGCTCGTGCCATAGATTTGATAGCTCTTCACGATGCCCCACTGCCCGCCCGGTCCCCAGTCTTGTTTGAATTCGTTCAGCGGATACTGCGTGTGATTCTGCGGATGCTGCTTCCATGCGGGGTCGGCGTAGTAAATTCCGTAAGCAGTTTCGAAGTCTTGTTTTTGCAACGAGGCGAAAAACTTATCAGCTACGTGCTTTTCCGGCCAGAAACGATTCCACCAGCCAACGCCAGCCAAGACTAAAACGAAGACGATTGCTGAGACAATCCGAGTTCTCTTCTGCCGTTCTTTCTCGGGATGGTACTCTTTCGCGTCCAGTAGAGTCATCGCTCTCTAGCATAACGGACGCGGGGGGGAAGTCAAAAGTTCCAGAAGAATTGTGCCATTGGACGATTGAGTGAACTCGGGCGATTACAGGTCCGGACTCGTGGCGTTCAAACACCCGATCGCAAAATCGCTCAATCGCACAATTTTTTTACAGGGTTCGCTTGAACAGCGGGATGGCGATGCCAAGAGCGACGGCGGCAAATATCGAGAGGAACAGCATGTCTCCCCAGACCGCCGCGAGCGTAGTTTCTTTCAGCAGCAGACACTTGAAGCCGTCCACAGCGTAAGTGAAGGGGTCGACTCTTGCGATCGCCCGCAGCCACGGCGGGAAGGCCTGGATGGGATAGATCGATCCGCTAGGAAAAAATAAAAGCGTATTCAGAATGCCGAACATGGCCCGCGGCACCAACGGGTCTTCGATGCGTACCATCAGCAGAAACATCATGGTGTTGAAGGCCAGCGAAGTCAGCACGATCATGATCAACAGGCCAAACATGGTGACCGGATTGAAAATCGTACTCACCCCGGAAATCAGCGATCCAATCACGGTGATGATGACGCCCGTCATCACCGCTTTTACGGTTCCGGCGAGATTGAGGCCGAGGACAAGTTCCAGCTTGGTGATTGGAGTGACCAGATAACCTTCGTGCACGCCGCGCGCCTTGTCGTCGATGTACAACATGCCGCCGCCGATCATCACGGAAACGAACATCGCGAGTGAAAGCGAACCGGGCAGCAAATATTTCATGTATTCGATATAGGGATAGAGTTCCACAATCGAAAGCGCAGTCTGCTGCAAAATGCGAGGCTCGACGGCGGGCTGGTTCAACGAGGCGACCAGATCGGTGAGCTCCGACTCCAGCGCGGAACTCATAAAGTTGTCGGAATTATCCACGATCACCGCGATTTGCGGATGGTTGTCTTCGTAGACGCGCCGCGAGAACTGCGGCGGGATGATCACCGCGCCATCGAGCTTGCCGTTGCGTACGTCTTCGACCGCCTGTTTTTCGTTGTCGTAATAGACAGGGACGAAGGTGCGGATGTTGGCGCGCACCGAGTCGAAGGCTTCGCGAATCTTGAGCGCCTGCGTGCCACCGTCCTGATCGACGATGGCGAGGCGCGCGTCGCGGATTTTTCCGCCAAACGCATTGCCCAGGATGATGAGCTGCACGAGCGGAAAGATCATCGACGCCAGCATGAGCGCCGGCGACCGGAAGAACTTGCGCATCTCGCGCTCGACAATGGCCATCATTCGATTCATAAATTCAACAATCTCGTGGGACGGCGGACGCATTCGTCCGCAAACCTTCTAACGATCACGTTCATGGCCGCAGCCCCGGGCTCTGTGGCATCGTGAACGCATATGCTTTCTGCAGTTCGTCCCGCAGCTGCCGTCCGGTGTAATGCACGAAGACATCGTCGAGAGTTGTGTTCTGCACGGAGAGCGATTTCACCGCAACCCCGGCCGCGACGGCCATTTCCACCAACTCGGTCGTCGTTCTCGAGCCATTGGCGGTGAGCACGCGATACATTCCCGCACCTTCATGCTGAACGGATGTAACTTCGTCGAGCGTGTGCAGGCGTTGTTCCCAATCATCGGGAGGATTCTCAAACTGTGCCTCGATCACGTTCGAACCGGGGACGCTCGCCTTCAAAGCCATGGGCGCGTCCAGCGCGACCAGCTTCCCGTGGTCGACAATGGCGATCCGATCGCAGAGCCGGTCGGCTTCGTCCATGTAATGCGTGGTGATCAGAATCGTGAGCTGCCGCTGGCTCTTGATATTGCCCAACATCTCCCAGACCGCGACGCGCGAGACTGGGTCCAGTCCTGTGGTGGGCTCGTCGAGAAAAAAAATCTTGGGATGATGCACCAGCCCTCGCGCAATCTCCAGCCGCCGCCGCATTCCGCCGGAAAGCGTCTTCGTCTGCGCGTCACGCCACTTGGTCAGATCGACTAAGCCAAGGAGTTCGTCGATGGAGCGCTTTCTTTCTTTTGCCGGGACATCGTAGAGCTTGGCATAAATATTCAGATTCTCTTCCACTGTAAGATCGATGTCGCTGGTAAGCGCCTGCGGGATCACGCCGATCGTACGCCGGACGTCATCGGGATCTGTGGCAACGTTGTGTCCTGCGATGCGCGCGATGCCGGCTGTAATCGGAATCAGCGTGGTCATCATACGGATCAGGGTCGACTTGCCGGCGCCATTCGGCCCGAGCAGACCAAAAATCTCGCCTTCTTTTACATTGAACGAAACATCATCGACGGCGGTGAAGTCGCCGTATTTCTTGACGATGTGCTCAACCTCGATAGCGTAAGGGGTTTCCGAGCCAGTCGCAGGAGAAGCAGAGCCATTCGGCCTGTCGTTCAGCTCCGCCATACTATTGCTGCCCCGCTGCCGCTGCGTTTTGCGAATCGCCTTCGCCATTGAGTTGCGCCGGCGAAATCAGAACCTCGGCTGTCATGCCCGGCACGAACGCGCCTTTGGGATTGTCGAGCCGGACCTTCAGAACAATGGTTTTAATATCGCGCTTGCGCCGACTCACATCGCGCTGCGTGGCGAAGTCACCTTCTACTCCTTTGAAAAACACTTTGCCCTTGATAATCGTCCCTCCAGGCATTTGCACGCGCAGCACATCGCCGTAACCGATGTGGTCCGCGTAAGTTTCGGGAATCGCCACGCGCGCCCAGGTATCGGTGAGATCGACGATGGTTACGATCGGAGCGCCGATATTGACGACTTCTCCCTGGCGAGCGGCGCGCACGGAAACCGTGCCGGTTACGGGAGCGTAAACATTCGTGTACCCCAGCCGGACTGCCGCCTGATTTTTCTGCGCGATGGCGTTCTTGAGATCAGCTTCAGTCGATTGCACGGTGCTCTTCGCGGCATTCGCCTGCTGGGTGCGAGCGATGGCCGCGTTCAAGTCGGCTTCCGCAGCCTTCACCAATTCCTGTTGCGCCTGCACCGTAGCCTGTGCCGCCTGCAAGTTGGTTTCCGCCTGCACGCGCTCCTGGTCGGACTGCACGCCGGCCTTGGCCAGTTCGATCATGCGGCGGCTGTCGCTTGCGGTGCGGTCGAGCGCGGCGTTGGCTTGCAAGAGCTGCGCCTTCGCGGAAGAAAGTTTCGCCCGCGCATTCGCTACGTCACTCGACGTGGATCCCGAAGTCAACCGTTCGGTGTGTTGCATCTCGGAAACTCTGTTCTGCAAACTCGCGATGTTCGCGGCGGCGGCGGCTTCCTGAGTTTGCAATTCGGAGGGATCGAGCACGGCGATCAGGTCTCCAGCCTTTACCGGCGTGCCTTCATCCACGAGAAGTCTCTGGATGCGGCCCTCCACCTGTGCGCTGACGATTACTTGATTCGAGTCCACTGTACCGATCAGCACGAGGTCTTTGGAATGGTTGGTGGAGAACGCGTAATAGATCGCCGCGATCACGAAGATGATGCCGAGAAGGATGAAGAAGCGGTTGCGAGCACTCATTTGCGTACTCCAGATTTGACGGCTGCGGTTGCCACGCCTATGCGGGGTTGAAACAGCGCGGCGGAAACAAAGTCGAGAACTGCGGCGCGCCGTTCGGCGATGCGCCGCGGGGTGAGAGGATCGAAGCGAACGATCCGCCGCATCACGGGGGCGCTGCTGAAATAAAAAACGATCATGGCGATCATGGAAGGAACAAAATGGGCCGGGTCGACTTTGCGGAATTCCCCATCGGTGATTCCCTTGTGCAGCAGGGCACCAACCCGCTTATAGATCGGCTGAAAATAAGTTTTCACGAGCCGGTCGATGTGCACGGAATTGCCTTCACGTGCCCGCATCATTTCGCGCTGCATCAGTTTGGGATAAATCTGGTTTGAGGCAATAAAGTCGAAGTATGCACCTACGTAGGCCAGGATCTTTTTGCGCGGGGCTAAGTTGCTGTCGAGCACTCGGAAAACACTCGACTTCATTCCAGTGAAGGCATGATCGAGCACTGCACCGTAAAGAGTTTCTTTGTCCTTGAAATAATAATAAAGCAGGGCCTTGTTCACTCGAGCCTCGCGGGCAATCGCGTCGGTGCGGGCGCCGGCAATGCCGTGTTCGGCGAACTCCTGGGCCGCCGCCTGCAAGATTGCGGCGCGGCTCTCCTCGGGCTGGCCGCGCGAACCCATGCGGGGCGAGCGTTCGCGATCATGGATGGAATGCGTCATGACTAATTAACTAGTTAGTTAGATAATACACGAATTACGCATTTATTGGCAACTGGTGGAAGCTGCGCAGGAACGTTCTCCTCATTGCTCTACCTTCTTTGCCTTCCGCTTTCTTTGTGCCCAGTTTGTACTATTCCCTAGATCCCTTACCACGTTGATCGAGCACAAGTTTTTCCGCGATCTCGCTGATCCAAAAAATAGGCACAGTAACCGAACCAGCCACCGGACACTGATCTATTTTTCTCCCGACAAGCTTCGCCGCGAGTGATCGTTTAGATTTTTGTCGGGTACTCTCTTCTGGATGCTGGTTACTTCTGTAATGATGTGATTCCCTTATTCTACGTTTACCGTTAGGCCGGGTATAAGGGCCTAGCGACACATCCCCTTCCCCGACGAGGGCTTACCCAACAGGAAGGTTTTGACGTGCAGAATAATACTTCGCGCCTAAGAGGGACATTCTCGGTTGCATTCATAGCCGTGTTGCTACTTACACCGGGATTCGCTCTGACGGGTAACTCGCCGAGCAATGCGTCGCAACAACAAAGCCCGCCACCAATGCCAATCCCTGAAGCGGTGACTGCAAGCCTGCCGAGCGGTGATATATCCCCGTCCAACGCCGAGCAACGGGTTTACCTGTACGTCGGCGTCGCGTATTCCGATATAAATTCCGACGGACCACCACTGGGATGGGTAGCTCAGTTCCAGGTACAGAACGATGGAAGACTCACGCCGCTAACCCCTTTTCATACCCGCAACATCGGACCTCCTTCCTCTGCCTCGGCCGTTAGCCCTTCGAACGACTATCTTCTTATGTTTAGCGGACAAATCAGTGAGTTTGGTATCGGTAATGATGGAAGACTGGCCAGCAATACAGCTCCAACGGCGCAAGGTAACGCCGCAGCGTTTACGCCGAATGGACAGTTTGTCCTCGTAGCAAATTCGGCGAGCGGTACCCTTACCTCCTATAGCCTAGATTCCTCGTCTGGATCATTCACTCGGATTAGCACGGTACCCACGGGTGGCTGGGCGCAGTACGTTGTCATCGACAAGTCGTCAAAGTTCGCATACGTAAGCAACGCGAACAGTGGCGCCATCTCGGAGTATACGATTTCCAGCAGTGGCCTCCTCGCAGCCAACGGCTCTGTAGCGAGCGGTGGGGGCGACCCACGCGGCCAAGTAATTTCCCCCACTGGATATCTCTACTGTGCGAACACCAACTCAAATTCCGTCACGCAGTATTCCATCGACGCAACCACGGGAACACTTGTTCAGTTAAATACCTACACGGCGTCGAACCCGCCACAAGGCGGCCCACTGTGGATCAGCCTCAATCCGACAGGAACCTACCTATACGTTGGCAATGTGGACGAAATAGCGCAATTTACAGTGGAACTTGACGGTACCCTGACTGGCAACGGCGCCACGCCCACGTCGGCTCTCGCTCTTTGGGGAGCTGTCGATCCATCCGGTAAGTTTTTGTATGCCGCAGAGATCGGCGGAAGCGGAGGCAAGGTCTCCGTTTACGGAATCAGCGATAGCGGAGCACTCATCCCCGAAGGATCGTTCTTGTTTGGGAAGAATCTCGTGCCGGAGACGCTTGTCTTGGCGGAACGGTAGTCGGATGTTTGACAGCGGTGGGCGATTGGTTTCATGTCTGAGACAACAACGCCGGTGCTGAAGCCCAACAGCCTTTAGATAGCTTACGCGGCCCCTTCGGCAAGCTCAGGGCAGGCCCTGAAGGGCCGCTCTTTCACGGTGGTTCCGATTCAGAGTTTCTCCTCAGGCCGTAAAGCCACGCACGCCGGCCACCTCAAGGTGAAGCCACGCACCGACTTCAAACCAGCTACGCTCCGACCACGGCGGCGACTCCGTGCGAGACCTCGACTCCCTCGAGTGTTTGCTGCAGGTAGCTCTCAAATTCAGCGAGCTTGGGTGCGATGGGCCGCTCTGCCTCGTAGACGCCGGCCAGCACGTCGGTGGTCTTCAGCCCGTTTCCCGTAATGCACAGCACGGTGGTTTCTTCGGGCAGAATACGGTCCTGGCGATAGAGTTTGCCGGCACAGCCCACGGTTACGCCTCCGGCGGTTTCGGTGAAGATGCCTTCTGTTTCTGCGAGCAGACGAATCGAATCGATGACTTCAGGATCGCTCACGTCCTCGCTCCAGCCGCCGGTCTGTTTGATGGTCTTGATGGCGTAAAGGCCATCCGCGGGATTTCCGATGGCGAGGGAACGCGCAATCGTCGCCGGTTTCTGCGGATCGATCTCTGAGCTACCGATTTTCACGGCGGTGGATATCGGGGAGCATCCTGTGGCCTGCGCGCCAAAGAACTTCACCGGCTTTTCTTCGACGAAGCCAAGTTTAACCATCTCGTCGAACGCCTTCTTGATCTTGATGATCAGCGACCCGCCAGCCATGGGTACAACCACGTTATCGGGCAGACGCCAGCCGAGTTGTTCGGCAATTTCGAAGCCGACGGTCTTCGACCCCTCGGAATAATAAGGCCGCAGGTTCACGTTGACGAAGCCCCAGTTGCGCTCTTCGGCAATCTGCGAGCACAGGCGGTTTACCTGATCGTAGTTGCCGCCGACGCGAACCACGTGGGCGCCGAAAACCTGAGTCCCAAGGATTTTTGCGGGCTCGAGGTCCGATGGAATAAAAATCCAAGCTTTGAGTCCTTCGCGTGCGGCATGGGCCGCGACCGCATTTGCCAGATTTCCCGTCGAAGAACATGCAACGGTGTCGAAGCCAAAGGCGCGAGCCTGGGAGAGCGCGACGGCCACAACGCGATCCTTGAAGCTCAAGGTCGGCAGGCAGACGGCGTCATTCTTGATGTAGAGGTTCTGCGCGAACGTGCTGTCATCTTTCTTGCCGAATAAACGCTGCGCCAACTGCGGCGCCTGGAACAGCGGCGTGAACCCGACCGGCAGCCGCGGTTGAAAGCCTTGCGGCAGCGGCAAAAGCTCGGAGTAGCGCCAGATGTTCGGCGGGCGTTGAGCGATTCGTTCACGACTGAAGGCTCCCTGGGCAATCGAGGCTTGGAGCGCAGCGTAGTCGTAGGTGATTTCGAGGGGAGAGAAACACTCGTGACACATCGAGCGGGGCTGGTTTCCCCAACTTCGGCCGCATTCCCGGCAACGGAGTTCGAAGGCAGCGTCGTAATTCGGCATCGGGCTACTCGCTTTCTTTCTGTTGCTGCAGCAAATAGCTGGGGACGAGCACCCGGGAAAATCGCCCTAAAACACAAAGGCCTCTTTTCCGGGAAATTGGGAAAAGAGGTATCGGAATGCAATAGAAATCAGATTTCGCATCCGAATCTCATGTTCCCCGTTTCCGGGCGGGAGTTGGCACCTGGCGGTCGAGATATATGATCCCGATCCGGTTGCCGTGGCGTCACAGGGCTCGTCCCTCAGCCACTCTGCATGAAATTCATGTCTGCTCCGAAGAGCAAACTTGTAGCATCAATGCTTGCACATAGGGCGGGGGTTCGTCAATCAGGAATTGGATCTAGGTGCGATGGTCTACTGACGACGGTCACGTAGCGCCATCTCGCGGGCGAGTTCCCGGGAGGTATCCTTCAGACGTTGCGACAGAAGCAGCGCGAGCGAAAGGTAAAAACGGGAAGCGAGACGGGGAAAGGCTTCGAACATTTCGCGCAGTTCTCGCGCGTTGATTTCATCCACTTCCACTTCGTCATCTTTGGCAATCACGCTGGCCGTAGCCCGGCCCTTTTCGAGGAAGGCCATATCGCCACAGACGTCATCCACGTCCAGTGACGCCAGGAGAGCTCGAGTTGCTGTTCCGGCAAGCTCAACCGAGGCCTGGCCGCGGCGGATGATGAAAATACTCTCAGACGGGCTGCCCTGCCGGATGATCTCTTCCCCCAGCTTGAAGGTTCGCCGTACCGATTTGGCGTTGATCAGGGTCCAATCGTTCGGGCTGAGATATTGCAGGCGATTGCCGGCCATAGTGTTCCTATCGGCTCGCGTAGCTCTCTCGGCCACCAGCCGCTACTCTGGCCGAGACTCGCTTTCGGGAATCGTTCATTTCCGGGTGTACAATTCTTGCCGATCGTGACATCCCACAGTATTTTTTGATGAGGACTGAATCGTGAGATCAATTTTCCTGGCGCTGGCCACAGCCTGCATTTTAATCCCTTCCTGTTTTGCGCAACAGACCGCCTCCCCGAAAACGCAAAATCAAAAGAAGTCGCCAGCCACGGTTTCCACTACAGAGCCCGGAGAAAACACCGCCGCTAAGCCCGAGAGTCCAGCTGAACAAAGGCCTGCCACGCCGCAGGCGAATGCCGACCGGGACAGAGACAAAGAGGAGCACTTCGACATGACCGAAGTGCCGCCGGTTGTAACTCATCACCAGATCATGGTGGATGGAAAGGCTCTGAAGTACACAGCAACCGCTGGCCGGCTTCCCATCAAGCGCGGCGACGGCAAGATCGAAGCCGAAATGTTCTACGTCGCGTATACACTCGATGGCCAGGACGTTGCCAAGCGTCCGCTCACGTTCGCTTTCAACGGCGGCCCGGGATCGGCCTCGATCTGGCTGCACATGGGAGCGCTCGGGCCCCGCCGCGTTGTGCTGCAGCCCGATGGATTCATGCCAGCCGCGCCCTACCGCATGGAAGACAATCCCTACACTCTGCTCGATAAGAGTGACCTGGTGCTGATTGACGCCATCGGCACCGGATTTAGCCGGGCCGGCGATTCTGAGCTGTTCAAGAAATTCTGGGGCGTCAAGAGAGATATCGAGGCGTTCAGCGAGTTCATCCGCTTGTACATCACGCGCAACGAACGGTGGGCTTCTCCGCTGTTCATTCTGGGTGAGAGTTATGGAACGACGCGCGCCGCCGGAATCGCGGGCTATCTCGCGGATCGCGGCATCTCCTTCAACGGCATCACTCTGCTCTCGAGCGTGTTGAACTTTGAAACCCTCGAAGAAACCAATACCAACGACCAGCCCTACATTTTTCTGATTCCATCGTTTACCATGATCGCGGCTTATCACCACAAGCTTGCGCCCGATCTTGCTCAGGACCTAAATCGCGCCCGGCAGGAATCGGAGCGGTGGGCTTTTGGCGACTACGCCCAAGCGCTGGCCAAGGGAGACACACTCACTCCGCAAGAGCGCGATAAAATTGTCGATCAACTCGCGCATTACACCGGCCTGACCAAAGAGATTGTGGACGAGGCGAACTTGCGCATCAACGTCCGCAAGTTTACGCATTATCTGCTGATCGACCAGAAGCTGCGCGTTGGCCGACTCGATGGCCGCTACACCGGTCCCGATCCCAACGGCCTGCTCGATACTCCGGCTTACGATCCAACCGGCTCCGCCACTCAGCCGCCATTCACTTCGGTGTTCAATAATTACGTGCGTACCGAGCTGGGATACAAAACTGATATGCCGTATTATGTGCGCGCGCAGGACATCAGCTTCGACAAGTGGGATTGGGGATCGGCGATCGGCGGCTTTCCCGACACAGCTTCGGCGATGCGGCAAGCCATCGTAAAAAACCCATACCTGAAGATTTTGGTGATGGAAGGTTACTACGATTTGGCGACGCCTTACTTCGCGGCGAACTACGCGATTCAGCATCTGGATCTACCTCAGAAGTATCGCGACAACATTTCTTATACAACTTACGACGCGGGGCACATGGTCTATCTACCAATGGACGGGCTGAAGAAGATGAAGAGCGATCAGGCAAACTTCATGGAGAAGGCCGGAGCCCCGTAACCCGCACAACCCATCCTAAGCGAAGCCGAAAGGGGGCTGACGTTGACTCAGCCTCTCAACGGCTGTACTGATTTTTCTTTTTATCAGCGTGACGCTGTAGGCCGAGCTTGATCAGACGGTCGATCAGTTCCTCGTACGCGAGGCCAGACGCCGCCCATAACTTGGGATACATGCTGATCGCGGTGAAGCCCGGCATGGTGTTGATCTCGTTCACAAAAATCTTCCGTGCCTTCCCGGGACCAGGCTCCATCAGAAAATCGACGCGCGCCAGGCCGGAGCAATCCACTGCTTTGAAGGCCCTTACCGCCAGTTCCTGAATTTTTTTGGTCTCCGCCTTCGTGAGCTTTGCCGGAATAATCAGCTCCGAACCTTCGTCGAGATACTTCGCGTTATAGTCATAGAACTCTTTGATGGGGACAATTTCTCCCGGCACAGAAGCCACTGGATCATCGTTGCCCAGCACGGAGCACTCGATCTCGCGGGCTTTGTTTTTATTTCCGCCCACACCTTGTTCGATGACAATCTTGCGGTCGAATTTCGCTGCTTCCTCAATTGCTGGGCCAAGTTCCTTGCGATTGTGCGCCTTGCTGATTCCGACCGACGATCCCAGATTCGCCGGCTTCACAAACACCGGATACCTCAGCTTGCTCTCTACGAACTTTTCAACTTTCTTCGGCTCTTTCTCCCACGCACTGCGGAGAATGGTGACATGCTTCACGATTGCGATGCCGGCAGCGATAAACAAAGACTTCATGATGTCTTTGTCCATGCCCGCTGCCGAGCCGAGCACGCCCGCGCCCACGTAGGGGATGTCGGCTAGTTCCAGCAGGCCCTGAATGGTTCCGTCCTCGCCGAACGTACCATGCAGCACCGGGAAAATAATGTCGACGTTGATGGCGCGATCACTGGCGCGACGCATAAGGGCCGCATCGGTTTGGAAAGGAACCAGCCCGCTCTCGCGGTGCACGGGTTCGGGCGGCACCACTACGGATTCTCCCCGAGCCAGCACGGCAGCAGTGTCGGTGATGTCGGGATCGCCGGCGCGCAGCTGGCGCGCTTCGAGGACGAGCTTGCCCTGCAGCAGACTCTCGGCATGCTCCGCCGTAAGCCAGCGGCCATCTTTGGTGATGCCGATGGGCACAACTTCGTACTTGTCTTTGTCGATGGCGTTGAGAACAGAAGCGGCGGAAAGCAAAGAAACTTCGTGCTCGCCGCTGCGACCACCGAAAAGGATGCCGACTCGAAGCTTTTTCATGACATACCCTACAGAATCTTCTTTCCAAACGCCGACAGCGCTAACTCGACCGCGAGGTCCGCAGTCCGGTTGTGCTCGTCGATTACAGGATTCACTTCGACGATCTCGAAGCTCAGCATGCGTCCGTGATCTGCAATGATTTCCATGGCAAGATGTGCCTCGCGGTACGTAGCGCCGCCGCGCACGGGAGTGCCCACGCCGGGCGCGTCTTCGGGATCGATCCAGTCCATGTCGAGCGAAATGTGATAGCCGGCGGTGCCGCGTCCGGCCATGCGCAGGGCCTCTTCCATCACCGTACGCATGCCGCGCTCGTCGATGTCGCGCATGGTAAAAACTCCGATGCCGGCGCGGCGCACGTTCTCTTTTTCGACGGCGTCAATGTCGCGCACACCCACTAGCACGCAGTTTTCCGGCTTCACCTTAGGAGAAAAATCGAAAATGTTCTGCAGTTCCTCGGGCCCCAGCCCCATCAGCGCGGCCAGCGGCATGCCGTGAACATTGCCGCTTGGTGAGGTCGCTGGAGTGTTAATGTCGGTGTGAGCGTCGATCCAGATCAATCCGATGCGCTGATTCTGGCGGCGATAAAATTCGGCTACTCCCGACACCGTGCCCGCAGCCATTGAGTGGTCGCCACCCAGTGCCAAGGGGATTTTTCCGGCTTCGAGCGTCTTAACCACTAACTCCGCATGCTTGGTGCAGGTTGCCGTGATCTCCTTCAAATACTTGGCGTGGGTGTCGCCTTCTTTTTTCTGCTCCGGAATGGCCACGGCAACATTGCCGCCATCTTCCACTTCGTGCCCCAAAGCTTCCAGCCGCGCCTCAAGCCCGGCCACACGAACGGCCGAAGGCCCCATGTCGACACCGCGCCGCGACTGGCCGAGGTCGAGCGGCACGCCGATCACGCGGATTTTCTTGGCGGCAATGTTGGTGGTGCTGATGGTCATAAGGACTTTGCGCTTTAGCGATCGGGCGATTTAGCGATTGAAAACGAAGTTAAAAGACTTAGGTTCTTAAATCACTCAATGACTCAATCGCCCGATGACTCAATTCTTCACGGGTAAAGCCGGTGCAGCATTCTTGGGAACGGAATTGTTTCTCGAACGTGTTCCAGTCCACAGATCCAGGCTACGACGCGTTCGATGCCCATGCCGAAGCCGCCGTGCGGCACGCTGCCGTATTTGCGCAAATCGAGGTACCACTTGAACGCTTCTTCCGGTAATCCGTGCTCGTGAATTCGCTGCACCAGCAGTTCGTGCGACGCCATACGCTGCGAGCCGCCGATGATTTCTCCATAACCCTCCGGCGCGAGCACATCCACGCACAGAGCCAGTTCGGGCCGTTGCGGATCGGGTTCCATGTAGAAGGCCTTCACCTTTGCCGGATAACGATGCACCATCACGGGCTTGTCAAATTGAACCGAAAGATAAGTCTCGTCAGGCGAACCTAGGTCGCCGCCCCATTCGAATTTCGATTCCAGTGCGCCCTTGGCGTGGCCCTCCTGCAGATTTTTTACGGCGTCGTCGTAACTGATCCGCGGGAAGGGCGGTTCAACCTTCTCAAGTTTCGAAACATCGCGGCCGATGATCTGCAAGTCGCCACGCCGCCGCTCCAGGCAGCGCTTTACCACGAAAGTGATGAGGCCTTCGCCGAGATCCATTAAGTCGTCGAGTTCGGCGTAAGCAACTTCGGGCTCGACCATCCAAAACTCTGTGAGGTGACGACGCGTTTTGGACTTTTCCGCGCGAAAGGTTGGGCCGAACGAATAAACCTTGCCCAGCGCCATCGCGGTAGCTTCGATGTAAAGCTGCCCCGATTGCGTAAGGTACGCCTGATCGTCGAAGTAATCGACGGGAAAAAGCGTGCTGGTTCCTTCACATGCGGCCGGTGTGATGATCGGCGGATCGGTAAGCGTAAAGCCCTGCCCGTCGAAGAAGTCACGCACGGCCTTGATGATCTCCGCGCGCACTCGCAGAATCGATGCCTGCCGCTGCGAGCGCACCCACAGATGCCGATGCTCCATCAGAAAATCGACGCCGTGTTCTTTTGGAGTGATGGGGTACGGGTCAGACTCCGGCACGCGCTGCACGACTTGCACGTTGACCACATCGAGTTCGTAGCCGCCTGGAGCGCGCTTATCGGCGCGAACCTTGCCCTCGACGATCACGCTCGATTCCTGGGTGAGCGTCTTGATCGCCTCGAAGACCTCTGGCGTGACCGCATTCTTCGGCACAACGCCCTGGATCACGCCTGAGCCGTCGCGAAACTGCGGGAACAACAATTTGCCGCTCTCGCGCAGGTTGTAGAGCCAGCCGCGCAGGGTAACGGTTTGGCCTTCGTGCTTGCCGATTTCAGCGATGGTGGTTACAGGGGACATAGTGAATTGAGTCATTGAGTGATCGAGTCATTGTGCGATTGAACTGCAGGTCGCGCTTGAGTCAAATCACTCGATGACTCAATCGCACAATCGCTAAATACCTTCCAGCTTGTCGAACGTCTCTCTCAGTTTTTCCAGCGGATTCACTTTCTCATCTTCCCCAAGCTCAAGCAATAGCGGCGGGGTTTGCGGGGCGGAGCGCAGCAGTGCCATCGCTTCCTTCCAGTCGATTGTTCCTGCCCCGGGCCACAAATGCGAATCCTGCACCTTGTTATTGTCGTGAACGTGGGACGAACAGATCTGCTTGCGAAGAATTTCGAAGGCCTCGCTCACCGAACCCATGATGTGGGCATGGCCGAAGTCAAAGCAAATGCACACGTCGTCAAAGTGGGCGGTTTGAATCATCTCCATTAACCTCTCCGGCGTGGAAAGTTCGTTAGGAATGTTTTCCAAAAGAATACGCACGCCGAGTGGCTTGGCGAATGCGCGCAAATGCTCAATGGAAGTCATTGCGGATTCGAACTTCTTCTCGCTGAAGGTCTCGTTCGGCACGCCCAAATGCTGAATCAGAAAACGAAATGGAATCTGCTCGGCGATTTCGAGAGCTCGCTTTACCTCATCCATCGCCTCGACCAGACCAGCGCGGTCTGCGGACGCGAGATTTACCGGAGGCGCACCGGCGCGCCCCCACTCGTAATCGGCGTAGAGCGGCGAGTGCACAGAGTGTAGCGGAACCCCACTCCCGCGAAACCACTCGGCAATTTCTTTGACGTGAGCTTTGCGGTTGGCGTAATCGAGGTGCTGCCGCGCCGCAAAAATCTCGATCGCCTGCACTCCGCTGCGGGTCAGGCTATCCAGAATTCCTGGATGCAGCCGCTCCCGCACATATAAATAGGTTGATACCGCTCTCAACATGCCCGGTCCTTGTCGAGGAATTGCTGATTGTTGATTGCTAATTGCTGATTAAGACCCGAGTCCAACTTCTTGGGCCTTTTCAATCGGCAATCAAAAATCATCAATAAACAATCCTCTAGTATCCCACTGCTTTTCCGCCGTTCCTGCCGTCGCTGGCGCCGAGCCGCTCGCCGGTCTTCGGGTCGATGGCAATGCACTCGGCATCGCTCCAATACGGACTGATGTTTCCAAACTCGTGCAGCCCGACCTGCACGTGATATCCCATCTTTTCCAATGTCTGCACCGTGTCCGGCGAAAACCATTGCTCGACGTTCAACACGTCCGGCATCCATTGATTGTGAAAGCGCGGAGCGTTTACCGCCTCCTGAATATTCATGCCGTAATCGATCACGCCCATCAGAACGTTCGCGACAGTCGTAATAATTTTCGAACTGCCGGGAGAGCCCAGCACGAGAACAGTCTGACCATCGTGCATGACGAGAGTCGGCGTCATCGACGACAGGGGCCGCTTGCCCGGCGCGATCACGTTCGCCGCGCCTTGAATCAATCCGTCGGAATTCGGCACGCCGGCCTTGGCGGAAAAATCGTCCATCTCGTCGTTCAACAGAAAGCCGAGGCCCTCCGCTGTGACCCGCGATCCAAACCAGTCATTGATGGTGGTCGTGACCGCGACTGCGTTTCCCTCCGCATCCACCACGGAATAGTGCGTCGTATGCGGCGATTCGTGTTTCGAAACCGGCGCCGGATGCGACGCGGCATACTGCTCAAGCTCACTGAAAATCGCCGGTCGCTTCAATTCTTTGCTGGGGCTGGCGTGGTCGGTTGCGATCGACTGGCTCCAAGCAACGCCATATTTCTTGTCGATGAGCTGCGCGACTGGAATCTTCGAAGAGTCCGGATCGCCCAGGAATTCCGCACGATCAAAAAACGCCCGCCGGAACGCCTCCGTCGTGTAATGGATCGATTCCGCCGACCGGCTCCCCATCTTGGCCAGATCGTAGCCTTCCAGAATGTTCAACGATTCGATCAGAACGGTTCCGCCGGAAGAGGGCGGTGGCGCGCTGATGATTTCGTATCCTCGATAGGTCCCACGCACCGGCTCACGTTCTTTCACTTCATAGTGCGCCAGATCGTCAGCGGTGATAAGCCCGCCGCCTTTTTGCAAAGCCGCCGCCAGCTCCCGCGCCAGCGATCCGTGGTAGAAATCGTCAGGGTTCGCGGCGATTCGCTCCAGAGTTCGCGCGAGGTCAGGCTGTCGAAAAACTTCACCTGCCTTGTAGAAGTTGCCATCGCGCTGAAAAATGCGCCTCGACTCCGGAAACTTGCCCAGATGTTTGTCATGCTGCATATCGCGCGCTTCCTGCCAGGTTAAAGCGTAGCCGTCGCGCGCGAGCCGAATGGCGGGGGCGATCACCCGCTGCAACGGGAGCTTTCCGTATTTCCGCTCGGCGTAAACCATGCCTGCGACCGATCCCGGCACGGCAATCGCTTTGTATCCGACGACGCTGGCGTCTTCAATCACGTTGCCCTGCGCATCGAGGTATAGATCGGCCTTTGCCGCCGCGGGAGCTGTTTCGCGATAGTCGATGAAATGTACTTTGCCGTCAGCCATGCGGACCAGCATAAATCCGCCGCCGCCCAGGTTCCCCGCCGGGGGGTGCACGACCGCCAGCGCGAATCCGGTAGCCACTGCGGCGTCGATGGCGTTGCCTCCGGCCTGCATGATCTCAACTCCAGCGCGCGAGGCTAATTCGTGGACGCTGACCACGATGCCATGCTGGGCATGGACCGGCTCGGTAGAGCCGAGGGCGCCGGACGACGCGCATACCGTCACCGCCGCCAACAGCAGCAAAATCAATGATTTTTGCCGGGATCGCATTTCGATCGAGGGTGTCCAGGAAAGGCGGACTCTTGAGGCTAGCCGACCGTGGCAAGCAGAGTCAAATCAAGGGTAGCACGAGGGTACGAGCACTCCACCTGCGAGATTAGGACCGCCTCGCCGGCAACCTAGGTTTGACGCCGGGTTCTCAAGCGTGCCTAGTTTTCTTGCGACTTGTGCGCTTGGCGCGGGTTTTCTTTTTCTTAGATTTCTTCCCAGACGCCTTGGCTGAGACCATCTCGTACGACGTCCGAATCAACTGGCGCAATTCATCCCAATCCACTGCGTCCAGGCGGTCGAGCATCACCCACTTGTAACGGCCGAGGTACGGCGAGGGCTGAATGTGCTCGCGTTCAATCAGCTCGGCAAAGGTCTCTGGTGCGCACTTGAAGGACAAACGTGGATTGTCCAACCCTAGTACTGCGAACATTTTCTCGCGAACCTTAAAGCAGAGAGCATCACCCCACTGCAGCTTCTCGGTGGCCTGGGGAAAAGACAGACAATATTCGCGGATGGAATCGACGTTCATTGTGATGAACCAGACAATTGGACGAATCGGGGAATCAGCCAACCCAGATCAACTCCTACAGTGTCTACCGCAGCACCACTAACGGCTTCACTCCGTCGTCGAGCAACCTGATCGCGAGCGGAGTGACCGGAACCACTTACTCCAACACTGGCCTCGTGGCCTCGACCACTTATTACTACAAGGTCGAAGCCGTGGACGCGGACGGTTCGTCGGCAGCCTCGACTCAGGCAAGCGCTACCACCCAAGCTACAGGTGGCAGTTCCGAAGTCGTCGCCATCGCTTGCGGCGGTCCGGCCGAAAGTAACTCCGGCGACGGTGATTACTCCTTCGTTGCCGATGAGGACTTTAGCGGCGGCGGGGATAATAGTCCGGTCACGGCCACCATCAATCTGACCCAGCCCGGAGTGAACGCCGCGCCGATGGGAATCTATCAGCACGGACAAGCCGGAGTTTTCACCTACACGATTCCGGGGCTGACGGCCGGCAGTACGTAGACGGTCCTGTTGCATTTTGCCGAAACCTATTTCAGCACCGCCGGAAATCGTGAGTTCAATGTAGCCATCAACGGCATGGGAATCGAGATCCGGACCAACTAGAAATTGGTGAATATCGTAATCGGAAGGAGGCCGCCGAATGAGCGCTCGAAACAGCTGGCGAAGCTCATCCTTGTTTACGTGCGTGCGGACGCGCGGTGGATCTGCGCACCACCAACTCAGGTTCGATGGCAATTTCCGTAACGTACTTCGTTTGGCCCTCAATGCGGTCGAGCAGCGTACGCGCCGCGGTCTCTCCCATTTTTTTCATGGGCTGTCTCACAGTCGTGAGTGGCGGACTGATGTAGGCAGAGTTTTGGATGTCATCGAAGCCCACCACCGACAAATCATCGGGCACACGCAGGCCGGCTTCCAAAAAAGCGTGGATGGAACCAATCGCGGAGATGTCATTGTAGGCAAACAAGGCGGTAAAAGGCTGTTTACGCGCGAGCAATTGCTTGGCGAAGGGGTAGCCCAGATTCGGCGTCGGGTCGTCTCCTTCGAGTTGGACAATCAATTCTGGCCTCATGGCGATGCCCAGTTCGGCAGCGACATCGCAGATCGCGTTCCAGCGGTCGCCGGAATCTGCGCTCAATGGCGAACCTTTCATGAATGCGATTTTGTCGTGCCCCAGGTCGATCAGATGCTTCAGCGCGAGCGATGCAGCACGGCGGTGATCCAGAACAATATTGGTTACGCTTTTGATCCTGCGATGGCCGGCAACCGCTACGGTCGGGAGAGGGGGTTGTTCGGTCAACAAGGTGTCGACTGTAATAAACCCTTCGACTCCGCGCTCCAGAAGCATCGTCGAGTACGTTGCGAGCAGCGTCTTGTCGTGGCGGTGAGCTACTGTAAGAAAGAAGAAACCCTGTTCTCGAAGATAACGTTCCATACCGCTAATCACGACAGAACCGTAAGCATCGCCGATTTCCGCCACGATCACTCCAATCGTGTAGGTGCGCTTAACGCGAAGAGACCGGGCAAAGAAATTGGGCCGATAGTTGAGCTCGTGTGCCGCTGCCAAAATTCTGTTTTTTGTACGCTCCGGGACGGAATGCGAAGCTGAAGAATTGTTCAGAACAGCCGAGACGGTGCTGGCAGTAAGGCCGACGCGTTCTGCGACGGACCTCAGCGTCACGGTCGGCTTCGGGCTCCGATCAGCCTTCTTTTTGTTCTGAACTTTCATTCGGCGGTTTGTTCGGTACTCCCAGGACACCGATGACTTCTTCCCGCGCCCGACTCCCCGGATTGTACCCCCAAGACGAGCCGCGACCAAACTGCAGAAGTCAGAAGTCGCGGGCCTCAAGAATATCGATATTTTTGTCTTGACAACGAACGGCGTTTCAGAATAAACCTTCGTGCAGCTGTGCATAACACAAAAGCACTAGCTGGAAGCCTAGTAAAACAACGATATTCTATCGACCATGAATTCCTAGCGCCTCGCCAGGAACTGGGTGCCGCGGCTAGGGAAATCTGTCTACTGCAACAACCTCTCTCTTGGGGGAGGGGAATCGACGTCTAGTTTGGGAGAAACTCCATGACGAGCTTCGTTCGCTGGACACTCGCGTTTTGTCTTCTGCTCTGCATGACCGTGCCGGTGCTTTCACAGAGTAGAAATACCGGTGAGATTCGTGGCACGGTGTCGGCGGCGGGAGCCGTGGTGCCGGGCGTAACCGTTACGGTTTCAAATATTGACACAGGCGAGTCGAAGAATTTCGTTACCAACCAGGATGGCATCTACGACACCGTCTCGACGCCCGCGGGAAACTACAACATCACGTTTACCGCCAAGGGCTTCAAGAAACTGGTTCGCGGCCCAGTCGTGCTGCAAGTGGATACGATCACCGAAAATGCCGGCCTGGAAGTTGGCTCCGTATCGGAAACAATAACGGTTGAAGCCGAAGGCGTGCCGCTGCTCGAAACCGAGACTTCCCATATGGGAACCATTCTTGAATCGAAAACCATCAGCCAGTTGCCCCAGATCGGCGCTGGAATCACCGGCAATGACTGGGCTAACTTCAATATTCTACTTCCAGGAGCTGGAAGCTCTGCCACTCAGCCGTCTTCAGAAGGTAGTGGCGCCTATAACGCCGGAGATGCCGTCTCTATTAATGGGAACCTGCCTAATTACGCCAACTACCTTCAGGACGGTGGAGTCGTTCAGTTGCCGGTGAGCAATAACGTCGACAACACCTTGTTTGAGGCCGTGCAAGAGGTTCAAATCACGACCTCTTCGTTTTCCGCCGAGTATGGCATTGGTGGCGCAGTGTTTAACCAGATCACCAAGAGCGGAACCAACGGCTTTCATGGATCAGCCTACGAATATTTTCAGAACACCGTTTTAAACGCAGCGCCCTTCTTCGGGATTCCGAACACTAGTGGCGGCTTCACTCCGCAGCAGGCGCAGTTTTTCCGCTACGATGAGTGGGGCGGCTCCATCGGCGGTCCAATCATCAAGAATAAATTGTTCTTCTACTTCGTCCGGGACAAGATTTATAACAATGGAGCCAGCAGTGCGACAAACGGCACAACCCTTACACTGGCCGAAAGAGGTATGGGGACGCTCCATCCCGGAGCCTACGATTTCAGTGCGCCCGGTCTGCCCACCCTATACGATCCCGCTAGTTGCTCGACACCGGATTGCACTCGCAAATCCTTCGCGTCGGAAAACACCGGAGCCCTCGCCAGCGTAAACGCGATTCCAGCAGGCCGCATCGATCCCGTTGCGGCAAAGATTTTGAGCTATTATCCTTTGCCCAACGCTGGTGCCTCGGGGGTCCTTTCAAACAACTTCACCACTCTTCTGCCGACTCCCAATCCCAATCTCAGATATTTTGGGCGCATTGATTACGATTTCTCTTCGAAGAACCGCCTGAGTTTTTCGATCAGTCAGAAGGACAATCCCGGGGTGAATAAATACGGGCCATTTCCCTGCCCGATCAATTGCTTCTCCGGTGACATCGACGGCTATAACGCCCAAGTTACAGATACCTGGGAAATCAGCCCGAAGATGGTCAATGAATTTCGGATGGGATACACCAAACAAGGCAATTGGTTTGTGCCCGACACGATTGGATTTAATGCGGCAAATACGCTGGGTCTGCAATACGCCAAAGCGAATGTCTTTCCGCAAATAAATATTGGAGGCGCGGGAATCTGCTGTTCGCAACTGGCTCCCGGAACCAACGCAATCTATATCGAGGGCTTGTACGACCCGTCCGATGTTTTGACCCTTATCCGCGGCAGGCACATTCTGCATTTCGGGGTTGAGGTGCTCATGGGCGATGGAGACACCACCCCATGGGGAAACATTACATCGGGCAATTTCACCTTCACCGGAAACTATACGGCCCAAAACAACGTCGCGGCAGGAACGACGGGTGCCGGCCTCGCGGATTTCCTGCTCGGCGACGTCCAAAGCTGGAGCGCGACTAATCAATCCACGTCCTACGCGCGCTTGAAGAGTCCGCAACTTTTTGTCCAGGATGACTTCAAGCTGCGCCCCAACCTCACGCTGAATCTTGGGTTGCGTTACGTGGCCACAACTGGATTCACAGAACTTCATAACAGCCTGGGCGGCTTTGATCCGAACAAGACGCTGGTGTGCAGCGTCGATGCCAACGGTGTACCGTGCGGTAACCTCAATGGCACGCTAGGTTCGCTGTGGTTTGCTCCTCAGGATGACCGAAACTCGCTGCAGAAGCCGATTTACGATATCTTCCTGCCTCGCGTGGGTTTTGCCTGGTCCCTGCGAAACGACACCGTAGTCAGGGGCGGGTTCGGAATGTACTCCTATAACTTCAGCCAGGATACCTATGGCAACGGAATAGGCTTCGGCGCGCTCACCACAAGTTCGGGGAACGCCTCGGACGTCAATCATGGCACCGGTCCCACTCCGCTGGTCACTCTATCGGAGTCAGCCGCCGCTGCTAACCCCGTTCTGAATTATGTTATCGGCTCGGCCAATGCGAAAAATGTCTCGCAATATCTCAATGTCGCTTCTCCGTCAAATCAAACCTCTGTGCCGTACCGGGTTCCGGTAGGGCGAATCAACGAATGGCAGTTGAGCGTAGAACATGAATTCGCGCACAGCTATATGGCATCGATTGCCTATGTCGGCAGTCACGGTGGCAACCTGCAATTCCCCACTGACCTCAATCAGATAACCAATCCAGCAGGCATAGCGGCGAGCGCAGCCGCTGGTGCTGCGATACAGGCTGATCGTCCTTATGCGGCTTGGGGAACGCTTAGCGGAAATAACTACAATGCCATCTCGAATTACAATGCGCTGCAAGCCACAATCAACAAGCATTATTCCAATGGCTTGGTCTTCAGCTTTAACTACGTGTGGTCGCACTTCCTTGACGATCAGGATTCGGGCGGATGGGGCAGCCGCGGAGGCACACAATATTGGCAGATCGCGAATGACCCTTCCGCAAATTATGGAAACTCGAACTTCGACATCCCGAATGCTTTTAAAGGATATGTCTCGTACGACCTGCCCTTCGGCAAAGGGAAAACTTACCTGAGCGGCAACTCGGTTGCAGACGAAATTGCCGGTGGATGGAGACTGTCAGGAACGCTCCTCGCACAAAGCGGAGGACCATTCACCGTGGTTAACGCCACCAATGAAAATTCCACCATTACCGGTTGTAGTGTCGGCGGCACAGCCACGGGCGGCGACGTTAACAACGGCTGCAACTGGTTTCCCAATGTTATCGGGAGCACCAGCGTCAGCCATCAGGGCCCAGCCGAATGGTTCAATACTGCGGCCTTCGCAAACGCGGCTCCGGCTGGTCAATTCGCCTTCGGCGATGAGGTGAGAAACTCGCTCCGGGGACCGCGGCTTACAGTTGTCAACATGTCAATCGCCAAGAGCTTTAGTTTCGGAGAGAGGATTCGCCTGGAAGTGCGCTCCGACTGGGTGAACGTCCTCAACCATCCAAGTCTTGGCATTCCGGGCCAGACCTTTGGAGCGGCTAATTTTGGGCAGATAAACGATGCGACCCTGGGCAATGGTGTCGCGGTTGCGCCTCGAAGCGGTCAACTCAGCGCGAAAGTGACGTTCTAAAAGAACAGCCAACCAGAGAGGGACGGCGGCGTGCTGCCGTTCTCTCTCTAACCGCTTTCTTCAGACGAACCAGACTCGAAGACACGGATCCCGACCGTACAATCGTGACATGAGGACAAAAGCAGTCGTAGTCTTGCTTTGCGCGATTCTGGGCGCCGGAATGTCGTCGGGCTCCTCCCAATCCAACCCCAGCCGGCAGCAGGAGATCGAATCGCACAATCGCAAGGCAGCGGAATATCTGAAGGAGAACAAGCCTGAACTCGCGGCACCGGAGTTTAGAGCCATTCTTGCCCTCGATTCCAATAACGTGGACGCGCGCGGTAATCTGGGCGTGCTGCTCTTCTTCCAGGGCGCATATCCGGGTGCGATTCCGCAGCTTCGCGCTGCACTGAAATTGAAGCCCACTTTGTGGAAGATTCAAGCTCTTCTTGGCATCGGCGAAAAGCGCACGGGCGACATCGACGCCGGACGCCATGATCTGGAGAATGCATTCCCAAAAGTACAGGACCAGAAGATCCGGATCGAAACGGGGATGGAACTGATCGAAATCTACTCCGGCACCGGCGATCTGGATAAAGCCGGGGCAATCGTAAGCGTTCTGCGGAAACTGGACCCAGCCAATGAAGCTGTGCTCTACACCGCTTACCGAATCTATTCCGACCTTGCTGCCGAGTCACTGCTCAGCTTGTCCGTCGTCGATCCGAATTCTGCCCGAATGCATCAGGCCATGGCGCACGAACTAGCAAAGCGCGGAAATACAGCGGAAGCGATCGAGCATTACCGGGCCGCACTCAAGATCGACCCGCGGCTTCCGGGACTCCATTTTGAACTTGCCGAGATGCTTGGCACTTTGTCGACTGCAGAGGGCCGGAAAGAAGCCGAAAGCGAGTTCAAGGCAGCCTTGGAAGCCAATCCTTTTGATGAACAATCTGAATGCAGGCTCGGCGATATCGCTCTTCAGAGAGACGACTTGAAGGAAGCAAATGAATGCTACACCCGCGCCTTGCAGTTGCAGCCGACCGACCCAGAAGCCAGCATTGGCATGGCAAAGGTCTTCATGACCATGGATCAACCGCAAAAAGCCGAACAGCTTCTGCAGCATGCTCTCCAGCTGGATCCAACAAGTGCTGTGGCTCACTTCCGCCTGAGCACTGTATATCGGCAGACGGGACGCACCGCGGAGGCCAAACACGAATTAGAGGAATACCAAAAATACAAACAGATGAAGGACAAACTCCGCGAGATTTATCACGACTTGCATCAGCAGCAAACCACCGACGAAAACGATGAAGCGAATCCAAAGAAATAGTCGGTGTTTCGGTACCCGATAGGGAATCCACTCTCGCGGCTCGCCGCGATTCGACATCGCTCGGATAAGGAAAGAGACTCCGCGTGCGTCGCCCAGAAACGGTTATCGGAAGAGCCCCGGACAGTCCGAAAGCGAAAAATCTATCCGCAGGGAGTGCTCCAAGAAAAGGCAAATAAATGGTGATTTTCAGAGATTCTTAGCTCATGCGTCCTGACTTCCGCCTCTTGGTTAAGAATTGGGGACATCGTTAGTTTTGTCAGATTTGTTGGCGTCGTCAGAAAGAACACTTCCCGAAGCCGACTTCGGGATAGCATGGCTCTTCGTGCGTTTCCAGGAGCAACCTCTGGTCAGCCCTCATAAACTTTGACCCCCATAACAGTCAAACCGGGTCTGAATATGCGTCGAGTCCAGGCGAGGAGCTTCACGCACGAGGCTCAGAAAACGAAGCGCAAGGCGAACTGCATGAAGCGCGGCGTGGTCAGTGTCGAAAGATACTTGCCGAACTGGCTCGGGTCGTAGGAAAGCGAGGGTTGGGCGGAGTTGCCCACCGTCCGCGCACGTCGTAGCGCACCGAGTTGGTCGCGTTGAACGCTTGCCAACTGAACTCCAGACGCCTCTGCTCACCAAGAGAGAAATCCTTGCTCACCCCGGTATCGATGTTGAACATGCCGTCGCCGATGACGTTGTTGCGGACGCCTGATTCGCCGGGCCACTCGGGGCGGAAAGCGGCCTCGCGCCGCCGCCGGATCTTTGAAGATGTCGGGGCCGATGCCCACGCCATTGACGATGGCATTCTTGGGGTTGGATGCCACGGGAGCCGGCCCGTTCGGCTCGGCATCGCCTTCGATGTTCCAGTTGGTGGCCCAGGTGAAACCGTTGTCGATGGTGATCGGGAAGCCGCTGGTCCAGCGGAATATGCCGGAGACGTGCCAGCCGCCAATCAATGCGTTGAGCACTGGCCCCGCGCCGCTTTCGAGCATTCTGGCCTTTGCCGAAGGGAAGACGATAGACGAGGTTGGCGTTGATCTGGTGGAAGGCGTTGAAATCGGAGAGCCCGCGCAGAGACAGCGGATCCCAGGAATTGATGACAATCCCGCCGCCGTTCAAGTCGTTGCCGGTTCCGCCGGTTCCTTCATAAGGACCGATGCGCTCGGCGGCCGAGGCTTCGTCGAACGATTTCGAAAACGTGTAATTGAACTGCCCTTGCAGGTTCGCTCCCCAGCGGGCGTTGTAGGTCACCTGCAGCGCGTTGTAGTCGGAAGTGCCGATGTTGCGCCACGCGTAGAGCGAAGCGAACTGGTCATGGAAAAAGCTGTAAGGGCCGTTCTTGCTGTTCGGGAGCGTGGGGCTCAATCCGGTGATGGAGGCCGGGCAAATCCAGTATTCGAACAAAGAGAAAGTTTCGTTGTGCGGGAAACAATTCCAGATTTCGTAGATGTTTTGCGTGGCCGTCGGATTGCTGGGGTAGCTGCCAGGCGCGCAGTTTAGAGCAGTCGACTGGCTGCTGAGCTGGCTCTGGGTTACGCTTGCCCATGCCGGAAACATGTTCTCGAAGAATGGTATGGGCTGGATCTGATTGACGTCTGTGCCGCTGGCAGCCGCCTTCGAGAGCATGGTGGCTGCCTGAAAATACGTCGTTTTGCTGGAAGGATCCGTTAAATTCGCGGGCATGGCCAGATCGACCTGCATCGGCAGACGCCGGCCGACGCTGCCAACATAGGCAATCTGCAGCGACGATCGGGCGGTGATTTGGCGCGAGAGTGAAAAATTAAAAACGTGCGCGTAGGGGGTCTTTAAAGTTTGGTCCAATCCCCAATTGATGGCGAAGGCGGAATTGCTGGGCGTAACGGGAAAAGCGCCCGATGGCGTAGGGCCGAACAAACAACCCGGGTTGTTGAAATTTGCGCACGGCGCAGGCAGGCACGATTGGCCGGTGATCCCGGAATCAGGCAGGTAAAGCGCGGAGCATCCGACGGAGAAACGACGCCCGCGGGATTTCCGAGATCGGTGGAGAGGCCGAAAGAGCCATGTTGGTCGAAGGTATTCACGATGGGAACGCCGAAATGGTCGTAGGTGATGCTGTAGCCGCCGCGAACTGAAAACTGGTCTTTCTTTCCAAGAATCTTGGAGACCCAGCCGTCGCCAGTGTCTGGCGCCCACGCCACGGCGATGCGCGGCGAGAAATCGCGATGGTCCCAGTTCCACAAGCCGGGCCCGTGATTCTTGGGTCCACCAAGAACGAAAGAAATTTCTCCCGCGCTGTTGGCCGACGAGCCCTGTGACGCAAGTTGGGCCGTGTGATTGAACCAGTCAGCGACATTCTGATTGGTGCAGCCGCCGCCCGCAGCCTCTACACACGGCGCGACCTGTAGTCCGTTGGTTTCGTAAGGCGGAGCTTCGAGTACCCAGCGCAAGCCATAAGTGACGGTCAAACGCGGCGTCATCCGCCACGTATCCTGGCCGTAGAACTCGTAGTCGTTGATCGCATAACGGCGATTGATCGGCGTCCCTTGGGCCAGCGCGGTGCCGTTGCGAGAGAAATTGTAGATGCCGTCACCCTCGGCGAAAATACCCAGCAGGATGGTAGCCGCGCTGTCATAGTTCGGACCGAAGTTGCTGTCCACAGTCGGATAAGGTTTATTAGTCGCCGATTTATGTTGTTGGCCGGATCGAGCGGGCTGGATGTGTTGGCGATTCCCCCCGTGTTGAGGTAGACCGCGTTGGTCTGAACGTCGGAGAACGAGTTCTGGTAGCTGGTGTGGTTGTTGCGAATCAGAAATACATCGGTGCCGAACTCAAACGTGTGATTCTTGCGGGTCCAGTTCAAACTGTCGCTCAACTGGTTGTCAGGCACAAAGAAAGTGGTGGAGCGCGTGAAAGGAACGAGGTTGTCGAGCCCCTTCGAGAAAAATTCCCGGATCCTGAGAAACGCCAGCGGTCTGGCCTCCCTGGCGGATATAGCCCCAGTGAAAATCATTGATCAGTCTGGGAGAGATGAGCGAAGTGAGTCCGACGGTGATGCCCTTGCTGTCGTCCAGTATTGTCGTCGATGCCGGCTGACCGGGGAACTGTTGCAATCCTGGCTCTTTGAAATTCTGCGCCTCCCCGCGCAAGAACAGGGTTTCCGAGCCGTTGGTCGTGATGTGGTAATCGAGCCGGGTAATGTAGGTGTTGAAGCTCGAGTCGGCGTTGGAGGAAAAGCGATAACCGAGAGTGTTCGAACCATCGCCGGCGTTCTCATTGGCGGCTGGGTACTGATTGAGGACGTTCTCAATCGCCGCACTTGGACCGATATTGAGAGGGTCCATCGCTTTGATTTGGGTGGGCCCGAGCGCATAGTACCCCGGTTGAACGCCACTTACGCCGTTGACGGTGCCGCCAGGACACGTAGCTGTGTCCAGGCTGCCACTTTTCAGCGTTTGACATAAGTAGACGAGATCGCCCGCGCGCAGAGTTGGGCTGGGTACATCACGCAATACGCTGGTGCCCTGGGCATCGCGGCGCCCTTCATAGTTCGTGAAAAAGAAGAGCCGGTTCTTCTTGATCGGTCCTCCGAACGTTGCCCCAAATACGTTGCGCAGGAGCTTCGGGGCAGTATTGGATTCGCCGCTGGTTAACTGCGACTCCTTCAAGAAGGGATCATTGGCGCTGAAGATCGTATTGCGGTTGTATTCGTATGCCGAACCGTGAAAGCTATTGGTGCCGCTCTTGGTCACCAGCGCGACCTGAGCCCCGCTGGAATAGCCGGAATCGGCATTGGCATTGGCAGTGGTGACTCGGAATTCTTCGACCGAGTCGGGCGGCACATTCAGAACACTGGTAAAGGCGTATCCATTATTCTGGTCGTTCACTCCGATGCCATCGAGCGTGACATTGGATTGGTCGCTGCGCAGGCCGTTCACAGCGCCGCTGCGGGTGTCCGTGTCTTGCAGCGACTGGCTCTGAATTCCCATGTACGACACCCCCGGCTGCAGGCTCAGCAGCTGAACCACATTCCGGTCGGCAATCGGCAATTCCGAAATTTGATCGTTTTCGAGAGTATTGCCGAGCGACGCATCGGTGCGATTGATGAGTGGCGCCTGGGCTTCGACGTCTACAGACGTCTTCACGCCCGCAAGCTGTAGCCGAATATCTATCGTCGAGGGCGTTTTGACGACGAGGGTAACCTTCTCAACCGAATAGGTTGCAAAGCCGCTGGCGGTTGCCTCCATGCGATAGTCGCCAGGAGGCACATCGAGGAACTGGTAGAGGCCTGTTTTGTTGGTAGTAGTCGAGCGTTGCAATCCTTTTGCCGCGTCGGCCAAAGTGATCTTCGCGTCGTGAATACTCGCCCCCGACTGATCAGAAACGCTGCCATTCAGCGAACTGGTGGATTGGGCCGTCGCCAAGGGGACAAACAAAGCCGTCAGGCAGAACACACCGATCGCTAGTCTTACTCGTTCCGAACATCGACTGCCAGATGGCCACGGTTTCTGCAGCTTGCTGCTTGCCTGATGGATTCGCGTCATCGACTTAGCCCCCGCAAGAGAAGCCAACGCGAGGGCTAGCGTCCGCTTCCGTGTTTTGGATTTCCTGTGCTTGTTTCAGGTCAACTAGATGTGAGACCCGCGCGCAGAGTGCGCGGATTATACCTCAAGATCAAAGGAGACAGCACACAGAAAAAACTGATCCCTGAGCGCTGCTTCTTGAGTGGGCGAAAGGCGAGAGGAGCGGAACTAGATTGTACTGCGAGTATCCTTCAAACCCTTTGAAATCTCCAGAAAACTGCCCGACGCAATCTTCTCGGTAATTTCTGCCGCGTATGCTTTAATCTCGGCGTCATTCTTTCATAGACGAGCTTTTACAACCGGTCGAGGAGCCCTCCATGCCATGTTCGAACCTGCGTCGTCGCCGTGCCAGACTCGCCACGTTATGTATACTCTGTGCCCTCGCGTTGAAGTCTTCGGGCTGGGCGCAAGCCTCGGCTCCGGCGCCTCCAGCCGATCTTTCCACCTACGTTGAGGCCTCTATGAAAGCTTTTTCGGTCCCCGGCTTGGCGCTGGCTATCGTGAAGGATGGGAAGATTATCGTGGCTAAAGGTTACGGCGTGAGAAAGCTCGGCGAAGCCACGGCGGTCGACGAACACACCATGTTCGGCATCGGGTTCGAACACCAAAGCGTTTACCACCGCTGCCCTGGCGATGCTGGTGGATGCGGGCAAGCTCTCGTGGGACGATCCAGTCTATCAGCGTCTGCCCAATTTCGTGATGTATGACCCTTATGTCTCTCACGAAATGACCATCCGCGATCTTCTGACCCACCGCAGCGGAATGGGATTGGGCGAGGGCGATTTGCTGTTCTGGCCAAAAACCACTTACACCCGCGACGAAATCATTTACAAGCTGCGCTTCATGAAGCCTGCGTCGAGTTTTCGCAGTAAGTATGCCTATGACAATCTGCTCTACATGACGGCAGGCCAAATCATTCCGTCGGTGACGGGAATTTCCTGGGATGAATACATTCGGCAGAATATTTTCGCCCCACTGGACATGAATAATTCCAACACGACAACCAAAGCCTTTAAGGCCGGGGACGATTATGCGCTTCCGCACTCGCGTGTCGACGGTAAGTTGCAGGCGATCGAACTCGAAGACCTCGATAACGTAGGGCCGGCGGGATCTATCAACTCCTGCGCGGCGGACATGGCGAAGTGGGTGCTGCTGCAACTCAATCGCGGCAAGTTTGCCGACCGCGATGGGCGGCTTTTCGGCGAGGAGCGATCGAAGGAAATGTGGACGCCGCAGACGATTCTGCCCGCAGACAATTTTCCTCCGGGGCCGCTGGCCAGCCTCAAAGCCAACTTCTCTGACTACGCTCTGGGCTGGGTACTCCGCGACTATCACGGCCGCAAGCTAAGCGGCCACACCGGCGGCGGCGCGGGATTCGTCTCGCGGGTCATGCTGGTTCCGGAGGAAAATCTGGGGGTGGTCGTGCTCACCAATGCCGAAGAGACTGGAGCCTTCGATTCCATTCTCTATCACATCCTCGACCACTATTTCCAACTGCCACCGACAGACTGGATCGCCGCCTTCAAATTGATGAAAGACACGCAAGAAAAAGACGCAGCAGAGATCATGAAGAAGGCCGAGGTCGAGCGCGCGGAGAATTCGGAACCATCTCTCCCGCCGGAGAAATATGCCGGAGTCTATAACGATGCCTGGTATGGGTCGATCACCATTCGCATGGAGAATGCCGGACTGGTCATTAGCTTCGATCGCACGCCGGGAATGATTGGTGACTTGCAGCACTGGCAGTACGATACTTTCAAAGCTCACTGGCGGCAGCACACCATTGAAGATGCATTCGTAACGTTTTCATTGAACGCCGACGGCAACATCGACAGCGCCAGGATGCAGGCCGTCTCTCCCCTGGCCGATTTTAGCTTCGATTATCAGGACCTCCTCCTCAAGCCTGCCCCGAGAAAATAGAAGCATCATCGGTTTGTAATCGCATTGCATTCGCCTGACGGAGTCTTCGAAACCGGACTGCCAACGAGCCCTTCAGAGAAAAGGCCCAAAACTCGCCTGGGAGCAAAGCGGGATACTTTCTCCAGTCCAGTTTGCGAGGAAGATTCGCGAAATTGCGGCCATTTCTCGCGCTGTTCCGAGGAATATAGCCGAATTTCTCTGCATCCCAGACTGCGTGGCGGAGAGGGAGGGATTCGAACCCCCGATACCTTTTCAGGTATGCCGGTTTTCAAGACCGGAGCCATAAACCACTCGGCCACCTCTCCGGCAACTGCGGTCGTACTGATTGCTGCTGTTACGCTAGTTTACATTAGCCGCCAGGAACAATGAAGGCGGCAGCAATGGCATTCGGGGCACTTATTCGACCAGACCAAACTCTCTGGAATGAAACTCCATCACCTCGGCGAAATGGGAGAGAAAATATGTCACGCTGTGATCGCCGGGATACGAGTGATATTCGTGCTTCACACCTTCTTTTTTTAGCTGCTCGCCGAGCGCGGCTGCGCCTTTTTCAAAGCCGTAGTTGTCATCCTGGCCGCAGTTGAAATAGATGGCAAGCTTTCGAATAGCGGCAACATTTTTCTGGGCGAGGACAAACGGGCTGTTGTCTCTCCAGTGCGGGCCGTCGATTGGATTTCCGAATACTGTGGCCAGCAACTTTCCGAGTGGCGCGCCGGATTTGGCGGCAGTGTCAAGTTCCTGCGGAGTCTCCGTGAGCAGAGCCGCACTCTGAGCACTGACCGCCGAAAACATTTCGGGATGCGCAAAGGCGAAGTGCAGCGCTCCATAGCCGCCCATGGAGATGCCGCTGATCGCACGATTATTGCGGCCGATGCTGATGCGATATTTATTTTCGATGTGAGGAATGAACTCCTGCAGGAAAAAATCGCTGTAGCGCACAGAACCGTCGGCGGAGTTGACATAGAAAGTTCGGCCGCCCTCGGGAGCGACAATAAGAAATTCTCCGATTTTGTGCTGCTTGTAAAGATCGTCGAGAAGAGTCCATCCGCCGCTGTTGAAGAGCGTTTGTTCGTTGTCGCCGAGACCGTGCAGAAAATAAAGCACTGGATAGCGTTGCGCAGGATGCTTCGCTGCACTCGCATCGTAGCTCGCGGGAAGGTACACGCAATAGTGGACCTCGTGTTTCAGGATGCGACTATTCAGAGCATTGCAGTCGATGCGGCTTTGAGCGCGAGCAGGAAGTGAAACCGACAGTGCAGACGCAGCGAGTATGACGAAAGCAATCCGGAGTCGACGATCCATGAATCGAGTTTACTCGTAGCGTAACGCCTGCACCGGATCAAGGCGCGCCGCGCGGCTCGCGGGGTAAAGGCCCGACAAAAGGCTCACAACGAAGGCAAACACAATGGCTGCGCTCACCAGCCACCACGGCACTGCCCAAAAATGCTCCGGCGGCAAGGCCTGCCGCTTGAGATAAATGTTCGTCCCAAGGTTGATAGCTTGGCCAATCGCCCAGCCCAGCGCAACTCCCACGACGCCTCCGAGGATTCCCATCGCGCCGGCCTCCGCGAAGAAGAGCTTTTTCACATCGCCGTCGCTGGCGCCGATCGCTTTCATGATGCCGATCTCGCGGCGGCGTTCGAGAATCGCCATCACCAGAGTATTCACGATTCCGATCGAGGCGACGGCGAGCGCGAGGCTGCCGAAGATGCCAAGAAATAAATCCAGCACGGCGAAAAATTGCTGCAGGCTCCGTGTCGCATCGAGGATGGAAAATGTATTGAAACCCATCTTCTTGATGGCATCTTCAATCGCACGTATTTGCGAGGGATTCTTCACGCGCACGCTGATCGAAGAATAGGCCGGTTGGTCGGAGGCTGCGCGAGAGATCTCGCGCAGGTCGGTGGGCTGCATTACATGCAGACTTTCCGCCAGTTTGAGCGGGAGAAATACTCGCGCCCGCGTTGGACCGCGCATGCTTTCAGGGTCGAGGTCGGCGACACCAACGATTTTCAGCTTCTGTTCCCGCGAAACTACTGAGTAAGCTGCACCCGCAAGACTTTGGTCACCCGAAGGTATCGGCGCATCTTTCGCGGCACTCTTCGCAGAGCTCGAAGATGCGGCCGGCGACGCTTCCCGCTGCGCGTAGCGCATTACCAACTCTTTGCCCAGCAACGGAGCAGCCAGCGACGCGACGTTGGTTTCGTCGAGCCCGGACTTTGGTGTCTTCCCGAGCAGCTCTTCGGCGAACGCTTTCTGAATCACAACTTCAGCCGCCATATCGGAAGAGAAAAAACGTCCCTGCATTTGCTCGAACGCATCGTTTGATTTCGCGGATTCGGGCAGCGCAGAAACCATCGTAAGGTGCGGTTTGTCTTCGTAGCGCAGCTCGGTAATAAAGCGAATATCGGGGTACGCCTCCAGCACGTTTGGAAGATGCTCAATTTCCTGGCGCGTGGATTCGTCGAGGATGCGGCTCTCGCCCGGCGGCCCGCTGCGTTCTTCTTCGTGGCCGAAGTTGCGCAGGTCACGGCGCGATGTAACGACCACGGTATCGAACAAACCGGACTTCATTAAACGGCGGGACGCAAGCTGTTGCAGTCCGATGCCCAGCGAGAGCATCGCGACCAGCGATGCCACACCCACGGAAATGCCGACGGTGGTCAGCGAATTCCGCAAAAGCGATTCGCGCAAGTTGCGGACCGCGAGCTCAGTGAGGTCGGGAAGCTTCATGGCCGCACAACCTCTGAGGGCTCGATTTTGGCCTCGGACGCAGCGACGGAATTCGCTTCATCGCCGACTAATTTGCCATCCGCGAGAAAAATGAGGCGTTGTGCGTAGCGCTCAGCCAGTGCCCGCTCATGCGTCACCATGACGACTGTCATGCCCAATTGCTGATTGAACTCGCGGACCATATTCATGATTTCAGTGCCGGTGCGGCTGTCAAGATTGCCTGTGGGCTCATCAGCCAGCAAGAGCTGAGGACAGTTGATGAGTGCGCGAGCCAGCGCAGCCCGTTGCTGCTCTCCGCCGGAAAGTTCGCTTGGCCGGTGATTCATACGCGCCTGCAGTCCAACTCGCGTGAGCGCTTCACGCGCCAAACTGTCGCGTTTTCCGCGCTCGACCTCGGCAAAGCGCATGGGCAATTCCACATTTTCCGCAAGCGTCATGCTCGCGATGAGGTTGAACGATTGAAACACCATTCCGACAGTACGGAGGCGATAGCCTGCCAGCTCTTCGCGCGAGAGTTTGGCAAGATCGCGATCATGAACTATCACGCTGCCCGAGGTAGGACGATCGAGGCCGGCGATTAAGTTCAGCACCGAAGATTTGCCCGAGCCTGAGCTGCCGAGGAGTGCAACGAATTCGCCCGCGCGCACTGAAAGAGTCACGCCATCGACGGCGCGAATAAGGGTCTCGCCCATGCGGTAATGGCGGCAAAGCTGTTCGGCATGGATGGCCGGGGTGCCGTTCCCAGGAGATTTGTCCGCGATACTCATCACTCTAGCGGACCTCTCCTCTAAGCACACGCAACGCGTCGGCGGCCTTCACGTCGCCGTTACGCGCGGGGCCGGAGCTCCCGTTTCCGTCGCCCTCCAACGTATCGCCCTCGCCTGGCGCGAGAAATAAATTATCTTCGAGGCCCTGCTGCCTGGTGTACAAGTCGTAGTAGCGGCCCTGCGCGGCATACAGTTGTTCGTGCGTGCCGCGCTCGACGATCTGCCCCTGTTCCATGACCAGAATCTGGTCGGCGCGGCGGATGGTCGAAAGCCGGTGCGCGATCACAAATGTGGTGCGGCCCTGCATGAGATAAGAAAGTCCATGCTGGATCATCTGCTCCGATTCGGAGTCGAGGCTGGAAGTCGCCTCGTCGAGAATCAAAATGCGCGGCTCGGCCAGAATCGCGCGGGCAATTGAAATCCGCTGCCGCTGGCCGCCCGAGAGCTTCACGCCACGCTCGCCAACTACTGTGTCGTATTTGTCAGCGAACGATTCAGCGAACTCGTCCACGCGCGCAATGCGGCAGGACCGCATAAATTCTTCTTCACTCGCTCCGGGACGCGAAAACATTACGTTCTCGCGAATCGTTCCGTCGAACAGAAACGATTCCTGCAATACGACTCCGAGACGCGTTCGGTAGGAATCGAGGCGAACCGTGCTCAGGTCCGTGCCGTCCACCAGAAGTTTGCCCTTGGTGGGAATGTAGAAAGCTGAGATCAAGCCGATAGTCGTAGATTTTCCTGATCCTGAGGAACCCACCAAAGCCGTCACTGTGCCGGGTTCTGCGCGGAAGGAAATGTTCCGCAGCACCTCGTGAATTCCGTCGTAGCTGAAGCTTACGTCGTCAAACTCCACGGTGCCGCGAATGTCGCCGAGTGCGGCGGTACGTCTAGGATCCTGATCTTCGGGCCGCTCGCGCATAATTTCCTGCGTGCGCTCCAGTCCGGCTATTGCTTCAGTGAGTTGAGTTCCGATGGAAACCACTTGCATGATTGGAGCAATCAGAAAAACCAGCAGGAAGTTGTAAGAAAAATACCCTCCTGGCGTCAGGGTTTTCGCCAACATCTGATGCCCGCCGACGTACATAGTTGCGGCTCCAACCACTCCCATCAGAACGCTGGCCGAAAGACTCATGAGTGATGTGGCTGTGAGCGTGCGCATTACGTTGTCGAGGAGGCGCCGCACACCCACGCTGAAGATCCGTTCTTCTCGTTCCTCGGCGTGGTATCCCTTGATGACCCGAACACCGCCTAGTGACTCGGTAAGTCGCCCTGTCACTTCGGCGTTAATCTTGCCGCGTTCGCGGAAAATAGGCCGAATCGTCTTGAAGGCCCAGCTTAACGCTACCGCAAAGCAGCTCAGGGATCCGACGGCGACGAGAGTCAGCGGCACACTCGTGCGCAGCAGCAATACAAGCGCGATGCCAGCCGCTACCAGCCCTCCGGAAAAATCCACAAGCCCGGTTCCTAACAGGTTGCGGACGCCTTCCACGTCAGACATGATTCGCGACACCAGCGCGCCGGATTTGTTGGCATCGTAGAAGGCCACCGGCAAGCGGGAGATGTGCACCTGCACCTGCTGCCGGAGATCCGTGATCAGCCGTTGCGCCGCTTTTGACAACAACTGAGTGAGAGAAAAGGAAGTCACGCCTTGAATGAGCGTTGCCAGCAGAACTGACCACACTAGTGGCTTTAGAAGCGCCGTATGCCCCTTGCCAACTACATCGTCAATCAAGAACTTTGAAGAATAAGGCAGGACGAACTGCGCCAGCCGGTTGATTAGCATCAAGACAAAGCCCAGCGCGAGCAGCCATCGCCGTGGGCGCATGAGCTTCCAGACGTCCGGCAGAACGGCCTTCAGTCTTTGGACTTTCGGGGGTTTCGGTGGTTTTAGGTCGGAACTCAATCTGTAATTGGACTCCGCTGGACCGCATTTCGCTTCATTATTACCGCATTGTGACACGGCCCGGCCCAGCGTTGTATCCTCGGGGCGTGGCCCGTCCGTCCTCGCCAGAGCGTTCTCCGACCCTGGGCTTGTTGCTCGGCCTGGTGGTCACGCTTGCCGCGGTGCTGGCTTACTCCGCTTACATCACGTGGCAAGTCGCGGGCCTGCGCAAACTTCAGTCGGAACTGATCGACCGCAACCGCAAGGATTCGCTCCAGTTGCTTCGCATTCAGAATGACCTGAACCTGCTTGCAGTGGCCATGCGCGATATGACCGACAACGATGAACCATATCCGCTGACCGCATGGTCGGCGCAATTTCAGCGCATCCGCACCGACCTCGATGATGCTATGCGCCTCGAAGGCCGACTCGCACCGACCAGTTCTACGGTGGTGCAGAGCGCTTCACTGAGCGGTTCGCTGACGCAGTTTTGGGACGCAGTCGACCGTGTGTTCGCTCTGGCTGGTGCGGGTAAGGAGAAAGATGCGAGGGCTGAGATTCAGCTCTCGCTGCAGGCGCGGCAGGCGGCTCTCAGCACGACCGTGGCGCGGTTGCTGGTGCAGAACAGCGAAAACGAAGAGCAGGCGGCGCGGCGCATTATCCAGATTTACGACGGAGTGCAGCGGCAAGTGTATGTGTTTCTTGCGGCAACGCTGGCCGCGATTCTGCTGACCGGATTCTCCATGATACGGTGGAACCGGCGTCTGTTTGCCCGCATGGCCGAGCTTTCGGAGCGGCGAAGCGAGTTGGCGCAGAAACTGATTGCGACGCAGGAGTCGACCCTGCGTTATATTTCGCGCGAGTTGCACGACGAATTTGGCCAGATTCTAACGGCCATGGGGGCTATGCTCGGCCGGGCGGGAACACATGCTCCGGAAGGCTCGGCTTTGCGCAGCGACCTGCGCGAAGTTCGCCAGATTGCCCAGGACACGCTGGACCGCGTCCGGAGTTTGTCGCAAGCGTTGCATCCGGTGATGCTGGACGAAGCGGGTCTCGAAAAAACTATGGACTGGTATATTCCGACCGTGGAAAGACAACTCGGAATTGCCATATCCTATGAGAAACAAGGCGTGCCATTCGATGTGGATGGCAATGCCGCAGTGCAGATTTATCGTGTGCTGCAGGAAGCGCTCAACAATATCGCTCGGCACTCTGGCGCGAAGCAAGCTTGGGTGCGTTTGCGTTTCCTGCCTGCGCAGCTTGAGATGGAGGTGGAAGATCACGGTGTTGGCTTGCGCGGTCCGATTGTAGGGCAGGGTATCGGGCTGGTCGCAATGCGTGAGCGTTCGGAGTTGATAGGGGGACGGATCATATTTTCGACTCCCGCTCCCGGCGGCACTCTGATGCAACTGACCGTTCCGCGCGAGAAAGTTGAGCTCGGGGACCCCGAGCCCAGTCCTGCGGTGCGAGAAAACGATTTGAATCGAGCCGAGTATAAGAAACAATAAACAGAAACGATAAATGATGACCAAGAAAATCAAAGTTCTGCTAGTGGATGACCACAGCCTTGTGCGGCGCGGCTTCCGGCGCATGCTGGAAGATGAAGTCGACATGGAGGTCGTGGGCGAAGCTGGCGATGGTGAAGAGGCTGTTAAGCGATCGCGTGAGCTGAAACCTCAAGTTGTGGTGATGGACTGCGCCTTGCCCAAAATGAATGGCCTGGATGCGACGCGCCAGATTCTTGAGGATTCGCCTGAAACCGCAGTCCTCATGCTGAGCATGCATTCAGAAAGCACCTGGGTGCGGCAGGCCATCGATGCTGGTGCCAAGGGCTACATTCTGAAGAACGCGATGGACCTCGAACTAGGTCCAGCCGTGCGCCGCGTTGCAGGCGGAGAAACAGTTTTTGATCCTCACGTCGAACAACCTTCGGCGCTCAAGGGCGAACGCAGCAGCGGCTTGACTCCGCGCGAGTTGGAAGTCCTGCAGATGATTGTCGATGGGAAATCGAATAAGGAAATCGCCACGGTTCTCGATCTCAGCGCCAATACGGTCGCAGTCCATCGCGCCAACATCATGAACGCACTCGGCATTCACAAAACCGCCGAGCTCGTGGTTTATGCCATTCGCGCCGGGCTGGTGAACGTTCCGTGAATCGCAGATCTTTTCTGCGAAGCGTCGGGATGTCCTCGTTGTTGCTGACGCCGCCACTGCAGGCTTTGATTACGGCTGCAGCGAGCACGCCTGCTCCGGGCTTCCGGTTTGCCGACGTCACCTCTCATGCCGGCATTCAGTTTCAGCACAACAGCGGAGCTTTTGGAGGGAAGTTTCTGCCCGAGACTCTGGGCTCCGGCTGCGCCTTTCTCGACTACGACCGCGACGGCTGGCCGGACATTCTTCTGATCAACGGAATGGATTGGCCGGGCCACAAGCAGCAGCGCTCGACACTCCGCTTGTATCGAAACAACAGAAACGGAACTTTCTCTGACGTAACCGCCAAAGCGGGCCTCGATATTGAAATGTACGGCATGGGCGTGGCCGTCGGGGATTACGACAACGACGGCTTCGTCGACATTCTCATCACTTGTGTTGGACAAAACCGGCTTTTTCACAACACCGGCAAAGGTACGTTCGTGGATGTAACCAACTCGAGCGGTCTTGGAAAACGCCTGGCATTCAGCACGTCCGCTCTCTGGTTCGATTACGACCGCAACGGCCTGCTCGATCTTTTTGTATGCAACTACGTGAAGTGGTCGCCGGAGCACGATGTCTTTTGCAGTCTCGATAGCAAGCACAAGTCTTACTGCACGCCGGAAGCCTATCGCGGCGAGACTTGCTGGCTTTTTCACAATCGCGGCAACGGAACGTTCGAGGACGTTACCGCCTCAAGCGGAATTTTCGACAGCAGTTCGAAATCGCTCGGCGTTGCCCTGCTCGATGATGACCAGGATGGCTGGCTCGATCTGCTGGTTGCGAACGACACCCAGCCCAACAAGCTGTATCGCAACCAACGCAACGGCACTTTCAAAGATGTTGCGGTCGAAGCTGGACTCGCCTTCAGCACCGAGGGTAAAGCGCGAGCCGGCATGGGAGTCGACGTTGCGGATTTCACGAACTCGGGCCGTGCTGGTGTCGCAATTACGAACTTCGACAACGAGATGACCGGCCTCTACGAGTTCTCCGGTAAAGCTTACGAAGACGTAGCGGCGCAGACAGGAGTGGGATCCGCTTCCAAAAACAGTCTGGGCTTTGGCTGTGCTTTTCTGGATGCCGATCTCGATGGCTGGCTCGATCTAGCCGTGGCCAATGGCCATATCGACGAGACCGTGCGCAACATTCGCGGCAACGTCGGCTACGCGCAGCCTCCGCAGCTTTTTCTTAACAACGGCAAAAAATTTCACGATGTCGCCGCAGATGTTGGCGGCGGATTCGATCAGTCCAAGGTCGGACGCGGTCTCGCCTATGCCGACTTCGATCGCGATGGCGATCTCGACCTGTTTCTGACGACGAATAACGGCCCAGCCTATCTCTATCGAAACGATCAAGTGGCGGGAAATCATAGCATTCGTTTTCGGTTGGTGGGAACGAAGTCGAACCGAGACGGAATCGGTGCCACAGTTCGCATTGTCTCGGGCGGTTTGAGCCAGTCACGCATGGTGAAGAGCGGGTCGAGTTATCTTTCGCAATCCGAACTCCCGCTTACGTTTGGACTGGAAAAACGCGATCGCGTGGAACGTGCTGTCATTGCCTGGCCAAGCGGACGGACGGAGGAGTTCACAAATCTCGCGGCGGGACGAAGTTACGAGTGCGTAGAGGGCAAAGGGATCTCGCCGTTGGATGGATTCTAAGGCCGCACTGCGAACGGGTTTTACGGTCGCGTTATGTTTCCTGCGGCACTAAGATCGATATCAACTGACTCGCTCACCTTCAAGAACAAAGTGCTCGGATTCTTCATTCCCCATTTCGCATAGGGAACGGCAAAGTGAAGAGTTGCGGTCCAGTGATCGGGCAGCATTTCTACTTCTGCGGGAACCGTGATTTCGTGATCCGTGCCGTGAATGCTGAATATCCCATGAACGCGCACCGAAGATTTCCCTGAGGAACCAACCGTTCCCTCAATCCGGTCCGGGCGAAAAGCAATGTCCGGATAGCGGTCGCTCTCCAACACTTCGCGATGCATCTTCCGGTCGCGCATTCCGCTGCCACTGTCGCCGCTCTTTGCGTCCACGATAATTTCACCGGTCAACTTGCCCGAAGCGGGATCGAGAAGCAGAGAGCCCTGCTTTAAGTGGAAGGTTCCCTTCACGGTGTGCAGCACATCGCCGAGCGTGTAGTTAATGGTTGTGTGCTGAGCGTCAAGAGTGAACGCTAGATTTTGCGCCGAAGATGCGATGCGCGCAAATAATAGGAACGTAATGACTACGAGGAATTGCGTGCACACGTGGCGCTTGTGAACCGCGGCCCCCGGTTTCTTCATTGGGTTATGCAGTCCGCCGTCAGCAGTCCCCAACCCAGCGTGAGCCCATCAAGCGCTAAGCGAATGGGCGAAAGACTTCCTACATGAAGAGCCAGCAGCCTGCGAAATACTTCGGGATGCTTGCGAAAAGCCTGCAGAGTCCGTTGTTGAAACCGGGGCCGGCCGTCGAGCGTGAGCATCAAACGCGCCATCCACAAAGGACGCCGGGCCAAACGCCGGTGTGCCAACTGGTAATGCGGGAGTTTGCCGGACATAAAACATTGCGCCAGCACAACGGCCTGGTTGAAGGAAAGCCCGAGACCGTCTCCTGTAATCGCGTCGACGGTGCCGGAAGCATCGCCGATTAGTGCGACATTTTTTCGCCAGACGCGCCTCAGCTTGCAATTGACCGACACCGAGCCTTTCTCAGCGGAAACTACCTCTGCGCCGCGAAGCCGTGCTTCGAGTTCAGGAAACACCGGCAAAGATTCTTCAAGTCGAAGTCCCGAGTCGTGCGAGGCCACGGCGACACACACCTGATCGGCGCTCACGGCGGTGGCATAACCCTGGCTGCGTTTTCCCCAATAGATCTCCATGCGATCGGTCCAAGGGGTGACGCGATAGTGCCGCCGAAAGGCGTATCGCAAGCCGGTTCGCGAGCTGGCATCGAGATTCGCCCAGCGGCGAACCCGGGAGTTCGCTCCATCTGCGCCCACAATCCATCGGCTGCGGATTGTGCGCTTTCCTAACTGAACGCCTTCCGCGGAAATCCCAGTGACCGCGCTCTGCCAGAGGAACTCAACCCCTAACTCCTCGGCTCGTTCGGTCATCGCTCGATGCAATGTGGTTCGTCGAATTGAAAGCCCAAACGTGCGCGAGGGAAACATCGCCTCCGCCGACAATCCCGAGCTTAGAAATCGCACACCGTGAAGAGCCCGGCTCTCAGCAGCCGGAACAACTACTCCCAGCCTTTCCAGCGCCGTAACCGCACCTGGCATCAGCGCTTCACCGCAGGCCTTGTCGATGGGCGGCGTTGCGCCATCGGCAAGCACAACGCGCAATCCCTGTTGGCGTGCCGCGATTGCGGCGGCCAATCCCGCAGGCCCACCACCAATTACAAAGACATCTGTCGATTCCGGCAAACGCGCGACCTCACCATTGCAGAAGCAAAAGTTCCGAACAGAATCCAGGTCCCATCGCACCGAGTAATCCTAACGTTCCGGGCTTGGGACGCCGATTCTTCATCACGTCCTCAAGAACCACCAGCACGGAAGCCGATGAAAGATTTCCAACTTTACGCAGGCAATCCCACGAGGCATCGATCTGTCCATTGTGCAACCCGAGCGCATCGGAATAAGCGTCGAGTATCTTCGGGCCTCCGGTATGCAGCACCCAGCTTTCCAGATCGTCGCGCTTGAGTCCGTTATCCGCCAGAAAAGCGTCCACGTCGCGGCCCAGATTTTCTCGAATCAGGGTTGGAACCTCAGTCGACAGTAAGATGCGGAAGCCTTTCTCCGAGATGTTCCAGCCCATCATTTCCTCGGTGCTGGGATAAAAGACGGAACGCGTAGCGAGAATTTTTGGTCCGGTAATCTCATGGCCGTTTCCATTGCCCGTGCCATTGCCGTTCGCCTTGAAGTCACGGCCGGTCACAATCACGGCGGCAGCGCCGTCCGCGAAAAGTCCAGAAGAGATCAAGTTCGCAACCGACAAATCTTCGCGCTGCAGCGTCAGCGAACAGAGCTCAACCGATACCAAGGCGGCGGCCTGCGAAGGATAAGCTTGAACATAATCTGCAGCGCGCGCGATTCCGGCAGCGCCAGCCACGCATCCCAGGCCGAAGATTGGAGTGCGGCGGATATTGACTGGAAGCTTCATCCGATTGATGAGGAGGGCGTCGATCGACGGGCTGGCCACGCCGGTGACCGTCGTGAAAAATAATGCTCCCAGATCTTTTGTCTCGAGTCCGGCTGTTTGAAGCGCGCGGCAAAGAGCCTGCTCTCCCAGTTCCTGAGCGCACTTGATCCAGATGTCGTTGGCCTGGCCCCAGGTTTTGATGTCGACATACTGCTCGGCTGGGATCGCTAGGTAGCGGCCGTCCACGGTCACGTTGCGGTGCAGCCGCGCCAGCAAAAGCGGATTCTTGAGCTGGTCTCCCCAATAGTCCTGAAGGCGCTCCAGAAGAACTTTCTGCGTATAGTAATGCTTCGGAAATGCGCTCGACGAGCTTGCGATCCTCATGGATTCTGGCTCCTAGGTGCAGACTGGCAGCACTCTATCACCATGGCAAAACCGAATCCAAGCCTACCTGCAGTTTCAATATTAGGCTCCGTTGCGGTCGCATCCAGGGTGACCGGTGCCAGCTCAGGTATTGTCGCAGAGTTGACGACTTTTGTTTGTCTTTCTGTTGCAAAAAATTCGCCCGGTCTTCATCCCCTAAGGAATCGGGGGCCGCAGGAATCCGGCCCTTGAAGCCAAACTTCGCGGCACTCGCCGCGAAATTGGCGCGGGCATCAGTGGATTGAATTACTTCATCACCGCGATTGAACTTGGCGTGTTACCGACCTTATAGGTGAAAATGGTATTCAAGCTGCCATTGGCGACGCCGAAGGCCTCGATTCCAGGCGTACCTGGGGGCTGATTTCCTACATAGAGATACTTGCCGGTCGGGTCCAAGGCTAGAAAACTGGGATTTCCCTCAGCAGCAAACGGGGAATCAGCAATCGCTGTCGGAAAGCCCGTGGTTGCGTCAAGCGAGTAGGTCGCAACATTCGCGGAGCCCTGATTCGCGACGTAGAGATAGGTTCCTGTCGGATCGATAATCATATTCACCGGACCTTGATCGACGTCGTTGAGAGGAGATCCGGAGACTTCCGCTAGTCCGCCGGAGGAATTGATGGCAAAAATGGAGATCGTGTTCGAACTCTTATTCGCGACATAGAGGAAAGTGCCCTTCGGATTGATCGCAAGCCCCGACGGATTCGCTCCATCGCTCGGGGTAACACCCAGCGGCGTTAGTATCCCGGAATTCACGCTGAAACCTTCGATCGTTCCCAAAGACTGTCCGGTGCCGACCGAACTGGCGACATAGAGCAAGTTGCCGGATGGCGCCAGAACCATGTACTGCGGAGCCAGACCAAGAAAAAACGGTGACCCTGTCACCGGTGTCAGCGCGCCGGCGCTGCTATCAATCGAAAAAACCGAGATGTTATTCGATCCGACATTCAGACAATAAAGAAAGTTGCCCGAGGGATCCATCACCAGAAGCTGAGGCTGCGAACCGAGGGGCTCAACGGAAAACCGTGGTGTCACTTCAGTCAAAGTTCCGTCGCTGGCAATCGAGAATAGAGAAATATCGTTTTCAGCATCACCCGGGTTCGCCACATAGAGAAATTTCCCAGACGGATGGACGACCATCGACTCAGCTCCGTCGCCGGCGGGGAACGGGCTTCCAGCGATTTGGGTCAGCACGCCGGAGTTCGGGTCTTCCCGGTAGGATCCAACTTGACTGCCGGCCGGCAGGGCAACGAAGAGATAATGGCTCGTTGTTTTGCCGCAGCTTATGCTGCTGGCAATGCCGGCCAGAACCAATAGCAGTACCAATGCTTTTTGAAGCATCCGTGACTCCTGAGAGAATTTGAAAGCGAAGAACAATAATACTGGCTCGCCGGAAAGAATTCGGCGCGAAACGGAACACCCTATCATACGGTCAATGGACGAAAAAAGGGGACCATAGCGGAAGCGCGAAATACCACGTCACCGCGGTTCGAGGCTACAAGGGATTCAGATTAGAGCACGCCACCGCACTGGTTCTCGCCGCTTTTCTCTGCGATGCCATGCTCTGACAGCGGGTTGCACGCGGCCTTAGTGCGATGTAGGCGCCACGACGGGCCGCAGAAGTGCATACCGGCGTAATCTTGTTCGCGACGAGGAGCGCGCCTACACTTGCCTCGAAATGAACGAGTTCGTAAGTTCAATCCTGGACCTCTCGGGCGCGCGCGAAGAGTGGCGCCCGATCTCGCGTTGGGCGGTTGGTGCATGGCTCATCTTCTACGCCGTTTTTCTTGTGTATGCGTTCCGCATGCACGGCGGCTATCTCTTCATCGATTCGGCAAACCTTGTGGTGCATGAGGGAGGGCATCTGCTGTTCGGCTGGTTTGGGTCGACGATTGGACTGTGGGGCGGAACGATTCTGCAATGGATGGTGCCGCTGTTGCTGGCGGCTTACTTCTTCCATCAGCGCCAGCCAGCATCGTTCGTTTTCTGCGCCTTTTTCTTCTTTGAGAACTGGCTCTACACCGCAACTTACATGGCCGACGCGCGCGCTATGATTTTGCCCCTCGTGACCACCGGCGACCCCGAGTTCGCTAGGCACGACTGGAACGCGATTTTTTCCAGCCTCGACCTTCTGGAATATGACACCACGATTGCCGCAATCGTGAAAACCCTCGGCTGGTGCGGAATGCTAGCTTGCGTGGGTTGGCTGGCCGCGCGCGGAATGCATGATACTACTCAACCAATCCAGTCTGCGGAAGATCGGGTGCTCGAAGAACGATTAACGGCTGCCCTTAGCCGGCACGCGAATACACCCCGCAGCTAGGCTCGATTTCACCGTCCGCTCTTTCTAGGCTGGCTGGCCGCGTACGGTCGCCAACCATCAACAAGGCTTGGGCCGCAATAGACTTTCCCCTGCTCAACGTCATAGCTCAAAGACTTTTCGGCGTTAAACCCAGTATGGTTAGGCATGCCTTTGAATGTTCAGGAACAGTTCGGACAGATCGATATCTACGTCTTCGATCAAATTCTTAGGGGAAATATCGGCCCGGGAATGCGCGTGCTTGACGCCGGTTGCGGATACGGGCGCAATCTGGTCCATCTCTTGCGCGAAGGTTGCGAGATATTTGCACTGGACGCAAGCCGCGAAGCGGTAGAACACGTGCGTAGTTTGTCTGCGTCTCTGGAAACCGGACTTCCTGTCGAAAATTTTCAAGTGGGGCTCATCGAGCGGATCCCCTTCCCGGACTCATTCGCCGACGTTGTGATCTGCAGCTCCGTGCTCCACTTTGCGCGAGATGAGGATCACTTCCAAAAAATGCTGGCGGAGATGTGGCGTGTCCTCAGGCCCGGCGGAATGCTCTTCTGCCGCCTGGGTTCCAGGATCGGAATGGACTTCGAGCCCGTAGGCAGCGACCACTTTGTCATTGGAGATGGTTCGGTGTGGTTCCTAGTGGATCAGAAGATGCTTCTGGAACTCACCGCGGAGATGAACGCGATCCTAGTCGACCCTCTAAAGACGACGATCGTCCAGGACCATCGCTGCATGACCACCTGGGTGCTGCGAAAGCGACGGGCACCAGATTCGCGGATATAATAATTACTCCCCTATTGGGTGCGAGTGTCGGTACGTTATAGGCCGGTGCTGTGTGTAGGGTCGTACGGATGTTAGTACGGCTGGGTAACGGTGGAATTTATTCTTTGAGGGTTCTAGGTCTCTAGGTTCCAGGTTTCTAGGATTCTAAAGAACATCGTTCCACCCTAGAATCCCTAGTAAAAAAGGGCGGGCCTTTAGGCCCGCCCTAAACTTTCCTTATCTAAAAGCGATCTCAGGCAAGGTCATAGCGATCCAGGTTCATTACCTTGCCCCACGCAGCCACGAAGTCCTTCACAAACACCTCCTTCGAGTCGTTACATGCATAGACTTCCGCGATTGCCCGGAGCTGGGAGTTTGAACCAAAAACAAGATCGACGCGGGTCCCAGTCCACTTGATTTCACCCGACGCGCGATCATGCCCTTCATACACGCCTTCGGAAGTAGTGGAGGCCTTCCAGTCCGTATTCATACTGAGCAGGTTGACGAAGAAATCATTCGTCAGCGTCTCCGGCCGGTTGGTGAAGACGCCGTCTTTCGACGCCTTGAAGTTAGCATTCAGTACGCGCATCCCGCCGACGAGAGCCGTCATCTCCGGAGCAGTCAGGGTCAGCAATTGCGCCTTATCGACCAGCAGCTCTTCTGCCGATTTCACGTGCCCGATGCGGCGGTAGTTGCGGAACCCGTCCGCGGTCGGCTCCAGCGGAGCGAACGAGTGCGCATCGGTCTGCTCTTGCGAGGCATCGGTGCGGCCCGGCGAGAAGGGAACCTTCACGCTGTGCCCGGCCTTCTTCGCAGCTTCCTCGACAGCTGCGTTGCCGCCGAGAACGATTAAGTCCGCCAGCGAAACCTTCTTCCCCTTATTGCCGTTGGTTTGCGAGCTGTTGAACTCCTTTTGAATCGACTCCAGCTTTCCCAGCACTTTCGCCAATGCGATCGGCTGGTTTACGTCCCAATCCTTTTGCGGTGCAAGGCGGATGCGTGCCCCGTTTGCCCCACCGCGCTTGTCTGAGCCGCGGAAGGTCGCCGCCGATGCCCAGGCAGTCGTGACCAGTTGAGAGATCGACAGTCCGGAGGCGAGGATCTTTGCCTTCAGAGCAGCAATGTCCTGCTCTCCAATAAGTGGATGATCCACTACGGGAACAGGGTCTTGCCACAGCTGGTGCTCTTTCGGAACTAGCGGGCCAAGGTAGCGGGAGACAGGTCCCATGTCGCGGTGCGTGAGCTTGTACCACGCTTTGGCGAACGCGTCCGCGAACTCCTGCGGATGCTGGAAGAAGCGCCGCGAGATTTTTTCGTAAGCCGGGTCGAACCGTAAGGCAAGGTCGGTTGTGAGCATGGATGGAGCGTGGCGCTTGGAAGGATCGTGCGCGTCCGGTACGGTACCAGCGCCTGCTCCATTCTTCGGTGTCCACTGTTGCGCACCGGCTGGGCTCTTTGTCAGTTGCCATTCATAGCCGAACAGATTTTCGAAGAAGTTGTTGCTCCACTTCGTAGGCGTGGCCGTCCAGGTAACTTCCAGGCCGCTGCTGATCGTGTGGCCGCCGTGGCCATTGCCGAAGCTGTTCTTCCAGCCGAGGCCCTGCTCCTCAATCGAAGCACCCTCGGGTTCGGCGGCGACATACTTTTTAGGATCGGCAGCGCCGTGAGTCTTGCCAAAGGTGTGTCCGCCGGCAATGAGCGCAACCGTCTCTTCGTCGTTCATCGCCATGCGGGCGAACGTCTCTCGAATATCTCGTGCCGCAGCGACTGGATCCGGCTTTCCGTTTGGCCCTTCCGGATTTACGTAAATCAGACCCATCTGTACAGCGCCGAGAGGATTGTCGAGTTCACGATCGCCTTTATAGCGCTTATCCCCCAGCCACTCCGTCTCAGGACCCCAATCGACGTACTCTTCGGGCTCCCAGACATCCGCGCGTCCACCGGCGAAACCGAACGTCTTGAATCCCATCGACTCGAGGGCCACGTTGCCAGTAAGAATCATCAGGTCGGCCCAGGAGATTTTTCGTCCATATTTTTGTTTGATGGGCCAGAGCAACCGCCGCGCCTTGTCGAGGTTCACGTTGTCCGGCCAGCTATTGAGGGGCGCAAAACGTTGTTGCCCGGCACCAGCCCCGCCGCGGCCGTCGGCGATGCGGTAGGTGCCAGCGCTGTGCCACGCCATACGAATAAAGAGCCCGCCATAGTGGCCAAAGTCTGCGGGCCACCAGTCCTGCGACGAAGTCATCAAGGCATGCAGGTCCTTGATCACCGCATTCAGGTCGAGGCTCTTGAATTCTTTCGCGTAATCAAATTCCTTGTCCATGGGATCGGCCAGAGGAGAGTTCTGGTGAAGCACCTTCAAGTGGAGTTGATTCGGCCACCAGTCTGCATTCGTCGGGGCCCAGTTTGGTGCCTGTCTGCGACCGCCGCCCACCACGGGGCATTTGGATTCAGGTGATACCTCTGGCTCCGTATTTCCGGGGCCAGGCACGCCAGCCAGTACCTGCTTATCTTCAGACATAATTCCTCTTTCCTGTTTCGCTTATGAAGTTTGTCTTTGCATTTTGACACTGCATCGCCGGCAGATTCCGAACACCTCCACCAGCGGCTGCGTTAAATCGAAGCCGCCCGGCGCCTGCCGAGCCAGCCGTTTGAAGTCGACGAAGTCACCCTCAATATCCTGCACCGTCTTGCAACGCGTGCAGACCAGGTGATGATGGGGTTCAAGATTGCCCTCCACCAGCAACGTGGAAGCATGGGGACTCACTTCCCGCAGCAGCCCGTGTTCCACGAACAGGCGCAAGTTTTTGTAAACCGTGGCCAGTGAGATGGACGGAGTCCGCCGCCGCACTTCGGCGTAAACCAGCTCCGGCGAATAATGCCCCGGTGCAGCCACAACGGCCTCATAGATGACTTGCCGCTGATGCGTGGCGGCTAAGCCACACTTCCAAGCCAGTTCTCGAAATTCTTCGTGAGCAGTGGGCACAGGGGAGATACTCTCTTAGATGAGAATAATTATAGTCCAAGAATTATTCACAAGTAAAAATTCTCTGCGTGGCGTTGGCTCTCACCTGCCAGCGTCGTTTCAAGCGTAGTGCGTCACGCTTGTTTTGAATTTGTAACAAAAGCCGGACGGCTCTCTAAGAACACCGGGAGGTTTTTCTCGGCAATTGCGGGAAATTGCACCATCCTTGTTCCAACTCCGTAAGGCGCACATCGAAAATGCTTGAGCGATCTTTCCGGGAACTATCCTAATCGCTGTTCTATTTCCGAATGCTGACTGAGACGTGCTGAATGAAGCTTGATGCGTTGGATGTGGGTTCGGACAAATCTGCAGGATCTTATGGGTCTAGAACAGTATGCCGTGTCTGCCCCTTCCCGAATTTCCAGGAAGAGAAAAAAGAATTGGAGTGGCTGCTTCAATCCCCGGAAATCAGTCGTTCGGGAAGCTTCGTTCGCTTCCTTTCTTTTATCTGCAATAAGTATTTCGAAGGCGCAGCCGAGGACATCCGCGAGTATTCGATTGCCGTCGAAGCCCTAGGCCGCAAAGAGTCCAGCTTCGACTCCCATGTAGATCCCATCGTGCGCGTAACCGCACGCGCGCTCCGCAAAAGGCTCTGCGAGATCTACCAGCGCGACGGGCAGCACCGTTCACTCCACATCGTGCTTCCTCTCGGACACTACGTTCCACAGTTTGTACGCCAGCCTCATCCAAGCGTCGAGACTAACCTTTCGCCCACAGGCTCTCGCGATGAAGACATGCAGACTTCCGCAGCCATATTCACAAGAGCGAACGACCGCACAATTTGGAGAGCGGCTTCGATTCTGCTTGCCATGTCCGGGGTGTTTTTGGCGGGATTGTTTCTAGGACAATCCACTGGCGAATCCCGATAGCAGTGTTGATCGGGACCGACGATTTCACTCTGCTGACGCTAGCGTTTACCCGCTGCCTGAACTGTCGCACCATCCGTCGCTGGCTCGGAGGCATGCTGTTCCGGCTGCGCGGGCGCTGGAGTGAGCAGCGGATCAATCATGGACTTGAATACCTCAAACGGCTGGGCTCCGACGAGCGGCTTCACGCCTATGATATTGCCGTTCGGGCCGATGGTTCCGATGAGGAAGGCCGGCGTGCCTCCGATGTTCATCTTTGCCGCTTCTTCGGAGCTGCGTTTGATCAAGTCGGCATAGCGGGTGCTCGCAATGCACTCGTCTAGCTTGGCCGTGTCGAGCCCGAGCGTCCGGGCGCGTTCATCAATATCGCTCTGTGTCAGCATCGTCTTTCTGCCGCCTGGACCGATAGTTCCCGGCTTGTCGATAAAGAGGCTGTCGTGCATCTCCCAGAATTTTTCTTGTTCTCCGGCGCAATGCTCGGCCCGGGCCGCCGGCAGCGCATGTTCGTGAAAGGTTAACGGCATGTCGCGGTAATAGAATCGCGCCTTGCCCGTTTTGATGTAATCATCAAAAATCCGGGGATAAATATCCTGCTTGAAGTGCCTGCAGAAAGGGCACTCGATGTCTCCGTACTCGATAATCGCCACCCGCGCCGTCGCCTCGCCCCGGAAGCGTTCACCATCGACGCCCATGGTATCGGGCACTTTGATCGCCAGCTGGGGATTGTCGCCCCGCTTCGAGTTCAACAGCTTCTTCAATTCATCGAGGCGATCAAGAATCAGTTGCTGCTGCGTCTTCAACTGCTGCACATCATTTTTCAGTGTGACGACGTCTTCACTCTGCTTCTGGGATGAGGATTGCTGCGCGATTGCGGCTACCGCAAAAAGAAAAGCCGCAACCGCGCCAGCCAGCAAAAGGCGAAGCGTGGGTTTGGCGAAATGTCTGAAGCCCTGAGTACGAATATGCATAAATGTCTCCAACCTCTCGCCGCCAAACGCGACTATGGCGATCCGCAAGACGGGCCCGGAACAGTTTGTCCCGGACCCGTCCAGCAAAACAAGAACCGCTAATTAAGGGTGAGCGCCCACTGCTCGTTGTTTCCTCCGTTGCAGGTATAGACCTGCACAATGGTTCCGGAGGCGGTTCCATCACCGCGAACATCGAGGCAGTTCGCGGTGTTGTTGGCGGGATGGAACACGTAGAAGTTGCCGGAGGGAACGGCCTCCCAAGCTTGGGCAGACGAGCCGTTGCAGGAATCGAGAACCACCGCTGAGGTGCTGCCGGTTCCCGAAGCCGTGAGGCAATACGGCCCGAGCGTCGCCATATTGTAGTAACCGCCCGGCGAGACGCCAGAGTTGTTGAAGGTCCAATTCTGAGCGGCAGTGCCATTGGCGGTATAGACCCAAATCGTGTTGCCAGCCTCGGTTTGTGCGCCATCGTCATCGAGGCGCAAACCGGTGACGTTTTGTGGAGTCATCGTATAGGCGTCGCCATTGACGATGCTGGGCGGGCCGGAACCGCCACCATTCGGGCAGAATGTAATGGTGTAGTTGGCGCCGGTTGCGCACGTGTGCAGACCGTTCGCGTCGTCATAGGCATAGGCATACTCAGCCGGGCAGGAGTTGTGAATGTTGGTGACATAAGCCTCTTGGGCAGACGGCCAATTCCCTACGATGCATGTCGAGCTGCTGCCGTAAGCTCCCGTGCAGCAAAACTGCGCCGTGCCGTATTCCGTACAGGGGCTTAGGCAATCCTCGTTGCTGTCGGCCAGTTCGCCGCTTGGGCAATTGGTCAAAGGCTGCGCGGTGCATGTGTTTGGTGAAACGCAACTCGAATTGGAGACCTCGACGCCGATGGGGTTATCGAAGCCGTCCACGTAGCTTACGTCGTAATAGTCGGTACCCGAGGCGTCCAGGTTGAATTCGGCCAGCGAGGTGCCGGCAACACCCGTGGTGCCGGCGCATTGCAATCCCGTGCCGCCGCAAGAACCGGTGGTACAAACGGCCGGGCTGGCGGAGTTGCAACCGCGCCGGCCCCAGATGCGACCGTTCCATCCATTGGCGAGGGTAAAGCTGACGGAAGTGCCTGGAGCCATCGACCAGCCGCCGTTGGAATAGGTCGCCGGATATATCCCTGGGTACACCGTGTAACTGCAGTTGTTAGTAACGGTCACGTTTGCGGCAAAACTGCTTTGGGAGGGCAGCAGTGCCAGGACTGCGAACATCGTTAAGGCCAACGGGGGGAGTAAGCTACGACGTTGTAGCCAAATTTTCGGGTTCATGGTTGATGTTGCTCCTGGACAACATGAACCGCATTCGACTACACCTCCAAGACTGAGGTCTACGTAAGCAGAGGATAAATTTACGGGTAGGAAATGATCCGCCCAATCGATAACATGTAAATTCTCGACTGAGCGGCCAAGAGAATCCGGCTTTAAGATGGTTGGCGATCTGCGCCAGCAAGCAGGAAGGCAGAGTTCAAACGCAGTCCGCCTTTATGCGCACTCCTCCGACACTCCAATCGCATTCGCCCGCGGAACTGCCTCAACTGCCTTCACTTGTGCCGTTTGCTCTCCACGCCGGATCAGCACAATCGCGCCCAGAATCGCCAGTGACGCCAGCACCACGCGCAGCGACAACGGCTCGTGCGCCAGCAGCCATCCCAGAATGACGGCGACGACCGGATTGGCATACGTATGCGTCGCCACCAGCGCAGGCGGCACACGCTGCAACAGCCACGTGTAAGAAGTGAACGCGATCACCGACCCGAACGTGATTAGATATCCCAGACCAAACACCGACCGCAACGCAATGCTCGACCAGTGCGTCTGCTGGAACTCGCCGGTAACACCGGCCGCGATCAGGAGCAGCGCAGCGCCGCAGATCGTCGGCAACGCCGTTCGTCCCAGCGCATCGGCAGGCAATTTCAGGTGCGGTGAAATCACCACTCCGAACGACCACGACAAAGAACCCAGCAGCACCGCCATCAATCCCCACAAGCTCGAGCTCTTCACTGTGAGTTCCATGCCAGTGAGCATTGCCACTCCAAACACGCCCAGCCCCAATCCAGACGCGCTAAGCAGGCTGATCTTTTGCTGACCCATCATCCAGGCCAGCACCAGAATGAACATTGGTTCGGTGGCAATCAGCAACGCCGCCAAACCCGATCCCACATATTGCTCTGCCCAATGCAGGGTCCCGTGACCGATTAGAAAGAAGAACGCTCCTAACACGAATCCCGCAAACCACTGTTGCCGCGTCGGCCGAAAGCCGCGCCACCAGGCCCAGGTCAGCATGATCGCCCCCGCAATCGAGTGCCTGATTCCCGCAGCCACCAGAGGCGGAATGGTTTCGACCGCATACCGGATTGCAAGATACGTCGAACCCCATATGACGTAGATCGCAACAAAAGCCAGCACCAGCTTGATGGCGTGGCTCCGGTCGCGCGCACTCGCAGATTTGGATTCAGGGACGATCACAGGTCTACCTCCGATATTTAATCATTCGCACGCAGGCCCGCATCACGGCTGATTGGTGGGAAGTCATGACAGATACTCCGAATCGAATTCTTATTAACCTATAAAATAATGTTTATAGGTTACAATCAATCTATCGGCAGCAATATAACTTGTCAATAGCTTTTTAACGGTTATATGATTTGCCCCGGAATAGGATTTCATGACTGAGACGACACTAGACAAACCGCGCAAACCCCTTTTCGAACTGATCGCGGGAAATCTGTGCCTCGACTTCATCAACACGCTGGACAACCGTCCCAGCGGCGAACCAAAGGAGTTGATCGAGAACTATGTCGATCTTGCACGCTTCGGCGAAGCCACCGGCATACTCATACCCGAGCAACTTCACCACTTGTCCGAGCGGGTTCGCCTCATGCCCGATGAGGCCGATGACGCGGTGCGTCGTGCCCGCGATCTTCGCGAAGCCTTGCATGAGATCTTCTCCGTATTGATGAATAAGCAGACCGCGCCACAACTTGCAATGGAAACGCTCAATGCTGATCTCCACGATGCGGCACTACACTCGCGGCTGGTTCAGCTAAAAGCGGTTCAATCAAAGGCGCCAAAGAGCGAGACATTGCAGGATGAGCGTTTGGTGTGGCGCTTCGACGACCCAGCGTCTTCTTTCAACGCGATCCTGTGGCCGATCGCCCGCGCGGCCGCGGACCTGCTCGCCTCAAGCGATGTGGCGCTAGTGCGCACCTGCTCCTCGCCGGCCTGCCAATGGTTCTTTCTCGATACCAGCAAGAATCACCGCCGCCGCTGGTGCGACATGAAGGTTTGTGGTAACCGGGCAAAAGTGCGGAAGTTTTATGCAAAGAGGAAGGCCGTTTAGGTATTGCTCTTTGATTAGTGTGTATAAAGTGTGTATAATTAGATTGCACAACGAAACATGCACAGCCGCGACGTCATAAAGAAATTGAAGGATGACGGCTGGTATGAGGTCAATCAGGTCGGAAGCCACAAACAATTCAAGCACCCGACCAAGAATGGACGGGTAACGGTGCCGCACCCTAACCGCGACATACCGATCGGCACCCTGAAGAGTATTGAGAAACAGGCTGCAATCAAATTGCGGTGAACAGACCAACGTCATCATCTGATGGCCTAGCGCAGAGGATAAGGAGCATGGAATATATCGCCTATCTCCATAAGGACCGGGATTCCGATTACGGCGTCAGCTTTCCCGATTTTCCGGGCTGCATCACCGCCGGAAAGACCCTCGATGAGGCTAGCCGCATGGCGGCCGAAGCACTGGCGCTCCATATCCAGGGCATGATCGAGGATGGAGATGCAGTACCGGAACCGTCGAAGATCGATGATATCGCGACGGATGCCGCGAGGCACGGTGCTATCGCCTTCATGGTAAGCGTCGACGCCCCAGATGCAACGGTGCGCGTTAACATCACTGCACGGGAAAGCCAGTTGGCAAAGATCGATGCCTTAGCCGAAGCAGCCGGTCTGACGCGGTCCAGCTTTATGGTGCGCGCTGCCATCGGCACAATCGTCAACCAAAAGAAGCGATCCGCACACCAGAGAACCCGAGCACTGAATAAAGGCAACAGAACTCGGCCGTAAATGAACATTCGAGTTCGAAAAGCGGTAGCTGCAGACGTACCCATGCTGCGCGCATTGATCGACGCGTCCGTGCGCGGGCTGCAGGCTGAAGATTATTCTCTGGCGCAGATTGAGGGCGCTTTGAAGAGCGTCTATGGAGTCGACAGCCAACTCATCTCAGACGGAACCTACCTCGTAGCGGAAATCGAGGCCACGCCAGGAGCAGACTCAGTGCTCGCCGGCTGTGGGGGATGGAGTAAACGCAAGACGCTCTACGGAGGCGATCAGTACGCGAGGCGCGAAGACTCGTTACTCGACCCGTCGCGTGACGCGGCCAAGATTCGCGCCTTCTTTGTTCATCCCGCGTGGGCGCGCCGGGGAATTGGGAGCGCGATCCTTAACGCGTGTGAAGAAGCAGCGATCGCGGCGGGCTTTACTCGTCTTGAGATGGGCGCGACCCTTAGTGGCGTAGCTTTTTACAAGGCGAAAGGCTATGCCGGCGTCGAGGATCAGTCGGTCCCGTTGGGAAATGGAGAGACGCTGGCGATTGTGAGGATGGCAAAGAGAGTCGTGTAACCCCCCTGCACATGTAGGGACGGTCGCCCTCGGTCGTCCAGCGGCCCAGGTGTATCGGGCCGCAGTCGCCGCCAGACTGCAAGGTTCATTACCTACACAATTCTTACTTATTTCTTTCTCGCGAGTCGCCGACCCTCAATCTCGAAATCCCCTTGCAGCACCACATTGATCGCTTCCGTGTAGGCAATGTGCTCCTGCTCGAGAATACGAGCGGCGAGGCTGTGCTCGTCGTCGCTGTCAAGCACGCCGACGGGTTTTTGCACGATGATCGCGCCGTGATCGAGTTCTTCGTCGACGAAATGCACGGTGCATCCCGAGATCTTCATTCCGTAGGCAAAGGCTTGCTCCTGAGCCTCGAGCCCGGGGAATGCAGGGAGCAGCGAAGGATGGATGTTGAGAATCCCCCTCGGAAACTGCTGCACGAACCAGGGCGAAAGCAGGCGCATGTAGCCTGCAAGGCAAACCAAGTCAACGTTGTGTTGCTTCAGCGCGGCGACGACTTCGCGGTCGTGTTCTTCGCGCGCCTTACCTTTCGATGGAATTACCAGCGCATGCAAGCCACGGTCACATGCGGTCGCGATACCCGGAGCATCCGCTTTGTTCGAGATTACAACGGCTATCCGTGCGTCGGGAATGCGCCCGGCGTCGATGCTTTCAGCGATGGCGACGAAGTTTGAACCGCGTCCGGAGAGAAGGATGCCAAGGGAGTGCATTGTTGATTCTTGATCGCTGAATGTCGATTGAACCGCGTTCTGAAATCAGCAATCGGCAGTTTCTTTTCAACTGTAGATTACCTTGCGTTCGCCCTTCACGATGCGGCCGATAGTGAAAGCCTTTTCACCCACGCGCTCTAACACCGTTTGTACTTTCTTGAATTTCGCCGAGGGAACGACCAACAGCATACCCAGGCCCATGTTGAAAGTTCGCAGCATCTCTTCCTGCGGAACATTGCCCAGATCGCGCAAGTGCTCGAACAGCGGCAGGACCGGCCAGGAACCAAGCTCGATGATCGCGGCCGTGCCACGGGGCAGCACGCGCGGCAGGTTCTCTGTGATGCCGCCACCGGTAATGTGAGCCAGAGCGGAAACGCATTGTGCATCGAGAAGCTTCTTCAGCGCCGGCCAGTAGCTTTTGTGGGTGCGCATCAGCTCGTTCCCGACCTTGTTCTTGATCTCATTTACGTAAGTCTCGGGCGAGTAGTGCGCGACCTCGAAGAGCAGCTTGCGGGCCAGAGAATATCCGTTGGTGTGCAAGCCATTGGAGGGCATGCCGAGAATCACGTCGCCGATCTGCACGTCTTTGCCGGTAATGATTCGCTCGCGCTCCACCACGCCAACAATAAATCCTGCGAGATCGTACTCACCGTCAGGATAGAAACCCGGCATCTCGGCAGTCTCGCCGCCAATCAGCGCGCAGCCGTTGTGTTTGCACGCGTCGGCGATTCCTTCCACGACTTTTTCGGCAATCTGCGGCTCAAGTTTTCCCGTGGCCAGATAGTCCATAAAGAACAGCGGCGCAGCGCCTTGCACCGCAATGTCATTCACGCAATGGTTCACCAGGTCGCCGCCGATGGTGGAGTGCAAACCCATCTCGAATGCGATCTTCAGCTTGGTTCCGACACCGTCGACGCTCGCGACCAGCACGGGATCGACATACTTGGTTTTGTCGACGGCGAAGAGGCCGCCAAAGCCGCCAATTTCGCTGAGCACGCCGCGGGTAAAAGTCTTGTGCGCCAGATACTTGATGCGCTGCTTGGTGCGGTTGGCCCGGTTGATATCGACACCGGCGTCGGCGTAGGTGACGGGAGCAGTAGCGGACGTGGAGGGTTTAGCCACGGTTTGTTGCAGTATCTCTTTTCTTTCGGGCAGTTCGCTCGGTTCTTCGTTCAAGTACTCGGGCGTGGGGAAACGCTGGTCGCCTCAGGAAGCAGCAGCTTCTAAGGCCGCTAATTGTAACACGTTGAAAGGGGACCCCGATTGGGTAGCGTAATGCTGTTCAGGAAGACGGAAAGATTAAATACACGTGAGGCACACTCCGCGGACGTGCACGCCCGTTCGACAACGCGTGCGCCAACTAGTGAGCGATAAAGTCCGAGAAGAAATATGCCAGTACGCCAAAAAGCGCTAATCCAGAAATGCCATAGGCGGTGAGAACCCAGGCTCCGCGGCCTTCGCGATGTGTACCGGTAGCTTGTTGAGGACCTGATGAGACGACGACAGGGGTCCGATCTTCCATGCAAAACCTCCGAACGGAAGGATCGTGGCGCAAGTACATTATGCGTCACGCCTGCCCGGCGACATGGCCGGACAGGACTATCTGGGCAGGAAGTTTACTACGGTTTTAGGGCTGGTGAACAAAGAAATGTGATGCTGATCACACTTATGGAGCAGGCAGAATGATGGGGGCGTTCCAGGTTCGGACCCTAGCGCCTTGGGATACGAGCCCCAAAGGCCTTACTATAAAAGGTATGCGTCGTCTGTTTCTATGTTTTTCGCTGTTGGTCGCGTGCGCCTTAAACACGCCTTTCACCGCCGCTGGACAGTCTGGGCAGTCTGCGTCCAAGTCTGACCCCAAGTACTCGCAGGAGGCCTTCGTTATCGAGAAGTACGTCTCTCGCTACCGGTTTGAAAACGACGGCACCGGCAGCCGGGAGACCATTGCTCGCGTCCGCGTCCAAAGCGAGGCTGGAGTCCAACAATGGGGGCAAATTCAGGTGGGCTACAACTCCGCCAATGAACGCGTGGAGATTCCATACGTCCGCGTGATTAAAGCCGATGGCAGCGTAGTCAAAGCCGGCGACGATGCGGTGCAGGATCTCAGTGCGCCGGTGCAGAACGAAGCTCCGGTCTACACCGACTACCGCCAGAAGCACATCACTGTGCCCGGCCTCCGTCCGGGAGAAGTGCTGGAGTACGACGTGGTCACGGTGATTCACACGCCTTTGGCCGCCGGTCAATTCTGGACGGATTACGACTTCGACAAGAGCAACATCACGCTCGATGAAGAACTCGACCTCGATGTTCCTGCCGACCGGCCGCTCGAGATGAAGAACAAGGCGGGGATGGATCCGAAAATCTCCGACGCGAAAGGGCGTCGCGTCTATCACTGGACGAGTTCGCACTTGGTGCGCGAAGACGATGACAAGAACGAAAAGAGCAAAGGTAAAGATAAAAAGAACAAGCCCAGCGAGGATCGGCCCGACGTTCAATTGACGACGTTCGTAAGTTGGGAGCAGGTGGGGTTGTGGTATGCGGAGCTGGAAAAAGACCGGCGCACGCCGACGCCAGAGGTTCGCGCCAAAGCGGCTGAGTTGACAAAGGGGCTCAACGACGATCTGGATAGAGTGCAGGCGCTCTACGATTTTGTGGCGAAAAATTTTCGCTATGTCAGCCTGTCATTGGGGGCGGGCCGCTATCAACCACACGCGGCAGGAGACGTTCTGCACAACCAGTACGGCGACTGCAAGGATAAACACACGCTGCTGGAATCACTGCTCGAAGCCGAAGGGTTGCATGCGTCTTCCGTGCTGATCAACTCCACCCGCAAGCTCGATCCTGATGTGCCGTCGCCCGCGCAGTTCGATCACGTCATCACGCTGCTGCCAATGCCCCACGAAGAAGTTTGGATGGATACTACCAGCGAAGTGGCTCCGTTCCGGCTGCTGGCTTACACATTGCGAAAGAAACAGGCGCTAGTGATTCCCGCCTCTGGCACGCCTCACCTAGAGCAAACGCCGGCCGATACTCCCATGCCTGACACTGAGGTTGCAGAGGTCGACGCCCGGATCAATGAGATCGGCAAGCTTGAAGCGCACGTGCGCTATACCTTTCGCGGCGATGAAGAGCTGATGCTGCGTTCGGTCTTCCGCCGTTTTCCCGAGTCGCAGTGGCAGCGCGTGATCGAAAATGTCAACGCCGGAGCGGGCGACGTTACGAATGTGAAGATCAGCGATCCAGCCGCGACTCGCGAAGCGTTTACGATGTCCTATGACGTCGCGCACCCGAACTTTCTGGATTGGTCGAAGAAGAAATCCGATTTGCTGCTTCCGCTATGCCAGTTCAACCTGCCGGCGCTTGGCGATGGAGACGACGATGCCGACGCCGATACGCTGAAGCTTGGGCCCAAGGCGTCCTACGCCTACAAGATCAAGCTGGAATTACCCGCGAAGTACTCGGCGCATGCGCCTCTGCCGTTTTCTTTGAAGCGCGATTATGCCGACTACGAAGCGACCTACAAGCTCGATGGCAACACGCTGCAAGCTGCAAGAACGTTAGTGATTCGGCAGGATGAATTACCCGCGCCGCGCGCCACGGACTATGAATCGTTTCGTCGAGCGGTTGCCTCGGACCTTGGCCAGTTTCTGTCGGTCGAGAACACGGTGGCGGGTGCGCCGACCGCGCCGAAGGACATGAAAGCCGACGATCTGATTGAGAGCGGACGGGCGGCCATCGCGAACGGCAATCTCCCACTGGCAATCCAGGTTCTGACGCGCGCCACGGAGGTAGATGCGAAGAATAAATATGTTTGGTATTTGCTGGCGGAGGCTTACCTCGGGAGTCGACAAAACGACCTGGCGATCGCCGCGCTGAATAAGCAGATTGAGATCAATCCATACGATGAATTTGCCTACAACGCGCTCGGGCGCGCTTACTGGCAGGAGCGCAAGTATGACGACGCGGTGACCGCCTTCCGCAAGCAGATTGAAATCAGTCCGCTCGACAAGTTTGCCCACGCCAATCTGGGTGCGATGTATTCCGAGTGGCACAAGTATGCGGAAGCCGCGCCGGAACTCGAGAAAGCTGTGACGCTGACGCCGGGCAACCCTGAGTTGCAGGTGAGCCTGGGAGATGCTTACTTGAACCTCGGGCAAGACGACAAGGCGCTGGCGACGTTCGACCATGCCATTGAACTTTCCGCCACGCCGCTGATCTGGAACAACATCGCGTATCAGCTTTCGTTGAAGAAGGCGCATCTGGACCGCGCGCGGCAGTACGCGGAGTCAGCTGTCTCGGCCACGGCCACGGCGTTGCGCAATTTGTCGCTCGACCGGCTCACGCCGCAGGATCTGGCACTAACGCCTTCGCTCATCGCTTACTGGGACACGCTGGGCTGGGTTTACTTCACCGAAGGCAATCTGCCCATGGCCGAGAAATTTGTCGCCGCTGCGTGGGGATTGGGCCAGCACGGCGAAGTGGCCGACCATCTCGGACAGATTTACGAAAAGCAAGGCAAGAAAGATTCGGCATTGCGCATTTACGCGCTCGCCATGAGCGGGCTGCGGCCGATTCCGGAGACGCATGATCGCTTGGCGGCGTTGGCTGGCGGCAACACTCAGGCAGATGCAGCTGTGACGAAGTATAAAGACGAACTGCAACGGGCACGCACCATCGACCTTGGAAAGGTTGCGAAGGAAACCGGCAGCGCCGATTTCTTTGTCCTGCTGAGTCGCGGCGCAGGCTCTGCGGCCACGGTGGAGGGCGTGAAGTTCGTCAGCGGCGAGGAGAAACTGAAAATCTTCACCGACGCCCTGCGCACCGCCGACTACCACCTTACGTTTCCCGACGATACTCCCGTGAAAATCCTGCGGCGCGGAACTCTTTCCTGCTCGACCGCGTCGGGCGGCTGTTCGTTCGTGATGATACTGCCGGATGATGTTAGGAGTGTGGATTGAAGGTGGGATTAAGAGAGTAGACCACTGGTTGCGAAGATGCTTATGTGGAACAGCCGCCCTAGGCTGTCCATTCGAGCGAAGCTCGACCGATTTTCTCGCAAAATTTCGGCCTTTCCTTGAGCACAAACGCTTGACATGTACGCTTAAACCGTACATACTACGAAAAAGTAGGATCAAGCTGTTTCTCTCTTCTACCGCCCTCGGCGCGACACGTCAGGGGCGTAACCGCAAGCAGTGCATCTTCACCAACAAACATTGCGGAGGGAGAAATACTTTATGCCTACACAAAAGGGCAAGATGCAACTTGTCCGGTTTCGCCACAAGGGGTTGAGGCAACTCCATGAAGATGGGAACGCCCGAGGCGTGCCATCCTCCATGGCCGACAAGTTGCGAAAGCTTCTATTCGCCCTCGAAACTGCCGAGACTCTGGAGCAGCTTGGCCGCTTTCCCGGCTGGAAGCTGCATCCTCTAAAAGGTGACCGGAAAGGAACATGGAGCCTGACTGTCACAGGAAACTGGCGGCTGATTTTCAGCTATGACGAGCAGATAAACTCTGCCAGCGATCTAGACTTGGTCGACTATCACTAGGAGACAGACGTGCCGATGAAGAACCCGCCCCATCCGGGCGACCTGATTAGAACCGAAGTCATCGAAGCCCTCGGCCTCTCCGTGTCGAAGGCGGCTGAGATTTTGAAAGTACGCCGTGCCACTCTCTCTGACCTTCTGAATGGCAAGGCCGCGCTCACGCCCGAAATGGCTCTGCGTATCGAAAAGGCCTTCGGCCCCGACATGGATCACCTTCTCCGGATGCAGCTCGCCTATGACGTGGCGAAAACGCGAGCCCACGCACGCGGCATCTCGATCAAGCGATATGCTCCGGCCTGAAGCTGTGCATCTTTACATAAGCTCGATTTTTGGCAAAACGGGCGAGAGGTCGGATTTTCACAAACGAATCCAGGAATTTGTAGCGTGTGCCACAAACCATGCGCCCTGTGCTAGTCCATGCTTGACCGCCTGTGCCACTCCGTCGCCTGCTCGTAAACATGAGCAAGTCTCAGCACCAAATCCTCCCTCCAGTGCGGTCCTGCGATTTGCAACCCGATGGGCAGCCCGGCTTTCGTGAAGCCGCAGGGCACTGAGATCGCCGGCAGTCCCCAGACGTTGAAGGGGCGGGTGTTGCGCAGCAGCTTGAGTTCTGCGGGGCGAAGCGCATCGGGATCTTTTTTCAGATCGACAATTGCGGGCGCAGGCGTCGGCATTGTAGGCGTGATCAGCAGGTCGACTTCCGTAAAGAAATCTCTGGCCCGGCGCCGTTGCTCATCCAGCGCACGGCGGCTTCGGATATATTCCGCCGCCGAAATGGTCGCGCCGTTGCGGATTCGCCGCAGCGTTTCAGGCTGATACAACTCTGGCGTGCGGGCAGCGTCGTCCGCATGGAGTGCGTAGGGCTCAGCGTTCTGTACGGTACGATCGGTTGGAACTTCGACCTGCATTTCGCGAACCTCCGCCACGAACGTAGCAATCCTCGCAAGCGCTTCCTCCACGGCCATCCGAACCTCATCGTCAAGGTCGTCATAAAAATGCGTGCGTGGAATGCCGATGCGCAGAGCTTTCGTGTTTGCATCTTCTCCGTTCGTGCGCAGGGCGGAAACGTAATCGCAGGTCGGAACATCGGCACTGCTTACATCAAGCGCATCGTATCCGGCAATCGCTTGCAGCACGGCAGCAGTATCCGCGACAGTCGCGGCAAGCGGCCCGACATGATCGAGTGACCACGAAAGTGGAATCACTCCACGCGCGGAGACGCGGCCGTAGGTAGGCTTGAGGCCAACGCAACCGCACAGCGCAGCCGGTTCGCGGACCGAGCCCGCGGTATCGGTTCCGATTGCGGCATAGCAAAGGCCGGCAGCGACGGCAACGGCCGAACCTCCAGAGGAACCTCCCGCGCTGTGTGCGGGGTTCCAGGGATTATGAACATCGCCGAAAAAGCTGACCAGTGAACTTCCACCATAAGCAAACTCATGCAGATTATTCTTGCCGAGAATAATCGCGCCTGCGTCTTTAAGGCGTCGCACCACTTCGGCGTCTTCAGTAGGAATGCGATGCTCGTGAAGTTGGCTGGCCGAGGTGGTGCGCGTGCCGGCGGTATCGATCAAATCTTTAAGCGCAATCGGAATCCCGTGCAGCGGACCGCGCCATTGGCCGCGCGCAATCTCTATTTCCGCGACCTTCGCCGCTTCAAGCGCCCGCTCAGCAGTCACCGTGATGAACGCATTCAGCGTGGGGTTCACCTTCTCGATGCGATCGAGACATGCGCGAGTTAACTCGACTGGAGACACTTCCTTGCGACGCAGGCGCGGAGCCAAGTCTAGGATTGTTTCGAGGACGGGCATTAGCGGACCCTCATTGTACGGGACAGGTCTATAACTTGAAGCATGGGGACCAAAGAGTTACATAAAGCGAAATCCCACCGGACGGACCCGCTTGTACCCTCGTGTACTTCTGACTGCCGCATTTCCTCCCGGTAGAAAAAAGCAACCAACCGCATGGGCCTATAATCAAAACCGCTGTCGCAACCGGGAGGGCCACAAAATGACGGGAATGACGATCGCTCCAGTCGCAACCCACGGTTTCTTCGTCGACGGCCGATGGATGGAGGATGGAGACATCGTTGAGGTCCGAGCGCCCTATGACGGCAGCGTGATTGCGCGAGTGGTTCAGGCACGTCGCGAGCACGCCGAGGCCGCGATTGCGGCATCGGTGAAGGCCTTCGGTACTACGCGCCGGCTGCCGGCTTTTGAGCGGCAACGCGTCTTGCGGCGCGTGGCCCAATCGATTGCTGAACGCCGCGATGAATTTTCCCGCACCTTGGCACAGGAGGCCGGGAAACCGATCAAGCTGGCGCGGATTGAAGTGGATCGGACCATTTTTATTTTCAACGTTGCAGCCGAAGAAACCACGCGCATTTACGGCGAGTACCTTCCCCTGGACTGGCAGGAATCCACCGCTGGCCGCTGGGGCATGGTAAAGCGCTTTCCTCTCGGTCCGATCGCGGGAATCACGCCCTTTAATTTCCCACTGCACCTGGTCTCGCACAAAGTAGCGCCGGCCATCGCGGCGGGCTGTTCCATGGTGTTGAAACCGGCCCCGCAGACTCCGCTGAGCTCCCTGTTGCTGGCGGAGTGCGTGCAGCAAGCTGGCTGGCCCGATGGCGGTCTCAACGTGCTGCCGCTCTCGAACGAAGATGCCGGCCTCCTCGTCACCGACGAGCGCATCAAGCTGATCAGTTTTACCGGCAGCGTACCCGTCGGTTGGGACATCAAACGCCGGGCTGGCAAGAAGAAAGTCGCGCTGGAACTGGGCGGCAACGCCGGAGCCATCGTGCACAACGATGCCGATCTTGCCTATGCCGCCGATCGCTGCATTACCGGAGGCTTCGCCTACGCCGGCCAGACTTGCATTTCGGTGCAACGCATTCTCGTCGAAGAATCGGTCTACGGCAAATTCACCGACCTGCTTGTGGAAGGAGTAAAGAAACTCAAGACCGGCGATCCCATGGAGGAGACGACCGACCTCGGTCCGCTGATCCGCGAGAGTGACGCCATCCGAGTCACAAACTGGATCGAGGAAGCCGTTCGCTCCGGAGCCCGGCTGCTCTGCGGCGGCGGGCGGCACGGTTCGGTCGTTGAGCCCACGGTGCTCACTGGAACCAAGCCAGAGATGAAAGTAAATTGCCAGGAAATTTTCGGTCCGGTGGTGACCGTGGAGCCGTACCATAGTTTTGAGGAAGCGCTGAAGCGCATCAACAAGTCCGATTACGGACTGCAGGCTGGCTTGTTCACGCGCGACGTAAAGCTGCTCTTCGAGGCCTTCGATGAGCTGGAAGTTGGCGCATTGATCGCGGGCGATATTCCTTCCTTCCGCATCGACCAGATGCCTTACGGTGGCGTAAAAGACTCCGGTGTCGGCCGCGAGGGATTGCGCTATGCGATCGAAGAGATGACCGAACCGAAGCTGCTGGTCATGAATCTGCGATAAAGAAAGATAGACGCCGCTTGCCTTGCAGAGAAACAGTTTCTCCGCGGCGCGGGTCCGCTTTTGGGAATTTTTTTACAGCGCCCCCAAAACACGCGACAAGTCCGCATGAAATATTTATAATTTCCAGTTCTTATAGCTGACGCGAGAAAATCAGTGGGTATTTCCTTTGCGTCGTAACCATCGCACATCCGTAAGAACCGGGATCTGATGGGTCTCATTCGTGCTCTCTAAAATTCATACGTAAGCATGCCGCAGATTTTTCATCGCAGCACCAATACACTTTCCCGAGCCACAATTTTTGGCGCGGTCTTCGTAGTTGCTGCGCTCGGATGGGTGGCAATGGAGGTGCAGCGCTCACCTTACGTGACGTATGCCGGAGTGCGGAAGCCGCAGCCGGTTCCGTTCAGCCACCAGCATCACGTATCTGGCCTGGGCATCGATTGCCGCTACTGCCATACTTCTGTGGAGAATTCGAGCTTCGCCGGCATCCCCCCCACCAAGACCTGCATGAACTGCCACTCGCAGATTTGGACCAACGCGGAGTTGCTGGAGCCGGTGCGGGCCAGTTACCGGACGGGGCAATCGCTGCAGTGGACGCGCGTGAACCAGCTGCCCGATTTTGTGTTTTTTAACCACAGCATTCATGTAAATAAAGGAGTGGGTTGCAACACCTGCCACGGCCCGGTCGATCAGATGCCGCTGATGTATCAGCAGGAGTCGTTGCAGATGGAATGGTGTCTGGAGTGCCATCGCGCACCGGAGAAAAATCTGCGTCCTCGCGATCAGGTTTTCAACATGCGCTATCAGCAACCGACCAGCGTGCATCCCGTAACGGTGGATGGACAAAGTTACGAAGATCAGGATGAGCTGGGTTCGGCGCTGGTGAAGAAATACAACGTGCGCAACGTGAAGGACATTACGAGTTGCAGTACGTGCCACCGGTAGAAATGAACTTATGAGAACTTGTCATCCTGAGCGAAGAAATTGCTTGGCTGCGCCAAGCAATTTTGGAGTCGAAGGATCCCTAGCGGCGCGGCACCTCCATGGCCATAGGGATCCTTCGACTGCACGAGACTTCGCTTCGCGAACTCTCGCTCCGCTCAGGATGACAGTTCTTGAGAGTGCGATGTGTCAACGATGAAGATCGAACCACAGGATGGCCGCGCAAAGCGTGAAGACATTTGCCCCTCGAAGAGAGGCAAGCTCGATCTCGACTCTCTCCGCGCTCAAATCAACTCGGCCAACGATAACGAGAAGATCAGCGGCCCAGAATACTGGCGCAGCCTCGAAGAACTTGCCGGCAGTCCCGACTTCCAGGAAGCTCTGCACCGCGAGTTTCCCAAGGGCGCTTCCGAGTGGGTCGATTCCGTTTCGCGCCGCGGGTTCCTGAAAGTGATGGGAGCGTCGATGGCGCTGGCCGGCATGACCGGATGCGTGCGCTTGCCGCTCGAGCCCATCGTTCCCTACGTGCGCCAGCCCGAGGATGTGATTCCCGGCCGCCCGCAATTCTATGCCACGGCGATGACGCTCGGCGGATATGCCAGCCCGCTGCTGGTCGAAAGCCATCTGGGACGCCCGACGAAGATCGAAGGTAACGACAAGCATCCCGCATCGCTCGGCGGCACCGACATTTTCGCACAGGCCCATATTCTTGGCCTGTACGATCCCGACCGCTCGCAGAGCGTCGTGTCGATGGGCGACCAGCGCTCCTGGCAGTCGTTCCTGGCTGCGATTCGCGGGCCGCTCACCGCGCAAAAGGCATTGCTGGGCGCGGGCATTCGCATTCTCACGCCGACCATCTCTTCGCCCACGCTTGCCGATCAATTACGCAACTTCCTGAAGATTTATCCGCAGGCCAAGTGGCATGTGTATGAGCCGGTCAATCGCGACAACATGCTCGAAGGCGCGAAGCTGGCCTTCGGCCAGCCGGTTGAGACGCGCTACGATTTTGAAAAGGCCGACGTAATCGTCTCGCTCGATGCCGACTTCCTGTACGCGGGTTTTCCGGGAAACGTCCGCTACATCCGCGACTTCGCCAAGCGCCGCAATCCCGACGGCAACATGAACCGGCTGTACGTGATCGAGAGCACGCCGACGACGACGGGGGCGAAGGCGGATCATCGGTTGCCGGTGGCCGCAAGCGACATCGAGCGCTTCGAACTCCTGATGCTGACGACTCTAACGAACGACAGCAGGTCATACGAAGCACCTGGCTTGGCATTTAGTGACAGCGAAAAGAAGTTCGCGCAGAGCGCTTTCTCGGACCTCCTCGGACACGGCGGCTCAAGTGTGCTGATGGCCAGCGACCATCAGCCGCCGATAGTTCACGCGCTGGCCCACAACATCAACTCGAAATGCGGCAACGTGGGCAAGACCGTTTTCTATACCGACCCAGTCGATGCGAATCCGATCAACCAGACGGAGTCACTCAAAGACCTCGTCGCCGACATGCGCGGCGGCAAAGTCGATTTGCTAATTGTTCTCGGCGGCAATCCGGCCTACGACGCGCCTGCCGATCTCAATTTCGCAAACGCTCTAAAGGACGGCAAAGTTCCCCTTCGTGTGCATCTCGGCCTGTATCAAAACGAAACCGCAGAGTTGTGCCAATGGCACATCAATCAGACGCATGAACTCGAAGCCTGGGGCGATGCCCGCGCCTACGAGGGCACGGTCAGTATCATTCAGCCGTTGATTGCGCCGCTCTACAACGGCAAGAGCGCATTAGAATTTGTCGCATTGCTTTCGGGACCAGCCGATGCAACCGGCTACGACCTCGTCCGTTCCTACTGGCAGAAGCAACACACATCCCCAGACTTCGAGCAGTTCTGGCGCAAATCGCTTCACGACGGCTGGATTGAAGGCACAGCCCTTGCTCCTAGATCAGTAAATCCGAGATTCCGCTATCTCGGTATCGAGAAAAAGCCTGATCCGAACGCCATCGAGCTCAACATCCGCCGCGACCCCACCATCTACGACGGACAATTCTCCAACAATGGCTGGCTGCAGGAACTCCCCAAGCCGATGACCAAGCTCACCTGGGACAACGCCGTGCTCGTCGGTCCCAAGATGGCGGAGCGGCTGCAGATCAAAACGGAAGACGTCGTCGAACTCGAATTGAACGGCAAAAAAGTCACCGGCCCAGTCTGGATTCAAGCGGGCCATCCCGACAACTCAGTCACTGTCACGTTAGGCTACGGCCGCAAACGCGCTGGCCGCGTCGGCACCGCGCAGGGTTTCGACGCCTACGCGCTTCGCACCACCGCCGCACCGTGGATCGCCACCGGCCTGCAAATTCGCAAGACCGGAGAAACTTACAAGCTCGCCTCCACGCAGGGCATGCAGTCGATGGACACGCCTGACGGCGGCCATCGACCGCTAGTCCGCGAAACCAGCCTCGAGGAATATCGCAAACTGCCCAACTTCGCCACGGAAGAAGAACCAGAGCCCGCGCCCGGACTCACGCTCTACAAGCCTTATCCATATAAAGAAGAAGACTACGCGTGGGGCATGGCGATCGATTTGAACTCCTGCGTGGGCTGCAACAACTGTATGCTGGCCTGCCAGTCGGAGAACAATATCGCCGTCGTCGGCAAAGAGCAGACCGTCATCGGCCGCCACATGCACTGGATTCGCGTTGACGCCTATTACCAGGGCGACCGCGACAATCCCAAGGCTTTTTTCCAGCCGGTGCCCTGCCAGCAATGCGAGGATGCACCGTGCGAAGTGGTTTGTCCCGTGGGCGCGACCAACCACACGTCCGAAGGCCTGAACGACATGGTCTACAACCGCTGCGTAGGCACGCGCTATTGCTCGAACAACTGTCCTTATAAGGTGCGCCGCTTCAACTTCCTGCTGTTTCAGGATTGGGAGACGCCGCAATATAAGATGATGCGCAATCCCGACGTCAGCGTGCGCAGCCGCGGCGTGATGGAGAAGTGCACCTACTGCATACAGCGCATCAACGAACACAAAATCGATGCGGAGACGGCCTCGGTGCGCGAGGGTAAACAGATCAAGGTTGGAGACGAGTTACAGACCGCGTGCCAACAGTCGTGCCCGGCGGGCGCGATTATCTTCGGCAACATCAACGACCCGGAGAGCAAGGTTTCGAAGCTGAAGGCGCAGGCGCGTAATTACAGTCTGCTGGGCGAATTGAACACGCGCCCGCGGACGACGTATCTGGCAGAGATCAGCAACCCGAATCCGGAGTTGAAATCATGAGCGGATCCTCGTTCGAGTTGGATTTGACGCGAATTCGATTTGAAAGGGCGCACCTTCAAGCGCGCCGTTAAGGCCGATTTATATACAGGGGGCTTTAGCCCCCGATGAAACGCATGGACCAGCAATACAAAGCGACGATCGAAGCTCCCGTGATCGAGCCTGGCCACACCTTCAGCACGGTCACGGAGAAAATCAGCGCGATCGTGTTGACCCGACCCGCCTCGAACGGCTGGTTCGTAGGCTTCGGCATTGCCTTCCTGATGACGATGATGATGCTCTATGCCATCGGCTACCTTTTTCTGAAAGGCATTGGCATCTGGGGTGTGACCATCCCCATCGGCTGGGGCTTCGCGATCGTCAACTTCGTGTGGTGGATTGGAATCGGCCACGCCGGTACGCTCATCTCAGCCATCCTTCTTCTTCTGCGGCAGTCGTGGCGCAATTCCATCAACCGCTTTGCCGAAGCCATGACGCTGTTTGCCGTAGCCGCTGCTGGCATCTTTCCTGCCATCCATGTGGGACGTCCGTGGCTGGCGTACTGGCTGTTTCCTTATCCCAGCACCATGGGTGTGTGGCCGCAATTCCGCAGCCCGCTCATGTGGGACGTTTTCGCCGTCTCCACTTACGCCACCATCTCGGCGCTGTTCTGGTTCATGGGCCTGATTCCGGATTTTGCCACGCTGCGTGATCGCTCGGACAATCGCTGGATCAAGATGACTTACGGCTTGCTGTCGATGGGTTGGCGCGGTTCTGCCCGGCACTGGCACCGCTACGAGACTGCCTATCTTCTGCTCGCCGGATTGGCAACGCCCCTGGTGCTCTCGGTTCACACCGTCGTGAGTTTTGATTTTGCGATCGGCATAGTCCCGGGCTGGCACACGACTATCTTCCCGCCGTACTTCGTTGCGGGGGCCATCTATTCCGGGTTCGCGATGGTCCTCATGCTCGCCATTCCGATCCGCAAAATCTACGGGTTGGAAGATTTCATCACCGAGCGCCATCTGCAGAACTCGGCAAAGGTGATGCTCGCCACCGGATTGATCGTGGCTTATGGCTACGGCATCGAGGCCTTCATGGGCTGGTACAGCGGTGACCGCTACGATGCTTTTACCCTGTGGAATCGCTTGCATGGACCGTATGCGATTCCTTACTGGTCGCTGCTTACCTGCAATATTTTCATCCCGCAATTGCTCTGGATTCGAAAACTGCGCACCAGTCCGGTCGCGCTATTCCTGCTTTCCGGCGTAATCCTCGTAGGCATGTGGCTCGAGCGCTTCATCATCGTCGTCGTCAGCTTGCATCGCGACTTCCTCACCTCGTCCTGGGGAATGTACTACCCCACACGCTGGGACTGGATGACCTTCATCGGTACCATCGGCATGTTCCTGGCGGCCATGTTCCTCTTCCTGCGCATCCTGCCCGCGATTTCGATTTTTGAAATTCGCACCCTCCTGCCCGAAGCGGAGGTCAAAGAATGAAGCGCGATCCGATCTACGGCATAATGGCGGAGTTCGATTCGGCCCAGGCGCTCGTCGACGCGGCCAAGCGCACGCACCAGGCCGGCTATAAAAAGATCGACGCCTACAGCCCGTTTCCCATCGAAGGGTTGGCTGAAGAGATTGGTTTTTACCACGATGAAGTTCCGCTGGTCGTGTTGATTGGTGGCATCATCGGCGGGTGCACCGGCTATCTCATGCAGTATTGGATGTCGGCCGTCGATTATCCGCTGAACATCGGTGGCAAGCCTTATCATTCATGGCCGGCGTTCATCGTGATCACGTTCGAGATGACGATCCTGTTTGCCGGAATCTCGGCGGTCTTTGGCATGCTGGCGCTAAACGGCCTGCCCATGCCGTATCACCCGGTATTCAACGTGCCGCGTTTTTCGTCGGCGTCAAAAGATCGTTTTTTCTTGATTGTCTTCTCATCCGACCAAAAATACGACCCCGCCGGCACGCGAAGTTTTCTGGAAGCCCTCGGCCCGCGCTCGATTTCGGAGGTACCCAGCTAGCATGCCGCGCCTTCGTAAATACTCGGCCTCTGCATCGCCGACCCTCTTGTCGACAGACGGGTGCCCCATTCTTGCGCGTTCTGTGCGCAAGAGTGGGATTCCACGGACGCGTAAGGCTTGGGGTTTGGTTGTGATGGGAATCCTGTCGACAGTATTCCTGTCGTCTGCCTGTCGCATCGACATGCACGTGCAGCCACGCCTGAACCCGTTTTCCCGCAGCGACTTTTTCGCTGACCAGCGCTCCGAACGTCCGCCGGTCGACGGCACGGTGGCTCGCGGCGAGTTGCGCGAAGATCCTTATTTCTACACCGGCAAAGCGGGGAATAGTCCCGGCGACTACATGCCGTTTCCCGTGACCAAAGCGGTTCTGGAACGTGGGCGCGAACGCTACAATATTTATTGTGCTCCCTGCCACTCGCGGGTTGGCGACGGTAACGGCTTCATTCCGTCGCGCGGCTTCGCGCGCAAGCCGCCGTCTTATCACATTGAGCGGTTGCAAAAAGCGCCTCTCGGTTATTTTTACGACGTGATCACCAACGGCTTCGGCATCATGCCCGATTACGCGTCGCAGATTCCGCCACGCGATCGCTGGAGCATCGTGGCCTACATTCGCGCGTTGCAACTCAGCCAAAACGCAACCAAAGCAGACGTGCCCGCCGGACAAAACGTTCCTTCGGAGCCGCCGAACTTTCGCGGCGAGCCGGGTTCGGGCGCGACCCTGCCGGTCATCGTTCCCGATTCGCAGTCAACAACTGAGGAGCGGAAATGAGCGCCGTGACCACTCATCTCGATCTGTCGCCGCCCAAGATTGTAAGAAAAATCTCGCAGCGCTCGCTCGTGGTTGGCGTTGTGTTTGCCGCCATCTCCGGTGCACTCGCCTTCATGCGTCCCGACGAGTTCTACCGCGCTTATCTGCTCGGCTTCATGTGCTGGCTGGGTGTTGCGCTCGGTTCGATGGCAATTCTCATGATCCGCCATCTGACCGGCGGCGGATGGGGCACGGTGATTCGCCGCATCCTCGGCGCGGCCATGCGGACGCTGCCCCTGCTCGCGCTTCTGTTCATCCCGGTCATTTTAGGAATTCGCCATCTTTATATCTGGGCGCAGCCGCTCTCGAATATCGAAGACAAGCACTTGCGCGAGCATCTCGAACAGATCACGCAGACTTATCTGACATGGAACGGCTTCGTCGTCCGCGCCATCTTTTATTTCGTTGTCTGGAATGTGCTCTCGTTCCTCCTGTCGCTGTGGTCGAAACAGACCGATCATGCAGGCGCTCCCGACAATTCGGGGCGATTCAAAGCGGTCGCCGGTCCCGGCCTCATCCTTTACGGATTCACAATCTCCTTCGCCGCCATCGACTGGATCATGTCGCTTGATCCGAGCTGGATCTCGACTATCTTTGGTTTGATCATCCTCATCGGCGAAGTGCTGTCGGCCATGTGCTTCGCGGTGGTGGTTGAGCGCATCCTTTTCAATTACAAGCCGATGTCGGAGATGTTGAAGCCCGACTTCGTCCACGACCACGGCAAATGGATGCTGACTTTCATCATGGTCTGGGCTTACTTCAGTTTTTCCCAGTGGCTCATCATCTGGGCAGGCAACCTGCCTGCGGAAATCACTTTTTATCTCCGCCGGCTAAACGGCGGATGGGGCTCAATTGGGTTGATTCTTGTGCTGTTTCACTTCGCCGTCCCGTTTGCCATGTTGCTCTCGCGCCCCTTCAAGCGCAACATTCGCAAGCTGGTATGGGTTGCGGTCTGGTTGATCCTGATGCGCTATCTCGACCTTTTCTGGATTATCGAGCCGAATTTTTCGAAGACTCTGACCGTGACTCTGGCAGACGTGGTTGTGCCGACCGCGATTGGCGGAATCTGGCTTTGGTTTTTCTTCCGCAACCTGGCATCGCTGCCGCTTCTCCCGGCCTATGACCAGGACGCTCATGAGGTGCTGCAACCGGAACATCATGTGCACTCGCAGGGAACGCCATGAGCCCCAGGAACGAGAGTAATTACTAGTGACCGACGACCCCAAACACGCGACCACATCGAGCAACGGCGGCTTCGAGCGCCAGGATCTGGTGCCGCGCGGCATTCTCTATTTCCTTCTGGCTCTGGGAATAGCGACGGTTCTTAGTCTCTTCGGACTCCGAGGTCTTTTCGAATATCTTGATCACCGGTCGAAAACGTCTCAGTCCGCGGTGAACCCACTGGTGACCAACGTTCCGGCCGATACGCGCCACGTCGCCCCCGGCTATCCGCAGAGCACTTTTCCCAACCCGAAGCTTGAGGAAGACGAGCGCGGCCAACTCAACGGAATTCGCATGAACGAAGAGAAGACGCTCAATAGCTACGGTTGGGTCGATGAGAAATTCGGTACCGTGCGCATTCCGATCGAGCACGCCATGGATTTAATCGTGCAACGTGGGCTTCCGGTGCGCCCGCAAGGCACAGGTGCTGAAGCGGCTTCCGCCGAAAAGAAGGAAGTCAACAAGGCTGAAGTCGGCAATAAGGATAAAAAGCAGTGAGTAGCAAGAAAGATAAATCGATTTCCGCAGCGGGCATTTTGCTGGCGGCAATGTTGCTCACCACCTGCGCCTGGGCGCAGATGAACAACGGCATAATGTCGCCGCCAGCGGGCACGCGGCCGCCGCGGCTGGAGAACGTTGGCATCGACCAGCGTCTTGACGCGCAAGTCCCTCCCGACCTCACCTTCCGAGACGATACGGGCAAGGCTGTGAAGCTCGGAGATTATTTCGGCCACAAGCCGATGATTCTCAATCTTGTTTATTACAACTGTACGATGTTGTGCGGTGAGGCCTTGGCAGGGCTCGCAAGCGCCATGCGGCTGGTGAAGTTCGATGTAGGCAATGAATTCGACGTGATCACGGTAAGCTTCGATCCACGTGAAACGCCCGAGATGGCCGCTGCCAAAAAGAAAGACTACGTCGCTCGCTACGGGCGTTCCAACGCCGCTGCTGGCTGGCATTTCCTTACCGGCCAGGCCGAATCGATCAATGCACTCACGAAAGCTGTCGGCTTCCAGTATCAATACGACGCGAAGACAAATCAGTATGCGCATGCCACGGCCATCATGGTGCTCACGCCGCAGGGCCGCATCTCGCGCTACTTTTACGGTGTGGATTTTCCACCAAAGGATTTGCGCATGGGCCTGGTGGAGGCTTCGCAGGGCAAGATCGGCAATGCGGTCGATGCGGTGTTGCTCTACTGCTATCACTACGATCCCGAGACCGGAAAATACGGCGCCGTTGTGACCCGCATTTTGCGCCTAGCCGCGGCCGCGACAATTCTCATCATGGGCGTCTTTCTTTTCATTCTGTGGCGGTTGGATCGGTCGGTAACTAGGAAAAAAGCGGCGCGGACTCGGTATGCTCAATAATTTTCCATTATGGCCGCAGCAGGCCTCCACGATGGCCGGTCACGTGGATGCTCTCTACATTTTCCTGCTCATCGTCACTGGGATGATGGCCCTGCTGATTTTCGTCTGCCTCATCTACTTCGCCGCCCGATACCGCCACCGTCCCGGCGTCCTGGCCGAACAGATTGAAGGTTCTACTGCGCTGGAAATTACCTGGAGTGCGATTCCATTCTTTATCTTCATGGTGATTTTCGCCTGGGGTGCCGCAGTCTACTTCAAAGAGCGCACTCCACCCACCGACGCGACCGAAGTTTATGTCGTGGCCAAACAATGGATGTGGAAGGTGGAGCACGCCGAAGGTCAACGCGAGATCAACGAATTGCACGTTCCTGTGGGGCGCGATGTGAAACTAATTATGACCTCGCAGGACGTGATCCACAGTTTCTACGTGCCCGCTTTCCGCATCAAGCAGGACGTGCTGCCCGGCCGCTACACCGTGGAATGGTTCCGCGCCACCAAGCCTGGGGTCTATCACCTATTCTGCTCCCAGTATTGCGGCACGCAACACTCAGGAATGGTCGGTGACATCGTAGTGCAGGAACCGGCGCAGTACGAAGCTTGGATCAACGGCGGCTCGGGTGGTCCGCTCTCTGCGACGGGCGAAAAAATTTTCGCCGAACTGGGTTGCTCCACCTGCCATCGCTCCGACGCGCAGGGACGCGGCCCCAACTTGCAAGGAGTTTTCGGCAAGCCGGTTCAGCTTGAAGATGGACGCACCGTTACCGCCGACGAGAATTACGTCCGCGAGTGCATTCTTGATCCTGGTGCGAAGCGCGTAAAAGGATTCCAGCCGATTATGCCGACATTTCAGGGCCTGGTTAGCGAAGAACAGGTAAACGCATTGGTCGCCTATATCAAATCGATGTCCGCTATGAAACCGGCGGATGGGGCCAAAACTAACGCTAGCGCCATGGTACCGCAAGCTCAGGAACAAGCCCAACTCGACGGAAGTCAGGTGCAATAGCATGCTTACCGCGACGCCTCAATCCCCGGTTCCTCAAGCCGTTGAACGCGAGAACTATCTCAACAAAGAGTACGGAGTGTGGTCCTGGCTGCTCACGACCGACCACAAGCGCATCGCACTCCTCTATCTCATCTCCATCACGTTCTTCTTTTTCATAGGCGGCTTTTTTGCGCTGCTTATTCGCCTCGAACTGCTCACCCCCGCGGGCGACCTGGTGCAGGCCGATACCTACAACAAGCTCTTCAGCATGCACGGCATCGTGATGGTGTTCTTCTTCCTGATTCCTTCAATTCCCGCCGTCCTGGGGAACTTTCTCGTACCCATGATGGTCGGGGCCAAGGATCTGGCTTTCCCCCGCATCAATCTGTTGAGCTGGTATCTTTACATCATCGGCGGCCTGATGATACTGCACTGCATGCTGACCGGCGGTGTCGACACGGGATGGACCTTCTACGCGCCCTTCAGCACAAATTATTCGAATACCAGGGTCGTCGAAGCCGGGCTCGCGATCTTCGTCGCCGGATTCTCCTCCATACTTACTGGCCTCAACTTCGTCGTTACCATTCATCGCTTGCGCGCTCCGGGAATGACTTGGTCGCGCCTGCCGTTGTTTATCTGGGCGCACTATGCCACCAGCATCATCTTTCTTCTTGGCACCCCCGTTATCGCTATCACCATGATCCTGGTGGCTGTGGAACGTGTCCTGCATCTCGGCATCTTCGATCCACGACTGGGCGGCGATCCAGTCCTCTTCCAGCACCTGTTCTGGTTCTATTCCCATCCCGCCGTCTACGTCATGATTCTGCCCGCGATGGGCGTCGTCACCGAAATCATTGCCTGTTTTTCTCGCAAGCGCATCTTTGGCTACAGCTTCGTGGCGTTTTCTTCCATTGCCATCGCCGTCTTCGGTTTCCTCGTCTGGGCCCATCACATGTTTGTCGCGGGAATTTCTGTCTACTCCGCGCTGGTATTTTCTTTTTTGAGCTACGCGGTTGCCCTGCCTTCCGCCATCAAAGTTTTCAACTGGACGGCCACTCTTTACAAGGGTTCCATCCACTACGATGCTCCCATGCTCTACGCCTTCGGCTTCCTCGGACTCTTCACCATGGGCGGGCTCACGGGCTTGTTCCTCGCGGCACTGGGCATCGATGTCCACGTCCACGACACTTATTTCGTCATTGCACATTTTCACTACATCATGGTCGGAGGCGCGGTCATGGGCTATCTCGGCGGAATGCATTTCTGGTGGCCCAAGATTTCCGGACGGCTCTATCCCGAAGGTTGGGCGCGCCTGGCCGCGCTGATCGTTTTCATCGGTTTCAACCTCACGTTCTTCCCGCAGTTCCTGCTCGGGTATATGGGGATGCCGAGGCGTTACTACGATTACAGCCACATGCCGGAATTTCAGGTGTTGAACGTGCTATCAACCGCGGGTGCGACCGTTCTCGGCGTGGGTTATTTGCTGCCGATGGCTTATTTCCTGTGGTCGATGCGCTACGGAAAACTTGCGTCGGATAATCCATGGAACGCGGCCGGGCTCGAATGGAAGACAGCTTCTCCGCCGCCGACCTTCAACTTCGACGAAGAGCCGGTCGTGACCTGGGAGGCCTACAACTACGAAGAGTTAGACGCGCCGCCGCACAAGCAGGAGGTCCCCGTTGCCCGATAGCACCTTAGTCGGACTGCATCACGAAGAGGAGCATCATCCCGAGCTTCTGCATCACTTCGCCGATGCTCAGCAGCAGCGCGATGCCTCCAGCTTGGGCATGTGGGTCTTCCTCGCCACTGAAATCATGTTCTTCGGTGGCTCGTTCTGCGCGTACCTGGTTTACCGCCGGTGGTATTTTGGAGACTTCGGCGCGGCCAGCAGGTCGATTGATGCCACGCTCGGAGCCACTAACACCGCCGTGCTCATTTGCAGCAGCCTGACTGTGGTCCTCGCCGTCTGGGCCGCGCAGACCGCCCGCCGCGCTCTCCTGATCGGCAGCCTCGCGATTACGATGCTGCTTGGTCTCACTTTCCTCGGCATCAAGGCGGTCGAATACAAAGACAAGTTCGAGGAGCATCACGTACCGGGGGCATCGTTCAGCTTCGAGCATGTGCCGATTCCGGGGCATCCTGATCAATACGCCAACCCGCAGCATGCGCAGATTTTTTTCTCGCTCTATTTCGTGATGACCGGGCTGCACGCCCTGCACATGATTGTGGGCCTGGGTGTTTTTGCCTGGCTCCTGTTCATGGCCTGGAAGGGCCGGTTCACTCCGGAGTATCACACGCCGGTCGAAATCGGCGGTCTTTACTGGCACTTCGTCGATATTGTCTGGATCTATCTTTTTCCTTTGCTCTATTTGATCGACCGGCATCCGTAAGGCCTGGATTTGAGGATTCTTATGTCTGAACATGCAAAATCGTCGCCGCTTAAAATGTATTTCGGCATATGGGCCGCGCTTCTGGTTTGTACCTATGTCACGTACAAGGCTGCGTTCATCGAATTGGGCCGCTTCAATGCCGCCGTCGCCCTGGGAATCGCCACCCTGAAAGCGACTTTGGTCGCTCTGTTCTTCATGCACGTCTGGCATGCCAGCGAAAAGCTAACCAAGCTGGTGGTAATCGCGGCGCTATTTTTTCTCCTTCTGTTGTTGGGGTTGACCATGTCCGACTACGCTACCCGGCTATGGAGCTAGAGCCAATCTTCACGAGGGACGGTTATCGCTAGGGCGATCTACTCTTTCCACATCGCACTGCTCGGGGGTTCGATTCTGCGATATACTCGCGCCGATCGGAAATTAACTAGGAGGTAACCATGGCATTCTGTAATTCCTGTGGTGCGAGTCTCACTCCTGGCACACGGTTCTGCAACAAGTGCGGCGCTGCGATTCTCGGTTCAGCGGCTCCCACTATCGCGGCCCCGTCAGGCACTCCTCCCACTCCTTCCGTGGTCACTGCGCCGCCAGTCCCCGCGGCGGGCGGTGGCGCCCTCAAAGTTATTCTCATCGTTGTGGCCGTAGTTGTGTTCGTGGGAATTCTCGGCTTGGCCTCTGCCGGCTTTGTCGCATGGCGCATCGCGCACCGCTCTCACGTTCGCCAGAACGGCAACGATGTGACCGTTGAAACCCCGTTCGGGTCAGTCGAGACCACGAAGGATCCCGACCAAGCAGCACGCAATCTCGGAGTGGAGCTTTACCCCGGCGCCGAAGTCTTGAAACATGGCGCAGCCTCCACAACCTTTGCCGGAGTTCACACGGCGGCGCTCAGCGCGGAGAGCAGCGATTCCGTCGACAAGGTCTCCAGCTTCTACAAAGCGAAGTTTCCCGATGCGATGGTGACGAGTTCCGACTCCGGGCGATGCAGCATTATTTCGAATAATCACAACAGCATGATTACCATCAATATTCAAGCCGAAGGTGATAAGACGAAGATTCAAATCACCAACGTGACCCACAAGTCCGATTCGAACTCTTCTTCGAATTAGGTTGCGTGTTTCCGAATCTCGCCTTACACAAGACAGAAGGCTCGGCCAATTCTTTATGGCGGATAAACTCGTCGAACTCGCCGCAGCCTCAAAATCATCCTCGGCGCATGTCGATACCTCAGCCCTGGCCGACGCTTTGCGCGCGCAGCTTCGTGGCGACGTACGTTTTGATCGTGGAAGCCGCGCTCTTTACGCTACGGACGGTTCCAACTACCGGCAGGTTCCGATCGGCGTGGTGCTCCCTCGCGATTCGGACGACGTCCTCGCCACGGTAGCGCTGTGCCGCGAGTTCGGCGCGCCGCTGCTCTGCCGCGGCGGGGGCACATCTCTCGCTGGCCAGTGTTGCAACGTCGCCGTCATTCTCGATTTTTCGAAATACATGGCAGGGATTCTTGAAATCGACCCCGCCCGCCGCATCGCCCGCGTGCAGCCCGGCGTGGTGCTCGATAACCTCCGCTCCGCCGCAGAAAAGCATCACCTTACTTTTGCCCCCGATCCCGCAACCCACGACCGCTGCACGCTCGGAGGCATGATCGGCAACAACTCCTGCGGCGTGCATTCGGTGATGGGCGGCAAAACCGACGACAACATCGAGGAACTCGAAGTCCTCACCTACGATGGGGGCCGTCTCAAAGTCGGACAAAATCTAATAGAGCCATATAGGGACAGCCGCTCCCGGCTGTCGGGCGGCCCGGAAGTATCGGGCCGCAGCGACTCCAACCGAGCCGCTCGGATCTGCGCCGCACTGAAGGAAATCGCAGCAACTTATGGCGATCTCGTTCGCCAGCGCTTTCCGGATATTCCGCGCCGCGTCTCCGGATACAACCTGAATTATCTTTTGCCGGAGAACGGTTTTCACGTTGCGCGGGCGCTGGTCGGCTCCGAAGGCACTTGCGTCACGATTCTTGAAGCGACATGCCGCCTGGTCGAAAGCCCTCCTCAGCGCGTGCTGCTGGTCGTCGCTTATCGCGATATTTACCAGTGCGCCGACCATGTGCCGGAAGTCATGACGCACAAACCAATCGGACTCGAAGGCTTCGACGATCTCCTTGTCGGGTACACACGCGCAAAAGGCATCAACCCGGAAGGCCTCGACCTTCTGCCGGAAGGTGGCGGATGGTTGATGGTGGAGTTCGGCGCAGACACTGCGATAGAAGCCAAATCCCAGGCGCGCGGCCTGATGCAGGTGCTGGGCCGCGTCACGAACCCGCCAAACCTTGCGCTCTTCACCGACCAGCGGCAAATCAAGCGCGTGTGGGAAGTACGCGAATCCGCGCTGGGCGTGACCTCGCACGTTCCCGGCGAACCGTTCAACTGGGAGGGCTGGGAAGATGCCGCGGTCGCACCGGAAAAACTTGGTGGGTATCTGCGCGATCTGCGCCACATGTTTGCCGCGTATGGCTACAAGGGATCGCTCTATGGCCACTTCGGGCACGGGTGCGTCCACACCCGGATGAACTTCGATCTGCAATCGAAAGAAGGCATCGCCAAGTTTCGAAAATTCATGGAGGAAGCCGCCGATTTGGTGGTGAGCTATGGCGGCTCCATCTCGGGCGAACATGGCGACGGCCAATCGCGCGCAGAGTTGTTGCCGAAAATGTTCGGCCCGGAACTGGTCCAGGCTTTCCGCGAGTTCAAAGCGGCGTGGGATCCCGAATGGAAGATGAATCCCGGCAAGCTGATTGAACCCTACCGGCTCGACGAGAATCTCCGCCTGGGCGCTGCCTATGCTCCGTGGGAACCGGAAACTAATTTCCAGTTCGCCGCCGACCATGGCAGCCTCGCCGAAGCCACCTTACGCTGCGTGGGCGTTGGCAAATGCCGCCGCGAAGAAGGTGGGCTGATGTGTCCCAGCTATCGGGTCACGCACGAGGAGGAGCAATCCACGCGCGGCCGCGCTCACCTGCTCTGGGAGATGACTCAGGGCGAGGTGATCCGCGACGGCTGGCGTAGCGAAGAAGTGAAAAAGTCGCTCGACCTGTGCCTCGCCTGCAAGGGATGCAAAAGCGATTGCCCGGTGGGCGTGGATGTTGCCACCTACAAGTCCGAATTCCTCTCTCATCATTACGAAGGCCGCATACGTCCCCGCAGCGCCTATGCATTCGGCAATATCGATCTCTGGGCGCGCGTTGCGTCGCACGCGCCGGGACTCGTCAACTTGACTACGCAACTTCCCCTTCTGCGCGACATTGCGAAGCTCCTCGCCGGAATCCCCAGGCAGCGCTCGATTCCTGCGTTCGCCCCGGAAAGTTTCAAAACTTGGTTTTATGGAAGGCAGCGAGGAAATGGTTTCGGGTGGAGCACGGCTTCAGCCGTGCCTAATCGTGGCCTCAAGAATGGGGCTTTAGCCCCTGACGCTCCTCCCATCCTTCTCTGGCCCGACACCTTCAACAACTATTTTCGGCCTGACACCGCAAAAGCCGCGGTCAGCGTCCTCGAAGCTGCCGGCTTCCGGGTTGTCGTTCCCCGGGCAAACCTGTGCTGCGGCCGCCCGCTCTACGATCACGGGATGCTCGACCGCGCTCAGACACTCCTGCTTCGAATTCTCGACGAACTTTCTCCCGAGATCGAAGCGGGTATTCCCATCGTCGGCCTCGAGCCCAGTTGTGTCGCCGTGTTTCGAGATGAACTCGTCAACCTGTTTCCAAACGATGAGCGCGCCCAGGCCTTGTCGCGCCAGACTTTTCTCTTAAGCGAGTTCTTAGAAAACCATGCAAAGGAGTTCCCTCTGCCTCATTTCAAGCGCAAGGCGCTCCTCCACGGACACTGCCATCACAAATCCATCATGAAAATGACGGCCGAGGAGGCCGTCCTGCGCCGCTTGGGCATCGACTTCCAAAGCCCCGCCCCCGGTTGCTGCGGTATGGCTGGCTCGTTTGGCTTCGAGGCCGAGAAATATGACATCTCGGTTGCGATCGGCGAACTCGAACTTCTCCCCGCCGTCCGCAAAGCTCCGCCGGACTGGCTCATCGTCGCCGACGGCTTCAGCTGCCGCGAACAGATCGCCCAAGGGACAAACCGCCAGGCATTGCATCTGGCCGAGGTCTTGCAACTGGCGTTGGCTGCGGATGGAGATGACGGTAACGGTTCAGAGCCCGGAGCATACCCTGAGTCCGCCCATGCAGCCCGACACGAGGCAGCCGTTTTCCGCTCGATGACACGAGCTGGTATGGGCTTAACTGCCTTCATAGCGGGCGCTGTTCTATTATGGAAATTATCTAAAAAACGCTGATTCTATTGAAGTTAGGCTTTATTTTCGCCCCCCTCCTAGCTCCCAGCTCTCGCCAGATTGCCGTTCTTCTGGGACAATAGAGGTCTGGCCGGTTCCTTCATGGGACCAAGACACAACACCTTCAAGCTGGATTAGCCCGAACTGTCAGTTATGGATTCTGAAGTCATAGATCGCGAATTAATCGATCGCGAATTACATGAACTGACGGATCGTGAAGTCCCGGCTGGTGGAGCTATGGATCGTGAAACCACAATCAGCGTCCCCGCTGTCGGCAAAGTTCCCGCCGAGGCCCTGCCGACCCTGGTTGCCGCCAAGTCGGCGCACGCACCATTGGCCGGCTCTGTGCTGGTTCTAATCCAGTTTGACGTTTGCGAAGAGATTCGCTTGGACCAGCTGCGAGAAATCCTGGGTGCGCGCACCGTCGATGCCAGCTTCCGGCACCTGGCTCCCGGATACGTGCGCTACCAGCGCCCCCCGGTCGAAGAAGTTCTCGAACCCCTCGTTCTCGAAAGCGGCGAGCGACTTCAGGGCGATATCAAGTACTTCGATTACGGTGTGGTCAGCGTGGTCTTCGAGTTACCGTTTTCCGGCGACTGGGACACTCTGGTTCAGCTTTCCAGCCGCTGGGTTTGGGATACGAACTTTGAGAGCCTGGCGACTCGCATCGTCCGGCAAAAACTGGAGCGTGCGGCACCCGCGCTGGTTAAACCTTACGGCAACGAGTGGCTGCAGGAGGATTATTTCATCTTCCATCTGCGCGAGATCGCAGGCTCGCCGTCGGCCACCGATCTGCTGGCTTCCCAGGGAGGCTGGATCGCCCAAGTCGTCCGCGGCGAAACCCAGCCGCTTTCCGACGGTGAACGGCAGGAGATTCTGCAATCGCGGATTTCCTACTATCCCAACGATCTGGCCGTGATCGGCTGGAACGCCGCCTTCCTTTATGACAGCGTCGCCGGCGCCGAGACCGCGATTCAGCTCTTGCAGTACGCCAACTCGCAGTTGCTCGAGTTTCGCCATTACGACGACCTGCTCAGCCTGCAACTGGAAAAAGTTTATGACTTCCTGGAGGCCGGGGGCCGCGGCCTGTGGTCGCGCTGGCGGACGGCGCGAGCCGCTTCGAAACTCCATACCGTCCTGCTCGACGTGAGCGAACTCACCGAGCGCGCCGACAACGCCATCAAGTTCCTCAGCGATATGTTTTCCGCCCGCCTTTACAAGTTGGCTGCGCTGAAAGTCGGCGTGCCCGATTACAAAGACCTGGTTCAGCAGAAACTGCAAACCGCCGAAGAGCTTTACCGCTTCATGGTGGACGAGTTCAATCAAAGCCGCGCCTTCGTCCTCGAACTCATGGTCGTGATCATCCTGATCATCGAGCTCGTCTATTTCTTCCGCGGCAAACCAATCTAGCTCTTCTTCTTTTTTTCCTTTCGTTCTTCTTTGCCATCGTCATCGTCGTCCTTATCCTTATCCTTGTGCGAGTGTTTTCTTTCCCGCTCCGGACCCTCCATCTTGATTTGCGATGCCAGCCGATGCACGCTCCTTTGCAGATTCTTCACCTCTCGCTTGAGCTCCAGAATCTCAGGCTCGATTGCAGACTCCTCTTCGCAGCAGCAGTCTTCACGTGTCTCACGGCAGCAGCACTCCGAGCACTCCGATTCGCCGCAACCGTGGCCGTGCCTCTTCGGCTTGTGGTGGGTGAAGCTCACGCAGTGAGAGCTAATGCCGTTGGCTACGACGCAGATGTCGTAGTCGCCATGCGGCAAGTGTGGAATTGTAAAGCGCACCGACTGCAGCGAATCGCCAGTCGCGACGCCCATCGTGCTGAACTCGTAGGTCCGGGCATAGAAAATTTCGTGCGTGTGATTGTTGCGCAGCCGCACCAGCGGGTAGTTCGTAGCCGCGCCGCAATCGTCCCCGTAAATATTGGCCTGAGAGAAGCCGTTCAACTTCTTCCCTTTCAGGATGTAATAGTCCGGCGGCGAGCCGTGGCGAATCACGGCCTCGATGGTGGGCCGCCAGTGCTCCTCAGGGCCGCCCTTCGGCGTATAGACTTGCACGTCTTTCGAGCTGGGACTGAACAGTACCTGGCCAGTAGGCGTGAGCATAAACCGGCTCCAATAGAGTTGCGCCCCGTTGTTTGGTGGAGTCGGCGCTTGCGTCAGAGTATTGGTGAAGGGATCGTATTCGAAGAAAGAAATGGGAGATCCCCAGTTGTTGAACTCGAAGGGAGCCGATGCCACCAGCACATGGCCATTGGGCGTAAGGCTAGCCGGACAGTCGTTACACACCATCGTATTGCCGCCGATTTTCGGGATGTCCGGTCCCGCAACCCACGTGCCGGTTCCCAAAGGATGCGGGGGCGGCGTATAAATTGCGGTCTTGCCGTGACCCGCGCTGTCAGCCGCTCCGAAAAAGATGACTTTGCCGTCGTACATCAGCATCGCCGGTCCGATCTCGCTCATCACCGGATCGACCAGGATTACGGGCACGACTCCTTCGTCCTTCCAGGTGTCGGTAGCAATAACGTATTTCTGAGCTCGGAAGGGCGGGAAGCACTCTACCGTGAGAATCGTGTGATCGTGCAGCAAAACCCAGGTCTCTTCATTGGTCCGAACCGGCTGAGCAGCGGCGGCAGACCATGTGTTGGTCGTGGGATCGTAGATGGTACAGTCTCCGGAGAGCAACGCGCCGATCATGAAGCGGCCGTCGTGAAAGACGCAGCAAGCGGCATCGCCTACCTGCGGCCAGCCCGGAGGCGATGGCAATGGGTCCCACGCATCCGCGACGGGATCGTAGATTTGCCCTAGGTTTGTATCTCCGCCGGCGCCGCTTTGCTCGCCGCCGATCAGGATGACCCGTCCGTCCTTGAGCGTTCCCGAAGCGTAATACCGCCGCCAAAATGCCATATCCGCCAAGGGAGACCAGGTGCCGTGAACGTAGCTGCCACTGCTATCCGGGGTTAACGCGTGCCAGTGCGGGGTGGCTTCCTCCTGCACCATTACCCGCCCATCAGTGAGAAGTATCATCGTGCTGGTATTGAAGGTCGGCTGGTTGACCAGCCCCTGCCATGAGCCTGCCATTGGTTTTCTCCTTATTTGAAACTGCGGGAGGGGGTAATCCGCTGTGAGGATAGTGCTTGCGGAGATGAAAACGTTTCAAGGCAGGGATGAAGGTGAGGCGAAACCTGCGCTCTAGGCCGAGCGCGCGGTGGTGCGGACGTAGTACTTGGGAACGTCGGGTTCGAGCTTTCGGCCTTCATCGCTGAAGCGCGGCAAATGGATTAGGCCGGCCCTCTGCAGCGCAAATTGCAAAGTTGTCGCCAATACCCCGAAACCATACTTCACGCTACGTCGGAAGTTGATCGACGACGCTTCCTCAAAATACTTCGTGGGACACGAGACTTCTCCGATGCGGAAGCCGAAGTGCACGCACTGGGCGAGCATCTGATTGTCGAAGACGAAGTCGTCGGAATTCTCGAGGAGCGGCAGCTTCGCCAGCACCTGCCGGCTGAAGGCGCGATACCCCGTGTGATATTCGGAAAGCTTTACCCGCAGAAACAGATTTTCAAACGCTGTGAGCAACCGGTTGGAGACATACTTGTAAAGCGGCATGCCACCATGCAGCGCCGTCCCGCCGATGATGCGTGAACCCAGCACAACGTCATACACGCCATAAGCCACCATGCTCGCCATAGCCGTGACCAGATAGGGAGTGTACTGATAATCCGGGTGCAGCATGATCACCACGTCGGCGCCCGCGGCGAGGGCCTCGCGATAGCAAGTCTGCTGGTTGCGGCCGTACCCGTAGTTGCGATCGTGCTGAAAGACGAGCAGGCCGAGGCGCCGCGCAAAATCGACTGTGCGGTCGGAGCTGTGGTCATCCACCAGGATGCGAATGTCCACCAGTTCCGGCAGCTCGCCAACGGTGGCCTCAAGTGTCTTCTCGGCATTGTAGGCGGGCATTACGACCGCGATTTGTTTGCCGTTGATCATGTCCGGGACTTTTGTGTCGCTTCCTTGAGCCGCGCTGCGGGAGTTCGGCCACCCTTTGAGCGCAGAAGGAGCCAGCGTCAGGCCTGTCAATACCCGTCAATGATACCCGAAAACGAAGGGACGGGGGCGCGAAGGGCACGCGGGTTTCGGCATTTTCATCGAGCTTTCACATTGGCGCGGCTTGCCGGGTAATGGGCTAATTCCAAGGCCGCAGGCGAACTTTGGCGGAATTAGCCCACCACCGCTTGCCGCGGTCCGCCACTCTGTGACAAACTAGAGGCAACGTTTGAGCGATGCGGACGCGATTCTTTGTTGTTCGAGGCTGATTCCTCATGTCGCCAAAACGCACGCTATTCGAAAAGATCTGGCAGCCTCACCTGGTTGCCGAGCCGGCTGGCCGCTCTCCCATCTTTTATATCGACCTTCATCTGGTTCATGAAGTGACCTCGCCGCAGGCCTTTGATGGCTTACGGGTTGCGGGACGAAAAGTGCGCCAGCCAGCGCGCACCGTGGCTACCGTGGATCACAACATTCCCACCGAGCCGCGCGGAACGCCCATTACTGACTTAATCGCCGCAAAGCAAATTGAGACGCTGCAGAAAAACTGCAAGGAATTTGGCGTCCGGCTCTTCGACATGGATTCGCCGGATCAGGGGATCGTGCACGTGATCGGACCGGAGCTTGGACTCACTCAGCCGGGCATGACCATCGTGTGTGGCGACAGCCACACCAGTACGCACGGCGCTTTCGGAGCGCTAGCCTTTGGCATTGGAACGTCGGAAGTGGAGCATGTGCTGGCCACCCAATGTCTCGCCCAGCAAACGCCGAAGACGATGAAGATCGACGTGCGCGGCCGCTTGGCGGAAGGCGTCGGCGCGAAGGACCTGGCGTTGGGCATCATCGGACAGATCGGCACGGACGGCGGAACCGGGCACGTGGTCGAATATGCCGGCGAAGCGGTGCGCGGGCTTTCGATGGAAGGACGCATGACGCTGTGCAATATGAGCATTGAGTCGGGCGCACGGGCTGGCATGGTTGCACCGGATGAGACGACGTTCGCGTATGTGCAAGGAAAGCGATTTGCCCCGCGGGATGGCGAATGGGAGAAAGCGATCGAATCCTGGCGCGGATTGCCGACGGACGATGGCGCTTCTTACGACAGAGTGATCGAGATCGACGCGGCGCAGCTCTGTCCGTTCGTGACCTGGGGAACGAATCCCGGGATGGTCGCGCCGGTTACAGGCCGCGTGCCGGAAGCCGATCGCCTGAAAGACGCAGACCGGCGGGCGACTGAGCTGGCGTTGCAGTACATGGGCCTCGAGCCAGGCAATCGCATTGAAGATATCGGAATCGACCGCGTGTTCATCGGGTCATGCACTAACTCGCGCCTCGAAGATTTGCGGGCGGCAGCGCGCGTGGCCAAAGGGCATCACGTAAGCTCGAAGGTACGCGCGATGGTAGTGCCGGGATCGCAAAGGGTGAAGCGCGCCGCCGAGCAGGAAGGCCTGCACCAGATTTTTCTGGATGCGGGGTTCGAGTGGCGCGAGTCGGGATGCTCGATGTGTTTAGGAATGAACCCTGACATACTGCAGCCGGGCGAGCGCTGCGCCTCCACCAGCAACCGGAATTTTGAAGGACGCCAGGGCCGCGGCGGGCGCACGCATCTGGTGAGTCCGATGATGGCAGCAGCGGCGGCGATTACCGGACACTTCACGGATATCCGAAACTGGAAATTTCAATGAAACCTTTTCGCACCCATCGCGGACTTGTCGCGCCGCTCGACCGAGTGAATGTCGACACGGACCAGATTATTCCCAAGCAGTTTCTGAAGCGCATCGAGCGCACGGGCTTCGGCCAGTTTTTGTTTTACGACTGGCGCTTCGACGCGGACGGGAAGAAGAATACCGACTTTGTTTTGGACCAGCCGCACTATAAGGGTGCGAGCATTCTAGTCGCAGAAAAGAATTTTGGCTGCGGATCTTCGCGAGAACATGCAGTGTGGGCGCTGGCGGATTTCGGCTTCCGCGCCGTGATTTCTTCTTCGTTCGCTGACATCTTCGCCAACAACGGCACGAAGAACGGGTTTCTCACCATCCAGCTAAATGAAAGCGAAGTTGCCGAGCTGTTGCGACGCGCCCGCGAGGTCGCAGGCTATGAACTCACAGTCGACCTGGAACAGTGCGAGGTCAGTGACGACCAGGGTTTTCGCGCAAAGTTCCCGATCGACGAATTCGTGCGCCATTGCCTGCTCAATGGACTGGACGACATTGGCCTCACGCTGCAGCATGAGCAGGAAATTGCGGCATATGAAGCGCACCATCCCGCACCTTCCGCGCTGCAATCGGCCTGAGCGTAAACGTACGGTCAAAGCGGGTAAAGATTTGTAAAACCTTCGCCTCGCCCTTGACCCACCCCGTCACCGCAGTTGATGCTGGACCTGTGCGGTTCTACTATTGAATCTGCTCTTTGCGGCTCGCCCTAAAATCAGCGCGGAATGAAGCTTAGATTGAGCTAAGGCCGAAGGACCTTTTCGCGTTTTGGACAACTCTCCGCAACCGAGTTGAGAATACATACGTCTAACAAATGGCAGATTCGGCAGATTTTCCACATATCCCTGAAAAGCTGCACTGGACTAAAAACTTGAAGATGACGGACTCGAATCTCAGTCACAAAAAATTGCCGCACGGTTTTCAGCTTCGCCTGATTTTGGCCGCCGCGATCGCTGCGTGTGCGGCTTTGTCGGGCTGCACCACCGCCGACTCCAAACAGCAAAAAGCGCAGGCTGCGGGTTCGCACTCGGTTTCAGTTGCCGTGGCGACGGTGCAGCAGCAGGATGTGCCGGTCTATCTGGTCGGCCTGGGATCGGTCTCAGCCTTCTACACGGCAAACATAAAGAGCCGCGTCGATGGCCAGATCATGCGAGTTAATTTTCAGGAAGGGCAGGTTGTGAAGGAAGGCGATTTGCTGATTCTCATTGATTCTCGTCCCTACCAGGTGCAGCTCGAACAGATGCAGGCGCAGTTGTTCAAGGATCAGGCGTCGCTTCGCGATGCGCGGCTCAACCTCGAGCGCTACACTACGCTGATTCCTTCCGGCAGCATCGCGCAGCAGCAGGTGGACACGCAGAAATCTACCGTCGATCAGCTCGACGGCCAGGTGCGCACGGACCAGGCGCAGATCGATAACGCGAAGCTGCAACTCGTCTACTGCAATATCACGGCGCCCTTCACCGGCCGCGTTGGCCTGCGCCAGGTCGATCCAGGCAACATTGTTCACGCGGCCGATACGAATCCGATGCTAATCCTCACGCAACTGCAGCCAATTGCCGTGATCTTCACCCTGCCGGAAGATCAGCTGCCGACCGTGGCGCAGCACATGAAGAACACGTCATTGCAGGTCGAAGCTTACAGTCGCGACGATCAAACCAAGCTGGCCACCGGCAAATTGCAGACCATCGACAACCAAATCGATCCAACGACTGGGACGGCGAAGCTGAAAGCGGTCTTCGACAATAAAGACAACCAGCTTTGGCCAAACCAGTTTGTAAACGCAAACCTGCTGCTTGAAACGCGAAAAAACAGCACAGTCGTGCCCACAGCCGCGATCCTGCGCGGTCCGCAGGGAGCATTTGTTTACGCGGTCAAGCCGGATAAGACCGTCGACGCTCAACCGATAACAATTTCGTTGACCCAGGGCAACTCAACGCTCATCACCGCCGGGCTCAATCCCGGGGACGTAGTGGTCACTGACGGCCAGGACAAGCTGCAGACTGGCAGTAAAGTCGAGCCGCGCGTTGGTGGCCCCAGTAACACCGGCGGCGGAACAAACAGCGGCGCATCTTCAGGAACCCCTGCTTCATGAGCCCCTCACGGTTATTTATTCTCCGGCCAGTGGCGACCACGCTGTTAATGGTCGGCGTGCTGCTGGTCGGGTGGGTCGCGTTTCTGCAACTGCCAGTCTCTGCCCTGCCGGAAGTCGATTACCCGACCATTCAGGTCGTGACTTTTTATCCGGGGGCGGACCCCGATGTGATGGCGTCGTCCGTAACTTCGCCGTTGGAGCGGCAGTTCGGGCAGGTTCCGGGACTAAGCCAGATGACCTCGACGAGTTCATTTGGCAGTTCGGTCATCACGCTGCAATTTGGACTTGACCAGAACATCGACGTGGAAGAACAGCAGGTGCAGGCCGCGGTCAACGCCGCAGCGACCTACTTGCCGACGGACTTGCCGAATCCCCCCATCTACAACAAGGTGAATCCGGCGGACGCGCCGATTCTCACCCTGGCGATGAGTTCGGATTCCCTTCCGCTGTCGAAGGTGGAGGATCTCGCCGACACCGCGCTGGCACAGAAAATTTCGCAACTGCCGGGCGTGGGATTGGTTTCGATCAGCGGAGGGCAAAAGCCTGCGGTAAGGGTTCAGGTAAATCCGACCGCGCTCGCCTCCTACGGATTGAGTCTCGAAGACGTTCGCACCGCACTCGCCGAGGCCAATGTGGATCAGGCGAAAGGAGTGATCGACGGCGCTCGCCAGTCCTACACCATCGGCGCCAACGATCAGCTTTTTTCCAGCGCGCAGTACAAGCCGATCGTCATCGCTTATCACAACGGCGCGCCGGTGCGCCTTAGCGATGTGGCCAACGTCATCGACGGTACGGAGAACACGTTGCTTGCGGCCTGGATGAATTCCACTCCCGCGGTCATCGTGAACATCCAGCGCCAGCCGGGCGCGAACATCATCAGCGTTGTTGACCGGATCAAAAAACTTTTGCCGCAACTGCAGGCCTCGCTGCCCTCCGCGGTGAAGGTGCAGATTCTTACCGACCGCACCACTACCATCCGCGCATCGGTGAAAGACGTTGAGTTTGAGTTGGCGTTGACCATCGTTCTGGTGGTCATCGTTATTTTCTTCTTCCTCCGGAACCTCCGCGCCACATTTATTCCCAGCGTCGCCGTTCCTTTGTCGATCGTGGGCACGTTTGGCGTGATGTACCTGTTGGGCTACAGCCTAAACAATCTCACGCTCATGGCGTTGACCATCTCCACTGGCTTTGTTGTGGACGATGCCATCGTCATGATCGAAAACATCGACCGTTTTCTTGAAGCGGGAGATTCGCCGCTCGACGCCGCGCTCAAAGGATCAGGACAGATCGGATTCACCATCGTATCGCTCACAGTTTCGTTGATCGCGGTGCTGATTCCGCTGTTGTTCATGGGCGACATCGTCGGCCGACTGTTCCGTGAGTTCGCCGTAACTCTCGCGGTGACGATTCTTGTGTCGGCCGGCGTTTCACTCAGCCTGACGCCGATGATGTGCGCCAAGCTGTTGAAGCATCGCAAGGAAGGCGAGAAGGGCCGCTTCTATGATATCACGGAAGATTATTACAACCGCGTGATCGCCTTTTACGGACGCACCGTGAAGTGGGTGCTGAAGCATCAGACGGCTACACTCTTCGTAACTTTCGGAACTCTGGTTCTCACGCTGGTTCTCTACGTGGTCGTCCCCAAGGGATTTTTCCCGGTGCAGGATACGGGTGTAATCCTGGGGATTTCGGAAGCTCCCGACAACATTTCGTTCGATGCAATGTCGCAGCGCCAGCAGGCGTTAGCCAAGGTGATTCTGCAAGACAAAGATGTAGACAGCCTGTCCTCCTTCATCGGCATCGATGGCACAAACACGACCCCGAACAGCGGGCGAATTCAAATCAATCTGAAGCCGCGCGACGAGCGCCACGACGATGCTTCCGCCATCATCCGGCGACTGCAGCCGGAGCTGGCCAATGTGGACGGCATTACTCTTTACATGCAACCGGTGCAGGACCTGACGGTGGAAGACCGCGTGAGCCGAACGCAATTTCAATATTCGATTGAAGACGCGGACGCGCAGGAGCTCGCGCAGTGGACACCAAAGTTGGTTGAGAAACTGCGCGCCGCGCCGGAGTTGCGCGACGTCGCCACCGACCAGTTGAACGGCGGCCTGAGGACCAACCTCACCATCGACCGCGATACCGCGTCGCGCCTCGGAATCCTGCCGCAAGCCATCGACAATACGCTGTATGACGCGTTCGGGCAGCGGCAGGTTTCCACCATCTTCACGCAGTTGAATCAGTACCACGTCGTGCTCGAAGTGATGCCGAACTTTGCCAGCGCGCCCGACGCGATGAATGACGTATACATTCGTCCCTCCAGCACTACGCCGAATTCCGGCGCACCCACGGCGAATGCGGCGACGGCAGCCACGAGCGGAACTCCGGTTCCAATGTCAACTTTTACGCAGATGCAAACCACCAACGCGCCGCTCGCCGTCAACCACCAGGGACAATTTCCCGTGGTGACGCTTTCGTTCAACCTCGCTCCCGGCGCCTCACTCGGAGAAGCCACGAAAGCCATTCAGCAAGCGGAGAAAGATATTCAGTTGCCGGCCAGCATTCATGCAGCCTTTCAAGGCACGGCGGCTGCGTTCCAGAATTCTCTCGCCAGCGAACCATTCCTGATTCTCGCCGCCATCATCACGGTGTATATCGTGCTCGGTGTGCTGTACGAAAGCTACATTCATCCCATCACGATTCTCTCGACGCTGCCGTCCGCGGGCGTGGGCGCAATTCTCGCCCTGCAATTGACGGGCAACGATCTGACCGTGGTGGCGTTGATTGGCATCATTTTGCTGATCGGCATCGTTAAGAAGAACGCCATCATGATGATCGACTTTGCGCTGGAAGCCGAGCGCGTGGAACACAAGCCGCCGGAAGAAGCGATCTTTCAGGCATGCCTGCTGCGCTTCCGCCCCATCATGATGACGACCATGGCTGCGCTGCTCGGTGGCTTGCCGCTGGCTCTCGGATCGGGCACCGGCGCGGAGTTGCGCCGGCCGTTGGGTATTACGATCGTCGGCGGTTTGATTCTCAGTCAGTTGCTTACGCTTTACACCACCCCGGTGGTTTACTTGTGGTTCGATCGGTTGGGACAACGATTTGAGAAGTACAAAATCGGCAACCCGATTCCACAGGAGTTGCCGGGGGATTAGAAGTCAGGATTGAAGCGATTTCAGGGATGAGGCAAACCGAAGCACTGTCATCCCGAGCGCCGCGAGGAATCTTGGTGTTTGCCAGCAGTCGCAACACCGGCGTGGGCGGAAGAAGCTGCGGGGCAAGAACTAAGGTCCCTCGCTGCGCTCGGGATGACACGCGAAGCTGATTTACGATTGCAAAAGTTGATTTAGACGATGAGTATTTCGGCCCCATTTATTCGGCGTCCGATTGGTACGTCGCTGCTGGCGGCGGCGCTGCTGCTCTCGGGGATACTTGCCTTTAACTACCTTCCGGTATCTTCGCTACCGCGAGTAGATTTCCCCGTGATCAGCGTGGGCGCCAGCTTGCCGGGGGCCGATCCGCAAACCATGGCGTCGGCGGTGGCGACGCCGCTGGAGCGGCAGTTTGGCCGCATCTCGGGGGTCAACCAGATGACCTCGACCAGCCAACTGGGATCTACCAGCATCGCCTTGCAATTTGACTTGAACCGGAACATCGACGCTGCCGGCCGCGACGTGCAGGCGGCGATCAACGCCGCGCGCAGTCAGCTCCCGGCCAACCTTCCGAGCAATCCAACCTACCGCAAGTCGAATCCCGCCGACGCGCCCATTCTGATTCTGGCGCTGACCTCCGATACTGAAACCGTGCCGCAGATGTACGACGCAGCGGACTCGATTCTGGCGCAGAAGCTGGCCCAGGTTGCGGGGGTAGGCACAGTATTTGTGGGTGGCGCGGCGCAACCGGCGGTGCGCGCGGAAGTGAATCCGATGCTGTTGAACAAACTGGGCGTTGGCTTGGACACGGTGCGCAACGCGCTCAATCTGGCCAATGCGAACCAAGCCAAGGGACAGGTGTCGGGTAGCACAAAGTCCTCGACGTTCAGTGACAACGATCAGCTCTTTACGGCGGATCAATACCGGCCGCTGATCGTCGCCTACCACAATGGCGCCCCCGTACGTTTGGGCGATGTGGCCGACGTGGAAGATTCGGTTTCTGACGTTCGCAACATCGGGCTGCTCGGCAACACGGAGGACGTCTCGCGTGGGGCTGGTGGAAAGCCGAGCGTTCTGATTATTATCTTCCGGCAGCCCGGAGCCAACGTCATCGAAACCGTGGATCGAGTGATCGCCCTGATGCCCTATTTGCGGTCCTCGATTTCCCCGGCGATCGCGCTCAGCGTAGCCATGGATCGCACGGTCACGGTCCGCGCGTCGGTGAAAGACATTGAAGCCACGCTGATTATTTCGATCATTCTTGTGATCCTGGTGGTGTTTGCATTTCTGCGGACGGTGCGAGCCACCATTATTCCCAGCATTGCCGTGCCGATGTCGCTGGTCGGCACCTTCGGAGGCATGTATCTTCTGGGCTATAGCCTGGATAACTTGTCGCTCATGGCCCTGGCCATTTCCACCGGATTCGTGGTGGATGATGCCATCGTGGTGCTGGAGAACATTACGCGTTATATAGAACACGGCATGGACGCCGTGCAAGCAGCATTCAAAGGAGCGGCCGAAATTGGATTCACCGTAATTTCGATGAGCACGTCGCTGGTGGCCGTATTCATCCCTTTGTTGCTGATGGGCGGAATTGTTGGCAGGCTGTTTCGCGAATTCGCGGTGACGTTGAGCGTTGCCATCGGAGTTTCGTTACTCGTCTCTCTGACCACGACTCCGACAATGTGCGCCAAGTTTCTGCGCCCGGCGCCGAAAGATGAACGGCATAATCTCTTCTACCGCGCCAGCGAATGGGTTTTTGACAAAACTCTGACGTTCTACCGCCATTCCCTGAAGGTTGTTCTGCAGTACCAATTGGTTACGCTGGTGGTGACCATCCTGGTGGCGTGCCTGAGTATCGTCCTCTACATCATCGTTCCCAAGGGCTTCTTCCCCCAGCAGGATACGGGGCGCATTGGGGGATCGGTGCAAGCGGCGCAGGATATCTCATTCCAGGCGATGCGCGGCAAGATGGAACGCTACGTCAAAATTGTCATGACTGATCCGGCGGTGAGCACAATCGTGGGGTTTGCGGGAGGAAATACGGTGTCGAACCAAGGCCGGTTCTTCATCATGCTGAAACCACTGGCGGAACGCGGTAAGTGTCCGGCGCATCATTTCTGGCAGTCCTGCCCGAACGTTAGCGCGGACGATGTGATCAACCGCCTTCGTGGCAAGCTGGCGGTGGTGCCAGGCGCCACGCTCTATCTGCAATCCTATCAAGACCTCACCATTGGCGGCCGCCAGAGTAACGCGCAATATCAGTACACGCTGCAAGGCGAAGACCTGAACGAACTCAACTCCTGGGCGCCACAGTTGCTGGCGAAGATGCGCGTGCTGCCGGAACTGCGCGACGTGAATACCGACCAACAAGACAAAGGATTGCAGGCGCAACTGGTGATCGATCGCGACACCGCCAGCCGCATGGGCGTGGCCGCGCAGGATATCGACAACGCTCTCTATGACGCATTCGGGCAGCGGCAGGTCTCCACCATGTACCGTCCGCTGAACCAATACCACGTGGTCATGGAAGTTGCGCCCGACTTCCAGCAGACCACGGAGGGCCTGCAGAATATTTATTTGCGATCTACCAGCGGCACGCCGATCCCATTAGCGGCGTTCACTCACTTCACGCCATCCAACATCCCGTTGGCCGTGAACCACCAGAGCCAGTTTCCCTCGGTCACAATTTCTTTCAATCTGGCGCCAGGAATTTCTCTCGGAGGGGCGACGCTTGCCATCGAGAATGCGCAACGATCCATCGGCTTCCCCGCTACGATTCAGGCCAGCTTCCAGGGTACGGCCGCCGCGTTTCAGGATTCGCTTTCCAGCCAAAAAATTCTGATCTTCACGGCATTGGTTACTGTTTACATCGTGCTGGGGATGCTATACGAGAGCTACATTCACCCCATAACAATTCTTTCGACAATTCCGTCGGCCGGCGTGGGTGCGCTCCTCGCTTTGCTCTTTACACACAATGAACTCAACGTGATTGGAATGATTGGCATCATTCTTCTTATCGGCCTGGTGAAGAAAAACGCGATTATGATGATCGACGTGGCGCTGGAAGTGGAGCGTACGCAAGGCAAGAAGCCGGTTGACGCCATCTACGAAGCCTGCCTGCTGCGCTTCCGGCCGATCATGATGACGACCATGGCCGCTCTTTTGGGTGGCTTACCGCTCGCGCTCGGCACGGGCACAGGGTCAGAACTGCATCGTCCGCTAGGCATCACGATTGTCGGAGGATTAATCGTCAGCCAAGCACTGACCTTATTCACCACGCCTGTGGTCTATGTATATCTCGACCGTTTCCGCCTCTGGTTGCTCGGCGGAGAAACCAAGCCTCTGCTGCCGGAACCATCTCCCAGACCAAGCCCGGCTCATTAACTCATTAAGATGATCAGGTGGAGCGACTACTTCAGCGAGCTCAGGGCAGAATCTCGGCGTGTCCAGATGCTTATGTAGAGACAGCCGCCCTCGGCAGTCTAGCGGAGCGAAGGTCCAACCTTTCGCTCTTCAAAACCCACTTTATCTCGCCGCGCCGTTCGACTACCATATTTCGCATCGAATGAACCGCCTGGCCATGTTCGTTTTCCTAGCATGCCTGATCCCGCCAGGCACACAGGCCCAGAACGTCCAGCAGCGCGCCGAAGCGCTGCTCGACAAAGCGCGCCAGCTTTCCGACATCCGCTCGCCAAACGCCCCCGCATTCCGGCTGAAAGCAACTTTTTCATTTATCGGAAAGAATCTTGATAGCGTCCAAGGAACCTATACCGAAGTTTGGGTGTCGAGGTCGCAATGGCGTCGCGAAACGGTTGTCAACGATCAACGCCGAATCGAGGTCGGTGGCCCCACGAGGCTTTGGGTGCTCGATAACACAGACGACTTCCCTGAATCAGCGGCGCGAGTTGCGGGCGTCTTGGGCATCTTCCTGCCGAAGTCCACGAATCTCGTGTTCGATTCAATCTCCCACCATACTGAAATGGATCCTCCGGCCGAGTGCGCCATCACTAAGCCCGATCGTCGCAAGCTAAAGTCCGCCTTCTGTTTCGACAAGCGGGACGGCCCGCTCGTCGAAAGAATCCTTCCCGAAAGACCGCCGAACAATCCCGGCAATGCAGTCGACAACTCCTGCAACTACCACTCATTTCAAAAGTTTGGCGATTACCGTTTTCCGCGCGAGATCGTCTGCTTCGAGGACAGTCACCGCAAACTCGATACTAAGGTCACTGAGATTTCTCTTGAGCCATCTCCCGATCCCACACTCTTCGCTCCACCTATAGGTGCGACCGCGCTGGGCAATTGCTCCGTGAAACCGGAATTCCCGCGTGCCGCCTCCACTCCCGGCCCTCCTAGAGCTCTTGGTGCTCCGAACGCCCGCGTGGCGTTGTCCCTAATCATCGATACCGGCGGCGATCCGCAAAATGTGAAAGTTGTGCACTCGGCAGGCGCTCATCTCGACGAAGCTGCTATCAATACGGTGCGTGGATGGCAATTCTGGCCCGCAACCTGCGACGGAGCACCCATGCCCATGCTTATCGAAGTAACGGTTGTCTTTCCTTATTAGGGTCGCATCATAGCCCCTCCGAACCTGCTTTATCTCCCCGTTCCCTTCCGCTACCATGTTGCGCATCGCATGAACCGCCGCGCCATCTTCGTTTTTCTAGCATGCCTGATCCCGCCATGCGCCCAGGCTCAGAGCGTCCAGCAACGCGCCGAGGCGCTGCTCGACAAAGCTCGCCAGCTTTCCGATATCCGCTTTCCAAACGCACCCGCCTTCCGGTTAAAAGCGACTTTTTCATTGATCGGAAAAAATCTTGATACGATCCAGGGCACTTACACCGAGGTGTGGGTCTCAAAGTCGCAATGGCGTCGCGAAACCGTCGTCAAGGATTGGCGACGCACTGAGGTTGGCGGCGTGGCTAGGGTGTGGCTGCTCGATAACTCCAACGATTTCCCGGAGCAGGCAGCGTTGCTTCCCAATGCCATAGAAGTCTTTCGGTGGCCACTAGTGAACCTTGCATTTGACTCCGTCTCTGACCATCCGGAGATAGCCGAGTCCGCGGAGTGCGCCGTGACTAAGCCTGATCCCGGCAACCGCAATCTGAGGCTCGCCTTCTGCTTCGATAAGAAAACCGGACTGCTCCTCGAAAAAGTGTTCCCGGAAGAGCGTCCTTGGAATCTGGCCAGCGAAGCCTGCGACTACGGCTCATTTCATAAAATCGGCGATCATTGGCTTCCCTATAAAATCGCCTGCTCCGAGGACCGACATCACCAACTCGATGTTGCCGTCGTCGAAATTTCCCCGGAGCCGTCGCCCGACCCAGCCTCGTTCACGCCACCTCCGGGTGCTATCGAACTCGGGCTCTGTCAACAAAAATCCAAGCCTCCGCGCCCGGCTGTCGCTCGGAGTCCTCGATGGCCTCCCGCTTCCGATCAGAAATCGCAAGTGACGGTCTCCGTCGTAGTCGACACCAAAGGGCTGCCGCAAGACATAAAGGTTGTGGATTCAGCCGGTGCTAGCTTCGATGAAGCCGCCGTTAACACAGTCCGCAGTTGGAGATTTTTTCCTGCAACCTGCGCCGGAGATCCCATGCCTGTACGAATCAACGTGCAAGTTCAGTTCCCGCGACAACTCCACTGAACGCGGCCCACGTCCTAGCCCGCGAATTATGCGTTCAGTCCCTTCCCGTACTCCTGCACCTCGCCATCTACGGACACCGCGACATATTTATGCGTCTCCAAGTCCCGGAACTGCACCACCTGATGCTTCTCTCGCGCTAACTGCCCCCACCGGCTCGGCTTTTCACGATTCTGCTCAATCGCCTCTAGCGTTCGCCCATTGGACTTGAATTGAACCATCCTGAGCCGCCCACTCCCCACACGCTTCACACGGATCTTCTGATCTTCCAGCACAACCAACTCGCCATTCATGAGCTGTGTCGCGACCGACCCCAAAACTTTTTCCGCGTCAGTCAATGCCGCCTCCCACTTCCTCCAAGAAGAAATCCCGGTATGCCATTGATAGTCCTAAATTTCCGCGCCGCATTCCACAGGATAACGATCTGGATTCTTGACCATCTTGACTCCTAAGTACGTCCCAGAAAACAAGGCGGCCAATGGCCGCCTCCAAGACTAGGTACTGGGTACTAGCTATTTCGTCTCACCCCGCAGCTTTTCCACCACCCGCTCATAATCGTCCACGGTCGCATACTCAATCACAATCTTTCCCCTTCCATTCCGATCCCGAATCCTTACCCTCATTCCCAACGTCCGCTCCATCTCCGTCTGCGCCGCCCTGACATTCGGATCGATCCATCGTGCACTGGTTTTCTTTCCCTGCTCTCCTGATTGCGCTTGTGCCGGCAGCATGGGAAGAGATCCGTTCAGCCGCAACACACGGTCCTCAATCTCGTCCCACTTCAGCCGCTTCGTCACCACTTCTTCAGCCACCATCTCGATGTGTTCCGGCTTTTCCAGCCGCAAAATCTCCCGCGCATCGCTGAAGCTCAACCGGCCCTCCAGCATGTAATTCATCACCTTCTCCGGCAAGCGCAGCAGGCGCATGTAATTCGACACTGTCTCGCGCGACACTCCGACCCGCTCCGCAATCTGCTGCTGCGTCAGATGAAATTCCTTGCTCAGCACCCGGAAGGCCTCGGCCTGCTCCAACGGATTCAGGTCCGCGCGCACTACGTTTTCGAGCACGGTCATCTCCGCTGCTTGCTGCGGCGAAAGCGTTCGCACCAGGGCCGGAATCGTATCCTTGCCGGCCATCTTCGACGCTCGCAAGCGCCGCTCGCCCAGCACCAGGATGTAGCGCCCATCCCCTGCTTGCGCCGGGCGCACTACCACCGGCTGCACGACCCCATGCTCCTTGATCGAGTCCCTCAGCTCAATCAGCATCTCCTCGTCAAACACATATCGCGTCTGGTAAGGATTCTTATCGATCAACTCGATCGAAAGATTCACAACGGTATTCCGCGGAATCGTCTCCGCGGAAATCGAGATCAGCACCGGCGTCTCATCCGGTTCTAATGCGGAAATAGCGCCGGGGGGCAATGTGGGGACAGCCGCCCTCGGCTGTCCAGCGCGATCCTCATTGTTCCTGTCATTCCTCTCCTCACCCTTGTCATCCCGAACGAAGTGAGGGACCTTGGTTTCCCCGCCGTCGCCGCCCGTCGGAACAACCACCCGTGGCCCCGGCAGCAAAGACGCCAACCCTCGCCCCAAAGCCCGCCGCTTCTCCGCCTTCTCGTCTTTCTTCTCGATTACCGGATGCCCCGTCAACTTCTCCGCCGCCGAAGTAGTCATTCTTTTTGTTCCCTTTCTCGACCCTGTCGTCCTGAGCGCAACAGATGCTTGCGCGAAAGCACAAGCATCTGCGGAGTCGAAGGATCCCTATAGCCATCACCGCCGATAATTTCGAAGCGTTATATACATCGACATAAGTAAATGCATATATCGATTAATATGAATATAATAACTAAGCGCTAATCGCCGAAGGCGGCTGGCCCGCCGCCAAATGCCGCCCCAGCAGCTCCTTCGCCAGCCGTATATAACTCTCCGCCCCCTTCGATCGCGGATCGTATATCAGCGCCGGCTTGCCATGGCTCGGTGCCTCTGCCAGCCGGATGTTCCGCGGTATGGTTGCGGCACATACTTTGTCCCCAAAATAATTTCTCAGCTCAGCCATCACTTGTTGCGCCAGGTTGGTCCGCTCATCCAGCATGGTGAGCACCACGCCCTCGATGCCCAGCTCCGGATTCAGCGCCGCGCGGATCCTCTCCACGGTATCCATCAGTTCGCTGATGCCTTCCAGCGCAAAGTATTCCGCCTGCATCGGAATCAAAACCGAATCGGCAGCTACCAGGGCATTTAGCGTCAAGAGATCCAGAGCTGGCGGACAGTCGAGCACAATGTACTGGAAGCGCTCACGCAAGGGCGCAATGGCGTCGCGCAACCGATACTCGCGCCGCTCCACCTCAACCAGTTCCAGGTTTGCCCCGATCAGGTTCTTATGCGAAGGAATCAGCCAAAGCTGTTCCAGCTCAGTCGTGGCCAGTGCCTCCTCGGCCTCGGCCGCACCGAGCAGCAGATGGTAAGTCGAAACCCGCTCCGGATCTTTCAGCAGACCCAGCCCGCTGGTGGCATTCGACTGCGGATCGCAATCGATCAGCAGCGTGTTCACTTCAGCCGCCGCGAAGGACGCGGCTAGGTTGATGGCAGTCGTAGTCTTCCCCACGCCGCCCTTCTGATTGGCAACAGCGATAACGCGTCCCATAAATTGTCGAGGAGCCAGAGTCTCTGGCAGCATAATGCGATACGCGTTTCGGAGCAAGGTCAGAATGTTGTGCACAACGTTGGATGGATGTGCAAAAGTAGCCGAGTGTTCCGGCCGGAACATTTTGGGGAGGAGTGGAATCTAGAGTGACCCCGCGCCGATCAGAGGTTGCTGAAAACTCTGGCTTTGGGTGGAGCAGCGCTTCAAGCGCTGCGTTAAGGTCTTGATTTCAGAGTCGGCTTCAGCCGCTGAGCTCCTCGACTCGACTTTTGCAGTGACCTAGGTTAGCGCGTCATTGATTAAGTCGCCCGGGAGCTGATCAAAACAGGGGAGTGTTCCAGTCGGAACATTGCGAACAGCTACCGCACGGATGTTCCAGTTGGAACATTTCGGAGTGTTGGCACTCATGGGCTTGACGCGCTTGTGCGAGGCAATCTTTGGTTAATTCTGGATCCAATCCCACTTTCAAGGATGCTGCGGTCAACTATTATAGTCGGGACTCATACTGACCGGACTAGATTATTTCTCCCATACCACCTGTTAACTATTGCGGTTCCTTCGTTCCAACCAGCAGCGTGCGGGTCTTCGACTCAGGAATGGAGATGTCGGGTTGCCAAGAGAAATCTGGAAGGATCGCCTCCGCCTCGCTCACTTGGGACGAGCCGATTAACAGAGCTAGTCGTCCGCCTGGAGCCACGAGTCTGGCAGCTGTCGGGAGAACCGCAGCAAAACGTTCAACAGCACGAAGGGTGACAAGATCGAACGTCTGGTCCGAGGCCAAGTCTTCGGCGCGGGCGTTTTGTATATTGATGTCCGTCAATGTAAGCACGCGGGCTACTTCGCGAAGAAAAGCGGCCTTCTTCTGATTCGACTCGATCAGGGCTAGGGAGATTCCGGGAGCCCAGAGTTTGATGGGCAGTCCTGGGAAGCCGGCGCCGGAACCGAGGTCGGCTAGGCGAGCTGGGGTCCTTCGCTCTCTCGGACAGCCGAGAGCCTGCCCTGAGCTTGTCGAAGGGGCGGCTGTCCCCACATCAGCAGTTTTAGGGAAGAGATGGCGGGCCGCGAAGAGACTCTCGCCGAAGTGCCGGGTGACGATTTCTTCTTCGTTGCGGATGGCAGTGAGATTGATGCGAGCGTTCCAGCGCTGGAGTATATCGATGTACGTCGATATATTATGGGATTGGGTGGCGGAAAGAACAGCAGGTTCTTCACCGGCCCTCCGGCCTTGTTCGGAATGACAAGAGTTTGGGGAGAAGACTAGGAATGGTTGGAGTAGTTCGGCGATGCGGGCGGGGTCCATGAGGACGTTCGATTGTAGATGTTGGCGGAAGAGCTTTCAACGCGGAGGACTTGACATGAGATACTACATCATTTATGGTTCCCTCTATGGGAACATTCATTTGGGACATGTGATGGGAACATTGTTGGTCGTGTTGATGGAACTAGCAAATGCGCCTTGTTGGAAAGCACAAGCTTGACGAGTTCGGCCGCCATCATGCCGATGTCCGCCCACCCCTCAACGCTTGGATCGACGAGGTCGAGGAGGAGGAATGGCGCGGGCCGGCTGACGTGAGGGCCCGGTATCCAAGGGCTAGCTTTCTGAGTGACAACAGGGTGATCTTCAACATAAAGGGCAACAAGTACAGGATCGAGACGAAGATCAGCTATGAAATTAAGGTCGCGTTGGTTACATGGATAGGGACGCATGCTGAATACTCGAAAAGGCAGTTTTGAGGAGGGGTCGATGATCACGGCTATCAATTCCAAGATCGACTATGAGACTGCCCTCGCCGAAATCGAGCGTCTTATTGATCTCGCTCCCCGCTCTGGGACTCCGGAGGGTGATCGCCTTAATCTGCTGAGTCTGTTGGTGCAGGACTATGAGCAAAGTCAAGCGGAATCTCGCACTCCGGACCCTATAGAGGCAATCAAGTTTCGGATGGAGCAGATGGATCTGACGCCACGGGATCTTGTGCCCCTTATTGGGAGCCGTAGCAAGGTCTCAGAGGTGTTATCCGGCAAAAGACCTCTCACGCTTTCCATGGTGCGCGCACTTCACAAGGGACTCGGCGTTCCTGCCAAGGCCCTATTGCAGGAACAGCTGCTTCCCGGTTTCGATGAAGACACCATTGAGTGGGAACGGTTTCCTATTCGGGAAATGGTTGCTCGTGGCTGGATAAAAGAAAGAGTGTATGACCCTCGCCGACAGGCAGGGGAGGTCATGCGCCGGTTTCTTGCCCCACTTGGCAGTGATTGGGCCCCCATCGCTCTATACAAACAGACGCATTACGTGCGATCTGCGCGCCGGATGGACGCATATGCTCTCGCTGCCTGGAAGGCCAGGGTATGCCTTCGCGCGCTGAAGGATCACGTATCCGGGGAATTCAAGCCAGAGGTGATCACTCATGAGTTCATGCACGAATTAGCGCACTTAAGCGTTTTAGGAGATGGGCCCCGCCACGTGGGCGAGTACCTAGCAAATGTTGGTGTTTGCTTCGTCATAGAGCCGCATCTGCCGGAGACGTACATCGACGGCGCAGCGATCCTCGTCAAGGGTGATCGTCCAATCGTTGCGCTGACTCTGCGGCACGACAGGGTGGATAATTTTTGGTTCGTCCTGATGCATGAACTGGCACACGTCTCTCGTCACTTAAGCTGCGGAAGCATCAATGCGTTTTACGATGATTTGGATGTGGACGATTCAACCAACGCTCAGGAGCGGGAAGCTGATGAGATCGCGGGTGAGGCTCTAATTCCAGAAAAGGAATGGAATCGGAGCCCAGCGCGGAACTTGCGAACACCTGAAGCTGTATCGCATCTCGCCAACAAGCTTCGGATTCATCCCGCTATTGTCGCTGGACGGATAAGACACCACTACAAGTCGTTCCGGGTTCTGAACCGGCTCGTCGGACATAAACAGGTTCGGTCCCTTTTCTCCGGCTCCTCAGCTAAATCAGGAAGGTGAGGTATGTTTGGTCCAAGACACTACGTGCCAATTCTTCGATGGAAACAGGGCGAAAGGCTTGCTCTGAAGGCCTTGCGCAAGGGGGATCGCGACTGGCTTACGCCACTGATCGAGATTCCCCGCAAGATGTTTGAAGCACCGAAAAAACAAGAGAACCAAGTCGCCGAAGCACCCGAAGAAGAGCCGCAGAAAGAGCCCGCGCTCTTCCCCGAGGCGGAGGGACAGAAGCCGGATCCTGGCCATGTCCTCCTGGGTGCGGCCAAAGGAATTTTGGGCGCTTGGCACTACTCACGATTCTTCCTCGATCTCTGTCACGTTGATGGGCATGTCCCTCAGATACAGACCCAACATCCCCTGGCGTTTATGGCCTCAGAAGCTCGCAGAATTAAGCTGTTCCTCGTGCCCGTGACGGGATTGAGCAGGAGGGATGAATACCAGAAGGCGATTGCTCAGATAGCCGCCACCGATGGTCATGGGATTTGTGTTCGTGTGACATACGACGAAGTATTACGGTCGACATTTTCAGCGGAACTCGGGGAGCGCCTAACGAAGCTGTTTCTCAAGGCAGCGGATGTAGACCTGCTAATCGATTTCCAGGACTTCGATCCCGAGAAACCGAGCATCCGGGAGGTCTTGGATCGTGTTCCCGTTCTCAATGCATGGCGCACTCTGACCGTCGCCAGCGGCGCATTTCCGAAGGACCTGCAGCAGTACAAGGATCCAGGTCGTCACACGATTCCGAGGAACGATTGGCTCGCGTGGAGGCGCCTAGCAAAGGAGCGTTTGAAGAGGCAGCCGACCTTCTCCGATTACACGGTGCAGTGGGGACGTTACGAGGAACCCAAGGATCGCTGCAACCCAAGTGCCAGCATTCGTTACACGCTCTCCGAGGAGTGGCTCATCATGCGGGGAGAGGGAATATTCAATAAAGACGGACCTGGTCCGGCCCAATGGCCCGCCAACGCCATTCTTTTGCGCGAGAGTGCAGATTTCTATAGTTCCAGCTTCAGCAAGGGGGACGAGTACATTGCGAGAATGGGCGATGGTGCGGACGGCAATGGCAATCCCGGAACTTGGATCAGTGCGGGCATCAATCACCACATGACGGTCGTGTCACGCCAGATCGCCACTCTGCCCGCCTCTTTAGGCATTGACGCACCGCGGAGCGCAAGTACCCGGAGCTCGCTGCAGCAACCAACTCGGCATAGATCCATTCGCGGGGCTTAGAGCGCGCACTCTTCCCGCAAGCGATCTCGCCTAACAGGCTCAACGCCTCGTTCCGCCAAAGTAGCCTTACGACGCCTGACGTTATGTCCGATGGATTGGTTAAGGGCAGTTTCAGGTCTCGGCAGGAAAGCACGCCGCGGTCGAAACGCGCCACACTGACGCCCCACCACTCAGGAATAATCTCGATTGCGCGCCGGACATGACGTTCGCCGACGACAAGCGTCACGCAGTCGAAGACGACACCGTAGGCCTGAACTTGCTCAGGCAGACGGCTGAGCGTGTCCCGATCACTCTTGAGTTCGTACCCGTGCATCCGGCCGTTGACGACTGCAATGTCAATCCGACACCTGCCGTGCAGAATCCCAAGTTCCTCAATGACTACGGTGTCCGGGTCGGTCGCGTAGTGAGACTGGAGATCCTGTTTCAAAGCAGTTCGGAGGTGAGCATCCTTCATCTTCAAGACTGTTTATCATTACACAAGAAAGGCGACGCTCCGGGAGTATCCTTTGTGGGGGTGCCGGAGCTGCTACCTTCGTTCCTTTAAATTCGGGAAGGAGATCGGGGCGAGCATGAACTGGCTATGTTGGCGACGGGGTGTAAGCTGGAAGGATGAAGAAACAAGGGGCGGACCAGGCATTTCATGATCGACGGTATCAGGAGCGGAAGCGGGCCGAGTCGGCGAAGAAAGTGCCCGCTAAGAAGAAGGTGGGTAAGCAGACTGGCGAGCACCTAGTACCTAGCACTGGTTTGCGTCCGCTTTGAGACGGTGATTGCGTCGGCGAAACCAAGATCCCTCACTCCGTTCGGGATGACAAAATCCTAGAGTAAAAGATCCGGGAACGATCTTGTTGACTTGGACGCTGTACATTCTGTAACTTCTGATTGCACTGAAAGAAATGATATGGCGACTTTGACAGGAGTGCAGAAGGGCTACATTTTGCACTGGGGTGAGATGGGGACGCGGTGGGGGATTAACCGGACGGTGGCGCAGATTCATGCGCTGCTGTATCTGTCTCCGCGGGCACTGCCGGCCGAGGAAATCGCGGAGACGCTGAGCGTGGCGCGGTCGAATGTGAGCACGTCGATCCGGGAGCTGGAGGGGTGGGGGATTGTGCGCGCGGTGCATGTGCTGGGCGACCGGCGGGAGCATTATGAGTCGATGAAAGATGTGTGGGAGATGTTCCGGCTGGTGATTGAGCAGAGGAAGCGGAGGGAGATCGATCCCACGCGCGAAATGCTGCGGAGAAGTTTGGAAGAGCTGGACCCGAAAGAAGCGGGCGCCGATTTTACGCGCGAGCGGCTGGCGGCGATGGCCGGATTTTTCGACGCCGTGACGGAGTTGCACGATCAGATGAAGCGGCTGCCCACTGGCACGGTGCGGAAGTTGTTGAGGATGGGAGCGAAGGTTAGTAGGAAGAAGAAGTAGCGAGTTGCGAGTACCGAGTTCTAGCTTCCTATCCTACGTAAGACAGGCGGCAAAGTCCCAGGCGGAAACTCCTATTCAGATTACGGTACGTGATGGAGGGTAGGGATGCTTCGATTTCATGAGATCGTCTTTCAGACGATCTCACTTCGCTCAGCACGACAGATTCATTTCAGTCCTAATTAAAGAGGTGCTTCAGATATGGCGCAGGTTGGCGACGGGAAAAAGATTTGGGTGACGTTGACGGGGTTGCCGTTGACCATTGAATTGGAGTGGCCGTTTCATCGGTCGACTTCGGGGGCGGATTTTTGGGTGCTGCATGCAGATATTCGCCTCGAGAATTCTGATGGGCTGCATGCGCCGATGGCGGTGAATTTGTCGGCGACGGTTCGTGAGGTTTTGGCCTCGCTGGAGCCGAAGGATGCAGAGGCGCCAGTGATCAATGCGCTGCGCAAGGAAGTGGACAAACGGCAAGTGGAATTCTTGAAGTCAGGGAAGCTTAAGCCGGTCGCGTTTTCGAGCCGCCATTACGACTTCAAACGACAAAAGTGGGTGTTTGGCAAGGCAACCGATGATGTGATCGCCACGTTTTTGGAACGGAAGATTTATTGGCAAACGAAGACGGGATCAAGTTCCTCCGCGCCCGATGAGGCCCGCAAAGTTTGGATTGCGGATCCGACGGAGGTGCAATATCTGGAGACTACAACGCAGCATTTGGTCGAGATTGCGGGGCGGTTGCTGGCTGGGGATGGCTTAGTGCGAATCGACGGAGAGTGGGCCGAGGCCACTGCGGGGCTGATGGGGCATGGCGAGAAGTTTGAGGGCGTGATGCGGGAGGCGGTGGAGGAGTTGGAGAAGAAGCATGCGTTTGAGCGGGGGTAGTTGCTAGTACCCAGTACCTGGTACCGAGCAGCACGAGAGTTTAGTGGCGGCGGCGAGAAACCAGGATTCCTCACTTCGTTCGGAATGACAGAATTTAGCGGGATTACTTGGCGAAGAAATAGTCGAAGGATTTTACGGCGATGAATTCGTCTTCTTTGATGTCGAAGACGGTGTAGAGCTTGGTGACCTGGAGGACGTCGGAAACTTTCTTGGTGAGGCTGAGGAGTTTGAGTTCGCCGCCGGCGTTGCGGACGGCGGTGAAGCTGCTCACGAGTTCTCCCACGCCGGAGGAATCGATGTAATCGACGTCGGCGAGGTTGAGAACGATTTTCTTCTTGCCGGCTGCCAGGAGTTTACGAACCGTATCGCGGAGCTGGCCGGTCTCATCGCCGAGGGTGATGCGTCCGTTGATGTCGACGATGGTGACGTGGCTGACTTCGCGAGTAGTGATAGTCATAGAGTCGGCGTTCGGCTTCCGGGAATGTTAGAGAGGTCGGCTGCGCAAGTCAATGGGTGGAGCTGTTCGTAGCTGAATGAGTCAACTGTGCAAGGGTGCCGGTGGTTGGCAACGAGTCGCGGATTTCCTGGATTGGAGAGGTAACGATCGGGGTGGCATATTCGGGATGGCGGAATTCGAGATGCATGCCTCGGCCGACGTATTGGAGTTTGAGCATCGAGCCTCCCCAAGTGGAACCGGCGATGGCGACCTGCACCGGATAAGGGCAGAACTCAGGATGGCCCGAGATTAGAGCGTCACTCCCACCGAGAAGAACGGCCGTGTAAACATGGTGAAGGGTTTGGATTTCGAGGACCGTCGAAGGTGGAAGATCGTGGAGAAAAACTCCACCCTCGATTTCGGACTGGACGATGGCTCGGTTGACGTCATCGGCAAGGTTGGGGTGAGGCGTGAACATAAAGGTACAAATGTTCCTAGGAGTGTACCCCAAATCGGGTGCTCCGGAGGAAGGAATCGGCCAAACGTTCGAACTTTAGAACATGTTCCTGTGACTGGCTGGTAGCAACACGAGGGCCGGACAAAAATGAGCCAAAAGTCACGTTTTGTCCTAACTGCTTGCGGGACAATGCCTAGCCACTGCTGGAGCTCTGCACATGTGCGGCTGTGCTGAGTTCAATCACCTGCTCTGAAGTCAAGCCATAAATAGGCGGACTTGGGACTTCCATCAGCGATAAGTAGATGTAGATCTGGCCTCGATGGTGGACCTCGTGTTCGACCATCGAGCGCAGCCATTTCCAGGATGTGATCGAACTTCCATCGGGCGTGGTACATTTGCGGCTCAGTTGGTCTGCGGTGAAGCCGGAAAGAATCTCTACGTCTTCGCGGTGCAGCCGATCCGCGAATTCGATGATCTCGTCGTAAGTTGCTGCGAGATCTTTGCCGCAGCCGGCGTAGGCGCTGGGCTTGCCTCGGGCGACCTCGACGAAGATGTACCGGTTGGCGGCCGCGATATGCCGCACTAAATCTCCCATCGTGAATTTCCCCTCGCGAAATTTCCAATCAACTTTATCGGAAGGAATGGCACGCACCACGTTCATGGTGCGCTGATGAACTTTATTGAAGTAGGAGAGAAATTCGGTGATGTCGCGGATCTCCACGGGAATGCCTCCGTCGTGGTTGGATGATGGAGTCTCGGCTCATGATTCAGAATGTGATTCCAAGCTGAGGGCAATCAATTTTCGTTTGAGTGCAGTGGCATTGCCGGACAGCCGGAGGCGGCTGTCCCTACACGAGCAGTGGTGGCGATTAGCGCTTTTATGGAATGGTGGCAATCGAGCCGTTGGGGCCGACGAACAGGGCTCCGCCGTTGGGGTAGGGGCTTACGGCGTTGAATCGCGTTGGGGATTTCCTGCCGGGGCTGATGCGCGTGGGATCGAGGGGCGGACGGAAGTCGAAGATAAATTTTGGAGCGACGATGAAGAGGCGGGGAGCGGCTTGATTTTCGTTCAGATTTTTCGCGAAAATCGCAGGAGCTGTAGAGGCACAGCAGGTCCCTCCACTGCGAATCTCGTTCCTTACAGGAACGAGGTTCTCCGGTCGGGATGACAATGCTTTTGAGTAGTTTCGGCCGTAGGCGACGGCGGAGAAATAGGCTTGAGGATGGATTTGAGGCAGCGTCCATGTTTTGCCGCCGTCGGAGGTGAAGGCCAGGTTGTCGCCGTCCTGATCGGGATGTTTGTAGTCGCCGCCGACGATTACGCCGTGAGCTGCGTCGCGGAAAGCGACAGAGAAAATCCCGGCTGAGTCCGGACCGTGAGTGATGGGAGTGTCGAAGACCTGCCAGGTGCGGCCGAGGTCGGGAGAGTGGAAGACTCGGGCGACACGTCCTCCGGTCGCGAACCAGATGTTCGGGTCGTTTCTTTCCGGGGCGGAACCCGCTTCATTTTTCCAGAGCTGATGAGGCGTGGCGCGCAAGATAGCCAGGCAAGAATTACTGGCGGCGAAGCCGGCTTCGCCCGGTTCGGCGGGAGGAAGCTGAGCTCGAGGGATCGGAGTCCAGGTTTGGCCGTCGGTGGTGAGGAGCAGTTCAAACTTGAGCTGGCCGGTTTCATCGGGGACAGGATCGCCGAGAACGATGCCGTGTGTCGGGTCCCAGAAAGCCATGGAATCGAAGAAGCCTTTGGGATTCGAGTTGGTGAATTGGATCTGCCAGTGTTGGCCGGCGTCAGCGGTATGGTAGATGCGGGATTGGTCGCCGGGTCCGGCGGACATGAGAAAAGCTTCGTCAGCAGAGAATGCAACGACGGCGCGGAAATCGAGAGCTTCGCCGCCGGGGAGTTGGGCGGGAGTCCAGGTATGGCCTGCATCGATGGTGCGCAGGTAAGTGCCGTGAGTGCCTGAGGCCCACGCGATTTGGCGGGAGACAGCGCTTACGCCGCGAAGACTCTCAATGGTGTGCGAAAGTTGGACTTGCGGTCCGGATTGAGCGAGCGCATTCGTAACCGCGAGAAAGAAGAGCAGAGTAAGCATGCGCAGATTGTCTCAGAAATGGGTTTGTTAAGACTTGAGGAGTGAGACGATCAAGCTTTACTCGATGGACAGCGGACAACCCGCAATCTTTAGATAATCAACTCCACGATCCGATGCAGCTTGAAATTTCAGTTCTTACTGGCGATGAAGGGGGCGAAAGAGGCGCTCTTTCCGAAATAGATGCGGAGTGTGCACTTTTCTCCCACGTGGGCGAAGGCTACTTCGAGCGAATCGGCGGCTTGGCTTACCTGATCGGTCTCCATGGCGGCGCGAGCGAGGTCCTGCTTTTCGTCGTAGGCGGAGCCAGGAGTCACATTCTTGTTGATCGCGAGGGTCCACTTATCTTTCGCGGGGATGGGATAAACGCTATAAGCGCCGACAGGAATTGTAGCGCCGGCAAAGCTGAGTTGGGCTTCGGTGAAAAGAGTCATGGGCGTGCCACCGGGGGTCCACGGCTTACCGTTGGCAGCTTTGTCGTTCTTGGCGGTGACCGGGTTGTAGCGTATGTAGACTTGGCGGCCATCGTCCAGATAACAACTCGCAGTGGACGACGGGCCGGATTGTTGAGCCGCACAAACGCCAGCGAGCGCGGTCAGGATAAAGAGAGCAACGAATTGCGAGCGGAGCATGGGAGACCCTTTCTGCGCCAAAAGTGTAGCGCCGAATTGGCCCGATGGGAAGAGGAATAGAATCCCGATTCTTTAATGAGGGGCATCAGCGGTCGCGGGAGGGTACAACGGGAATCTGCGCGAAAGCCATGGTCCAGACTGACCTACGACTCATCTCCGTAGTCATTGCTCAATCTTGACAATGTGACACCTTATGTGACACATTATATTTATGCCATCGGTAAACATGCGCCAGCTTCGCGATACCCGCCGTCTGAAGGCGTGGCTCCGCGCCGGAAAGACGGTGGAACTCCGTGACCGCGACAAACCCATCGCGCGAATTGTTCCAGAGAAGCAGGAAGAAAAGCCAGTAAAGTATCCTGATTTCGCCGCCCGCCGCAAGAAAATATTCGGAGACCGGGTCTTTACGATAGTGGACGACTTGATAAAGGACCGAGGACGCTTCTGATCGTCTACGCTGACAGCAGCTTCCTTGTCTCGCTCTACATCGAAGATTCGCATTCTGCAGCCGCGGAGGGGTGGATGCAGCAGAATCCGCGCGTTTGGTTTACTCCACTTCACTTGGCCGAATGTTCTCATGCCATAGCCAAACAGGTCTTCTATCGCAAGATTTCGCAGGCCGCCGCAGACACTATCTTCGAGCTTCTGCAGCACGACCGGGCTAGCGATCTATGGTTGGAGACGGAAATGCCCGAAAACGCCTTTGACCTCTGCGCTGAGCTAGCCCGCCGTTACGGGCCGAAACTAGGCATGCGGACGCTAGATAGCTTGCACGTGGCTTGCGCTCTGGAGTTAAAGGCTGAACGCTTCTGGACGTTCGATGAGCGACAGGCGAAACTGGCGAAGGCGCAAGGGATGAAAGCGTGTGCCGCTTGGGCCACGGATGAGCAACGGCGCAACGTTTTTGTCTAGCACCGGACAATGTACAAGGCGAACAAAAACGTTACCGGCGTGCTGAGGAATAGGGCGATCCCGATGAGGCCCTCGTCCACGACAGCGTCTTCAAAGTCCTGACCAGCGCTCCCCCGGGGGAACGGAAGCTTCTTTGGGTTGGCCGGCACCGTCTTTTTTTCGAACAGCTCATGAAACTCCGCTGGGAAATAGCAACTGACCAGCGTCTTGAGCCGGTCGCGAAACACGTTAAGGTTCGAGCTACACCTCCAGGTCACACCGAGATGGCACAAGACGATGAGGCCCATGATCCAAGGAGCTATTGGACGATAGGAACCGTGCTCCGCTACGAACACTGCAATCGCCGTAATGGCAAGAACGCCGTAGTTGGCGGCGTTCCATTGGCGCGACTTCAAATCTGAAATGTTCTTGGATGAGTCGTTAAACAACAGCTCAACTGCTTTTTCCGACACAATTTTAGTGGCCTTGTCACATTGATCTTTCTCCATTTCAGGTCCTCCAGTTCATCGCTGTTTCGACGCGCTTCACTCTTCCTCTTCCTTCACCTCGCCTCGTTCCGCCTTGGCCTTCTCAATAATCTTCTCCTGCAACGCTCCCGGCACGGTGTCGTAGTGGTGCATTTCCATGCTGAAGTTGAGGCGTTTAGCAGGCGTGAGCGAAGCGGGAGCCTGCTGCCGAAATCCTGAGCGACTGCGAAGGACTTCTATTCCTCATCTTCCTTGACTTCTCCACGTTCTGCGCGAGCTTTTTCTATAATTTTCTCTTGCAGTTGCCCCGGAACAGTATCGTAATGATGCATCTCCATATTGAAAGAACCGCGGCCCTGTGTCATGGAAGTCAAGTCGACGCCATAGGTCAGCATCTCGGCCATGGGCACTTCGGCTTTCACCACGGTGTTGCCGCCTTTATTGTCCATGCCCTGGATGCGGCCGCGGCGGCTGTTCAAATCACCCATGATCGATCCCGCAAAATCATCTGGCACCGTGATCTCGACATGCATCACCGGCTCCAGGATCGTGGGCTTGGCTTGCTCCATCGCTTTCCGGAAGGCGATGCGTCCCGCCATCTGGAACGACATGTCGTTCGAATCCACATCGTGATACGAACCGTCGTACAGAATTACACGGAAATCCACCACCGGATACCCCGCCAGATACCCGCGCGCAGCAGCATCCTTAATTCCTTTCTCGATGGCGGGAATATAGTTCTTTGGAATTGCTCCGCCAAAAATGTCGTTCACAAATTCGAACTGCCCACCGCGCGGCATCGGCTCCATCTTGATCTTGCAATCGCCGTATTGTCCATGCCCGCCAGTCTGCTTCTTGTGGCGCCCTTGCACGTCAGCCTTTCCACGAATGGTCTCGCGATACGGGACTTTCGGCGCTTTCAAAACCACTTCCGTGTGATAACGCTTCTTCAGCTTCGCAACCACCACTTCAATATGCTGCTGCCCCGTCCCCGCGATCAGAAACTCCTGCGTCTGCGCATCGCGAAAGAATCGCAGCATCGCATCTTCTTCCATCAGCTTGTGGATGCCGGGCCCCAGCTTGTCTTCATCGGCGCGGCTCTTCGGCTCAATCGCAAACGTAATCGCCGGCTCGGGCAGCTTCACTCGCGGATATTGAATCGGCGCGGCCCTATCTCCAAGCGTGTCGCCGGTGAGTGTGTCTTTTAATTTTGCCACCGCGCCAATGTCCCCCGCATGCAACTCCGTAACCGGCACAGCGGTCTTTCCCTGCATGATGGAAATATGAGACAGCTTCTCCGCCGAGCCGCGTGAAAAATTCTGCACCGTAGCTTCGTTTTTCAACACTCCGGAAAAAACTTTGAAGTAGGAAATCCTTCCCGCAAACGCGTCCGACACGGTCTTGAACACATACAGAGACATCGGCTCTGCATCGGTCTCATGCCGCTTCGGTGCGTCTCCGTTTCCTGAAGCAGCTGCTTCGCCTTGCACCCATTCGTGCTCGGAAGGGGCCGGCGTGTAGTCCACGATGAAATCCATCACGCGATCCGCACCCACATTCCCCAGACCCGAGCTGAAAATTACGGGGAACAGTTTGTCTTCGCGAATTGCGTTGTGCAGCGCCGGGATCAAGTCCTCTTCCGGAATGGTTCCCTTCTCGAAAAATTCTTCCATCAGCTTGTCGTCACCCTCGGCGACCAGTTCCACCAGTTGCTCGTGGGCTTCCTGCACCTGCGCCTTCATGTTCGCCGGAATTTCCGTCTCTTTTCCCTTGCCATTTCCACCCAATTCGTAGGTGTATGCCTTCATGCGCACCAGGTCGACTACGCCGGTCAAATTTTTCTCGCTGCCGATGGGCAGTTCGATTGGAATCACGTCGCGCCCGAAGGCATTCACCAACGACTCGAGCACACGCTCGGCATTCGCGCGGTCGCGGTCCATCCGGTTCACCACGATCAGCCGCGGCGTTTTGTATTCGTCGCAATCCTTCCACACGCGTTGCGTCACAACTTCCACGCCAGCTACGCCATCGACCACCACGATGGCCGCGTCCACCACAGGCAGCACCATTTTCGCTTCGTGGACAAACATGCTGAAACCGGGCGTATCGATGACGTTGATTTTCGTTTTACCCCACTCCACACTGGCCGCCGCGGCCGAGATCGACATCTTGCGGGCGATTTCTTCGTCGTCATAATCGGTAGTCGCCGAACCGTCATCCACGCGGCCCAGGCGCGGCGTCGCGCCCGCGGTATACAACATGGCCGAGAGCAGCGTGGTCTTGCCCGCGTGCCCGTGTCCCACCATTGCTACATTACGAATGTTTTCTCCGGAATAGACTTTCACGATTAGGCTCCTTCGCAGGCGTGGAAGAGAGACGGCCCCAGAAGAGTATCAGTGCAGGAACAGGCCAGCCCGACATTACCTGCCAAAACTTAGGATGCTACCACGCGGGAAGCGGAGTCTCAACCCGCCAGAAGTCGTGCCAAGCTGCAGCCAACCGGGTGTATGATTTCTTCGCCATGTTAGGCCGCCATACCAGCGAGCACCGCTCGAATCAAGAATGGGTCGCGCAATACGCCTCCAGCCACCAGCATCCGGTGAACCGGCTGTGTCATACGCTAGGCATCCCGACCATCCTGCTCTCCGTGCCCATTTTTGTAGCAAGCATCTTCTTTCATTATCTGTGGCCCTACGCGCTCGCCCTCTTCGTCCTCGGATGGGTCTTTCAATTCATCGGCCACGCCTTTGAAGGCAAGCCACCGGAATTCTTTAGCGATTGGAGGTTCCTCTTCGTCGGCGTGCGCTGGTGGTGGGCCAAGATTCACGGCAAAGCCTGATCTAGCGCAGATTTCAGCCGCGAAGCGACGTCAGAATGCAGCCACGGCGCAAGCCGTGGGAGAATGACGTGGGGGTGAGGAACAAGCCCCGGAGGGGGCGAAAGATCGGTTATCAAGCGTAATACAATTTCAGCTGGCAATCCGTTTGGTGACCCGGCTCGTACTCGGGGCGTGGGGCAATTCTGCCAACTTCGAATCAGCAAAGAAAAATGAAAAATCGCCCGCGTTTTCTATACATCATCTCTCGCGCCTGCGCTTGCGAGACATCGTTCGCTGGGCTATGCTTCTCACAGACTCCTGGGGTTCACTCGGTCTACGCATGCATCGCCTGACGGCCAAACTCTTGTTGCTGTTCGCACTGGTTGGGTCGCTCGCGCCCCTGGCGTTGGCACTCACGGGGCCGCCGCAGCATGCATGTTGCGTTCGCAAGACTGTGCATCACTGCCACGAGTCGGATGGCGCCGATTCTTCACGCCTTTTAATCAGCGGTGCGGGATGTTGCAACGGCGACTGCTGCCGCGCCGTAACCACCGCTCGATGGGCTTATGCGCATTCCGAAATAAACGTCTTGTACGAGCGGCACATCAGCGCTCGTGCCGACCAGCCAGATCAAATTTCTCTGCACGCCGAAGTCCTCGAACTACACTCCAGCCGCGCTCCTCCTGGTTGCTGATCCAGCTTTCGCGCCGATGTTTCCCGGTGTGTAATCCATAGCTGCTATCGCGAACTGCGTCACGCTCGACGAACGCGTGTTCGCGCGCTGACCGGAGGACCTATGATCCGCATGAAATTCCCAGCCGTTGCCGCGCTGGTCTTGGCCAGCCTCGCCGCCTTCGCATCGATCTTCGGGTCACTGCGCGGCATCGTGCACGACCCTCAGCATCGCCCGGTGGAAAACGCCATGGTGATGCTTCGCTCAAAGACTTCCGACCAGACCGTAACCGTGAGCACCGACGCTCGTGGAGAGTTCACCTTCAATGCCATCGCACTTGGCGACTACACGGTTACTGTGGCCGCCCCCAGCTTCAATCAGGCCGCGGAGAACGTCCGCGTTAATTCTGGATCGCAGCCCGTGCTGCATTTTTCCTTGAGCGTCGCCACGACCAAAGAGTCCGTCACCGTCTCCGGATCCCCGGAAGCGATTCCCGTAGATTCCGCTACCCCTACCACGCTGGTGAGTCGTCTGGATATCGAACATACACCCGGCGCGGCGCGCACCAACAGCCTCGCCATGATCACCGATTACGTTCCCGGCGCTTATTTCACTCACGACCAACTGCACGTTCGCGGCGGCCACCAGACCAGTTGGCTGATCGACGGCGTGCCCGTGCCCAACACGAATATCGCCTCCAACCTTGGCCCGCAATTCGATCCCAAGGACGTCGACTACCTCGAGGTCGATCGCGGAAGCTATGGCGCCGAGTTCGGCGATCGCACTTACGGAGTTTTCAACGTTGTGCCCCGCACCGGATTCGAGCGCAACAATCAGGCCGAAGTCGTTCTCAGCGCTGGAAATTTCTACCAGACCAACGACGCGTTTAACTTCGGCAGCCACACCCAGCGGTTCGCCTACTATGCCAGCGTCAACGGCAACCGCAGCAATCTTGGCATTCAGACGCCGGTTCCGCAGGTGGTTCACGACGCGGAAAACGGTTATGGGGGCTTCGGCTCGCTGATTCTCAACGTCGATCCCGCGAACCAGTTGCGTCTCGTCACTTCGCTGCGCAAGGATTACTATCAGATTCCCTACGATCCACTTCCCAATGACATTGAGAATGCGCCGATCGCCGCGAATAATTTCGTGGCGCAGTATCCCAGCCTCGACCTTCGCGACGGCGACCATGAATCCGACGCCATCGTGAATTTTTCCTGGGTGCATACGTTCAATGCAAAGCTTCTGCTGACGGTCTCACCTTTCTTTCATCACAACGCGGCCGACTACGATAGTTTGCCCAGCGATCCTGTCGCGACCACCGAACATCGGGGATCGAGTTATGGCGGAGGCCAGGTGAGTTTCGCCGCAAACCTTCCCAAGAATAATTTGCAGGTGGGCATTTACAGCTTTTACCAGCAAGACAATGAAGTCTTCGGAGCGGCTTTCAATAACGGCAGCGGATCGACGTTTAGCGACACCGAGCATCCAACTGGAAGCCTTGAAGCATTCTTCATCGATGACAAGTTCAAGCCTGTCCCGTGGCTAACCCTGACGGCCGGTATGCGGCCCACGCATTTTTCCGGAGGCGTTTCAGAAAATGCCATCAGCCCGCGCTTCGGCGCAGCGCTCAACGTGCCGCGCATCAACTGGACTTTCCGCGCGTTCTATGGGCACTATTATCAGGCTCCGCCGCTGATTACCGCCGCGGGTCCGTTGATCGAATTCGCCAACGCCAACAACCTCGGCTTCATTCCGCTGCATGGCGAGCGCGATGAAGAGCATCAGTTCGGAGTCACCATCCCGTACCGTGGATGGATTCTCGACGCAGACAACTTTCGCACCAACGTCTCGAATTTTTTCGACCACAACAACATCGGCGAATCGAATCTCTTCTTTCCCATCACGATCTCTGAGGCGGTCATTCGCGGATGGGAGCTGACTTTGCGCTCGCCGCGTATCGCTCATCGCGGACAAATCCACCTTGCCTACTCGAACCAAATCGCCGAAGGCGGTGGAGCGATCAATGGCGGCCTCACCGATTTTTCATTGCCTGCCGGCCTGTCTCCGCTCGACCACGATCAGCGCAACACGTTGAACATTGGCGGAGACATTACTCTGCCGTGGCGCGCCTACGCTTCTACGAATGTCTATTACGGTTCCGGTTTCAGCAATGCGTTTCCCAGTCAGCCTTATCCTGGGAATTACTTGCCGCAACACACAACCTTCGATCTTTCCGTGGGCAAGGATTTTGGCGAGGGCTTCTCCGCTTCGTTGAACGCAATGAATGTAGCCAACCGCCGCATCGAACTCGACAACAGCGTCACCTTCGGCGGCTTCCACTGGAACAATCCGCGCGAGATTTACGTGGAGTTACGCTATCGCTTTCACTACTGAAGCGTCCATCCGATGGAATCTACCGGCTCTCATCGGAGATGATAGAAGACAAATATGACTTCCGACACAGTACAAGAACCTTGTCATCCCGACCGGAGCGTAGCGATAGCGAGCGAAGTGGAGGGACCCGCTTTTCTCTACATCGAGTCATGCAGCTCTCGCCACTCGTCCCGCCGTCGTCTTGCATTACTCTGTTTCTTAACCCTGATCACTTTCTCGGGGGCTTGCAATCGCGAAAAATCGCAAGCCTCATCTTCCACCAAGCGCTATGCCTTCAAGGGCAAAGTCATTTCCGTCGACAAAAACGCGGGCACGGCGAACATCGACAACGAGCCGATCGCCGGATTCATGGATCCGATGATCATGCCGTACTCCATGAAGCCGGCTTCCATGCTCGATCAAGTTCAGCCCGGTGATTCCATCACGGCGGAGGTGGTCGTCGAGCCGGAAAAATACTGGCTGGAAAACGTCAAGGTCACCGGACATTCGCAACCGTCCGCTAAACCTGCGGCGAGCGTACACATTCCATCTCCCGGAGACGAAGTACCGGACTTCAAGCTGGTGAACCAGAGCGGCAAGAACATTTCGCTGCATCAGTATCGCGGTCAGACCCTGCTGCTTACGCTCATCTACACACGCTGCCCGTTCCCCGATTTTTGCCCGCGCGTCAGCCACGAGTTTGCCGCAATCGATCGCCAACTCCGCGCCGATCCTGCCCGCTACGGCAAGACCCATCTGCTCAGCATCAGCTTTGACCCGGAGCATGACACGCCCAGGATTCTGCGCGTCTACGGCTACGAATGCGCGGGAAGCAAAGATCCCAGGCTCTTCACGCGCTGGGAATTCTCCGTCATTCCGCAAACCGAGCTGCCGGAATTTGCCGATTATTTCGCGCTGACCTACAAGGAAGAAGGTGGGCTGATCACGCACTCACTCAGCACCGCCGTGATTTCTGCCGACGGCAGGATTCTCAAGTGGTATCACGGTGCGGACTGGCAAGCGTCTGATCTGCTGCAAGAAATTGCCGCGGCGCATTCCGCGAGTAAGAGTTGAAAGGGTAATTGTTGATTGCTGATTAAAAACCCTCGCCATAAAGAGATTTTCAATCAACAATCAGCAATCAAGAAATCAGCAATTTTCGAGGAGAAGCAATGAAGTATGTTCTCATTCTGTTAGCGGCTCTCGGTATGGTCGTTTCCGCTCTTGCGCTACGCGAGCACTACCGCACCGAAGGCGACTCGCCTTGCAGCATCAACGAACGCTGGGACTGCGGCATCGTCAATCACAGTCCCTACGCCACGCTGGCGGGCATTCCCGTCGCCGTGCTGGGCATCGTCGGATATCTACTTATGGGTGCGCTGGCGTGGCGGCGGGCCTATCGTTTGGTTCTGGCAGTGGCTGTCGTCGGACTCGCTTTCTCTCTTTATCTTGCCCACATCGAAGCCAGTGTTCTTGGCGTCTGGTGCATCTACTGCGTCATCTCACTGGGCATCATTTCGCTCATCACATTGCTGTCGCTCGCAAGCACAATCGCAACGTTATTCCGCAGATCACCTGAGTTGGCCAAATAGCAAGTTGATTGGGCAGATCGACTGAGCCCCAGCAGCTCACATCCGCGTTGGCTCCGAGGCGCTTCTCGGAGCTAACTGTGTTCCACGCGCTCCTTTATATCGGTGTACGCCGCCTCGATCAGCCTTCTCAACTCCGCCTCGTTCGTGGCCGTTCCCGGTTTCAACTTCACATGGCGCATGAACTTGCCGGTGCCTTGCAGCAGGCGCGCCGGATCCCGCAGCGCTGCGCCGTGAAAGAACCCCCACATTTACGTGCGAAGTGAATACATTGACGTAACCGAAAGGCGCATCTCCCAAACATGCAACGGGACAGCCGTCATGCAAAAGCTCCCGGACTTCGTCTCCGCATTTTCGCATCACCTCAAACCACCGATGCGCGATGGCGCCCAATTCACCGGCATGCGCTTTCATCCACGCATCGATGGCTGGATCGTGCTCCATAGCACCGTCGAATCGCAGCAAATCCTTCTCATCGTCGCTCCACTTTTCCGCCTTTCAGATGTGTGGTTGCGCAGCACAATTTAAGATACGCAACGTCGTTTCTCAATTGACAACCACTGACACCCTCGCCGATACTGCCATCTGCGCATGTAGGATGCAACGGCGCACCGCCGAAGGGCAATGCCCACCTACGATCTCATCGTGGAGGCCTACATGCCCAATCTAGAGAATCTCAAGAAACAAGCTAAGCTCATACTGCGCTGGCATCGCGAACGCCACTATCCCGTCGCCGCACAAATCCGTGCGTACTTGCCTCGTTTCCAGAATATGCCCGACTCCGAGATTCTTGCCGCCAGCTTTAAGCTCAGCGACGCACAAGAATTGGTCGCAAGAGAGCAAGCTTTCGATAGTTGGCAAGCCCTGAAAACCGGACTCTCGACCATGTCGCGCAAGACAAAATCATCGCCATCCAAAGCAAAAGCAACGATCGTCAGTGCAGAGCCGCAACTGCTCGTCACCGATATCAAGAAATCATGCGAATTTTTCGAGAAGTTAGGCTTTTCGCTTGTCTTCAGTTACGGCAAACCTCCCTACTATGCCCAGGTGCGTCGCGACGCCGCGCGTCTCAATTTAAGGTGTGTCGAGCGACCAGTTCTCGAGTCGACGGTCCGCGATCGGGAGGAACTGTTGTCCGCATCGATGACTGTCGCTACTGTGGATGAGATAAAGCTGCTGTTTCTTGAGTTCCAGTCCGCCGGTGTTGCCTTTCACCAGAAGCTGAAAAAGCAGCCTTGGGGCGCGAAAAATTTCGTCGTCAAAGATCCGGATGGGAATCTGCTGCTGTTTGCCGGACCCGCCAACTAACACTACCAAGCCCAACACGTTGCTCGTGTCATCCTGAGCGAAGCGGCTGGTTCGCGAAGCGAAGCGGCTGGTTCGCGAAGCGAAGCGGAGCGCGCAGTCGAAGGATCCCTTTCGTGCCTGGGGAACCTGAGGCTCAAAGAGGAATTTCTACGAAGCCGCACGACCGTGAAAGACCAGCACAACCCGTAATCTTGGCGAACTCGCTCCGCGCCGACCCGTTGCACGACAGTGGCCTCCTAATGTTTACGTTCAGAAAGATTAGAGACATTCCATTGACGAACTTGCGCCCTACACCCTAAGATTACTCGGCCTGTGATTTGCCACAGGCTGGGTCCCGCTCGTTCATGATCGGCCAAACCATCTCTCACTACCGCATCGTTGAACTTCTGGGCGGCGGCGGCATGGGCGTGGTTTACAAGGCCGAGGACAGTCTGCTGGGCCGCTTCGTCGCGCTCAAGTTTCTTCCCGAGGATTCTTCCAAGGACGCCCAGGCGCTCGAACGCTTCCGCCGCGAAGCCCGCGCCGCTTCTTCCCTGAACCATCCTAATATTTGCACGATCCATGAGATCGGGGAGCACGAGGGCCATCTTTTTATCGTGATGGAGTGCTTGAGCGGCCAGACTCTGAAGCACATGATTCAGGGCCGGCCGATGGATCTCGACACCCTGCTCACCCTGGCGATCGAAGTCGCAGACGCCCTGGATGCCGCGCATAGCAAGGGAATCGTCCACCGCGACATCAAGCCCGCAAACATTTTCGTTACCGACCGCGGCAACGCAAAAATCCTCGACTTCGGTTTGGCGAAAATCGCCCGCGCCGCGCGCCTCACCAGCGGCGACTCGCAAACCGTCGCTGAGGCGTCTTCCCTCGATCTCACCAGTCCCGGCACCGCGGTCGGCACCGTTGCCTACATGTCGCCGGAGCAATTGCGCGGCAAAGAACTTGACGGACGCACCGATCTTTTCTCTTTTGGCGTAGTTCTCTACGAAATGGCCACCGGAGTTCTTCCGTTCCAGGGAGAAACCTCCGCCGTGATCACCGAGGCGATTCTCAATCGACACCCAACTGCGGCGGTGCGCCTGAATCCTGGGCTCCCTCCCAAGCTTGAGGAAATCATCAACAAGGCTCTCGAAAAAGATCGCGACATGCGCTGCCAGTCAGCAGCCGAACTGCGCGCCGACCTCAAGCGATTCAAACGCTCGGTGGATTCTTCGCGCACGTCGGTGGTTACTGAAGCAGCACCATCTTCATCGAGCACAACACTCGCGTCGAACTCGGCGACCGGCGTAGCGCTTTCTCCGCCGCCTGCCACGCACAAGAAGTTACCGATCGCGTTGATCTTCGCTGTGGGCCTGCTGATCGCCGCAGGACTCGGTCTGTTCGTCGGCAAGAAATTCTTTGCCGCCGCTCCCGCGAGCCTCCCATCTATCGCCAGCTCACCTTCCGTCGCGGCAGCATCCGCGCCGCGCGCTTCGCTCCTGATGGACAAACCATCCTCTACAGCGCAGCGTGGCAGGGAAATCCCGTCGACGTTTTCACCGCGCGTCCCGAAGCACCCGAGTCGCGCTCCATGGGCCTCAGTCGAACTCAGCTCATGTCGATCTCTCCCACCTCGGAGATGGCGGTTCTGCTCAACAGCAAAGCCATCGGAGCATGGGTAAGCATGGGCACGCTGGCGCGCGCGCCGCTCTCCGGTGGCGCTCCTCGCGAAGTGCTCGAACAAGTGCAGTGGGCCGATTGGGCCCCCGACGGCACCAGCCTCGCCGTGGTCCGCGACATGGACGGCCGCAATCGCCTCGAACTTCCCGTGGGCAAGCCGCTCTACCAAACCGGCGGATGGATCGGCCATCCCCGCGTCTCTCCCAAGGGAGACTACGTCGCCTTCGCCGATCATCCTCAGCAAGGCGATGATGGCGGTTCCCTTGCAATCGTCGATCTCGCTGGCAACAAGAAGATGCTCTCCACGCAGTGGTTCACGATTCAAGGCCTGGCGTGGTCCCCTGATGGCAAAGAGGTCTGGTTCACCGCCAGCAAGTCCGGCACGGACCGCACTCTTTACGCCACCACGCTCGATGGCAAGCAGCGCGTCGTCGCCCGTCTGCCCGGCGCGCTCATGCTGCTCGACATCGCCAAAGATGGACGTGTGCTTCTGGTCCGCGCCACCTGGCGCCGCGAACTGCTCGGCCTGGTCGACGGTGAATCCAAACAGCGCGAACTCTCGTGGCTCGACTACACCTATCCGTCCGACCTTTCCGCCGACGGCAAGACTTTATTGTTCGACGAAGAAGGCGGCGGAGGCGCGCTCGCCTACTCCAAGTCCGGAGGCTTGACCTACGCCGTCTACATCCGCAAAACCGATGGCTCGCCCGCCGTGCTGCTAGGCGAAGGCGGTGCAGTGGCGTTATCGCCGGACGGAAAATGGGCGATCGCGCAGACTCAGGAATCGCCCTCTCAGTTCAAACTCCTGCCCACCGGCGCCGGCGAACCTAGAGACATTACAAAAGACAACGTCAACCACAGCTGGGCCCACTGGTTCCCCGACGGAAAGCGCATCCTGTTTTCCGCCGACGAGCCCGGCAAAGGCGTCCGCTTCTACGTCTACGAACTCGCCTCAGGCAAAAGCCAGGTCATTTCGCAGGAAGGCGTGAACGGCACCGCGTTCGCCATCTCTCCCGATTCGCAGGAAATCGCCGCCATCGGTCCCGACCAGAAGGGATACCTCTATCCCGTCGCCGGCGGCGATCCGAAACTCATCGCCGGCATTAATCCCGGCGAGCAGCCCATCACCTGGACCGCCGATGGCCAATCTCTCTACATCTACCAGCCCGGCGAACTTCCCGCCCGCGTCTACCGCCTCGACGTCAAATCGGGCCAGCGCACTCTCTGGAAAGAATTAATGCCCTCCGACCCCGCGGGTGTAGAAAACATCGGCCCCATCTACATGACCCCCGACGCGAAGACCTGCGTCTTCGGCTACCACAGAATGCTCGCAGATTTGTATCTGGTGGAAGGCTTGAAATAGAAAAGCCGACAGAGCTATGTCCATGTAGAGACGGCCGCCTCGGCCGTCAGCCGAGCGAAGCGAGGCAGCCTCAAAAAAAAATACAAAGAAAAAACCAAAGAGGGTTCCCCACTCAAGTCGCGGCAATCCGGCCCATGCTTCGATACAACCCAGGTCTCCGCGACTTGGGTGGGGACTTTGACTTCCTAAAATCCCCCGACAACCCGAAGATACGGCGCGCCTCGGTCGAAAACCCTCACCTCCGATGCCCGGACAACACCCGCCGGCTCATCCTCAACAGATCCCAAGCCTCCTTGTAGCACTCGCACTCGTAACCGCCTCTTCTCTTCGGGGGCGCGACCGGAAACAGCATAAGGCTTTTTCTCGGGTCCCGGCCCAGCAGCACCGACGCCGGAATCAGATACCACGCGTTCACCGGAATCACATAAGCCGCGAATAGATCGAGCTGTTCCAGCCTGTACCCATCCCCCTTGCTCCAGTCCGGCCTGAACTGGCAGTAATACCCCCGGCCCAGCCGGACTGTCGTCGATTTCACCTGCACCCGAATGTAATTGCTCCCATGCTCAATCCCCACATCGTAAGGCCTTGAGTCCCCCCAAGGCTTGCACACCAAATGCCGCCGCCGCGAAGCCTCCGCCATAAACTGCAACTCCACCCACTCGCCCCGCTCCTTAAGGCTCCTAAATCGCTCCCACGGCTTCATCCCAATATCCCCTTGTATATCCCCAAACGATGTCATTCCGACCGGAGCCGGACCCTAAGCGGAGCGAAAGGGACGGCGCAGTGGAGGAACCTGCTGTTTCGGTTCCGACTTAGCCGCTGCAACCCGCCGACGCCCAAAACAAAAGGCGCGACCCATAGGCCGCGCCTTCTTTTTCCGAAGCTTTAACTTATACTTCCATTATAGCATGCCGCAAAGGCTAAAAGTGACATAGCTTCCCACTTTATTTCCGCCCTGTTTCCTTCACCTTAGCCCCAATCGAGTCATCCCAGCCTCTTGACAAGATTTTGGAGGAATCGACGCTCTCTAGGTTTTGTCATGCTGAGCGAGGATTGAGCGAAGCGAAACCGCAGTCGAAGTTGAGGCGCTTGCGCGGCGTATGAGCCGCGCGCCGAAATCCTGAGCTTGGCGAAGGACCGCATCCCTACGCCACGCCGCCGCACTCGCGAGCCGAAAGCCGCCCGAGTCGCGGAGCGACGGCATAACATAGCCCGGCACGTAAGTGCCGGGAAAGCCATAGAGAAGAATAACCTGAGTCCGCGTCAGCGGACGGCACGAATGTCGATGAAATCAAACTCCCACCGCAGCCTTCAGTCTGAACTGGACCTTCGCCCTTTCCTGCAGCGCGGAAAGAATCTCAAACAGATTCTTGGCCTGAGGTTCCCAGACGGACCTAGCATTCTCATCAGGCTCTTGGAGGAGTGGTTTGTCACCGCGGCTAGCTCCTGAAAACCGATGGTGGCATTGATGTAATCGCGCAACATTGCCTTGCCAGTCTCCACTTCGCCCTGGAGGAAGCTTTCCACGGCCTCGCGAAGCAGTTCCCTGCGAAACGCAGCATCGCGTTGCACTCTGGCACGCACCGTCGTTTTGAATTTCCTGGTCCTGATTTCCATGCGAAGCCAGCCCGCTCCTAGATTGTTATCTCTGGAAAGCTAGTAAACATAATAAGCGAAAAGAAAGCGTATGATACCTCCCAACTTGGAGGCGAATATCTATGGCTGATCGCCAGCAATTCTTGCGCAATATACCCGTCGATCCCGAACTGCAGAAAATCCTGGACGCTACCAAAGACAAACCTGTTTCTGAAGAAGAGCTACGCGAGCAGCGAGTGAGTTTCGCTTTTGGAAATGCTCCGCGCAGCTCGGAAGACCAAATCACCAAGGAAAGCATCCGCTGGGCGTCGGAACACATAAAGCTGCTGCCGTAAGGGCGGACCGACCACGTATTCGTTCAGCACCGCCGTCATCACTCCGGATGGAAAAATTTCAAGGGGTATCACGAGGCGGAGTGGCAGGCGAGCCGATTTGCTGCAGGATGTGTTAGAAGGTGAAGGCCGCGGGCTAGGCAACTGGCTAGCACTTAATGAAAATGTCATGTTGAGCGAGGATTGAGCGATAGCGAAACCGCAGTCGAAACATTCCTACGTTCACCGCTCCGTACCACGCATCCTCAGCCCACGCCGAGTCTTAGTCAGCAACCACCATGCATCCTTAAAAGCCTCATACCGAGGCCTCTTGCATCGTTTATTGTGCACGGATTCCACAATTTTTCGCGATATTCACAGTTTTTGCGTATGTTAAATCAATTAATTCTCCTTTTCTTCGCTTGGCCAAAAGCATAGAATTACTACCATAACGTATGGCAAAACATCAATCAGACTCCTTAACTCTGAGGGAAGCTCCGATGTCCCCGCTCCCAGCGACTTGTTTGGCAGAGTTTGTGGCGAAAAATCGCCGTTCCGCAATGGCGATACTGAGGCCTTACAAGTTCAAGGAATCCGGGGAGGGTCACGCCCGCATCGTTTACCACCCTCCACTCGTATCTTTGATCCGTAAGTTTTACAAGTCAAACAAGGATCTTTCCCTCATCGATCTAGCCATAGCAAGTTGGGAAAGGAAGGCTGAAGCGACCGAAAGCAAGTCGCTCCGTGCACGCCTTTTGAGCAACGCCGCCGCCGCTAGATTGTTTCGAAAGCGCTGCCTAGATAAAGGTCTGGAGATATTACCCAAACGAACAATAGCGTGTCAGATAGGCCAAATTGTTTTTACAGCCCCTCCCGACCTCTGGGTGAAGGAGAACGGAGAAGAGCGACTGATAAAGATTGGCTTTGGGCCAAAACCGCGCTCGTACATAGATGCCCTCCTCATTGTGATGAGAAAAGCTGCGCTTGCGCACGGGCACGACATTCCAGCTAAGAACGTGGCTTATCTACAAGCATCAACTGGTAGCGAGCTCGTTAGCAGATATCCATACGAAGCCATGGCGCTGACCCTGACGGCGGCCGCACGAGAAATTGCGGAGACGTGGGCGAAGGTAAAACTGAAGGACGGGAAAACAGCGACTCGCAGTCAGGCAGCAACAGCCAGCAAGTAGGGAGGGGAACAGTAAAGGAGGATACATGAGCGATAAGCGACAAAGCTCCAGCCAAAAGGTAGCCAAAAAGCGACTAACGCCTAGACCATATCCACGGGTTCCACTCGATAAGGCTCTGTCGATCGCGTCCGCGATCAAAGAAAAGAACGGAGGCAATGCTTGGCCAGCCGAAGAAGTAGCTTCAGCGGTCGGCCTCTCGCCAAAAAATGTCCAGTTCTATTACTTACTGCTCGCATCGCAGAAGTTCGGCCTCACGACTGGGATCAAAATTGACGGCGAGGTGTCGCTAACACCCCTTGGGCGAGACGTTGTTTACAGCGGTAGCCCTGAAGAAGAACTCGCAGCGAAGCGTAAAGCATTCCTGTCGGTCGAAGCCTTCGCAAAAGTCCTTCATCACTACAATGGAAATCGATTGCCTGAAATGCAATATCTGACGAACACGTTACAAAGCAAGTTTGAGCTCCCCATTGAATTTCATGAGGAGTTCTGTAATCTGTTCAAACAAACCTGCGAATATCTGGGGTGGAAGGCGGGAGCAGAGCTTGAGACCGCAGGGCAATCCGGCGGTCCCGCTAAACGCCCGTCAAAAGATGTCATAGTCCTAGGGGAGCCCAAGAAAAAGACGGGGCTGACATGTTTCGTCATAATGCCCTTCAAGGAACGAACAGCCGAATTCATGCTCGGATTCTTTGAGGAAGTACTCAACAGCCTCATCATTCCAGCTGTGACCGATGCCGGGTTCGAGGTAAAAACGGCGAATCGCCAAGGCAGCGACATAATCCATTCTACAATTATCAGTGAGATCCTCAGCGCCGATATGTGCGTCTGCGACCTCTCCGAACACAACCCCAACGTCTTGTTTGAACTCGGTGTCCGACTCGCTCACGAAAAACCAGTCGCATTAATCCACGCCGAAGGCACGCAAAGAGTCTTTGACGTAGACAACATATTGAGGGTTCTGCCATATAAAAAGCAGCTCTGGCGGACTACTGTCGGGCAGGATTTACCGGAGCTCACAGCCCACATCAGAGCGACATGGGACAACCGCGACAGCCAGGAAACCTACATTAGCGTGCTGAGAAAATCTCCCGGCAAAACACCGACCGCCATGGCTGTCGCAGGATGAAACTAAGAGAGACTCGCTTGAGTTAAAAGATACCGAAACGACACCGGCAACACTTTGTTAGTTGCACTGTCAACGTTCTAGATATCCAAATTCTTCACATCCAGCGCATTCTCTTCAATAAACTTCCGCCGCGCTTCCACGTCTTCGCCCATGAGCGTCGTGAAGATGGTCTCGCACTCGGCAATGTCTTCGAGCTTCACTGAGAGTAGCGTGCGGCGTTCGGGATCCATGGTCGTCTCCCACAACTGCGGAGCGGTCATCTCACCCAGACCTTTGTAGCGCTGCACGTCATAGCCGCGGCTGCCTTCTTTTTTGACGTATTCGAACAGCTCGCGGGCAGTCGCTTTCTCTACCGGCTCAATCGCGGCCCGATGCTTGGGCGCGGCCTTGGCAGTTTTCTTATCGGATTTATCTTCGTTATTGTTGTTGTTCTCCGCGGCTTCGTCGTCCACGACCTCGTCAACTTCTTCGGCCGCCGCACCCGCCTTGGTGACAGCTTCCACCACGAACGGCGGCTCCAGATATGGCTCAATCTGCTTGAACTTCGAAATCAACTGCCGGCACTCCGCGCTCGAAGCCAGCTCCCAACTGACGACATGCTCAGAACCTTGCGAGCTTACAAAACTCACTTGCCACAGGTTGTGCTCTTCGTCGAACTTCGATTCCACACTTTTGAACTTGCGGTCTTTTTGCAGCCGCTTCAATTCTTTCTCGAGCTTCTCGATCTTCTTCGGCGGATTCTTCTTGTCGCCCTCGAAATCCGCGTGCTTGGAGAAATCGAGCTTCGGCAGCAGTTCGGTGACGCTCTCATCGCGCAGGCGCTTGTTCACTTTGTCGAAGAAGTTGAGATACTCCTTCAGCACGGTCATGAACTTGGTTAGGTTCGCGCCTTCGAGCTTGGCCGCTCCGTCGCCGTAGCGCACGATCAAGCCGTCGGCCGCGCGCTTCAGCATGACTTTGTCGAAGGCATCGTCGTCTTTGATGTACTGCATCGACTTGCCTTTTTTGATCGAATACAGCGGCGGCTGCGCGATAAAAACGTTGCCGCGCTTGATCAGCTCCTGCATATGACGGAAGAAGAAGGTCAATAGCAGGGTGCGGATGTGCGAACCGTCCACGTCAGCGTCGGTCATCAAGATGATTTTGCCGTAGCGAACTTTCGTGGGATCGAAGTCATCCTTCGCAATGCCCGTGCCGAGAGCTGTAATCATAGCGCGAATTTCTTCGTGCGCCAGCATCTTGTCGTAGCGGGCTTTTTCCACGTTGAGAATTTTTCCCTTGAGCGGCAAAATCGCCTGGAAGCGCCGGTCGCGGCCTTGTTTCGCGGTTCCACCTGCCGACTCGCCCTCAACCAAAAACAATTCGCAGCGGTTGGGATCGCGTTCCGAGCAATCTGCGAGCTTGCCCGGCAACCCGCCGGAATCGAGCGCGCCTTTGCGCCGCGTCAAGTCCCGCGCCTTGCGCGCCGCTTCGCGCGCGCGCGCCGCATCCACCGCCTTGTTAATAATTTTCTTAGCGACAGTAGAGTTCTGTTCAAAGAAAGCTCCCAGCCGCTCGTTGACAAACGCCTGAACGATTCCGGCGATATCAGAATTCAGCTTACCTTTGGTCTGCCCCTCAAACTGCGGCTGCGGAAGCTTCACACTGATTACCGCAACCAGCCCTTCGCGCACATCATCCCCAGTAAGATTTTCTTTCACATCCTTGAACAGGCCCATCTGCTGACCGGCATAATTAATCGTGCGGGTCAGGGCCATGCGAAAGCCGGAGAGATGAGTTCCGCCATCGACGGTGTTGATGTTGTTGGCGAAGCTGAAGACGGATTCGGAATAGCCGTCGTTGTATTGCAGGCCGATTTCCATGGCCACGCCGTTGCGCTCGGCTTCCATGTAGATGGGCTTGTCGTGCAGCGTCTGCTTGCCGCGATTCAAATGCTTGATGAACTCGGCGATGCCGCCGTTGTATTTAAACTCCGAGCGCTTGGCTCCGCCCGTCTTCGCGTCGGTTGATCGCTCATCGGTGAGCGTGATCGACAAACCTTTGTTCAGGAATGCGAGTTCACGCAAGCGTTGCGCAAGCGTGTCAAAGTTGTATTCCGACGACGCAGTAAAGATGGTGCGGTCGGGCAGGAAGTGCACCTTAGTTCCTTGGTGCTTGCTGGCTCCGGTTTTTTTCAGTTTGCTGGTAGGCTCGCCCTTCGAGTAAGTCTGCTCCCAGGTAAATCCGTCACGCCAGATTTCCAGATCGAGTTCCTCGCTCAGCGCGTTGACCACGGAAACTCCAACGCCGTGCAATCCGCCCGATACTTTGTAGCTGGAAGAATCGAATTTTCCGCCGGCATTCAGCGTGGTCATCACAACCTGCGCCGCGGAAACTTTTTCGCCGTCGATTTCCATGTCATCGACAGGAATGCCGCGTCCGTCATCGACAACCGTGATGCTGTTGTCGATGTGGATGGTTACATTGATCTCCTTGGCGAATCCGGCGAGCGCTTCATCGACGGAGTTGTCGACAACTTCGTACACCAAATGATGCAACCCAACTTCACCGGTCGATCCGATGTACATGGCGGGGCGCTTGCGCACATGTTCCATGCCGCTGAGGACTTTGATCGAGTCCGCAGTGTAATCGCTCTTGCCGCCACCATTGTTTCCGGTGATGGGAGTTACGATTCCGTTTTTTGTTTTGGTTTCTACGATGGGAGTATTGATCTCTTTGGTGGCCATTCCGCTCCGCGCGGGGATTGCCCCGACTTTCTCAGAACCCGGGCTCGATTAACCCCAAAAGCGCCCTTGACTGCGAACCAAACCCGAACCCTGAAATCGACCTCAAGTTATTGAAATGTCTTATACTTAGGTTCGGTTGGCGACTTATGAAATTATAGCACGGAAGCGTGGGTTTTTCGAGCACACGCAGCGCCGAATCGCCGCAGTAAACGTCCCGTTTTGAATTGCTTCCGGCAGCTTGCTAAATCGTCGCTTATCTGATGAATATTGAACCCGACAAATTGCTTGGAAAGTGTCCTAGATGTGGAATATACTGTGGAATGGACTCCATATATGCAAATCGTTCAAATCGTCCTGGATAAAAAGCTGTTACATGCCGCCGACCAGGCCGCGAAGCGTACTAAGCGAAATCGTTCCGCTCTGGTGCGCGACGCCCTGCGGGAACATCTCCGTCGATTGGAGCTGCGGGCCAGCGAAGAGCGCGACCGGCAGGGCTACCTGCGACATTCACATGCCGACGCGGAAGCGCGGGGTTGGGAGTCGGAGGTTACGTGGCCGGAAGAATAGCGCGACGTGCGGTAGAGCGTGGTGAGGTTCGGCTCTACGAGTTTGCCGCGCCTGATAAGAAGCGACCGGTCCTGGTGCTCACCCGCGACAGCGCCATCGCGTATTTATCCTCGGTCACGGTTGCGCCGGTCACTTCCACGATTCGCGGCGTGCCATCGGAGGTCGTTCTGAATGAGGAAGACGGCATGAAGTCCCCGTGCGCGGTGAACCTGCACAATGCAGTGACGGTGTCGCAACAGCGCCTGGGGAAACGTGTGGCCCAACTTAGTTCCGCACGAATGAATGAGGTGTGTGCTGCGCTGCGTTTCTCTTTGGGATGCGATTCGAACTAGTTAGTGGAAATGTTTCGTCTGTCCCAAAATTCCTCCCGAATTGGTGCAGTTCCCCAAATATTTATGACCATACAGTTCGTTTCGCGAGTGAGTGTCCATAGAATGTTCCACGGCGGACGATTCGTTTAGGAGGGTATTGCCAGTGGGAACTGGACGACGTTCGCCAAATGTCGAGTGGTTTGCAGCCACTAGGGTTCGACTCCCTTGCCCTCCTCGGGTCACTCGATACCAAAGTTTATTGACAATTCAAGCGCGCCGTTTATCATAATAAGTGTTTGGCGGACGTCGTCTAGTATCTCGAAGCCCTGAGGAAACTCGGGGCTTTGGCTTTTTGGACGGCATTGAAGTTTCCGTTCGCGGTGATGCTGCACAATGTAGTAACGGTGTCGCAACAGCGCCTGGGAAACGTGTGGCCCAGTTTAGTGCCGCGCGGATGAATGAGGTGTGCGCTGCTCTGCGGTTTTCTCTGGGTTGCGATGCAAACTAGTGGCGGGGAAGGTTCCGTTTGGGCCCGACTTTCTCTGTCCCCTAGAAAAATGGCGCCAGCAAACCCGCGATCTTGCTCACCAACGTGGTGCAACCGTTAATAGCGGCAGCACCCTTAACCACCTCCCATGCTGTTTTCATGATCGTCAGGTTGGGCTCTGGTTTTGCTAACTGAGATTGAATAGTGTCGATATCGGCCACGAGTTCCAGTTTTTCTGGACTCTTGAGCTTCGGAACTCGTGATCGCACTACGCAGCTCAGAGAGTGACTGCCCGAGTTCGCCGAACTTGGCATTCACCTGATTTCCATCCCCTAGCGTGATGATATTCTGGCCAGTCGCTTCGATCTTGATCCCGTGAAATTTTGGCATCGTAAACTCTCCGGGACCTTCAATCTTGTCAATACCAGGAGCGGTTATGGTGTAAAAGTGTGTTGTCGACGGAATCACCGTGCCGCTGGGCGCGGTGTAAGATTTCTCGATAACATCTTCTTTGACCCACCCCTGACTGATGAGATACGTGAGGTTGCTTTGGACTTCTTGTTGAGTTAATTCGTGGCTTGCTTTCAGTTCCCGCTTTACATCGCTTATCTTAACCGACGAACCCTTCTTGCCCCGAGTGCTCGTGGCGTTTCTATTGCGATCATAGAAATACCGAAGCATTACCGTGCGAATCTCGTTGTTAGTAAGTCCCTGTCGAACCTGTTTCTTCGCCATGGCCTAACTCCCTCAGGTTTCGGGCGAGCTTCACTTCTTGACCCACTTTAAGTATTGGTTCGCTCCCTTGCGAGGGAGCCTCTGACCTGGTTCGACATTGCCGAATGTCAGGCTGCCCGACGACTTCCAGTCCGCAAGCCAATCTTTCAGGTCTCGATCGGCAACAGCCGAGTATTGCATGACCGTGTACCATGCTTCGTCGTACGAAACTTGTTCGGCATCCTGGAGCATGGCTAGCAATTGGTTTTTCGCCATCGCCAAGTTGCGCAATTGGAACTCAGTGAACCGACGTTCTCGATAGTGTGCTTCGGCGGGCAGCAATGAATATTGGCCTGACTGGGCGAGTCGCCGTCTTTCCTGTGCCCTCGCGCGGGTCTCGTGCATGAATTTCAATGACGGATCTTTCTGTTTCTTTGAAGACCTCGACTCCCCTCGGGTGTCGCGTTGCGTAGATCATGTAGAAGTGGAACGCGTCCTGATCTGCCTTCATTACCGGCAGGGTGCAGGTGTACTTGAAGTTCCCAGCGCTAGCCACCTTGGCGGCGTAGGACCTGACGAGTTCCTCCTCTTGTTCCTGGCCCTGCAATTGTCGCAGGCGGGGTAAATCAGGGCCAAGAAGGCGCTCGAAGTGCTTGCTTTCATCGCTTAGAAATCGCGTGATCCAGGATGTCATGAGATTGATCAGAACCTCGCCAGGCTCCAAGTTGAGAATGGGATTAATCAGGTCGTCCGCCAGCGTCTCCCACCCCGTGGGGTCAATAAAGATGAATGGGAAGGACTTGTTGCGTGATTTGACGAAGCGAATGATATCACTGGTATGAGCGGTAAAGTCCCAATTTCTCGGTGTCACCTCCAAGTCATTGATGGTGTCGCAGAATCCCTTGAGCTTCCGGAACGACTGTGGAATCTTTTCTATCAGCAGACAACGCATCGTTGGATTCTTGCCGCGACCCTGCAAGACCCTGCGAGTATCTCGAAGTACTTCGATAGCGCGCGAGAAAGAGGTATCCTTCATGTTCGGATCGGTCTCTTTCCAGGGCCCTGCCAAGCAGTCGATGTATACGATGTCTGATGCCCAGTCTCCGACAATCGGGACAAACGCGGAGAGATATCTAACGAGTATTTGGTGTTTGACTTGTGTTTGTTCTCGGTCTTCGTAGAATTCGGAATTCATAGAGACAGCGACACTAATTCGGGCCACGTCTCCACGGCAGCAATGTGGTCATCTCTGACTGAATCGCTCGGCGCACACGCTCGAACAAAATCCGGGAAGGCGTTATAGGTCTTGCCATCAAGCTTGCGACCAGCTTTCTTTTTCTGCCGTCCACCCCACTGTTTAAAGAAGAAGGGTACCTCGGTGTCCTTGCACTGATCGCGTAGCGATCTCACCCACTCTGGCCTCATCGGCCGCGCTCGGGGGCCGCTCTCGCCGCCAACGATTGCCCAGGAGATCCCGCGCAGGTCAATCGTGCCTACGTCCTCAAGCAATGGCTCGATCGAGAGAAATCTGACTTGGGCGGGCGTGTTTCGCAGATCGTCGATTCGCGGGACACCATACTTCTTGTCTTCAACGCTTACGCCCCACCATATGTGCCGTTGGGTGGCATAGCGTTTCAGGGATGCATTCAGCAAATCCTTCATTCGCTGGGAGCGCTTCGTTAACACTTGAAATACATGCCAGTTTGCCAACGACATCACTCTGGCCACCTTTTCGATGTACTCGTCGGGCACAGCGCTTTGAAAGAGATCGCTCATTGAATTTACAAAGATCATTCGGGGTTTCTTCCAGCGCAAAGGCTCAGCCAACTTATCGGGCGCAAGCCGAGGGTCGAAGCCAAGTTCATACGGATGTCCAGCAACCCCGCGGAATCGCTCCGCGAAGACCTCAGCGTAGCAGTGCTTGCACCCTGGACTAATCTTCGTGCAGCCTCGTACCGGATTCCAGGTCGCATCTGTCCATTCGATTGTCGACTGACTACTCATCGTCGATCTCCCACGCTGGAGGTATTATGCAGCAAAGACCGGATGCATCCACGTCACTACCCAGGCACCGCCTATCAATATTCGCCTATTCTTCGCCTCATGGCAAGTCTGGAATGAAATGCGGTGTGAGAAACACGGGACAACCCACTTTTGGACGAGCCCACTCAAGCCCGGTTTTAGGCTTGAGGTCCCTCGACTTGCTCGGGATTTCGGCGGGTGGCTCAGACGCCGCGCAACCGCCTCAACTTGAGTGGGGATATTCATACGTCACAGACTTAGTCCGGCGAACAAAACTAGATTGTCCTCATGCCATGGGGACTGACGCTCTTTCAGCGCTCGTTTTCGATAGCTGCGGTGCGAACAGCGACCGTGGTGCCGTCCCCTTCGGGGACTTAGGGTGGGTGTTTGGGAGTTTACCCCGGACTTGCCCTTCGACTCCGCTCAGGGCAGGCTGGGGCTACTATCTGCCGTCCCTGACGGGACTTTGTCGCTGTGATTTGGGCTGTCGCGTGGTCCGAGCGGCGCGGTGGGCGGGGCCGTCGGACAGCCGCGGGCCGAGATCTCAGAGGACTCCCTGTCGGGCCACTGCTGGATATCGACGGACATGGGGTCCCCTTCGGCTTCGCTCAGGGCAGGCTCTCGACTGCGCATGACCGTCCTTCGGACGCTCGTGCTCCGCTCGGGATGACAGAGCGGGAGAGGGTTGCGTTGCAGTGCGGCTGGGGTATCCGCAGAGTTTCATGTTCCCCGGCAGAAAGCAGGTTCCTCCTGTCTCGCTTCGCTCGCGCGTCGGAATGACAAAGTTTTTGAGTCGGACGTTGTGCGCGGTGCCATCCGACAGCCGAGGGCCGAGATCTCAGAGGACTCCCTGTCGGGCCACTGCTGGATATCGACGGACATGGGGCCCCTCGACTGCGCGTGACCGTCCTTCGGACGCTCATGCTCCGCTCGGGATGACAGAGCCAATGACCAGTCGATGTCTGGAGAAGCGTATAATCCGTTCGCCAGAAGTCCAAACCTGAAATTCTGGGTTTTAATCCCAATCTCAGCTAAACAGAGGAGAAGCTATGTCCCACCATTATTCCGGTCCCGACTTTGGGTTCCCTCACGGAGACGCGCGCCTAGACTTCACCGATCTGTATGCTTTCCCAAAGCCTGGAGATGCTGGCAAGTCGATCCTGATTATGAACGTGCATCCGTCCGCTGGCGTGAACCCGCCCGGACCCACCGCCGACATGGCCTTCTCGCCCGACGCGGTTTATGAGCTTAGGATTGACACGAACGGCGACAACGTCGCCGATATCGGGTACCGGGTGCGATTCACATCCTCCGAGGACGGGGCGCAGACCGCGACGCTTCGCCGCGTTGAGGGCGCGCAGGCCGCTGGGATAGGCGACGACGGGCAGGTCATCGTCGAAGGGGCGCCGGTCTCGACGGGGCTGGAGACACGTGTGACGGAGGCCGGTGACTACCGCTTCTTCGCCGGCTGGCGCAGCGATCCTTTTTTCTTCGACGTGCAGGGCGCCCTGAACAACCTGCAATTCACGGGCGACGATTACTTCGCCGACAAGGATGTGTGCAGCATCGTGCTGGAAGTGCCCAACTCTGCCCTCGGTGGGAAAAAGATAGGCCTGTGGGCTCGCACGCTGGACGGCACAAGCGGGAAATGGGTTCAGGCGGATCGCGGGGCGCGGACCAATCAAACTCCCTTCCTTGCCGGCGAGCAGAACGCAGCGTATCTGGCTGCGGAGCCGGCGGACGATGCCCGTTTCATCCCCGTGTTTGCCCACGCGCTGGAGCACGCCGGCGGATATACGCCGGCGGAAGCAACGCGGGTCGCCGGGACCATGCTGCCGGATGTCCTCCACTATGATCCCACGCGGTCGGCGTCCTACCCAGACAATGGCCGGGCACTCACCGACGACGTCGTAGATTTATTCCTGCCTCTCCTCACAAATGGAAAGGTGACGCAAGATAAGGTAGGTCCCCACAAAGACCTGCTCGCCGAATTCCCCTACGTGGGCCCGCCGCACAAGGCCCGGGCGACGGAACTGGTCGCTGCTTAAGGGTGGCCGGGTGGTAGTCCATTCAAGCCCGGTTTTGGTCGTCCACTCGGCGCGGGATGATAGAGCGGGGCGTTGTGGCGGTTCATTTTGCGGCACCTGCGGGCGTTGGGCCACCATCTAATCAACTGATCCTGATAAACTAAGAGACTAGGAGATTTCGCCCTACAATGGCTGTTCCCGTTTCACAGATGTGGACCGTGTCGACTTATGTGCTGCGGCAGAAGCTCGCGGGGCGGAAGCAGTATCCGCTGGTGCTGATGCTGGAGCCGCTGTTCCGCTGCAACCTGGCTTGCGCGGGATGCGGCAAGATTCAATATCCGGCGCACATCTTGAAGAAGGATCTCTCGCCGGAAGAATGTTTCCGTGCGGTCGACGAATGCGGCGCGCCCATGGTTTCGATTCCGGGCGGCGAGCCGCTCATGCATCCGGAGATCGACAAGATTGTCGAAGGCCTGGTTGCGCGCAGAAAATATATCTACCTGTGCACCAACGCTCTGCTGCTAAAGGAGAAGATTCATCTCTTCAAGCCGAGCAAATACCTGACGTTTAGCGTGCACCTCGACGGACAGCGCGAGGAGCATGACCTCGCAGTTTGCCGCGAAGGCGGATACGACATTGCCGTCGATGCGATCAAAGAGGCTCTTAGCCTCGGCTTCCGGGTCACGACAAACACAACTTTGTTTGACGGCGCCGATCCGAAGTCTGTGCGCGCGTTCTTCGACGACATGATGGAGCTGGGCCTCGAGGGCATGATGCTTTCGCCCGGGTATTCGTACGACAAAGCACCCGATCAGAAACATTTTCTCGGACGCGCGCGTACGCGGCGGATGTTCCGCGCGATTCTTTCGAATCGTAAGAAGAACTGGCGGTTTAATTTGTCTCCGCTGTTTTTGGAATTTCTGATGGGCAAACGCACTTATCCGTGCACCCCGTGGGGCATGCCCACGTACAACGTTTTTGGATGGCAGAAGCCTTGCTATCTGCTGCAGGATGGGTACGCCGAAACTTTCGATGAGCTCTTGTCGACGACGAACTGGAGCAACTACGGCACGGAGAGCGGCAATCCGGCTTGCGCGAATTGCATGGTGCATAGCGGTTATGAAGCGTCTGCGGTGAACGCGACGTTCAGTTCTCTCGAGGGATTTATGGCCACGGTGAAGGCGACTTTGTTCACTCGATATCGCGATGAGGAGGCTTTGCGCTTGTTGGATGAGCCACAGGCGCCGGTGCATCCGCTGGTGCAGATCGCGCCGACGAACGATTCATCTTTGCAAGGCACCCCGGTTTAGCTCCTGACCGAGCCGGGCTTCGCCCGGCGGACAGCCGAGGGCGGCTGTCCCTACATTTTTCTTCTATGACAGGAAAAGAATCAGGACACATCGATCACGAAGCGGCGCAGGCGGTGCCTCACATCAATCCTGATGCTCTGGAAATCGCTCCCGGCACTGCCCATGAACAACTTGAGGGCTGGATTCCAGCGCTGGCCAGCGACGACGAGATTCGCGTTGCGCTGGAAAAGGCTTTTGACTATCGCGGCGACGTGACGATCACCCGCAAAGATGGAACGAAAATTGAAGGCTATCTTTTTGATCGACGGAGCGCAGGTTCGTTGAAAGATTCCGTCGTTCGACTTTTCCCCAAAAACAGCAACGAGAAAGTTTCCGTCTCCTATGGAGATATCGCCGCTCTTGCCTTTAGTGGCCGCGATACCGCTGCCGGCAAGAGTTGGGAAGCGTGGATGAAGAAGTACTCCGCTAAGAAAGCTGCGGGCGAGAAAAATATCGCGCTGGAGCCCGAACCGTTAGACTAGCCGTTCACTGCATTTGTGAGGGTAGGGATTCCTCGACTTGCTGTCGCTGGCGCTCGGAATGAGAGAGCGTATTTTTAACCCTCCCCAGACGAAATGCGTTCGGGGGCACCATATTCATTCGGGGCTCCGCTTCATCGTTCCCACGGCTGCGGTACTCTCACTGAGGCCATGCCGGCCGCCTTGGCAGCTTGAATTCCCATCTCGGTGTCTTCGAAAACCAGACAGGCCTCGGGCGTTACGCCTAGCCTTTCTGCGGCCACCAGAAAGGCTTCGGGATCGGGCTTGCTCTTTTTGTATTCTCCCGCGCAAACCATGGTGGCGAAGCGATCGAGTAGGTTTAGCAGCGACAAAGACGCCGTCACCGATTCTCTTGTGCTTCCCGAGACTACGGCGAGTGGAATTCGGCCGTGCGCATCGATCACATGCTCCAAAACTTCAGGCACCGCTTTGAGTTGCGGGAGCAGCTCATAATAAAGATTCTCTTTTCTCCGGCCTACGGCTTCGACCGGCATATTCAGCCCGCGTTGGCGATTTAGCGTTGAAATGATTTCGGCCACCGGCATACCGCCCCAGGCATAGAAAAGTTTTTCGTCAAAATCACAATTCCATTCCGTGAGCGCTTTCTTCCAGGCGCGGTAATGCAGTGGCATGGAATCGGCGACGGTGCCGTCGCAGTCGAAAAGGTACGCGCCAAACTGTCCGGGAGGCAATTTAAGTTTCATACGAGTTGGTGAATGTTTCGGTGATCTTTTTCGGTGAGCGACGGATGCTTTCACTGGCTCGGCGGCTTCGGCGCGGCAGTGAAACCGAGTCCGCCGATCAATTCTTCAACTTCATCTTCGGTTCCACCAATAAACGTAAACGATACGGCAAACCCGCGCGCGAGAATTACCAGAGTCGATTGCCGCATCACGCGGGTGCCGACATTTTTTTCGAAGTCGGCCCGCACCACTGTCTTGGCGCCCACGGCAAACTCGTACGGCTCGCCGTCGATTTCGAATCCCTGGGCCTTGGCAACTTCGGTCACCGGTCCGAAATACTGTGCCGCATCTTTCAGGCCGGGATAGGCTGCCACGCTTTCTGTCGCAATCAGGATCGACGAATTGACGTCTTCGCCCCGCGCCTCCGGCGGTCGAGAGAATGCCGCCAGTAGGACACGTCCGGCATGGGCCGTATCTGTATTCGTGGCCGATTTGGCAGTGTGGGTTGTGGTTACTTCGTCGTCTGGCGCATTCATCTCGTCGGTGCGCAATACCCATGCCGTGGGAATCTTGCAGGTGAAGCCGAAGGACGGATTGCGGTAAACGCCGTTGACGATCGATCCCGTTTCGCGCGAGGCTGCAGCGGGCGCGGCTTTCTGAGCATGTTGTGCTGAAGATGCGCCGCTCGACGGAATCGGCTGCTGCCGGGCCGAAGCCGCGTGGATAAGAAGTGCAGCGATCGGAAGAAGAAAAATGAAATCTATGCGGCGGAGCATCCTTCTACTTTACGGCAGCGTGCGCCGAGCGGGCCTGCCACCAGCGGTTTTGTAATCGGCCGGGTAGAGAACGACGCATCGGTCGCGGCCTTCGCCATCGCTCTCGGTGCGAAGGTCCGCCAGGTCACGCAGCGCAAGGTGGACCATACGCCGTTCTCGCGATGACATGGGAGCGAAGTGGAAGGGCGTTCCCGTCTGCCGAACTTTTTCCGCGGCGACGCTTGCCGCCATACGCAACTCCTGCAGGCGCAGAGAGCGCTGATTCTTACAGTCGAAGGAAATTTTCTCGTGCTCGCCGGAAGCGAGGCGCAAGATTTCGAACGCGAGCAGTTCGAGAGCACGCAGAAGCTCGCCGCCGCGATCCAGCAACAAGGTGGAATCGGGACCCGAGAAGTCGACATAGATCTCCGGCTTTTCCCACTCGTTCAGCGCAGGCGGATCGACCACGATGCGGTACTTGAGGTGAAGGCCGCCATGAGTGACGACGGCCTGCAGAAATTCGTTAATTTTGTTGGCAGCAGCGAGTTTGTCGGGAATAGCCACTGGCTTCTAGCTCCTAGCTTCTAGCTTGTGTATTTCGGGTAATGAAATCACCTTTCACCCACCATCCATTTCGGTTTTTAAGGGTTAGTTCTAAATACCTCTGCCGCCGAAGATCGTGTGCCGCAAGCCAGAAGCTAGCAGCTAGCAGCCTTACTTCTCTTTCTTTCGGGCGCGCTTCTCCATCATCTCGCGCATGTCGCGGCCGAGCTTTGTCCGGTTCATGATGGCCTGCTGCGCGATCGAAATCAGATTGCTCTCGGTGTAGTAGAGATTTAGTCCGGCGGGCAGCCTGAAAAAGATAAATCCCATCATCAAGGGCATCATGACCGTCATCATCTTTTGCTGTGCGGGATCCATGCCGGCTTGCGGTGTCATGCGCTGCATGACCACCATGCTGACTACCATCAAGATGGGCAGGACCACATCGGCGGCGGACAAATCGCCGATCCAGAGCCAATGCGCATGGCGAAGCTCGAGCGCCACCCCCAACATTTTGTAGTAGGCAATGAGGAAGGGCATCTGGATGAGCATGGGCAGGCAGCCACCCGCGGGGTTTACGCCTTCCTTTTTGTACAAGGCTGCGACTTCCTCGTTCATGGCCGCTTTGCGCGGATCCTTCAAACTGTACTTCTTATATTTCTCCTGGATATTCTTGATTTGCGGGGCGACGCGCTGCATCTTCAGCATCGACTTCATCTGCGTGATGCGCAGGGGTAGCAGCGCAATCGTAATGATCAGGGTCTGAAGCACGATCGCCCATCCCCAGTTCGGCACGATGTGGTTGTAGGTCCACTTCAGCCAGAGAAAAAGAGGACGCGCGAGAATGCCCCACCAACCGTAGTCGACGATGCCGCGAAGGTCGGCGTTGTCATTCTTAATCGTCGGGATGGGAACCGTATCCAGCACGGCAATTTCTTTGGGGCCAACGAACACGCGCTCGCTGGTCGCGCCGCGAACGCTGCCGACGGCTGCGCCCAATAGATCGACGGTCGCAGAATCTTTCGAGGCGCCGATGGGATTGAAGCCGGGTTTCTGCGCAATATCCATCGAGCCGCGAAGCGTGACCAGCGCAGTTGCACTGGGGTCATCAGGGATGAAAATCGCGGTGAAGTATTGATCGCCCGTGCCCGCCCACTCGAACGGGCCCTTCAGCGTGTTGCCTCCGCCAATGGCTTTGACCGGGAGACGCAAGACAAAATTTGGAAAGACCAGCGCGGTTTTATCGGTCGAGGCGTCGCTGTGGTAGTCGATGCGAGCAGCGGCGTAAGAGGCGGGAGTAATTTCGTCGCCGAATCCGCCGGGCCACGCCGGCGCGGCAAATATCTCTGCGCCCTTGTACACGACTGAGGTTTCCACATTCAGAACGTACGTGTGATCGAAGCGAAACGTTTTGCGAACGGAAACATCCTGATCCGCATATTCGAAGGTGATCGCGGCGGGCGCCGTAAGCTGGCCCTCGTTCGATGCCACGTAGAGCGCCGAACTCAGCTTGGTGCGCAGGGCCTCGTCGTAGGTCCAGAGGGAAAGCGGATAGCCGAATTTTTGCGCGGCTGCCGGGTTCACCAGATCGAGCCGGCCATTCTGCGCGTCGTTGTCGAATTTTTTCAGAATCCAGGATTTGACCTGAGCGCCACGGTTGGTGAAGGTGATGCGGTAGAGATCGTTTTCGATGACGGTTTCGGCTTCGCTCGCAGCCTGTTTGCTGGCGTTAACGACAGGGGCCGCTACCGCAGCGGCGGGTGCAGGGGATAAAGAGGGGGAGGGGGCGGTTTGCGCTGGGACTGGTTTTTCTGCCGGCGCGGGCTGCGGAAAATACTTCTTCAGGAGCGGCTGAAAAATGATGAGGACGACGAACGTCAATAGAAAGATGAGTAGGAGTCGCCGTTCGGCGCCGGGTTCCTGTTGAGGATTTTGAAAGTCAGGCAAAGTTTTTGATTACCGTGTCAGATTTCTCGAGTTGTGCGTAACGCCTCGCCCGTCACCGGATCGTAACCGGAGCCGCCCAAGGGATGACAGCGCAAGAGGCGGGTTAAGGCCATCCATCCGCCGCGTAAAGCACCGTAGCGATCAACCGCTTCCATGGCGTATTCCGAACAGGTCGGCAGGTAGCGGCAGGCGGCGGAAACATGGGCGAGATGGCCCACTTGTAAGCCCGCAGCAATTGCAGAATCACGAATTTGGCGCACTGCATCACGATCGGCTTCCGCCTTCCGGCTCCCGGGATCCGGCGTTTGTTTTCGTCGCGGCCGGAGTTTTTCCGGATAACTTCTGCTCGATCACAGCGAAGCCGCGTCTCACTTCGTTGACCACGTCCGCAAAATCCGCTTTCAGCAGCGATTTCTTGGGATTGATCACCACATCCGCGCCAACTCCCGCACAGGAAAGCGGACCGGCGAGGCGGACCGCTTCGCGCAAACGCCGCTTCATGCGGTTGCGGTCGACGGCACCTCCTAAGGCTCGTCCTACTGTGAATCCAATGCGCAACCCGTGTGGCGCGGACACTCTTGTCCGCGTTGCGGCCGGTGCATCCGCGCTAACGTTCGTCTCCGGACGCGGCCAATAAAACACGGTCATCGACGCGGAAAAATGCCGCCGTCCCTGCTTGTAGACGCGCTCGAAATCCGCGTGGCGCAAAAGCCTCGCCGTGCGCGGAAATCGTGCTCTCTTTGGTGGCATGGCAAAGTTCGAACCAGCTTCCCGGGCAGCATAGAAAAGCGCGCCGTCAAACAGCGGCCGGCTGCTGCGAATCTCGACTGTGGAAGTGAGCGGCACTAGAAAAAGCTACTCGCGGAATCCGGGCTTCACGGAGACCCGCTTCCGTCCCTTGGCGCGGCGCCGGGAAATAACCTTCTGGCCGCCCTGGGTCTTCATGCGCGTGCGAAATCCATGTTTCTTGACTCGCTTGCGCCGGTTCGGTTGGAATGTACGTTTGGGCATGAAAGATAGCTGCTCCTGATTCCCTCAACGGTGTTTGGGCAAACCCTGAGTATAAATGAGCAAGTGGCATGAGGGCAAAGGGCGACTGACCACGCGGCGCGAGACAGCGTCAGACCTCAGGGGCTGAAGCCCTTCTGGGGTAGGTAGAGGGCTAGCTATTGCAGCTCTGGAAGCGCTGCGCCACCCAAAAGCCTTGGGTTCCCCTAGTTTTTCTAGTCTTGATTTTCTTCTTAGAAGCACGGCCATGACGGTGTGATGGAAAGCAGGTTTCTCACCGGGCGTACTGCCCGATTCGGAATGACATCGGTTTTTTTTGCTTTCAGTTTTGTTTTTCCTAGTTTTGTTTTCCTAGTCTTGATTTCCTTCTCAGGGGCTGAAGCCGTGCCCTGATACGAATCACGTATTTTGATGTTGAGTTTTGAACTTCCTACGGTTTTGAATTTCTTAACGGTTTTTGATTTTCCTACTTTGCAATCGCGGCATGGCTGAAGCTGCGCCCTGATATGAATCCACGTATTTTGATGTTGGCGTGTGAAGCCATACTTCGCCTATGGGAATAGTGTTAACAGACCCTAGGTCAGTTGGCTCTGGGAGCGGCGGGGCTGGTGGCTTGGCGACGCGAAGAGAAAGAAGAAAATCAAAGGACCTAAAACCTTAGGCTGAGGTTCGGCGGGTGGCGGGCGGAATTTCATCTTGACTCTCGGAGGAAACGGACAAACAATGGGCAAAATTTGCGCTGCCTCGCACCTGCCGTAATAAATGGCGGTCTCTGCTGCGGGGAGGCAATAACATTTCAGGAGGTTCGCTATGTCCTCGCGTACATCCGCCCAGTCGTCGTCAAAGTCACGCAAACTAACTCAACTGAATTCGATTAGAGTCCCCCGAACGCTCGCTCTCGGAGTTGTGCTTCTAATTTCTTCCGCCCTCGCTGGCGCACAGACTTCTCCGCCGGGTGTCTTTGGTACCTGGAACTTGAATTACGACTGGTTGTGCAGCGGAACTTACGTACAGGCTACAATAACCTTCAACCCCAATGGAACATTTTCGGATTCACAGGGCCTATCTGGCATATGGAGTTCCCATGACACACAGATCCTTTTTCAATACAACAACAGCTCCCACACGACCTACGAAGGCTCAATAGTGGAGAGTGCCGTCGTGGGAATCAGCTCGACATTCAATGGTGGCCAAGGTGGCCAAAGCGGTTGCTGGTACGCAATTAAGACCACAGCCACGGCAAAACCCTCCGCGGAGGGGACGCAGGAGCTTACTACTTCCGGTGAGCCACGCAAGTAACCGAATTGGGGGCCAAGCTGGGGGGCAGTGGCAACCACAAACTTGATAGACCACCCAACGGCGGCGAAAGCCGCCGTTGTCGTTGGCCTAAGCCTGTGATTCTCCGTCCTTCCAGCAGATCCCTCCCAACTATTGCGGATTGAATATCTTCCGGATTGCGTAAAAAATTTGCGCATTCAGCTGCGCTTGGATCAAACCGCCATACACTCGTTCTCCGTGCTTGCTACCGTAAGCTACTCCACCTTCCCAGGGTGGTGATGTCCGCAACTTCATTTTCAGGAGAGCACCATGAGAGTCCCCCGCGCACTTGCTGTCGGATTCGCGCTTCTCATTTTCTCCGCGCTTGCCAGCGCACAAACCTGGACAAATGTGACCACACCGCCGGCTCCGCTGGGCACGGCGATGCTGCTGACCGATGGCACCGTCATGGCGCAAGGCATGGCCACTAGCGGATTCGCTACAGGAAACTGGTATCGACTTACTCCCAGCGCAACGGGCAGCTATGTCAGCGGCACCTGGACAACGCTCGCGTCGATGCCCTCCGGCTACTCGCCCCTCTACTACGCTTCCGCGGTGCTGGCAGACGGCCGCGTGGTGGTGGTGGGCGGAGAGTACAACAACGGCGCGGAGGCGGAAACCAACCTGGGCGCAATCTACAATCCCGCGACCAACTCATGGAGCTCGATTACTCCGCCCTCCGGCTGGACCCACATTGGAGATGCGGCGAGCGTAGTGCTTGCGAACGGGACCTTCATGATCGGGAACTGCGGCGTTGCTGGTACCGAGTGCACGAATCAAACCTTCCAGGCGCAGCTGAACGAGTCCACCCTGACCTGGACCATCATTGGCTCTGGCAACGGCAAGGCCGATCAGAATTCAGAAGAAGGTTGGGAGTTGTTGCCCAACGGCGATGTTTTAACCATCGATGTGTGGAACGGAACGAACTCGGAACTCTTTAACCCGAGCACGAGCAAGTGGACCAGCGCCGGGAGCACGGTGGTGACACTGCCCAACCGGACTTGCGAGGAGATCGGTCCCGCGGTGCTGCGCCCGCAAGGCTCGGTGTTCGCGGTTGGGGCAACCAGCAGTACGGCGATCTACACCACCTCCACCGGCGCGTGGTCGACGGGTCCTACGATTCCGAGTTCCTACGGTGCGGTGGACGCGCCGGCTGCGATTTTGCCTGACGGCAATGTGCTGATCGACGTGGGGCCGCAGTCTCCGTGCTACACCGCGGGTAGCCATTTCTACGAATTCAATGGGTCTAGTTTGACTGCGGTGGCAGGCCCGACCCGGGCGGCTAGCGATCCAACTTATGTGGGGCGCATGCTGGTGCTGCCCACGGGACAGATCCTGTTCACCGACGGATCAACCACGGTGCAGGCATACACCGCAAGCGGTACCTACCAGACCGCATGGCAGCCGACGATCACTTCGGTGGCTGCGACTCTCTATGCTGGGAGCTCGAGCAACCTCATTGAGGGAAAACAGTTCAACGGACTGTCTCAGGGCGCGGCTTATGGCGATGACGCCCAGATGGCGTCGAACTATCCGCTGGTTCGCATCACCAACAATGCTACCGGCGATGTCGTCTTCTGCAAGACGCATAACCACAGCACCATGGCGGTGGCGACGGGGAGTGAAATCGTTTCGACTGAATTTGACATCCCGTCAACGATCGGGACTGGAGCCAGCACTCTGGAAGTGGTTGCGAACGGAATTCCTTCGGCCGCGGTCAGCGTTACGGTAGATCCAGCTAGCTTCACGCTCACGGGGAGCATGAGCACGGTCCGCTATGCCCCCACTGGAACGCTGCTGCAAAGCGGAGAGTTCCTGGTTGCGGGCGGGGAAGGCAATGGCAGCGTGGTCGCGAGCGCGGAGTTGTATAACCCCTCGACGGGGACCTTCGCCCTAACAGGAAGCATGAACGAGCCACGCTACTTCGACACGGCGACGTTGCTGCAGAGCGGGTCGGTACTAATCACGGGAGGCGACAACGGAGGCACTACTTTTTATTCCAGTGCGGAGTTGTATAACCCCTCCAGCGGAACCTTCAGCTTCACGGGCAGCATGACCACGGCACGCTTCGTGCACACCGCGACGCTCCTGCCCAGCGGGTTGGTTCTGATCACGGGAGGTGTCGCGCAAGCGAACGGCAGCGCCCTTGCCACCGCAGAGTTGTATAACCCCTCGACTGGAACCTTCACGCTGACTGGAAGCATGAACAACGCGCGCTACCTTCACACCGCAACCCTGCTGCAAAGTGGGTTGGTTCTGATTGCTGGAGGCTTCGGCTCCAGTGGCACCGTTATCTCCAGCGCGGAGCTGTATAACCCAGCTACGGGGAAATTCACCGTGACCGGAAGCATGAAAGCGGCGCGCACCGACTACAGCGCAACGCTGCTGCAAAGCGGCGAGGTGCTGATGGTTGGAGGCGACGGCAGTAGCGGCCTTCTCTCCAGCGCGGAACTCTATAATCCCGCAACAGGAGCCTTCAGCCTGACTGGAAGCATGAGCGTAGCGCGCATGCTCTACTCTGCAACGCTGCTGGGGAACGGAGAAGTGCTGGTCGCCGGAGGCGATGGAACCGCCGGTGCTCTTTCGAGCGCAGAGTTGTACAACCCGGCGACGGGGTCTTTCGCCCTCACCGCCAGCATGAACGCGACTCGCTATCGAGACGCCTCAGGTTTACTGCAAAACGGATTGGTCCTGATTGCGGGAGGCTGCTGCTCCGCCGGTAATTTCCTTGCGACCGCCGAACTGTATCATTAACCTGGCACAGATGAATCAGTCTGAGTGGCGCACTCCGGTGCGCCACTTTTTTGCGTTGTGTTCTGCACCGCCGATTGAATCTTTTCCGGATTGTGTAAAAAAATCAGCCGTCAGGCTCGTCTGGGATCAAACCGACCTACACTCGATTGCCTCGCTTGCTAAAGCAGGCCAGTCCACTCTCCCAGTGGTTGAGATCCGCAAAATCAAATTTCAGGAGCATCCCTTATGAGACCCACACGGTTATTCGCGGCCGGACTCGCTGTGTCTGCGCTTCTTATTTTCTCCGCACTCGCCGGCGCTCAAACTTGGACAACCTTGACCAACGCACCTCCGGCGCCTCTGGGCACGGCTCTGCTGCTTACCGATGGCACCGTCATGGTGCAAGGCATGGCCACCAGCGGCTTCGCCACAAGAAACTGGTACCGGCTCACTCCCAGCGCCACGGGCAGCTATGTGAGTGGCACCTGGACGACGCTTGCATCGACGCCCTCCACCTACTCACCTCTCTATTACGCTTCCGCGGTGCTTCCGGATGGGCGGGTCGTGGTGGTGGGCGGGGAGTACAGCAACAACGCTGAGGCTGAAACCAACAAGGGCGCAATCTACAATCCCGCAACCAACGCGTGGACCGCGATTACGCCGCCCACCGGCTGGACGCATATTGGAGATGCGGCAAGCGTCGTGCTTCCGAATGGGACGTTCATGATCGGCAATTGCGGCGTGGCGGGAACGGAATGCACCAATCAAACCTTCCAGGCGCAGCTCAATGCAACTACCCTAACCTGGACGATCATCGGAACAGGAAATGGCAAGGCCGATCAGAACTCGGAAGAGGGCTGGGAGCTTTTGCCCAACGGCGACGTGCTAGCAGTCGACGTATGGGACCTCATGCACTCGGAGGTGTTCAATCCAGGCACGGATAAATGGACAAGCGCCGGGAGCACGGTCGTTACACTTCCCAACAGCAGCTGTGAAGAAATCGGTCCCGCGCTTCTGCAGCCGGATGGCACGTTGTTCGCAGTGGGAGGAACCAGCAGCACGGCATTGTATAACACGGCTACCGGTACGTGGTCGGCGGGTCCAACCATTCCGGGATCATTAGGCGTGGAGGACGGTCCGGCCGCAGTTTTGCCAGACGGCAATGTGCTGATTGATGTCGGTCCGCAGTCGGCTTGCTACTCGGCACCGTCAAGCTTTTACGAATTCAACGGCACGAGTTTGACGGCAGTTCCCAGCCCGGCGAATGCGGCCAGCGATCCCACCTATGTTGGACGCATGCTGGTATTACCCACCGGCCAGATACTGTTTACCGACGGAACGAAAACTGTGCAAGCCTACACGGCGGCCGGCACCTACCAGAGCGCATGGCAGCCGACCATCAGCTCAGTGGCCAGCACGCTGACTCACGGGAGCGCAAATAACGCCATCTCGGGAACGCAGTTCAACGGGCTGTCGCAAGGTGCGGCGTATGGCGACGACGCACAAATGGCAACCAACTATCCGCTGGTCCGGATCACGAACAATGCCAGCGGTCACATCACCTATTGCAAGACGCACAATCACAGCACGATGGCGGTAGCAACGGGATCGGCTACGGTCTCGACCGAGTTCGATATTCCGTCAACCATCCAGACCGGAGCCAGCGAACTGGTGGTGGTGGCGAATGGAATTCCGTCGAACCCGGTTGCAGTGACGATTAACTGAAGTCGGTCGTTGTGGTAATCCTCGTTGCCGCGCCAACGAGCGCCCCATCTTTTCCGGAAGTTTTTTTCGGGGAAGGTGGGGCGTTTTCTATTTGAGGTGAACTGCCGGGCTTATCTTAACCGGCTGGTGTTCTGGTTCGGCACGCGAAACTCTATCGTTCTGCATCATTCATGTTGCAGTTACATCCTCGCCACTTGACATGTGCCCTACTTCTCGTTCCGAATAGGCAGACGCAGAAATTTTTGAGTGAAGATTTCCGTACAGCGAAAAAAAATTGTGCTACTATGCCGCACTGTCGGCTTTGAGAAGTTCTCATTCACCAATGGCAACCGCGCAGCAAAGAAGAGGCGCATTCCGCAGTACACTAAGGGTTCAATCAGCAAGTCGGTAAAGAAGGAATTATTAACAGGCGCCCTCAGCCAGCCGTCGGGACGCCGCGGCGGGTATTTCATAAATTATGTCAGTTCCAAGCACAACGCTCTCCCCTAATCCGTGGACACGCATTCTTGATGCGCTGGAAAAAAAGATCAACCGGCATTCTTATGACACGTGGTTGAAGCCCACGCGCTATAGCCATGCCAGCGGCGGAATTTTATTCGTCCGAGTGCCCACCGTTGAGTTTCGACACGCCGGCGACAAATACGCCGACCTGATTCAGGAAGCCATCGACAACCTGGGCCTGGAGTTCAACGACGTGAAGTTCGTCACTCCGGAAGACGACCCAGCCGCGACCACGGTGCGGCACAATGGCGGACTTTCCGCTCCGGTTGCGGCAGCAACAGCTTCTCCCGCGCAGGCGCGTTTCGATTGGGATGGTGCGGCGCAACTGAATCCGCGCTACACCTTCGACGCTTTCGTTATCGGCTCCGGCAACCAGTTCGCACATGCCGCCTGCCAAGCAGTCGCCGAGCGGCCGTCGAAAGCCTATAACCCGCTCTTTCTTTATGGCGGCGTCGGCATGGGCAAGACTCACCTGATGCAGGCGATCGGACACGAGATCAAGCGGCGCCAGCCGCAGGCGGCCATCTGTTACGTATCGAGCGAGAAGTTCACCAATGACATGATCAACTCGCTGCGCTACGACAAGATGACGACCTTCCGCGACAAATTTCGCGGCGTCGACGTGCTGCTGATCGATGACATTCAATTCCTCGCCGGCAAGGAGCGCACGCAGGAGGAATTTTTTCACACGTTTAACGCGCTGCACGATGCCATGAAGCAGATCGTGATTGCGAGCGACCGTTCCCCGAAAGAATTGGCGGAGATTGAAGACCGCTTGCGCAGCCGCTTTGAGTGGGGATTGATCGCCGACATTCAGCCGCCGGACCTTGAAACAAAAGTTGCGATCCTGCAGAAGAAGGCGGAGCAGGAGCAAGTCACTTTGCCCACCGACGTTGCCCTGTACGTCGCGCAGAATATTCGCTCGAACGTTCGCGAGCTCGAAGGCGCGCTCATTCGCCTGGTAGCGCATTCGTCGCTGATCGGCGCGGAGATCACGCTGCCCTACGCGCAGCAAGTTCTGAAAAACTTCATCGACTCGCAGGCCCGCAAGATCACGATTGAGTCCATTCAGAAAATGGTAGCGGAGCAGTTTGGGTTGCGCCTGGTGGAAATCAAGGCCAAGGATAATTCGCGGGCCATCGTTTATCCGCGGCAGATCGCGATGTATCTCGCCAAGCACATGACGGAGGCGTCGCTGCCGGAGATTGGACGCCAGTTCGGCGGCAAACATCACACGACCGTGCTGCACTCAGTCGAGAAGATTGAAGAGGTTCGCAAGAACGATAAAGATTTGAACAGGCTGCTCAACAAATTAACTGAGCAATTGGGCGGATAATTCGCATTGATTTTGAGTTTTACACCGAACCTTGCAGTTTTACTTTTTCAAAGTTGTGCATGAGATGTGGAAGCTGTGCAAGGGCGGGTCGTAATAGCAGCAGCGGAAATCTTCTACCGTGGTAAGCGCTGAATTGGGGAGCGATTTCTCACACGAAGGTATCGGCTTCAACGCGGTGAGAACAGGCCGGTTGGCAAAGTTTTCCACTTCTGCGCGTCGCCTACTGTTACTGCTGGTTTTATAGGTTTTGTATTTGATATAAGGGAAGTAATAAAAGTAGCACGCTGCACGGGAGAAGACGTCTATGCCGGTGGAAGCGGCCGTTGCGGTGGGAACCATGGAGATCACAGTCAGCAAGTTCGAATTGCTGCGGGAGTTGACGGCTACGCAGGGCGTGGTCGAGCGGAAAACCACGATTCCGATTCTCTCCAACTATTTATTCGAGGCATCCGAGGGAAAACTGTCGCTGACCGCGACGGATCTAGACCTGAGCCTGCGGACTTCTTGCAACGCAAAAGTTAAGAAAGAAGGCTCGTGCACCATTCCTGCGCGCAAGCTGCATGATTACGTAAAACTGCTGCCGGATGCCGATATCACCATCAAGTTGTTGGATAACCACTGGGTTAGCATTCGCTGTGGGCGTTCCAACACGAAGATGGTCGGGATGGCGAAGTCGAATTTCCCGAGCCTTCCGGCATTTCCAACCGCCGGCGTAGTCAAGATTCCAGGCGCGGTGTTGCGCGGCCTGATCGCGCGTACAGGATTTGCTATTTCTAACGAAGAGTCTCGCTATACGCTGAGTGGCGCTCTGATGCTTCTGAAGCCGGAGTCGATCACCATGGTCGCAACCGATGGACATCGGCTGGCTCACTGCGAGCGTGCCGGAGAAAAGTTTGAAGGTGTCTCCGGTGAGATGAAGACGCTGGTGCCGAAGAAGGCGATGGACGAACTGAAATCTCTGCTCGACTCCACCGACGCCGAAGTGGTCGAATTCGCGAAGGACGAGTCGACTTTATTTTTCCGCATCGGATCGCGACTGCTGACTTCACGCCAGCTTACCGGACAATTCCCCAACTTCGAAGCCGTCCTGCCCAAAGACAACAACAAGAGCATCGCGCTGAACAGCCACGATCTGAACTCGGCAATCTTGCGAGTGGCCCAGTTTGCCGACGAGCGCTCGCGCGCGGTGCGCCTCAAGCTGGAAAAAGGGGAGGTGAAACTTTCCGCGTCTTCGACCGAAGCCGGCGAGTCGGAAGATTCCATCGAAGCGCCGTACGACGGCGAGATGCTGACCATTGGCTTCAATGCTCAATACCTGGTCGATTTTCTCAAGGCGGCCGGTACCGACGAAGTGCGGCTCGAGCTGAAGGATTCCCAGTCCGCTGGGCAACTGCGTCCTGCCGAGGGCGATGATTATAAGTACCGGTATATCGTGATGCCGATGCGGATTTGAAGAATCCGCTGTGCAGATGTGAAACGAGCGATTGGATTTCGTGTCGAGCCGGGTCTAGTTAACTGGGCCGTGGTTGAAGGAACATCGGAAGCGCCCATCCTTGCGGTGCCCGCAGCTAAGCTAGCCTCTCCTGCAACATACGAGGAGCCTCAGTCCCTGACTTTCTACCGGGAACGGGTGCTCCTGCTCCTAACCGAGCACATGCCGGATATCGTTGCCGTTAGATATGCGGAAACGTTCGGTCGACAATCGGTCAGGGAAAGCGACTACAAGCGCTGCCGTATCGAAGGCGTGATCCTAGAGGCGGCTAGCTCAAAGGGGCTGAGGATCATCACCGGCGCTTTGGCGTCCATTTCGAAGAATCTTGGCACAAAAGCAGCCAAGCGCTACCTAGAGAGCGACGACCTTCGTGGACTTGATTGGTCGAAGTATCCGGCTAAGAATGTCCGTGAAGCCATACTTGTTGCCGCGTCGGCTTTAGGAGCGTGAAGGCAAGTGGATGTTCTGGCAGAAATTCGATATCAGAAGATTCGCCCGATCGGCGTCGGCCAAGGCATGAACTCTGAGGTCTTCTTGGCGTTCGACCCGCAACTTAGTGCCGAGATAGCAGTAAAGGAAATTCAGAAAGCCAACCTAGGTAACTCGCCGGCCTCTTATTTTAACGAAGCCGGCCTGATGTTCGCTTCAACCCATCCTCACGTTGTTCCTCCACTCTACGGGTGTCACACTGCAAATCAGATCTCGGTTGCAATGCCGTACTACCGACGGGGCTCCCTGCAGTCCCGCATCAAGGACGGGCCCATCTCCCCTAAAGAGTGCTTAAGAGTGGGTTACGGGGTGCTCCTCGGGCTCACACAAATTCACCTTCAGAAGATCCTGCACCTCGATATCAAGCCGTCAAATATTCTGTTTGACGATATCGATAGGCCACGTGTGGCAGATTTTGGCCAAGCGCGTTCCTTGGACTCTTCTGGCGTAGTCACGGCACCCCGGATGTATCGGCTCGCGTTTCCGCCGGAGACGCTTCAAACCTCGAAGGCGACCGTGCAATCCGACGTGTATCAGGCGGGCCTCTTGCTTTACCGAGCAGCCAACGGAAACCCCCACTACGACACTCAGGTTCCACTGCAGCCGGACCTAGAGAACAAGATAATCAGCGGGCGGTTTCCCAACCGCGAACTGTTCATGCCGCACGTTCCGAGGCGTCTCCGCACGGTGATTCGGAAGGCACTGCAGGTAAATCCTGCCGACCGCTACCACTCCGCCGCAGAAATGTCCGATGCGCTGGCGAAGGTAGAAATTGATCTCGATTGGAAGACAAGCCCTTCGGCGAACGGTGGTTTAGTTTGGCGGGCTTCTAGGCTGGATCGGCCGGACATTGTTGTCGAGATCTCGCCTTGTTCAGGTGGTTGGTCCACAAGCGTCTTCACTTCTCGGGGAGTGGACATTAGAGCGAAGCGCCCCGATCAGTATCGACGAGAAGGGCTAAGCCGGAAACAAGCTGACGCACATCTTAAGAGGGTCTTTGCGGAGTTGTCGGAATGAGCTCCATATAGCGTCCTGCAGCGCGCCAACGAATCTCACCCGGAATGTTTTGATTCAGCCCAACCCTGTCCTCCAGACAGGCGTCGCAAAACGGATTTTCTAAGAAACTGAGGGGACCATTGGTTACTTCGCGGCCGCAGTGACGGCATTTCTGTATACGTTCAAGGATGCTGGGTAATTCTCGCTTCTTGCTCATCGCGTCTCCACTCCTCCATTGCCTTCTCGCAGTTTCTTTACCAGACGGATCCCGAACTCCTTGAGTTCCTCGCGATTTTCTCTGAGCCAGGTCCGAATGAGGTAACTTGCTACTTCGGGCATGGTCTTTCCATAAATTCCCAACGGAACCATGTCCTCCAAAACTCTGTGTGTCTGCCGATCAAGAGAAAGCTTCGGCCTCTTGGTACCTATTCGATTTTTACCTCTGGCTGGCATGGTCCTAATTAGGGCCAAATTAGGTCCCAGTATGACACATATATGCGAACGGTCAAGATCCTTCTTGCTAACCTAAGTAATTTCCGTTTGCCATCGCCGACGCGGACGGTCTATCAAAACAGCGCGATTGACGACGCCAGTGTTTGAGCGATAATCTTGCGCGACCTAACTTTGGAGGATTTTTATGCTAGACGGTTTTAAGAAGTTCATCCTGCGGGGCAATGTGGTGGATATGGCGGTGGGCATCGTGATCGGGGCGGCTTTTGGCGGCGTCGTGACTTCCCTAGTGGCGTCGCTGATTAATCCGCTGATCGCGCTACTGGTGGGCAAGCCGGATTTTACCGCGATGAGCGTTAAAATCGGTGAGACCCCTTTCCCCTACGGAGTGTTTCTCACCGCTCTGGTAAATTTTCTGCTGGTTGCCGCGGCGATTTACTTCTTTGTGGTGACGCCAGTGAACGCGCTGGTGGCACGGATGAATCGGGGGGAGACACCTCCTGATCCGACAACGAAGAAGTGTCCGGAGTGCCTGAGCGAGATTCCGATCGATGCGCGGCGCTGCGCGCACTGCACGCAGCCGGTGTTGGGAAGAGCGGCATAGAACCGGGAGCCGCACGGTGACGGCAGCTTCTCAAAAAAGATAGGGCGGCGGTTCTTCGCCGCCCCTTGGGTGCCGAAATCGCATGCCGAATTTCTACATTCCCTCATCGGCGGACGGTCCGTACACCGACGGCACGGCGACTCCACTCAGCCGCAAGTAAACTCCCAACTGCGCGCGATGATGGATCATGTGATTCAGCATCATCCGGCGCAGTGCGCCGATGCGCAGACCGCTGTAGAACTTCCTCTCGCCGAGCGCCAGCGTCCAGGTCTTCTGCAAGTCGGCGTCACTCGCACTGGCGAGGGCGGCGCGCAGGTCTGCCACGTTCTTGTCGAATATCCCTAGTACGTGCTTCTGCGATTCGGCCACCAGCGGCTTGGCGCCTGGCGGCCGGTTGGCCAAGTCGAACATTTCACTTTGCATCACTCGGCTGCCCATGCTTGGCAATTCCGCGATATGCCCCGCCAACCTGCCGAGGCCTGTCGACTTGTCATGCGGCTTCCAGGCCAGCTTGTCTTCGGGAATGCGCTCCAGCGTTTTCCGCGTGCTCACCATTTCATGATCGAACTCCGCCAGGAAACCTTCGCTCAACCCCATGTCGTCCTCCTTGAATAATTCCAGGAAATTTGTGGCGGTCTGCTTTCGCCAGCAGTGTGCCGCCCGGTTTGGATGTTCTGCCAAACAAGTTCGCTTCTAAGTTTTATGTTTGAGAGGATGGATTTTATCGGAGGGGGTCCCGGCGAACATTTGAGGCCACTTTTGACTGCGGAGGCGTGCCATCTTTCGATTCGCCAACCAAGAAGCCGACAAGAATTCGCCCAATGGTCCACTATTACTCAGTCGATTCCCGTGAGGCTCAAGTGGTGCGGAATTGGAGAATGTTCCACTTCCTAGGTTTGCGTCGCAGAGAAACCGCGTTTAGGGCTGCCGAAGACTGATTTCTCTTCCACTGGTTAACTAGCCAGATTCTTACCTTCGCCGGAGCCTCGGGTCGTCCTAGGCGGCTTACTAGGGCGTCGGCTTTTGTCGGACAAGAGTGTCCGACCCACACGTACCCAAATAAAAAGCGGCCTGTCGGCCGCTTTGTAAACCAACTCAACAACCGAGAACTTATCGTCCCGCTGCCGCCATCGTCAACCCGGCGATATGCAGGCCTTCGATCCGCGCCAGTACATTCTCGATGCCCGCCCCAGTGTCCGTGCACGCATCCACATACGGATGCCGACTTCCATCGGCGTGCATCACCAGCACTAGTGTTTCTGCGCTCGCCTTTTTCACCATGTAGGGCAGATGATGCCGGTCATTGCGCGTGAGGCTCGGCCCCAATACCACCAGGTCGAACGGCCCCTTCTTGAGCGCTTCCACTACTGCCTTGCGTCCCAATGCCTTCTCCACGGTGTGCCCAGCGTTCGCGAATGCCGCCGCCTGAGCCGCTTGCTCCTCCGCATCCCCTTCGCCATAAAGAATCTTAAGCTTCGCCGCTTTCGCCATGTGCTCCCGTCCTTGCTCAGTACCAAGTACTGGCAAGGTCACGGTAGCAACCGCCCCGCTGCCTGAGAACGTCACGGAAGACCAGCGACGACCGGGCCCTTATCCGCTTGCGACGCGGGTTAAGAACGACATTGTGGAACACGCATTGCGCCCCACGGCCTTTCGCTTTACCATCGCGGTATCGTGAATTTGCCTAACAGCGATTCCAGAGTGAATGAGTCCCGAGTGAACGATTCTCGAGTGACTGATCCCCGAGTAAACGACCGGCTGGTTTCGGCGGCGGCGGTGGAGGACGATTCTTCGTTCGAACTGAAGCTGCGGCCGCAGAGGCTCGGAGAGTTCATTGGGCAAGGCAAGGTGAAGGAAAATCTGGCGGTCGCGATTGAGGCGGCGCGTTCGCGTGGCGAAGCCATGGATCACGTGCTGCTGTATGGGCCTCCGGGGTTGGGGAAGACGACGCTGGCGAACATTATCGCGAACGAACTGGGCGTGCACTTCCAGCCCACGGCTGCGCCTTTGCTGCAGATCAAGGGCGACCTGACGGCGATCGTTACCAACATGCAGGATAAACAGGTCCTGTTCATCGATGAGATCCACCGGCTGCAGCCGGTGCTGGAAGAGTTGCTGTACTCGGCGCTGGAAGATTACAAGCTCGACATCATCATTGGACAAGGGCCTTCGGCGCGTACGCACACGCTGGAAGTGAAACCGTTCACGTTTGTGGGCGCGACTACGCGGGCGGGATTGGTTTCGGCGCCGCTGCGCTCACGATTTGGAATCGTTTTGCGGTTGGAGTTTTATACTCCGGAGGATTTGCGGGTGATCGTGGAGCGGTCGGCGGAGATTCTTGGGGTTGCGGTCGACGACGCGGGAGCGATCGAGATTGCCAGCCGGTCGCGCGGGACGCCACGAATCGCGAACCGGCTGCTGCGGCGCGTGCGGGACTATGCGCAGGTGCGCGGCGCTGGAAAAATCGACTTGCCGACGGCGCAGGCGGCGCTGCAAATGCTGGAAGTGGACAAGTACGGGTTCGATGAAGTGGACCGGCGTTTACTGCTGACGATCATCGAAAAGTATCAGGGCGGGCCGGTGGGGGTGAATACGCTGGCTGCCGTTCTGGCGGAAGAGCCAGATGCGATTGAAGAGATTTACGAGCCCTTTCTGATGCAGATTGGTTTTCTGAATCGCACGCCGCGCGGGCGGGTGGCGACGCAGTTGGCCTATGAGCACTTCGGCATTACGCCCAGCCGCAGGCAGAGCTCGCTGTTTTAAGGCTTGCACCGCGATTGGGAGCACTAGTGTCCATTATTGGACAGTCGGATTTGGTGCAATCACTTTCAGAGATAGACTGATCGGTTGTCGGACGCAAAAATCTTCACACTTCTTTTTCTTCTGCAGGAACCTGTTCGCCAAACCTTATACATGCCGCTTTCCTGTTCTGTGAAGCGCTCTCATGGTGTATCTTTACTGGTTTCGTCGCAATGCGGAAGCGAGGAAACACGAGGGCGAGTTTGCGTTCACTTCGATTTCTAGTGCTTCCACTCCAGTGGCTGCGAGGCTTTCTGCTGGCTGGCTTGCTGTTGTTGCCGGCGGTTGAAGCTGGATGGAGTGCACCCACGCCACAAGCACCGGCCGTCGTTCAGGGTTCCGCGAGCGCGGAGCAGACCCCGGTGTCTTTCCAGCCCGCTTCCGTCGGACAAAATTTTCAGTCGGCTCCGCAAAATCCTTCTCCGCCTCCGGGAGCGCCTGCCACGCAGCCGGGACAGCCGCCGCCTCCGCAGTCGCCGCAAATTCCGGCACCCTCTGCACAGTTGCCGGAGCCGGCAATTGTGAAGCAGGAGCCGCCGGCGCCCAAGCCAGCGGTCGCGCCGCCGACGTTGACGATTCCGCGATTGGAGCACGCGCCGGTGCTCGAAGACTTTTTAGGGATGAAGCCGGAGGGCGAGACGGCGACGCGGATGGCGAAGGTGACCGGCTTTATGCAACGCAACCCTCACGATGGCGAGCCTGTCTCCGAGCAAACCGAGGCCTATCTGGGTTACGACCAGAAAAATCTGTACGTCGTGTTCGTATGCTTCGACAATCCGAAAGAGGTGCGGGCGCGCATGTCGGCTCGCGAAGATGTCTACGACGACGACCAGGTTGCAGTCTTATTCGATACCTTTCATGACCGGCGGCGGGCGTACGAGTTTCAAACCACGCCGCTGGGCGTGCAGTGGGACGCGATCTTTACCGACGCTTCAACCGGTGGGCTAGCCAATGGAAATTGGGATACGTCGTGGGATACGGTGTGGGATTCGCGCGGCAAAGTGACCAGCAGTGGCTTCGTAGCGTGGATGTCGATTCCGTTTAAAAGCCTGCGCTTTCCGGCCACACGGCGACAGGAGTGGGGAATCCTGCTATACCGCGGCATCACCCGCAAGAACGAAGACGGTTACTGGCCGCAGGTTTCTCTCAAGGAACAAGGGCGGCTGTCGCGCGAAGCGACTCTGGATGGGCTGGAGGGAATTTCGCCAGACCGCGACATCGAGTTGATTCCTTATGGGATTATGCGCGGCTTTCGGTCGCTGGACGAGCGCGATCCGTACAACCCGTTTTTTCAGAATGCGACGGCCCAAGGGCAGATCGGATTGGATGCGAAGTTCGTGATCAAAGACCACTTCGTGCTGGACCTGACCGCGAATCCGGACTTCAGCCAGGTGGAGTCGGACCAGCCGCAGATCGTCGTCAACCAGCGCTTCGAAGTGTACTTTCCCGAAAAGCGCCCGTTCTTTCTGGAGAACGCAGACTTTTTCCGCACTCCCATCAATTTATTCTATACGCGCAACATCCAGGACCCTTCGGCGGGAATTCGCCTTACGGGCAAGGATGGGCCGTATTCCGTCGGCCTGATGGCGTCCGATGACCGCGCTCCGGGACTGGCCGTGCCCAGTTTCTGCCCGCCTACGTCCCCGATCTGCTCGGATAGTCTCTATGGCGATCGGTCCTATTTCACGATTGCCCGAGTAAGCCGCGATATCTTCAGACAGTCAAGCGTGGGCGCAATCTACACCGATTGGCAGTGTCCGGCGACCGGGGAATATAACCGCGTGGGCGGAGTCGACACCAACCTGAAGTTCAGCCCCAACTGGACGCTGCAGGGCCAGGCTGTGACCAGTTCGAGCAACCTCGCGGGACTTAATGCAGTTCTCTCGCCGACCGGCAACCTGCAAACGACTTGCGAAGACAATCTGTTTCAGTTCAGCTCGGGCAATTTTGGCAATGGCAATCACTATGGCGGGCCTGCCGACGAACTCGATGTCCGCCGGAACGGGTTGCATTTCAACTATAACGGCAGTTACCTGGACGTGAGTCCGGGCTTCGTAACCATGCCCGGATTCGTGAATCGCGCGGATATTCGCCTGGTCAACAATTTAGTCTATTACCGTTTCCGGCCCAAGAAGGGATGGATTCGGTCGTGGGGGCCGTCCTTCCGGCAACACTACACATTCGATCATGAAGGCAATCGCCTGGATACGTATTACGATGCCTACCTGAGGGTGTCGGGAGGCGGACAGACAGACTTCACGTTTTCGCCATACATCGAGCAGCACGAGCGGCTCCGGCCCCAGGATTTTGCCTTCGAGGGTTTAGCGGTAAACCAAAGCTTCGATTACCATGAACACCAGAGTTACGCCCAGTTCTCGACCGGGTACTTTCGGAAGTTTACATTCAATGCGGACTATACCTGGGGAGACGGAGGGAACTTTGCGCCGTCGGCGACTGCAAAGCCGCAGGCTCTTCTGTCACGCTTGGACATGGCCACTGTGTACCTGAACTTTCGCCCGGTCAAGCCGCTGAAAATTCAGAACACCTACCTGTTTAGCCGCCTGCGAGCCAACAACAGCGAGTATCGGTCCGCGCTTGTCGAGGCGCCTGGGCCCATTGGAAAAGGGATTTTCGACAACCACACGATCCGCAGTGAGTGGAACTGGCAGTTCACCCCGCAATTCGCTCTGCGCGCAATTTTCCAGTACAACTCGACTCTGGCCAACACCCCGGGCAACACCTATTATCCCTACACCTCGCTGCCAACCTCAAAGCGGTTCAACGCCGATCTGCTGTTCACTTATCTAGTGCATCCAGGAACGGCGATTTATGTGGGCTATAACAGCGACCTGCAGAACCTGGACGTAGTCCCTTACGCCGGCGTCTTCAACACCGCGAAAGGCTATATCAACGACAGCCGTCAGTTTTTTGTGAAGGTGTCATACCAGTTCCGCTTCTGAGAAGTAGTTGGCCGGTCAAATGCCAGCCTTAATCTCGATTCCGGTTTTCTAGGTGCGCTGGACCCTCTCCGACTACGAACTGCGTGTGCGTGGTCATCTGAATGGAACTGCCCATCCAGGAAAGCTCTCCCGCCTCGGAGATGATCGACTCGTTAGGCTCAAGTGCGAACTCGAGTACGGGCATGGTGGTGCCGGTGATGCGCGCTTGCATATGCTGGGACCTCAGAGGAAGTATACAAGCCCCAGCATGAGCGGCACCTGTCCATCCTAGGCTTCTCTCGCCGCCATCTTCCCTAACTCATCCTTCTCCACGTACGCCCACGGCACGTCCGCGCCGTGTGTGAAGACGGTTAGCCATTTTTCCGGGATCGCTTTGGTGTAGTACTGCTTTTTATTCTCGATTGTCTGCCAACGGCTCCATTCACGATCACGGCTTGCATGTGGGTGTGGCCAGGCCCTTCGGACACTGAGGAGGTTTGTCGTCGTTCGCCAATGCAACCGTTCCTGATAAGGTAACTAGAATCAACGCGAGCAGTAGAATTCGTTTCATATTGTTCTCCTGGCCCGCCCTGTGCATTTGTTCAAGAATTATACTTTTTCCCCTTTCGCTTGTTCCAGTTTATTTGGAACATGATTTCAGTCTCACTCCGCGTTTCCGATCCCCTGGGCGAAGCGACGATTTCGTTTCGAGAAAGCAGGGCTTCTTCGCGGGATTAGGCGGTGCGGGATTGCTGAATCCTGGGGCATTCCGGTAGAATCTAAGGATTCGGATCGAGGTTTGAACCCATATGAAAGCAGCCATTCATCCCGCTTATAACGAAGTTCGCGTGCATTGCGCGTGCGGTAACGCATTTGTTACCCGGTCAACCCATAAGGGGGACATCAGCGTGGAAATTTGCGCTGCCTGCCATCCCTTCTTTACCGGCAAGCAGAAGCTGATGGACACCGCCGGCCGCGTCGAGCGATTCCGCCGTAAGTATGCGAAGAACGAACCCGCTAAGGCCGCACCTGCAAAGAACTAGCGCTTTTGCCTCCGGATTTGCGCGTTGCATTAACACTAGAGCAACGAAGAGACTTTAGGCCCTCGCCGAGCGCGGGGGCTTTCTTTTTTGTGTCGCGAGGGAGGTGGACCGGGTGTAGAATCTCGTTGATTGCCGAACTTGAGCAGGAGGTTGTATATGCCGCGCTCCCCTCGTTCGCGTAAGACTGCCAGCCTTTCCCAGTTAACTCACAACCAACTCAACATGTATGCTTTTGCCGCAGGCGCTGCGGGGGTAGGACTGCTGGCCTTGGACGTGCCCGCCGAGGGAAGGGTTGTCTATACCCCGGACAACCAGACGATCCGGCCCAACGTGGGGTTCCCCTTGGATCTGAACCACGACGGAATCACCGATTTTGTTTTCTCTAATTATTTCAGCTCAGCCAGCTCGTTCTTACATTTGGGGATCGCACCGGTAAATCGAAGCAACGAGATCTTTTCCACCGGTGGTAGTAGCCTGCCTGTTTTTGCTGCTGCCTTACCCGCAGGCAAGAAAATCGGTCCCGCCGGAAAGTTTCAGAAGGCGAAGTCACATAGCGATGAGATGGTTATTGCCGGATGCCAAGGTCCATGGGTTCATGCCCGGGAAAAATATCTGGGTCTGAAGTTCATCATTGAAGGCGAGGTTCACTTTGGCTGGGCGCGTTTGAACGTCAATTGCGGTTCGCCGATCAAGGCCACACTCACTGGCTACGCGTATGAGACTGTTGCGGACGAGCCCATTGTTGCCGGCGACACGACGGGGGCAGAGGCAAGCGTCGAGGCAGGCACGCTCGGTAACCTGGCTCTGGGCGCGGCTGCGATCACGAACAAGTAGAATAGGATCGTGCGCAAGTTTTGGGATAATTCAGCGGGAACGGCCTCTTGTGGGACGGACGCTCCCCTCGACAAGCTCGGAGTAGGCTCGGTCTGTGTGGCAGCGACTGCGAAGCCGGTCCCCACGAGCGTTTCGATTGGCAATATCCGCATCGCTCCTGCTACCGTGCTGGCTCCGATGGCCGGGGTCACAGATACGGTCTTCCGGCGATTTATCCGCAACCTTGGCGGCTGCGGGCTGATCATGACCGAGTTCACCTCGGCCGACGGCGTGCTTCGCAAGAAGGATCAGAAGGCGAAGCGTTATCTTCATTTCTATGAGGACGAGCATCCGATCTCGGCGCAGCTTTTTGGCAGCGATCCGCAGGTGATGGCGGAGGCGGCGCGCATGGTCGAGGGCCTCGGCTTCGACCTGGTCGATTTGAACCTCGGCTGTCCGGCGAAAAAAGTTGTGAAGTGCAACGGAGGTTCGGGGTTGCTGCGCGACCTGCCGGCAATTGGCCGCATCTTTGAAGCGGTAAAGGCTGCGGTGACAGTTCCTTTCACGGTGAAGTTTCGCGCCGGGTGGAGTGACGACGAGATTGTTTGCGTTGAGCTGGCGCGCATGGCGGAGTCGTGCGGATTGGCGGCGGTGGCTTTACATGCGCGGACTCGCGAACAGGGCTACAGCGGACAGGCGCGCTGGGAGTGGATTGCCGCGGTGAAAGATGCGGTGAAGATTCCGGTGATCGGCAACGGCGACATTCGCACGCCCGAGGACGCTTGTGCCATGGTTACTCAGACGGGATGCGATGCGGTGATGATTGGGCGAACGGCACCATCGAATCCGTGGATTTTTCGGCAGATTCAGCAGTATTGTGAAAATGCCCACGTGGCGGCGGACGCATTCGTTCGCCCGGCCTCATCTCAGTTTGGTCCCCCGGACGAATGCGTCCGGGGCTACGTGAACTACGACGAGCCCAGCGAGGCGGATCGATATCAGATGATCCGCACTTACTTCCAGATGCTGATTAAGGAAGAACTGCCGGACGCCGTCGGCAAGATGAAGCAGTTCGCATCGTGGTTCACCCACGGCGTGCCCGGCGGAGCGGGGCTGCGCAAGGCGATCTACGAATCGAAGAGCGCGGTTGAGATACTAAGCCGGGTGGAAGAATTCTTCGAGGCGAGGTTGAGGGTGCAGTACCTAGTACCTAGTACCTAGTACCTGGAGTGAGTTTCACTGGTTACCAGGTACTGAGTACTGGGTACTGACTCACTTCATCTGATCGAGAATCGATCCTACAATTCCTCCCACCACGCCGCCTTGCACAGTTTGCTTGCTCGCCTCATGGGGCATGTATTCGTAGAGCGCGTGCGCGAGCTTCGATATTGGAAGCGTCTGCAGCCAGATTCTGCCGGGGCCGGTTAGCGCGGCGAGAAAGATTCCGTCGCCGCCAAAGATCAGATTCTTGATTCCCGGCACGGTCGTAATCTGAAACGACACGCTCGACTGGAACGCTCCCACATGGCCTGGATGCACTCGCAAAGTCTCGCCCGGTTGCAGATCGCGCATTACCAGTTCGCCGGAGAGTTCCAGCCAGAATGTGCCCTGGCCGCTTACGCGCTGCAGCAGGAATCCGCTGCCACCGAAAATTCCCGCACCCAACGATTGTTGGAAGCCCAGCCCGATCTGAACCTGCGGCGTGCCGCAAAGAAATCCGTGGCGATGAATCAGATATTCATGTCCCGCCGAAATCTCGACCGGAACGATGTGCCCCGGCAACTTGGTGGCGAAGGCCAGCTCACCGGCCGCGCCGATGGCGCGATATTCGGTCATGAAAATCGAGCCACCACCGGCCACGCGCTTGAGCACGCCAAAGAGGCCTCCTCCTCCGCCGAACTGCGTGTGGGTGGTCATCTGAATGGAGCTGCCCATCCAGGAAAGCTCTCCCGCCTCGGAGATGATCGACTCGTTCGGCTCGAGTGCGAACTCGAGTACGGGCATGGTAGTGCCAGTGATGCGCGCTTGCATGTGGGAACCTCAGAGGAAGTATACAAGCCCTAGCGTGAGCGGCTTCTGTCTTAAACTCCCCGCGTCACCATCTTCCCTAACTCATCCTTCTCCACGTAAGCCCATGGCACGTCCGCGCCGTGCGTGAAGACGGTCAGCCATTTTTCTGGGATTGCCTTGGCATAGTATTGCTTTTTATTCTCGATCGTTTGCAGGGGATAAAGGTCGAAGCCCATGCCCCAGGCGATGTCGATGTGCGCGCTGGTCGGGATCAGGTCGGAGGTGTAACAGGCGACCTCAGGGGCTAAAGCCCCGTTCTCTTTAAGAGCCTCTAGCGGCGCGGCTGAAAGCCGCGCCCTTTCAAAGCCGCCTCTTTCGATCCCGCCGGGACGGCCGTTCACGATGACGGCTTGCATGTGGGCGGTGTGGCCGGGGAAGGTTTTCACCGAGATGCCGGGGACGACTTCTTCGCCGCCTTTCAGCAGAGTCATTCGGCCGCTTTCGACGAGCGGGTTGTAGTTCTCGGAAATGTAGCTGATGGAGTCGCGCTCGCTGGGATTTTGCGCGTATTGCCACTCGCCTTCGGGCGCGTAGTATTTTGCACGCGGAAAAGTCGGGACGATCTTTCCGCTGTTATCGCGCACCGTGTTCCAGCCGCAGTGGTCGAAATGGAGATGCGTGTTGATGACGATGTCGATATCGCCGGGTGCGATTCCCTCCGCGGCAAGGCTCGTGAGCAGTTTCGCGGGCTGGCCGTAGAACTTGATCATGCGCTCCGAAAGCTTGTTGCCCATACCGGTTTCGACCAGCACCGTTTTGCTTCCTGTGCGGATGAGCAGCGAGTTGAGTCCGGCCTGGACATAGTTTTTCTCGTCGGCGGTGATCTTGCGCGACCACATGACTTTTGGAATGACGCCGAAGAATGCGCCGCCGTCGAGCGGGTAAGTTCCATCGGAGAAGATGCTGAGTTCGAAGTCGCCGAGAGTGAGCGTGGGCATGGACTTAGTGTGCCATAGGGGGGCGGGACATTTCTCCGGCGATGAAACACTTGTCATTCCGAGCGAAGCGAGGAATCTTGGTGTTTGCATGCGACGTGTGCGTTGCCGTTGCCAGCAGAAACAAGGTCCCTCGCTGCGCTCGGGATGACAAACCAATTGCTTACCGCTTGGTCTTCATCGGCTCTTTCTCTCCAACACGCTTGCTGACTTCGAAGGTCAGCTTGCCGGATTTCTTGTCGGCATCGACGATCACGTGATCGCCGTGCAGGATTTCGCCGTCCAAAATCTTCAGGGCGAGCGGGTCCTGGATGAGCTTTTGTATGGCGCGCTTTAACGGGCGCGCTCCGAAGTTGGGGTCGTAGCCTTGAGTAAAGAGCGCGTCCTTGGCGGCGTCGGTGAGCTCGATTGAAATCTTGCGCTCGGCTAACAGACGGCGCACGTCTTCGAGGCGCAACTCGATGATCTTGACCAGCTGTTCTTTGCCGAGCGGACCGAAGACGATGATGTCATCGACACGGTTCAGGAATTCGGGGCGGAAGTGGCCGTGCAACGCGTTCATGACTTGTTCGCTAGCTTTTTCGAAATCCTCTGGCGTGCGCAGGTTTTCGGCTTGCAGGTAGCTGGAGCCGAGGTTCGAGGTCATGATCAGAATCGTGTTTTTGAAATCCACGACGCGGCCTTTGCCGTCGGTGAGGCGGCCATCGTCCATGATCTGCAGCAGAATGTTGAAGACGTCGGGATGAGCCTTCTCGATTTCGTCGAAGAGCACGACCGCGTAAGGACGGCGGCGAACCTGCTCGGTGAGCTGGCCTCCCTCTTCGTAGCCGACGTAGCCCGGAGGCGCGCCGATCAAGCGCGAGACCGAATGCTTTTCCATGTATTCGGACATGTCGATGCGCAGCAGGGCGCGCTCGTCGTCGAATAGAAATTCAGCAAGGGCACGGGCGAGTTCGGTTTTGCCGACCCCCGTCGGTCCGAGGAAAATGAACGAACCGATGGGGCGCTTTGGATCGCTGAGTCCGGCACGCGAGCGGCGGATGGCGTTGGCCACGCGCTCCAGAGCCGCGTCCTGGCCGACAACGCGCAGACGCAGGCGTTCTTCCATGGTCACCAGCTTTTTCACTTCACCTTCGAGCATTTTCGAGATGGGGATGCCGGTCCACTTGGAGACGATGCGGGCGATATCTTCTTCGTCCACTTCTTCTTTGAGCATGCGGGGTGCGCCGGAGGCTTTGCCATCCGCGCCTTTCCCGTCGATCTTGGCGGTTAGCTGGCTTAACTCTTGTTCGGCCTGCCGCAAAAGCGCGTAGCGGATTTCGGCGACGCGCTGCAGATTGCCTTTGCGCTCTTCGGCTTGCTCTTCGATCTTGAGCTTCTCGATTTTTTCTTTCAGCTCGCGCGAGCGGGCGATCAAATCTTTTTCCTTTTTCCAATTTGCTTTGAGGGCGTTAGATTTCTCGCGGATCCCGGCAAGTTCTTTCTCGATGACGGCCAAACGCTCTTTCGAGTTGGTGTCGTCCTCTTTCTTCAGCGCCTGCTTCTCGATTTCGAGTTGCGTGGCGCGGCGCTCGAGCTGATCGATGTCCGTGGGAAGCGAATCGATCTGGATGCGGATCGATGCGGCCGCTTCGTCGACCAAGTCGATTGCCTTATCGGGCAAAAAGCGGTCGGAGATGTAGCGATGCGAAAGCGTCGCGGCGGCGACGATTGCGGAATCTTTGATGCGAACGCCGTGATGAACCTCGTAGCGCTCCTTGAGGCCGCGAAGGATTGCGATGGTGTCTTCGACATTGGGCTCGCCGACGAAAACAATCTGGAAGCGGCGTTCCAGGGCGGCATCTTTCTCGATGTATTTGCGGTACTCGTTGAGCGTGGTGGCGCCGATGGCACGCAGCTCTCCGCGGGCCAGCGCTGGCTTGAGCATGTTGGAGGCGTCGATGGCTCCTTCAGCGGCTCCGGCTCCCACTAAAGTATGAAGCTCGTCGATGAAGAGAATCAATTGCCCGGAAGAATCTTCGATTTCTTTTAGAACGGCTTTGAGGCGGTCTTCGAACTCACCGCGATATTTTGCTCCGGCGAGCATCGCGCCGAGATCGAGGGCAACGACGCGTTTGTTCTTGAGAACTTCAGGCACGTCGCCGGAAATGATGCGCTGCGCCAAGCCTTCGACGATGGCAGTCTTGCCTACGCCGGGCTCGCCGATGAGTACAGGATTATTTTTCGTGCGGCGTGAAAGGACCTGGACCACGCGGCGGATTTCTTCGTCGCGTCCGATCACGGGATCGAGCTTACCGCGGCGAGCTTGTTCGGTCAGATCGCGAGCGTAGCGATCGAGCGCCTGATATTTTGCTTCGGGATTCTGGTCGGTAACTTTTTGCGAACCGCGCACCGAGGTCAAGGCTTTCAGGATGGCATCGTGGGTTGCGCCGTGGCGGGCGAGAATCTGCTGCGCGGCATCCTGCTTGAGGTGCGTGATGGCAAGCAGTAAATGTTCGGTGGAGACGTATTCGTCTTTAAAATTCGCAGCCTCTTTGAAAGCCTGCTCCAACAGTTTGTTGGCGGCGCTCGAGAGCGTGGCTTGCGCAGCCTCGCCAGAGACCTTGGGAAGCTTTTCGATGTCGCGATAGACGTCGCTCAAAACGGCTTGCGGACCGATGCCGATTTTGTCGAGCACGGGCGAAACGATTCCCTCTTTGTCTTCGAGCAGAGCGGCGAGCAGGTGAAGCGGCTGCAACTCAGGGTTGCCGTGCTCGGAGGCAAGGTTGGTCGCGTGCTGGACTGCTTCCTGCGCTTTTACAGTGAATTTGTCCCAACGGATGGGCATGATTAGATCTCACTCCTATTTAGATCAGACTTGAGCGGACAGCACGTAGCCTCCATACTCCCTGCTCGCCTCCTCGGCACAGTGCCTATAAAGCATATCTAGGTCGTAGCTCCATTCTGGAAGAATTCCTAGTGGCGATCCGGCGGCCTCCTTGGCTATAACGTGTGCGTGGTAAAACCAGACAGATTTCTTGGCGACTTCGAGGTCGGGGATGTTCATGGTATCTTCCGAATCTAGGTGTGCAACAAACTTGTCTCTGTAATGACGAACCTTGCCAAGTTGTCTGCCAAAATCCTGTGCGCTAATGCCGAGGCGATGAAGCAACTCAGACTCAAACGTAGCTGGGTCTGAGGCAATCTTTCCCCAGTAGTGGTCGCCCTTCTTATCGCCGAATAGCTTGCACCACTCCAGGACACAACTGTCGAGGAAGTTCCCGTTTGCGGTTACCCAGAATTGGGTAGTGCGCAATGGTCGCCTTTTGTCCCAACCGGCGCGGTAATAAGCGAGATTCTGCGCGAAAATACAGCAAACCTGTATCACTCGATGCAAACGTTCCGTCCTAGTCATGCTCGGAAATCCTATCTGCAATTCTCAGCAAAACGGAGAACGAATGCAACCTTGCAGATGAGCGGGGATTGCATGGGTCCTTCGCTTCGCTCAGGATGACAACTCGTAAAAAGAGACGGGAGACGGTTATCTTCGCCGCCTCCCGCGACTGTAGACTGTCGAGCTTCGCTCGACTGGACAGCCGAGGGCGGCTGTCCCTACATGAGCATTTTGTTACGCGGCTTTGCTGGGGCCTTTGGCGTCCAGGGTCTTTTCCGAGCCGGTGCCCACGTTGACTTTAATCTGCTTGGGCTTAGCTTCCGCTTTCTTGGGCAGAGCGATCTTCAACACGCCCTTGTCGTAGTTGGCCGAAACTTTCTCGGAGTCCACGGTGGTGGGCAGATTGAAGGTGCGGGTGAAGCTGCCGTATTGACGCTCCACACGGCGGTAGTTCTCTTCTTTCTCTTCTTTCTCGATCTTGCGCTCGCCGTGCACGGTGAGAGTATTGTTCTCGATGCGCACATCGATGTCTTTCTCTTCGATTCCGGGCACTTCAATTTTCAGCGTGACGCTGTGCTCGTCTTCGTAGACGTCGACGGCGGGAGCAAAGCTCGAGGTGGTCAGAGTTTCATCCCGGCCCTCGGGGCTATAGGACTCCCGGAAAACGCGGTTGATGCGGTCCTGGAGGGTCGCAAATTCACGGAAAGGCTCGAAACGGGTTAATACGGTCATAGTAATCAATCTCCTTCTTGTGCTGGTTTCTTTAGGAATGTCGGCAACGCCGTTCACAAGCTTAGATGTGTATTCAGCACAAAAGAAGCATAAAATATGAGTGTGTTTATGTCAAGTATATATTGTGTTTCCTTTTCATCATGTTACGATGGCAATGACGCATTTCAGGTAGGCGGTTTCTGGCAGATTTAGAAGGATCGGATGATCTTTGGCTTGACCTCGCACCTCGACGAGACGCAGGGTTCGATGAGCGTCTAGGGCGGCGGCAGCCAGCATTTCCAGGAAGTCAGCGTGGCCGACATGGTAGGAGCAGGAGCAGGTGACCAAGATGCCTCCCGGACGAAGCATCTTCAGGGCGCGAAGGTTGAGTTCCTTGTAGCCTCGGAGGGCGGCGTCGAGGTCACGCTTGCTCTTAGCGAAGGCGGGCGGGTCGAGGACGACGGTGTCGTAAGTTCGGCCGGAGGTGGCGTAGTCCTTGAGCAGATCGAAGGCGTTGGCTTCCATCCATTCGATCTCCTGGTCCTTGTTCTGAAATTGCGCTTGATTGAGTGCGGCGTTCTGGTCGGCGACCTGGAGTGTGGGGAGGGAGCTGTCGACGCCGGTGACGTGGGAGCACCGCCGCGCCAGATGAAGGGCAAAGCCTCCCTGATAGCAGAAGACGTCGAGAGCATCTCCGTGGGCGTACTGTGCGGCAGCGGCGTAATTTTCGCGCTGGTCGAGGAACGCTCCAGTCTTTTGGCCTTCGAGGGCTTCGAAGTGGAACTGAATGCCGTTCATGGTGAAGATGGTGGAAGTCTTCTCGCCGAGGATCAATCCGGATGCGCGCGGGGGTAGCTCTTCCAGTTGGCGGACTCGCGGATCAACGCGCTCGATGATAGAGGCTGGGTGAAGCTGCGAGGTCAGCGCTGAAGTGAGGACGCCGCGCGTCGCTTCGGCGTCCATGGCCTGAGTGAGGATTTGAATCGAAAGAATTTCGTTATAACGATCGACGATCAGGCCGGGGAGAAAATCGGCTTCGCTGAAAACTACGCGATAAGCGTTGGTGTCATGAACGAGCGGCTCGCGATAAGCAACTGCATTGGCGACCCGCTGGCGGAGCAACCCCGCGAAGTCGGCGACCGGCTCGCGCGAAATCAGGCGGATGGCAATTTGCGAGGCGCTCGAATAAAGAGCGGTGCCGAGGACCTGGCTGCGATGATCGGTAACGATGACCAGCGAGCCGGGTGGGATTCCGTCGGCCGAGAGGATGTCTGATCGATAGACCCAGACGTGGCCGTCTTTCAGGCGCGATGCGCCACGCGGGGAGATTTTGACTCTGGGGAGGTCGGATTGCACCGAAGTCGAGCGCATGGGAACATGGTAATGCTTGGCGGCTCCGCGGCGGAGGCTGCTACGCAAATGCGCCAACACCTTTGCCGTGAATGAGCACTAGGGCGATTCACTGCTGCTGCCGCCGGAGCAAACCCGCGGCCAAAATCATCCAATCCCCGCAGGAGGACCGAAAGATGTATCACGTGCGCCAGGAGAACCTGCCTTTTGTTGGTAGTTCGCATGAGTTTAGGGGCGTGGAGCAGGGCAACACAAATGTTTCAGTATTCCTGTTCCATGGGAAGCCCGGTTCGGGGCCGGGACCGCACCGGCATCCTTATGATGAGATTCAGTTCATCCGTGAAGGCCGGGGAGTTTGGACGGTAGACGGCAAAACCTTCGAGGGTGGTGCTGGAGACATCTTTGTCATCAAGGCCGGCGAGATCCACAGCTTCAAGACGGTGGGTGATTCACCGCTGATACAACTTGACATTCACCTCAATCCCCGCTTCATACAAGAGAACCTATAGGGAAAATTGGATCGCCGCGTGGCTGGGTCTGCAGCTCTCGGCAAGCTTCAACAACCCCGCTAACTGGCGGCTTGCTCGGAAGGAACGGCCGCGGGAGCGCCCGACTTGGCAGAGGTGCGGGACCTCATCTCATACTGCGCGGCTTCCAGATCAACGTGCAGAGAGTCAAGCGCCGTCATGGGCATCTCAGTGCCCCAGGTTTCCATTTCGCCTTCCGACCAGCTGCCATTAAGGCGGACTGCGCCGGTAATATCTTCGGGAAAAGCGTGACGGAAATCCCCTTCGCGAATGAGAATATCGCCAATTAGCCGACCGGTCGCCATGTCAAAGACGCGGCGGCTGGCTTGGCCGGCGGCGTTGTTGAGGCACACGAAAACTTCGCCAGCATCGCCGTAATCCTGGCGATAGTACCAGGCCTGGGGAGCGTCGATTTTGGGATGATGGCGGCGCGAACGCTTGTGCTCCGGCTCAAGCGCCTGCATTTCATTGGCGGGATTAAAGTAGAGCACGCGCTGGCAGGAATCGCAGACCACGGTTTGCTGACCTGTGCGGACCTCGTTGTAAGTCTGAGGGCGCAGCATGACCTGGCATGCCATGCACTTGTGGTCGCGCACCTCAGAGATGCCGCTGCCACGAAATTTTGAAACCCGCTCGTAGTGGCGAAGCAAATCTTCTCCCACGCTGGCCCGCATCTGGTCGCGCTTGGCGCGCCACTCGGAGAGCTGCTGTTCGTCCTCCGCGGTGCGCTTGCGGGCCCCTTCTTTTTCTTTCTCGATCTCGGCGGCCTCAGCCTTCAACTCGGCCTGCGCGGCCTTCACTTGCTTGTCGCGAGCGTCGGCGTTCACCATTAATTCAAGAATCTTGTCTTCGGTGGCGGCGATTTCTTTTTCCGCGAACTGGATTTCGTGGAGCAACGCTTTGTATTGCTCGTTAGTTTTTACGTCGAGAGACTGGTCACGGTATTTGGAAATCTTGCCGCGAAGATCGCTGATGGCGGTATCGTGCTTGCGGCGGGCGGCTTCGTCGGCCTTTACTGCAGTCTGCGCCTTCTCTAGCTCGAGTTTGGTGTCGGCTAGCTTATGTTCGATGGCAGCGACGCGCTTGGGTAGTTCGGCGACTTCATCCTGCAAGCGGCGAATTTCCTTATCCGCTTCTTGCAGGCGCAACAGGTTTTCTATTTCTGGAAGCATCCCGAAGAACTCAGACTTGATTCTAACACGCGGAAACCGGTGTTCTGGGGTAAGTCGCGTATCTTAATCGAGTGTCTCCGGCGTTCATTGCGGCAGTTTAATGAACGGGTGAGGCGCGGGAAGAAGGCAATCGAAAGGCTCTCCCCGGAGTTCCTATTATTTGTGTAAACTCGTTCGTTCACGCCGTCTAGTTCGACCGCTCCGTTCCGGGGTCTAATTTGAAAAATCAGAGCTACCTTCTTTTTGTGTTTGCAGCGTTCGTTATTTCGGTCGTTGTTTCTTTTCTGAATCCGCCAACGCTTTTGGGGCAAAGCTCTTCACCGGTGAAACCGCTAACGATTGAGGCGATCTACGCCTCCGGCGGACTGACAGGGCGCGGTCCAGAAACCATTGAGTGGAGTCCTGACGGTAGCAAACTTTCGTTCATCCAGCGCGACGATGACGGAGAGAATGGCGAATTGTGGAGTGTGGACGCGGCCACAGGCGACAGGCAACGTTTGCTGGCTGTTGCCAAGCTGGGCCCGCTCGCGCCCGATTACAGTGGGATCAAGGATGAACGAGAAAAAGAGCGGCTCACGCGCTACCACGTATCCCCATACATTTGGGCGCCGGATTCAAAGCATCTTCTTTTCGTTCCGAATGGTCAGCTCTGGCTTTTTGACCTGGCGAACGGAACAGGTTTGCAGTTCGCCGCCGCGTCGGACCCCATCGGCGACCCGAAATTCTCTCCGGACGGCCGTCACGTTTCTTATGTTCGCAAACACAATCTTTACGTTCAGGGAGCGAACGGCACGGGCGAAAAACAGCTTACCAAGGACACCGGAGAGAATTTGTTCAACGGCGACATCGATTGGGTCTATGCGGAAGAGTTAGCGGTTCGCAGCAATTATTTCTGGTCGCCTGACAGCAAAGAAATCGTTTTTCTGCACATGGACGAAACCAAGGTTCCGACCTATCCCATCACCAACTGGATGCCCACGCATCCGACGGTCGATAACGAAAAATATCCCAAGGTTGGCGACGCCAATCCTGTGGTGAAACTCGGAATCGTCGATGCTGACAACGGGAGGATTCGGTGGATTTCTCTGACCAAAGACGAGGAGGCCTACATCCCGCGCTTCGGGTGGGTTCGCGAGGGGTTGGTTTGGGCGGAGGTTCTCAATCGCAGCCAGGACCAAATGGATCTTTATTTTGTTGACGCGAAATCCGGGAAGTCAGCGAAGGTGCTTACCGAGGCCGACCCGGGCGCGTGGATCAATGTGAATGATGACTTCCGGGTATTGAAGTCTGGTGACCGTTTTCTGTGGTCGAGCTGGCGTGACGGGCACACCCATTTGTATCTCTACAGCTTTGACAAGCAAAATCCGCTTGCCGCCGCAGCCAGGCTGGAGCGCCAACTCACGCAGGGAGATTTCGAGGTGCTGGGAGTGGCAGGCGTGGATGAGGCCGCGGGCACGGTGTTTTTCTCGTCCGATAAAGACGATCCAAGGCAGCGGCAAATTTTCTCGATCAGGCTGGATGGAAGTGATTTACAGCGGTTGACGCCTGACGAGGGGATTTATTCGGCCGAATTTGCGGACGACGGCAAACACTACGAGCAGACTTTCGTTGGCCCCATCGCCCCTCAGCAGGTTTCGGTGTGCGCGGTGGGCGGAGCATGCGTTTCGCTTTGGAAGGCGCGCGATAAAGTTGTGGAATATGGGGTGCGAGCGCCGAAGTTTATGGAGTTCAAGGCGGACGACGGGACGACACTTTACGGCCGACTATTGCTTCCGCCGAATCCTCAAGGCGGCAAGATTCCGTTGATTGTGTTCCTCTATGGAGGGCCGGCGGCGCAGACGGTTCTGAAGGACACCCCCGATCCGTTCGATGAGATTCTGGCGCGTACTGGATTTGCCATCTTTTCTGTGGACAATCGCGGCACCCCAGGACGCGATCGCAAGTTCCAGACCGCCATTCGACATGAATTTGGCGCGGTCGAATTGAAGGATCAGCTTGCCGCGCTGGATCAGCTTCTCGCGCAGTACCCACAACTGGACAAAGATCGGCTGGGAATTTGGGGATGGTCGAATGGCGGTTCGATGACGCTTTATGCGATGACGCATTCGGAGCGCTTCCGCGCGGGAGTTGCAGTAGCGCCGGTCACCGACCAGATCAATTACGACTCGATTTACACCGAGCGATATATGGGTCTGCTGAAGGAAGATGCGGCAGGATATGCCGCGTCCGATGTGACGAGAGGAGCCGCGGACCTGCATGGCGCGCTTTTGCTGGTTCACGGCACGGGCGACGACAACGTGCATTTCCAGAACAGCGTTCAGATGATTGATGCGCTGGTCAAAGCGGGCAAGCAATTCCGGCTGATGATTTATCCCAACAAAACCCACGGCATCGCCGGAAGCGAAGCGCGCGATCACCTGTTCTACATGATCGAAGAGCACTTTGAGCGAGAGTTGAAATAGGCCGGGAGGAGCTCGCGGCGAGACGAGTTAATTGATTTCGAGCTCAGTTGGATAGTTCACAATTAGGACTTCCGCTTGTCGGGCTTGCGAGACGAGCTTACTCGCGTGTTTTCCCTGGAAGCGCTTTCTCTGGAGGAAGTTTCCTTGGATGAGCTTTCTTTGGCGGAACTTTCTTTCGAGACGCTCTGTTTTGAGGAACCGTCCTTCGAGCTTTCCTTGCCCGCGCCGTCGGACTTGGACTTCTCGTCTTTTTTCGATGCTGAACTGCCCTCGTCAGAAGACGACGGGGCGTGAGACTTGTTGGCGTAATCGGTGACGTACCAGCCGGAACCTTTGAACTGCACGGCGGGCGCGGAGATCATCTGCTCCACCCGGCCGCCGCACTCCGGACATTTCTTGACCATCTTGTCGGAAAACTTCTGGATTTTCTCGAAGCGGTGACCGCATTTTTCGCACTGATATTCGTAAAGGGGCATGGGTTCAGAGACAGTTGTGAGGAAAAACTACTTTCCTATTGATTCTAGGGGGCGACGTTCGATTGCGTCAATTCAGACGAGGGTTAGTAATGTGGTTTGGCTTCCGCGTTAGGCTTGTCAAGAGAGAGATCCTTCGCTCCGCCTGAAGAGCGGCTACGCTCAGGATGACAGCGCAGTGTAACAAGCCAAAAGAGCATTCCCGAAAACTATTCTTAAATGTCTTTCGCGAACTGTTCGGCTAGACGCTTGGGGGCCGTGTTGCGCCAGGCAGCGGAGATCGCTTTCTGCAGAGTTGTCTTGTCCACCTTCTTGAGGTGAACACTGGTAGCGCCGCGGCGTCCCCAGGCGCCCTTCACCGGTACAAAGACGTCCGGATCGGCTTGGGAGAAATAGTGTTGCTGCTCGGGTGTGAGCTTGACCATCCCCCAGCCTTGCGCGGGATAGCCGAGCGTAGCGAAGATCTTTCCGCGAACACGAAAATCTGGATGATCCATGTGAGCCTGCTCTGCGGTTTCAGGCAGAGCGAGAGCGAGGCGGCGAAAATCGGCGGTGGTCATTTTGGAATCTCCACGGAACAAACGGTTCGTACGATTAGCATAACTGCGTCCGGGCCGAAGAGTTACGGCTTCCGCAGTGATAGACTCCGGCCATGAAGGATGCCGGCTGCGACTCCGAGACTGCCGTGCGAGAAGGTGTTCGATCCGAAGGCCAGCTACAGACTGCGCCGCACGCGCTTGCGCCGGGACCGGCACTGTATCTTGTCGCTACACCGATCGGCAATTTAGAAGACATTACCCTCCGTGCGATACGCGTACTGAAGGAGGTGGACGTGATTGCGTGCGAAGACACACGCCAGACCCAGAAATTGCTCAACCACTACGATGTTCGCACGCGCACGATCAGCTATCACGAACACAACGAAATGACCCGCTCCGCCGAACTGGTGAAAGAGATGCAGGAAGGGGCGAGCGTTGCGTTGGTAACCGATGCGGGCATGCCGGGAATTTCCGATCCCGGATTCCGGCTGATTTCGCTGGCCATTCGGCATCATTTGCAGGTGGTGCCGATTCCGGGGGCGTCGGCGTTCCTGGCGGCGCTGGTGGCGAGCGGGATGCCGACCGATTCTTTTCGCTTTAGTGGATTCCTTCCCGCGAAGCGTGGTGAGCGGCGGGCAGCACTGGAGGCCATTAGGACTTCGCCGCGCACCCAGGTTTTTTATGAAGCTCCACACCGTATTGTCGAGGCGCTTGCCGACGTTTGCGAGGTCTTAGGAAACGCCCGGCCTGTCGTGATCGCGCGCGAAGTCACGAAGCTGCATGAAGAGTTTCTGCGCGGACGCGCGGGTGAAGTGCTGGAGACGTTGAAGGCGCGTGATGGGGTGAAGGGCGAGATCACGCTTTTGATTGGGAAGGCGGAAGAAAACGAATCTCGTGGAGCGGCGGACGCCTCCGTCCGCCCTTCGATGCGCCAGAGGATCGAGCAGATCATGGCCGAAGAGAAGGTTGACGAGAAAGTTGCGCTGAAGAAAGCGGCGAAAGAGCGGGGGGTGTCGAAGAGCGAAGCTTATCGGGAGTTGCAGAGGCAAAAGTAAACCCTGTGAAGGCTCAATAGACTTCGAGTGCCTGCTTCACGCGACCTTCAATGCAATATTGTCGAGCTTTGCTCGACCCGACAGCCGAGGGCGGCTGTCCCTACACGGGCACTGCTACTTCCCCGCCAGCTCCTTCTTCACCGCCTCGCTCACCATCTTTCCATCCACGCGCATGCCTGCGGCGTTGAAGCGGGCCATGGCGTTCTTCATGACTGTGCCCATGTCTTTCATGGTGGGCGAGCCCATTTCGGTGATTACGGCTTTCACTCCGGCGACCACTTCGGCGTCGCCTGCCGCTTTGGGAAGGTAGGTTTCGATCAGGACGATCTCTGCGGTTTCTTTGTCGGCCATCTCCTGGCGTCCGCCCTTGGTGAACTGTTCGACGGATTCTTTGCGCTGCTTGATCAGCGTGCTCAAGACGGCCTGGGATTCTTTGTCGTCGAGCGGCGCCATTTTTTCGATCTCGCGGTTCTTGAGAGCGCTCTTTACCATGCGCAGCGTGGAGAGGCGCTGTTCGTCGCGCGCCTTCATGGCGGCGGTGATGTCCTTCTGAATCTGTTCGACGAGGCTCATGACGGGATTATATCGAAGAGCGAGCGTCTGACTTTTCCTGCAATTGCGACGAAGCGATTCCGCCGATTCGTAGTGACCAAAGTTGATCGGCGAGCATCAGATGCGGAGGAGGTTCCTACTGTTATGAGCAAACTTGCGATCTGGGCTCAACTGGAAGCAAAACCCGGCAAAGAAAAAGAATTGGAAGAGTTTTTGAAGTCGGCGCTGCCGCTCGCGGAACGCGAGCCGGGAACGATTACGTGGTATGCAATCAAAATGGCACCGGGAAAATACGGGATCTTCGACACATTCGCCGATGAAAATGCCCGCAGCGCGCACATGAACGGCGAAATCGCCAAGGCGCTCATGGCCAAAGCAGGGGAGCTGTTGGCGAAAGGGCCGGAGATTGCGCAGCCTGAGGTACTGGCGGCGAAAATCGCAGCGCGCTGAATTTAATTTCGCATTTGTCTGAAGCAAAAATTGCCGTAGGCAAAACTGCATTCGAGAGCCGCAACCTGCCAGCTTCCGATAGACTAATGGAGAAGCAATCTTTCTAATTTCTCCAAGGACTATCGGAATGCTGCGCAAGAATCGTCTTTTTACCCCTGGGCCAACGCCGCTGCTGCCTGCCGCACAAACGGCGATGGCGTCATTTACTGCGCATCACCGCACCGCTGATTTCCGCGCGTTGTTTCAGCGGGTGCTCGCCGACATGAAGGAGTTCATCGGCACGGAAAACGACGTGCTGGTGCTCGCCTGCTCGGGGACAGGCGTGATGGAGGCGTCCGTCTCTAATCTGACGTCGCCCGGGGATAAGGTGTTGGTGCTCACGGCGGGGAAGTTTGGCGAACGCTGGACCGGCCTGGCCAAGGCGTTCGGCTGCAATGTCGAGGTGCTGAGCGTTCCTTATGGCGAAACATTTTCCTTGAACGATGTTCGTGCCAAGCTGACCTCTGACGTGCGAGCGGTTTTTGTGCAGGCGACGGAGAGTTCGACCGGCGCGCGGCATGACGTGGAAGGCATTGCGAAAATCGTGCGCGCCAGCGGCGGAGAGGCTTTGCTGATCGTGGATGCGATCACAGGCCTCGGCACGACTCATCTCGATGTTGATGGATGGGGCGTGGACGTTATCATTGGCGGATCGCAGAAAGCGCTGATGATGCCTCCTGGCCTGGCGTATTGCGCGGTCAGCGAGCAGGCGTGGAAGCGCATGGAGACAACTACCTCGCCGCGTTACTACTTCGACTTACGAAAAGAGCGGAAGTCGGCGGTGAAGGGCGAATCGGCGTATACGCCAGCGACCTCGTTGTTTGCGGCGCTGGGAGCGGCGTTGGAATTCATTCGCGAGATGGGAAATGGAGATCTGGCTAAAGGACGCGAGGCGTTGGTCGACAATGCCGAACTTTGCGCAGAGATGACGCGGGCTGGCGTGCAGGCGTTGGGATTGAAGCTTTACGCTGCGTCACCGGCCGCGGCGCTCACCGCGGTCAGCGCTCCGGCTGGGATTGACTCAGGAAAGATCGTAAAAGAATTCCGCGAGTCGTTCGATGCAGTTGTGGCCAATGGGCAGGGTGAAATGAAAGGTCAGATCTTTCGTATCGCGCACATCGGCTATTACGATTACTTGGATACGATCGGCATCCTGGCCGCGCTCGAGCATGTGCTGGCCCGCTGTACCGGGAAAGCCGTGCAGTATGGCGCAGCGGTGCGTGCGGCGCAAGAAGTGTACGCACGCGCCCTGTCAGACAAACCACAACTGGTAAAGGCTTGAGGAGCGTCGCGGCGAAGGCGCTCGTCCAAGCTAGTTGATCGTGCTAGTTGATCGTGAACGTCATGCTGTTGGACGTTTCCGCCGCCGTTCCACCGCCGTAAACGCCGCCGGGGGTGCCGGGGTTGGTCACTGTGACCGCTGCCGTACCGGCTGATGCTACGTCCGCGGCCGGAATGGTGGCTGTCAGCTGGGTTCCGCTCACAAAAGTGGTGGTCAGCGCGGTGCCGTTCCAATTGATGGAGGCGTTGCCGTTGAAGTTGGTGCCGGTCACCATGAGCCCGTTGGCTCCCAATGCATTACCCGTGGTCGTTGAATTGGGAACGAGGGCGGCGATGTTCGGCATGGTTCCGGCAGCCGGCGGAGTGGTCGCCTTCTTACTGTAGCCGCAAGCCAGGCCTACCGCGAGAAGCGCAGCTAAAATTATTGTCTTTGTAATCTTCATGACTTTGTCTCCTAACGAGCCGATGGCCCGATGAAGAAAAGGTTAGGAGAAACGCGCGACCGGAGTGTCGTCAGTATGTAAACTTCCTGTCAAGGTTTTGTCAGGGCCAGATGCCTCACTAGAAGGGTCAATCCTTGAAAATTGTGATCGCTGAAAAAATCTCACCTGCAGCCATCGAACAGCTCAAAGAGCCGGGTTGGACCGTTCTAACTCCCAACCAATTGGACGGTAAGCTGGCGGAGGAACTGGAGTCCGCCGATGCGCTGATCGTGCGTTCGGCGGTGCAGGCGGATGCGGCGCTGCTTGGGCATGCCAAGAAGTTGCGTGTGATCGGGCGTGCGGGCGTGGGCGTGGACAACATCGACCTGGACGCGGCGACGAAGCAAGGCATCGCGGTGATGAACACGCCGGGCGCGAATGCCGTGGCGGTTGCGGAGCAGACGCTGGGGATGATGCTGGCAATGGCTCGACATCTTTGCCGCGCCGATGCGCTAATGCATGCCGGCAAATGGGAAAAGAAATCGCTGCAAGGGACCGAGCTGCGCGGCAAGACGCTGGGAATCGCTGGCCTTGGCCGTATCGGCATGGAAGTCGCGCGGCGCGCGCGCGCGTTCAGTATGGAACTTATCGGGCATGATCCGTTTGTTTCAGTGAGCGTGGCAAAGGAGCAGGGGATCCGCCTGGTGAGCCTGGATGACCTTTACGCCGGGGCGGACTACATCACGTTGCATGTTGGGCTGACGCCTCAGACCGCGGGCATGATCAACGCGGACGCCATCAAGAAGATGAAAAAGGGTGTCCGGCTGGTGAACTGCGCGCGTGGAGAGTTGGTGCATGAAGCTGATTTGGCCGAGGCTCTGAAGCAAGGGCACATTGCCGCCGCGGCGCTCGACGTTTTCGTGGAAGAGCCTTTAAAAAATTCTCCACTGGTCTCGCTGGAGAACGTGATTCTGACGCCGCACATTGGCGGTTCGACGTTTGAGGCGCAGGAAGCTGTGGGCGTGCAGATTGCACAACAGGTGCGGGAATACCTGAAGCACGGCGTCATCCAGAATGCGGTGAACGTGCCTTCGGTTTCCGCGGAAGAGTATGCCGAGATGCATCCTTATATTATTTTGGCGGAGCGTATGGGGGCATTTCTGGCGCAGATTTCCGAAGGGTCGATCGAAGAAATTTCGCTGCGGTATAGCGGCCACATTGCAGAGTGGAAGACCGATCTCATTCGCAACGGTGCGATCAAAGGCATCCTCAACCAGGCATTGGAGGAGAAAGCCAACCTGGTGAATGCGAGCGCGCTGGCGGAAAGTCGAGGATTACGTGTGCATGAGGCTCATAAAGCAAAGGCCTCTACCGGCGGCGCGGGGAGCGTGCTCTCGATTTTTCTCAAGAGCTCGAAAGAAGAACATATGGTGAAAGGTGCCGTACTGCGCGGAACCGCGCCGCGGCTGTTGCATATCGACGACATTGACGTGGAAGCGCCGCTGGAACGAGACCTCGTTTATTTGCGGAACCGCGATGTTCCCGGCGTAATCGGCAAGGTGGGCACGATCCTCGGCGAACACGAAATCAACATCGCAGACTTTTCTTTAGGAAGGCGCAGTGTGGAAGCGGGATCGGAAGTGCGCGAGGCAATCGCGGTGGTTCACGTCGATGGGCAGGTGCCGGACGAAGTGCTGAGGAAACTGGAGCAGATTCCTGCGGTGGAGAAGGCGAAAGCGGTGCGGCTGTTCTGAGGTGTATTCTCACCGGGCGATGAAACATGAAGCGCCAAACTTACGATTCCGCGTTATCCCGCCGCAGCTTGCGGCTTTCCGCCAGCAGCGCCATCGAGTGCATCAGATTCTGCAGCGTGATGATTCCCACCAGGCGCTGATCTTCGACGACTGGAATGATGCTGAGATTGCGTGCGGTGAGTTTGCGAAATGCGGAAGCGAGGGATTCCTGCCGCGCGGAGACCTCGAAAAGTTTATTCATCACGGCCTGGACGTAGCCGTTGCCTTCCACGCGCAGAGCCTCGAGAATGCGCTGCCGCGAAATCACGCCAACCATATCGCTGCCTCGAACTACGGGGAAATCATCCTGCAGCGAATGGACTGCCTTTTCGAGCGCGTCTTCGAGCGTATCCGCCGGCGATAAAGTCGCGAAGTCGGTGAGCATCACTTCTTCGAGGCGGACGTTATCCAAAACCGACTGGAAGATGACAGCGCGTTCCTCGAGCTGCGCCGCGGAAAAGATAATGACGCCGACCATGGTGAGCCAGGTGTCGCTGAACAAACCGGCGACCATTAGCATCATCGCCATGGCATGGCTGATGGAGACCGCGCGTCGCGTGGCTGCAGAGGGATCAATTGTGCGCGCGAAAAATGCTCGCAGGACTCGGCCTCCATCGAGAGGGTAGGCAGGCAGAAGATTCAAACCGGCCAGATAGAGATTTGCCCAAACCAGGCTGCGCGGCAGGTTGCTGGGCTGCAAGAAAGGCCACTTCCACAGATTTGCTTCCGGAACGACGGCTGAGATAATGCCTGCCGCGATCATCGCTAAAACGATATTGACGAGAGGTCCGGTAAGCGCGATGCGAACCTCCCGCTTCCACGCGGCTGCGCCGGAGGCCGGCTTCTCAGCATGGGTTTCATCGAAAACCGTGACACCGCTGAGGGGCAGAAGAATCACGGCTTTGGGAATTAATCCATAGCGCCGCGCCACCAGCATGTGCCCGATTTCGTGAGCGGCGACACAGGCGAGGACAATGCCTACAAGCGCCAGGTCGCGCGGCCCGTTGGCAGAGCCGTGGGAGTTATACTCCGTCCAGAAAACAAATAAAGGTAAAATCAGGAACGTCAGGTGAAGGCGAACCTCGACTCCGAACAACCTCCCGACGTGAATCGACCAGCTTCTCATGGGCCCCCAACTACTACAGTTATTTTACATGGTCGGATATAGTGGCTTCGATACTCGAAAGTACAAACGATGCGCGTGATTGCCGGTAAGTACCGCGGACGCACCTTGCGCTCTCTGCGCGGAGTGGATGTCCGGCCAACCTCTGACCGCTTACGAGAGACGCTATTCAACGTGCTTACGGCCGGCAATCCGACCGCGCTTGAGGGCAGCGTGTGGCTAGATCTGTTTGCCGGAACCGGCGCGGTGGGTATTGAGGCGCTCAGCCGCGGAGCCAGGCAGGTCTATTTCGTTGAGACCTCGGCTGCGGCAACGAAGTTGATTGAGCAGAATCTGCAGAGCCTGGGGATTGTTGAGGGCTACAGGATTCTGCGGGACGAGCTTTCGGCTGCGATCTGGCGTTTGCAGCGGGAGCATGTGGCTGCCGATGTGGTGTTTCTCGATCCGCCCTACCGAATGCAGAATGCTTATGGAGAAACGCTTCTCGGGCTGGCCAATTCATCGCTGGTTTGGGCGATGTCGCTGGTGGTCGCGGAGCATGAAAAGAAATTCGATCCGGACCAGGAGTTCGGATCGCTGGGCAAAGTCCGCAAGCTAATCCAGGGAAACGCAGCGCTCAGTTTTTATCGGATTGGGGGACGTCCCGACTTAAACAAATGACGCCGGTTAGGTGAGCAGTTCGTTATCGCGGCGAACGATGGGGTGCTGCATCTCCTGCAGATCGTTCTTCACCATATTGAGGCCATAAACGCAGCCCTCGAATTCGCGGGAGAGTCGAGCGAACAGCGGCGCCACTTTGGCGTACTCGAAGTGTTCAAACTTCGAAACAATGTAGTAGCTTTCTTTCCCGGCCTTCATCCACTCGACAAAATTTTCCACGCGATGACGGCGCAGGCGGAAGTGGTTGATGCTCTCGGGAAACATGCCGGCGAAAAACAGCGCGTAGTCGCCAATGTGTTTGCGTACCTGGCGCTCGCGATCAAATGAAGCAGCCGGGCCATACACGGGGTCAGATTCGACCAGCATCTCGCCCAAGTCGGTAATCGGGCGGTCGGTTACGTCGTGAATTTTGAATAGCTGATCGGTCTCGCAGAATTCGGCCAACAGGTGAGAAACGTAAGCAACCACCTCGGGGTCGCGGATGCCGATCTCCTCGGCGTAGTGGCGTCCAACCAATTCCTGGAACAGCTGCCGCAACGGGTGAGATTCCGGAATCATATTCGTTGACCCCCTGAAACCCGTATTGCAGAGCGGGTTTCCGATACCGTTAGTAACTAGTTATCCCAGTTCGCATGCGAAAGCAAGTGACTTTTGTTTCTCCAACGCACCACTTTAACCAATCTTTGGTGGTGCGCAAGCTTTTTTGAGTTGCTTGGGATTTTTGTTGGCAGACCTGCGGGTTGGCTGCTAAAAGACAGGCTTTGCGCGGGCAGATTAAGCCCTAAGACGAAGGGTTTTTCATTAGAGGCAAACCCGGCCGCCCTGCAAGTAACCATCCGTGAGTTACCACCGCGCGTCGGCTGCTTTCGTTTTCCTACTACTCATGAGGCCTTCCCTTGCCTTCCACTACCAGTGCCTGTCGCGAAATCGCTGCATTCTGGGCCGGCGCTGCGAGCGAAAATCCCGGTCTGGGTGGATAGGGAAGAGAAATTCTTATTATCGATTCAATTTGCTTGACATCAGCTTTGGGGTGAGCATAATGCATCCATCCGCAATTCTGGTTCAGACTGCATTGGCTCAGACGGGTCCCGAGCCGGAGGAGGCATTCATGAGCGTGCTGGAACTTTGTGACCGGGAAATCGCAGCGGTTCCGCTTTATGCCAGCGTAGCCGACGCCATCAACAAAATGCTCGACCACCATGTTGGGGCCGTGGCAGTAGTCGATTCCGAATACCGCGTTGCCGGAATTTTCACCGAGCGCGACGTTCTGCGGAAGATGTCCCTGAGCCGCACCGACCCGCGAACGACATCGGTGCGTGAATTGATGACCACGCCCGTGGAAATGGCTACGCGGCGTACCGGACCCGGGGAAGCGCTGACCACGATGCTGGAGCGCCACTTCCGCCACCTGCCGGTAGCCGACGATAACGGCAAGCTGCTGGGGATTCTTTCCATTCGCAATTTGCTGGAGTGGCGGGTTGATGACCTCAGCCGTGAACTGGAATCGCTCGAACAGTATGTCTCGAATGACGGCCCCGGAGGTTAGCTGAGTCTCGGGGGTGCTAGTTATCTGAATGCCGCGAGCCGTCCCGCGTAGGTTCCTCACGTTCGGGTTTGTTCCGAGCCCGCAGATTTGTCCTTCTGTCGTCCTCAGAATTGTTAAACTCAATCGCTGCAATTAATCGCTTTCGCTTGAACAATAATAACGAGGAGATGCTCGTGAAAAAACGTCGATATCCATTGCTCTTACTAGTTGCGCTTTTGGCGCTAGCCCTACAGTTGGTTGCGCAGCAAGCCCCGAAACACGTCGTGGTACACGCTGGGCACCTGCTCGATGTGAAGACTGGCAAGCTGCTCTCAGATCAGACGATCGTTATCGAAGACGGAAAAATTGCGCGGGTCGGTTCATCCGCGGCACCGGCAGACGCGATGCTCATCGATCTTTCGAACGCGACGGTTTTGCCGGGATTGATCGACGCGCACACGCACCTGACATTCGATCCCCAGTTCGGTTATGAAAGTCTCGGGATTTCGATTCCGCGCGAAACGCTCATCGGCGCCAAGAATGCGCGCGTAACTCTTCAGGCGGGATTCACCACGGTGCGCAACGTCGGCGCCTCCGGCTATACCGATGTTGCGTTGCGCGATGCGATCAATGCCGGGGATGTGCCTGGACCGAGAATGTTGGTCAGCGGGCCACCGCTGAGTATCACCGGCGGGCACTGCGACAACAATCTGCTTCCGTTCGAGTATCACGCTACCAGCGATGGAGTGGCCGACGGCATCGCGGCCGTGCAACAGAAGGTACGCCAGAACATTAAGTACGGCTCCGATCTGATCAAGGTTTGTGCGACCGGCGGAGTGCTTTCCAAGGGCGATGACCCGCAAGCCTCGCAGTTCACACTGGAAGAGATGAAAGCCATCGTGGCCGATGCTCACCGCCTGGGTCGAAAAGTTGCCGCGCACGCGCATGGAGCGCAGGGCATCTTGTGGGCCTCACAAGCCGGTGTCGATTCCATCGAGCATGGTTCTTATATTGACGACGCAGGCATTGCGGAGATGAAGAAAAACGGCACGTATCTTGTGCCCACGCTTTATTTGGGAGATTGGTTTCTGGCAAATGCGGAGAAAAATCATGTTCCCGATTTCTATCTCGTGAAGGCCAAAGCGGTCATGCCCATTGCCCGCCAGAATGTCGCACACGCGTTCGCCAGCGGCGTGAAGGTGGCGTTCGGCACGGATGCTGCGGTTTATCCGCATGGCCTCAACGCACATGAATTTGCGGTGATGGTGAAGCTTGGGCTAACTCCGTTACAGGCCATCCAGGCCGCGACGGTGAATGCCGCGGACTTGCTGGGCTGGACCGGGAAAGTTGGCAGCCTCGAACCCGGCGCGTGGGCGGATATCGTCGCAGTGGAAGGCGATCCGCTTAAAGACGTGACGACCATAGAGCGGGTGAAGTTTGTGATGAAGGGCGGCGAAGTCGTAAGGAATGAATACGCAAAGTGAGCAGCGGACGCAGTGACCTTAGGCCGCGTTTTTTTGTTGCAGAGCGCGTTCAATGATCCAATCAGTCCAGAAGGAGTCCGCTCCGCTCACAAGCAATGCGCTCTTGCCCTCTACTGTGTCGACAAAGTTCTCGATCATCGGAAGGTGTACGTTCTGGTGCACGGGAAGATGCTCACGGCCGCCGGGGTAAATCAGATCAGGGCCGTTCAGCGGAGTTAATTCCATTTCGCCATCCGTGCCGCGGATGCGGCATTCGTCGCGCTTGATGCGGGAATTCCAGCGCACGTCCACAATGCCGCGCACGCCGCCGGGATATTCGATCATCACGGTGGCATTGTCTTCGACCGCATAATGGTGTACAGCGTTCGAGAGTTGCGCGCTTACGCGCAGCGGCTGACCAAACAGGAAATTAAGCACATCGATGCGGTGCGAAGCGATATCGAATAGCGGGCCGCCTCCGGCTTTCGCGGGATCGATGAGCCAATAGCGCTCGCGATCGCTGCCGTCATATTCTTTTCCGTCGAACCATGCGTGACACGTGAGTTCGGCGAGGACCGGCTGGCCGATTGCTCCGTCAGCGAGCAACTGTTTGGCGCGCTGCACTTTCGGGTAAGCTCTGCGGTAATAAGCGGCGCCGAGCTTTGTACCGCCCTGCTCCGCTGCTTGCACCATTGAGCGGGCTTCCGTCTCGTTCATCGCCATCGGCTTCTCGCATAGCACGTGCTTACCAGCGCGCAGAGATTGAATTGTTTGCGGCGCATGAAGGAACACGGGAGTCGAAACGTAAACCGCATGCACTGCGGAGTCGGCAAGAGCCTGATCGAGGCTGCTCCAAACTTTCGCGTCGTAACGCGCGGCCTTTGCCGGATTGCGCGTAACCAGGCCGTACAAGCGGCTTCGCGGCTCAGCCTGGATCGCAGGAATAACGCGGCGGGTGGCGATATCGCCGATTCCGATGAGGATCCAATTCAGCATGAATAGAGAAAGCTTCTGAGGAGTAGAAGGGAAAGCAGGTTCCTCATGGGGCCTTGTGGCCCCATTCGGAATGACATCGGAATTCAACTACTTCTTGGGAGCGATTGCGTCTTTCGCGGCCTTGGCGACGCGGAACTTTACCACGGTCTTCGCCTTGATCTGAATCGGCTCGCCAGTCTGCGGGTTGCGGCCCACACGGGCTTTGCGGTGCGCCTTCACCAGACGGCCGAGGCCGGGGACGACGAATACGCCATTCTTCTTGGTTTCTTTCACGGCAACATCGGCGAGCTGCTCGAGGAACCCCGCGACGGTCTTGTTCGGGAGTTCAGTCTTTTCCGCCAGATGACGGACCAGTTGAGTCTTGGTCAAACCTGAAGCCATATTTCCTCCTTGAAAAACAATTCAATTTTTAATTCCAGCGCGCTTGATCTTACATGAGGCGCCCTGTGGAAAACACCCTTATTTTACGCGGGTTCCATAGGTATCGTACGCCAAAAGGTCCATTTTCACACGCTTATCTGCATAGGAGCGTCCCAAAATGGCCCAAACACGGGTACCACAGCAGTTACGGGGAGTGGGTCGGTCGGCGGACTGCGTGGCTGCAATTCGCGATTGGCAATTCGCAGTTAGCAAATAGCGCTTCCTCGTTCAAGTCGCGCTCAGGGCAAGGGCTCGGCAACGCGTCGTCGGCCAATTGCGAACTGCTAATTCGCTAATTGCCGCAACGCTGGTCGACTGCGGTGCAATAATGATCCAGGGAGAAACGCAATTTGAGTTGCGCGATCTGCGAGACCCGCAAGGAAAAACGCTTTTGCCCCGCCGTACACGGGCGCATTTGTCCGCAATGCTGTGGCGAACAGCGCGAGGTGACGCTCGATTGTCCCAGCGATTGTCCGTATCTGCAACAGGCGCGCGAACATGAGAAACCGCACTCTGCGAACGAATTCGACGCCGCATCGTTGTTTTTGCAGATTGAGATTTCCGAGCAATTCACCTATGAGCGCGAGCATCTGCTGATGGGTCTTACCTACGCGCTGGCGAAAGCGGCGCGCGCCGATCACAGCCTGAATGATAGAGATCTCATCGCCGCACTCTCGGCGATGTGCACAAGCTATGAGCGGCTGGTGAACTCGGGATTGCACTACGAGCAACCGCTCACCGGTGGCGGGCAGCATGCGGTCGCGGCCCAGGTGGAAGAGATGGTAAAGCAGTATCGCGAGGCCGAGCGAAAAGAGTTGGGCTATTCGAACTTGCGCGACTCCGACGTTCTCAAGGCGCTGGTGTTTTTGCTTCGGCTCGGACATGGACGCACTTCTGGTCGGCCGAAGTCGAGGGCGTTCATCGATTTTCTTTGCGCACAGTTTCCCGAGAAGCAGCCGGCGGTGCTTACGCCGCAGGAAGCAGGGAGCCGGATCATCGTGCCGTAACGGCGCGAATTGCTGACTGCTGAATGTTAATTGCTGATTAAAAGTTCAGCGCCTTCAGAATTCGTCCTTCGCGTTTCAATCAGAAATCATTAATCAACAATTGTCTCTGCAGTCAACAATTGCCGTCCGTCTTTCTGACTACCTGGCCTTGAGGCAACGCGTCGCGTAGCTCGCGAATCGTTTTCTTGAGAACTGGGTGCAGCACCTCAGGCGCAATTTCTGCCAGCGGTTCGAGCACAAAGCGGCGGTGATGCATTGCCGGATGCGGAATCGTGAGTTGAGGAGAATCGAGGGCCGTGTCTCCGAAGAGCAGGATGTCAATATCAATGGTGCGCGGGCCTTTATTCTGCAGACGCTGCCTGCCCATTTCCTTTTCGATTCCGAGGATCGCCTCCATCAGCTGCTGCGGCGTCGTGGCGGTTTCAAGCGCGATGGCACAATTCAGAAACCAGGGTTGATCGGTGAACTCGACGGGCTCAGTCTCGTAGAAAGATGACGATGCCACTATGCGTCCTTCGGCGCCCAGGCGAGCTTGAGCCTCTCGCAACTGCGATTCACGGTCGCCGACGTTTGACCCGAGAGAGAGATAAACAACGCTTGGCATGATCGTTCCTGATTCGAGGCTATCGAACTCGGCCAGTTAATTTTCGCTCAGACCTTCCCACCGCTCACAAGATGGGCCAAAATAGTACTTCTGCCGTCAAGCCTCACAGGTTCGTGTTCATTCGGCCGGCGGACGCGCGTTACCCGATACCTTCGATTAAGTCAGCCACGTCATTCCCACTTAGAATTACATGCATGACGTTGGAGTCACTCCTCTTAAGCCAGGATGAGAATGTAGTTGGGGTTCTGCGGCCGACTTTGGAGAAGCTGTCGATTGCCGTGGAAATCTGCGGCGAGGCAAAGAAGGCCAGCGAAATCCTGCTCTCCGAAAAGTTCGATGCGGTCATTGTGGATTGCGATGATCTGCAAGGGGGCCTGGAAGTGCTGCAGGGGCTGCGCGTCACTCCCAGTAATAAGAATTGTGTTGCTTTTGCCGTTCTCAATGGCAAAAAGACTACCATGCAGGAGGCTTTTGGGCTGGGGGTAAATTTTGTTCTGCAGAAACCAGTTAGCACGGTAAATGCCTCTCGCTGTCTTCACGCCGCCCTGGGTTTCATGGTTCGAGAACGGCGCCGCTATTTCCGCCAGCCGGTAAAGATGCCAGTCCGGGTGGTCGTGGGTGACAAGAAAATAACAGCGACCGGCACGAATGTCAGCGAAGGAGGAATTGCCCTTTTGCTGCAGGAGCCTCTTCCTAGGAATGCCCTTCTTGGTTTGCACTTTACTCTGCCCGGAACCACCCTGGCGCTCGACGTGGAAGCGGAAGTAGCATGGTCGGATGTGAGCGGGCGCGTCGGGCTGCGCTTCCATAATCTGCCTCAAAGCTCTTACGAAGTGCTCGAAATTTGGCTCAACGTGCAGGAGAATCTGGCGAGCTTGGGACCGACGGGGCCTGGCTCGGGAGCTTCGGGTTCCAAAGGCAAGCAATAGGCTCAGTCTTTCCTTTGTTGTCTGGCCTCTGTCGTCTGGCAGGTATCCACCTGGGAACTTTGTGCGTACATCTGCGCATGACAAACTTGGTCGATATCGGAGACTAGAGCCATGCTTCCCACTGCGTACCGCATCAGTCGTGTACAGAAAACCCTCCGTTGGTTTGAGCAGGATATTCCGCTGTTGAATATGCGAGTGAAAGACCTCTCGGCGGAACGGCAGCAATCGGCACGGCAGTTTGCGGCGGCGCTGATCGATCAGACGCGGGCTGAGTTGCAGCGGTTGCTGAAGGAACAGCCGGAGGCGGGAGCGGAAACCGGCGATTTTCCGTGCCAGGCCGCGGATTGAACGGGCTGGTCGCGGGTCTTGGGTGTTAGGTCTTGGGTCTTAGGCTCAGGTTTTCTCATTCAGGGCCGGATCAGAGGGACGATCCTGCGCTTGCATGGGCCGTGATATGAGTGGCGGCATCTTTCTCTTCTTCCGGTAGCGTTACTTCCTCCCACAGGGTTTTGTCGCGAAGGATGCGGGAGACCAGCGCGGTGTGCATGGCGTGACCGGCGCGGTCTGCGACGATTTTGCCCAGGATCGGCTTGCCCAGCAGGGCGAGGTCGCCAACTAAATCCAAGACTTTGTGCCTCACGAATTCGTCAGGAAAGCGCAGAGGACCGTTTTCGATTCCATCGCGGGTCAGGACGATGCAGTTCTCGCGCGAGGCGCCGCGGATCAGTCCCATATTGCGCATGGCTTTCTCGTCCTCGCGCGAACCGAAGGTACGAGCTCCGGCGATCTTGCGAAGATAGCTTCCGTTGGAAAGCTCGACCTGGAAAGTTTCCTTGCCGATCAGTGGGTGGGGAAAGTTGATGGAGTAGGAAACGGAATAGCTGTTGGCGGGATAGACGGAAATAAACTTGTTGCCTTCGCGCATCTCGACTTCGCGAATCATTTTCAGATACTTGCGTGGGCGGCGTTGCCTGCGGATGCCGGCCTTCTGGATCAGCTCGACGAACGGGAGAGCGCTGCCGTCAAGGATGGGGAGTTCGAGGTTGTCGAGTTCGACGATGGCATTGTCGATGCCGAGGCCGATGAATGCGGAGAGCAGGTGCTCAGTGGTAGAGATGAGAACGCCCTTTTTCATCAGGCTGGTGGCGTAGCTGACGCGGGCGACGTTGCGGCTGATGGCTTCGACCTGAAAACCGTCGAGATCGGTGCGGGAAAAGACGATCCCAGTACCGGGCGAAGCGGGCAGAATTCGCATGAAGACGGGAGCGCCACTATGCAGCCCGACCCCGCTGCATTCGACGGCCGAGCGAATTGTCTGCTCCTGTATCAAACAGTGGGGGATGTATGCCTTGGTGACTGAACAGATTACAGGGAGCGGGCGAACTCCGACTGTGGTAAAAAAGCCACAGTACGTGGCTTTGCCCAAGAATCGTTACCTGCCTAATATTGCCTGTATCTTGGGGTCGCGCCGCGAATTCCAACTAATACGGTGCTTTTTTCTCTATAGCATGTGCAAGCTTTTTAAGAGATTCGCATAAAGTCTCAAAGCGATTTTGCTTTTTCAACCACGAGCCCGCCGACCCTATTCTCTCCCCGCCGATTGCTTTTACTGCGGCTTTCTTGGCCTTATCACTTCGATGAGCACCAAAGTCCCGCAATGTGGATAGTTGTTCTAGTGCCTCTTTATATGCATGGTCTTTCAATATCTCTACTAAGTAGTGATCCTCTGGAACAAACCTCCGAACTATCCGAATCAAGCCGTCTCTACCCTTAAAATCGAAATATCCAGACCCTACAATCAGGTATGTACAGACGTTCTGATTTAAGTGGGCGGGAAAATCAATTCCTGCTGCCTCTGAAAGCGTTGTCATGTCGTTATTGATCGCTCCGACCAATGCACTCAGCATGAGAAACTCGAACTCACCGTATAGCCTGATTACCGCGTAGTCGGTACACCACGAATGCCACTCGCCTTCTAGGCCGGATGTCTTATTGAAAAAATCGACAATCTGATCCACGGCTTGGCTGAAGCCTTGGGCAGCTAATTTCACGCTCTTTTTCCTTGCCATAGCTGCCGATCCTAGTTCTGTAGTTTAGGGGGCGGGTGTTCATCTTACACCCCGCTAAGGCCTGCACAAAAACCACCTTCCTGCACAAAAAGCTAGGGTTATTGATGGCTTTGCCTGCCAAGCGCATCGGAGTTAACTCATAAGTTCGGGGTTCGTATCTTGACTGCTAGGCGGACTAGATACCTGCCGATAGGGGATACGACGTTTTTGGTGTTATAGGAAATTGGTCAGGTGTCTAATTATAAACCTGCACTGGGCTATTGCACTAAATTCTGGTACAGTCGGCTCTCTTCCCTCAGAAAGAGAGCAAGTCGCATGGCGCTCTATCTGATCAGTTATAAGATCGACGAGAAAGACGAGTTTGAGTACGAGTTTCTTTGGAAACGCCTGAAGGAAATTGGAGCCGTCCGAATCCTTAACTCCGAATGGGCTTTGATCGAGAAGGTCGCGAAAGCCCAGGCCATTTACTACCAGATCGCTCCCTTGGTGCAAAAGAAAGATACCTTGCTGGTTCAGGAAGTCACGCAGGATGCGGTTTGGGACAAGCTGTTGATTTCCGATGCCGCCTTCAACAGCCTCCTCTCTAGTGCGCGCAGTTAGGGGCCTCGGCGTCCGGCATCCGAACAAAAAGCCGTTAGTGCTTGCCCGGAGGTTTGTTCGGGTTGTAGTTCGAATTGGGGTCGAACATGGCGGGATTCAGATCCTGGTTGTAGCTGACGGAGTTGACGAAGCGTTCGTTCTGCATGTCTCCGTTGTAGTAGCGGGTGAATCCGTAGGGGGTCATGACGCCTTGGATGGGGCGGTAATTGTCGTAGATTTCTTCCTCGGTGTTGCGTTCTTTGTCGACCGGGTCGCGCCAGACGTAGCGCTTCTTGAGGGGCAGATGGGTGTCCAGGTCAAAGTAAAGACTCACAGCTTCATCTTTCGAATTGATGAGCGTAACCTGCTGCGCCGGAAGGTTGCCGGCTAGAGCCTGGCCATCGTAGAAGAGCGCGACGGCGGGATCGTTGATCCAGACGCGCAGCATGGTCTCAAGCGAGAATCGCCGTCGGCGCAGATAGTCATCGAGATCCTTCTTCTCGATCGCGTGGGGACCTTTATAAGTGATTTCGTAGGCCTTGTCGCCATTAAAGACAGTGGCTACATCGCGCTCTTTCGTGACCTCGATGCGCTCCTTGTCGGGATATTCCGTAAAACGCCAGAACAGGACGCCGTTGCTGGTGGGGCGTCCGTGATGGAAGCTGTAAGTGCGGCCCTGTTGCTGCATGTTGCGGACATTCAGGTAGGCCTGACCGCCCAAGGCCGCGATAGCCTGATCGATGAAAGCCCGCGCCTTGCGGGAATTTTCCTGATCATTTTGCGGGGCGGAAGATTGTGGAGCCGAAGCCGCGGGCTGGGTGTTAGCAGACGATCCTGAGGCTTGCGGCGTGCTGCTCTGGGCTCTGGCTGAGGGCTGGGCCAGGACGGAGATCGCCATTAGAACGATGAGGTACCGAAATTTCATTCAACCCATCAGTGAGATGCGCGAATAGAAGATTGTAGCTGCTTGGGAGAGGTTGTGTGGAGCGAGCGCTCTCGCGCGCTTAATTGCTGGCAGGAACAGGTGAATCCATTTTGAAGGGGTTTCTAGACTCGTTTTTCTGGCGAGTCCAGTGCCGGGTCCAGCTGTTTCTCTCTTGGTTAGAGTTCGCGGGCGAGGGCGCCCGCGCCACACAACCATAACCCGTTTAGCCCACCAACACGGCTCCGCCGTTTACGTTGAAGATTTCGCCGGTGATGAAGCCGGCGTGTTCGGTGCACAGGAAGAGGATGGGGGCGGCGATTTCTTCCGGGGTGCCGACGCGGCCGAGTGGGATGGTACGGCGAATCACGTCTCCGGTTTTCGGGTCGTCGAGGGCGGGGCGCGACATATCGGTATCAACCCAGCCGGGGGCAACGCAGTTTACGTAGATTCCGTCGCGGGCGAGCTCTGAAGCGAGACTTTTCGTCATGCTGATGATCGCGCCCTTGCTAGCGGAGTAGTCGCAGTGAAAGGCTTCGCCACGCTGGCCGCTGGTGGAGCTGATGAGCACGATGTGTCCGGTGGTGGAACCGGTACGTGTCTGCACCTTCATCTGCGCGACCGCGTGTTTGAGTAAGCCGAAGACGGAGTCGAGATTGATGGAAAGAGTCGATCGCCATTGCTCGTCGGTCATTTTGTCGATGGCGACATCTTCGGAGGGCCAGACGCCATGATTGGCGACGAGGATATCGACGCGGCCGAAGAGCTTGACGGTTTCGGCAACCAAGGCGTGGGCGGACTCCGGGCTGTCCAGGCTGCTGGCGACGGCACGGCATTTAAGTTCGCCATATTCCTTGGCCAGGTTTTCCGCTTGGGTTCGAGCCTTCTGATAGCTGAAGACGACTTTTGCCCCAGCCGCCGCAAACATGCGGACCGTGGCCGCTCCGATTCCGCGCGAACCTCCTGTGATCAAAGCGACTTTGCCGGGGAGAGATAGAGGGATGGACATGGGAGACTAGTGTGAGGTTTTCGAGGGCAAGTTGCAAGTGACCGGGATAGTCGATAGTGGCTGAATTTGAATTCTCGGCTTGTGTTTCGGCGTCATCCTGAGAGGAGCGTTTTGCAGGCGGAGCGAAGGATCTCCCCTAGGCTGTATCCACGGGAGATCCCTCGCGCGGCTGAAGTACGCCGCGTTTCGGGATGACGTCCTCATAAAATGATAAGGATATTCCCAAACCGAGCCACTACCAGATCGTCACGTAAGGCCATCAAGCTCCGCCGTGAGACGGAGCTTGATGGCCTTCGATCCGATTACGTCACAAACGAGCAAACGCATTTTGCCGTTATGGGTAGCTCACAACCGTTACCGGAGTATCTGGATTGGCGATGGTTGACGATCCTCCTGTGCCGTTGATCACGTTCAGGATTCCGCCGGAACCCGACGTGGAGAGGAAGATAGTAAGCAGGTCGTTGAGGCTCCCAGCTGGCAACGTGCTGGGGACTTCGAGCGCGTTCGCGGCGAAGATGGGCACGCCCTGATTGAAGAAGCTATAGCTGCCCATGCCGTAACCCTTGAAGCTGGTCACGTTGTTGCCAACTTTGAAGGCGGCCCAGCCATCGACGCCGGGAGACTCCATCCACGCGGCCTGGCTGGGTGGGTCGTAGGGCATCTCGTTTTGCAGGAAGATGTCGGTGCCGCCGTTGCCGTTCCAGATCACTTCGTATTGTTGGTAGTGTTCGACGAACAATCCGTAGGCGGTGACATTGTTGCCGTTGACGATCAAGCCGTTGTTGGCGGTGTTCGAGGTCCAGCCAACGCCAGCTCCATGGTCGGCGCGCCATGCCCAGATGTCGTCGAGGATGGCGTTGTCACTGTTGACGAGCAGGCTAACGGTTGCGCTTCCGGCCTCGGCGCCGCCGATACGGAAGAAGATGTCGTAGAGACCTGACGGATCAGAGTTGTTGCCAAGATGGCAGATACCGCATAACCCCACCTGCAATAACACGGGCGAGTTTTTTGGGCCGGCATCGAAAATGATGTCGGAAAGTTGCACTCCGTTATCGCTGGCAACGATCATCGACGGGGTTCCATTTTTCGGGATCAGCGTGGGGAACCCCAGACCGAGCACAACTGCATCTGGACGCAAGACAAGGAGGCTGAAATCCAGGTTGTACACGCCCGGGGTGAGGATGAGATCAAAGCCGAAAAGCAACGCAGCATCGATCAGTGCGGCTGAGTCCGTGGGCTGGGCGATGAAGAACTTTTGGATTGGGATGGAGGAGCCGGGCGTTTCTCCACTGCTCCACGTTGTGCCTGACGAGTTGTGCTGCACGGCGGGGACGAAGACGTTGTAGTTGCCGTGTGAGTCCATATAAAGATAGGGCGCTTCGCGCGTCACAGGGCTGGTGGCGAGTGTGGTGTATGGGCCTCCGCACGACGATTGCACGGGGAAACACTGCGCGGGCGCGCCGATGACGCCGGAGAAGACCTGGTTCCAGACACCATTGCTCCAGCCATCGAGATTGCTGTTTCTGGTAAACCACTGCTGCTGCGAGCCGCTGACGATGCTGGCGCCGGCGAAGGTTGAATCGGCGACGAACCCGCCGCTGGCAAACGATGGGCCAGTGCAATAGTCCATGAAAGTGGCGGCGCCGTTGACCAGGACGCGCCGTAACGGCGCAGCCTGCGACACGGCCCAGAATTCTCCGGTGTAGCAGCCGAAAGTGGGATTCGTCACGTTGATGGTGAGGTTGGACAGCGACCGCCAGAAGTTGATGAGCGCAATGCAACTGCCGTCAGTGCATTGGTTGTAGACGTCGATGGAACCGTTGATGACGACGTCGTTCGGAGATTGTCCGAGGCCCGCGACGGCGGTGTAGTAGCCAACCTGGAAGTTGAGAGGATTTGTGCTCGATCCGTAGGTGCCGGGCTGGAAGAGCAAGGCGTAGCGCTGCGTCCCGAACTGGTTGGAGATTTGCTGGGTGGCGATCGAATCGACGGTCGCCTGAATCTGGCTGAGTGGCATGGTGGGATTGAAGATGTAAACGTTGGAACCGAAGTTGGGTTGCGAAGGCGATGCGGATCGAGCGGCGAGGGCGGCGACGCTGGCGGGATGGGATGTGGACGGCGCGGCGGCCCTGGCCGTTGGAAGCAGCGCAAGCGAGGCCACCAGAAGAGCAGCAATCATCGGGATTAAACGGCAGAGGCCGATGGAACTGCTCACAAAATTCTCGGGCGATCGACGGGGATAGCGCCTGAATATTTGCATAATCACACTCCTCGAAAAGATTGGTTTTAGGAGTCGTTTTCGACTTCAAAAACGCGCATATCTTACGCCCGTCGTGACGAGTTGGGACGCTGCAGAGAGATTTATCCGGATTGCGTAACGGAGCGATGTGCGCCCCGCAGCACCTAAAGACGCGATTTCGTTTTTGGCGGCAGTGTACGGCGCGGCTGAAGCCGCGCCCCTTCAAAGCTAGATACGGCGTGCGGTATGCCTGAAGGCATACCCTGATACGAATCACGAAATTCTTTCTTCTTGAGACGCCGCGGGGAGACTCCTAGAAATTATCCTTCGCGGATGGGGTGCGATCCGATTTCAACTCGCGGAGCAGCAGGCGCACCAGCATTCCGTCGAAGCCGGTGCCGGTCATTTTTGACAATTCGTCGAGCGCCTGCTCGGGCGTTCGGGCGGCAGCGATAGATTGTTCAGTGAGCATGTTGGCGTAAGCGTCGGCGAGGGCGATGATGCGGGCCCATTGGGGAATCTGTTCGCCCTTTGCGCCGTCGGGATAGCCGGTACCATCGAAACGCTGGTGATGATGCTCGATGGCCTGGCGCATCCTGGAGCTGCGCGGGAGGATGCCGATGATCTCGGCGCCGACTCGAGCGTGCATTCTCACCAAAAAGAATTCGTCCTCGGTGAGCGGGCCAGGTTTATTCAGAATGCGTTCGGGGACGAAAATTTTGCCGACATCGTGAACCCGCGCTGCATAGACGAGATCGGCCGTTTCTTCGGCAGGCATTTGGAGAGCTCGGGCGATAATCTCGGCATAGCGGGCGACGAGGTCGCCGTGTCCGGCGGTGCGCATTTCGCGGGATTCGGCGGCGCGGCTAAGTACTTCGATCGATTCCTTCAGTAGCGGGACGTTGCAATCGTCTTTATTCTCTGCGTCGCCGCAAAACTTCAGCAGCATGGTGGTGAGTTCTTCGAGATGCTCCGGGCCGTTGTGCTCGCGCTGCAGAAATCCCTCGATGTAAGCGGAAATCTGCTGGCGCTGCGAAGCGAACTCCTCGCCTTCGGTAAAGGCCTCGGCGGCTGAGACGCGATTTCCGCCGGAGCGCTTCGAAACATACATGCCGGCATCGGCGACGCGAATAATGTCTTCGACGGAAAATCCGTGGGTGGGGAAGCTGGCCACGCCGAAGCTGCCCGTGACGTGATGCTCTTCGAGCATGGGGTCGGTGCTCATCCAATGGCGCAAGCGTTCGGCGAGGACCGAGGCCTGCTCGGGTCCGGTCTCAGGCATGAGGATGATGAACTCGTCTCCGCCATAGCGCGCGACCACATTCGATTGGCGAGATTTCTGTTCGAGAAGGCGTCCGACGCGGGCGAGCACGAGATCGCCTTCGAAGTGGCCCATGGAGTCGTTGACTTCCTTGAACTTGTCAAGGTCGATCAGCACCACTGAAAATGGGCGTCCAGAGCGGGAAGCGCGCTTCCACTCCGCGGTGAGCGCTTCCCAGAAAAAGCGCCGAGTTTTGATCCCGGTGAGCCCGTCGGTGATCGATTGCTGTTGTAGCTTCTGGAAAACGAACGCATTGTGCAGAGCTGTGGCAAGCAGGTCGGCGAGAGTGTTGAGAATGAGGACATCCTGCGGGGAGTACGGACTTTCCTGGCGGCTTTCGATGTTGAGAGCGCCGAGGAGAGTTTCGCCGTAGGTGATGGGAATGCAAAGCACGGATCGCGAGTCGGGAAGAACGGCGCCGATCTGACCCTCTACGCCATTTTGGACGAGCGCCCGCTCGCCGGTACGCGCTACACGGCCGAGAATTCCGATGCCAAGCGGAACGCGCTTGCCGACGGCATGAGCGGTGGCTCCAGCTTCGGCCTTGATTTCGATTTCTTTGGTTCCGTAATCGAGGAGGCCGATGCCGATGTGATCGAAGCTGAAATTCTTTTGAATCTCGCCGACAATTTGCCCGAGAAGATGCACAGGGTCGTCGCTTGAGATCGCGGTGCGCGAGATGTTGTTGAGGAAGGCAAGCTGGCGGGAGCGGCGTTGCTCTTCGGCGAAGAGGCGCGCATTCTCCACTGCAACGGAAACCTGGCCGGCAGCGGTCACGAGCACGTCGAGGTCGCGCTGCTCGAAAACGTATTCGTACTCCGTGCTCATCGCTACCATGGCTCCTGCTGGTCTGTTGCCGAGCAGAATGGGCACAGCGCACATGCATTTGGCAGGGTGCGGTGGGCGGTAGGTGATGCCTAATCGCGTGCGGTTTTTTTCCAGATCGGAGCGGATCAAAAGCGGTTGGCCCGTGCGAATCAGGTATTCGGTAAAAGCGTTTTCAAACTTTCGCGAGCGCTTGGGGAGAATGCGATTGTCCTCAACTTCCAACTCGAAGCGGATTTCGTCGCCCTCCTGAAACGCGATGTAGAAGTTGCTCGTATTGAAGATCTGTCCCAGCTCGCTGTGGATGGTGCGGAGAATTTCATCCTGATCGAGACGCGAGCTGATGGCCTGGCCAATCTCAGTGAGCAACTCGTATTCCTGGGTGCGGCGGTGCGCATCGTGTGCAAGCACATAATTTTCGATGGTGAGACCAAGTTGCAGCGCGAGACCAACCATCAGACGCGGGCCAGACATGCCAAATGCCTTGCGATCCGCGTGAGGAAACAGAATGACGCCGAAAACGTGCTCGCGCGTCTGGAGGCTCACGGCCGTGAGGTTACGGATTTCGGCCTCTTTGAGAACATTCTTGAAGTCGGCGAAAGTTCCGGTTGAGCCTACGGGGACTGGTTCGGTCATCTGCGCCAGATCGCGCACAGTGAAGAGTCCGCCGTGGCGGAAGGTCAGCTCGCTGATGTACTCTCCGGCTCCGCTCTCCGTGAGTCCTTCGAGAAATTCGGAGGAGAAGCCACGCTCAACAGAGGGCAGTAGCCCCCGCCATCGCTCGGCGATGTAAATGGCGGCGCGACGCGCAGATAAGGCGTTGGCCAACCGCTCTAGCGCCCACTGGAGGTTGGGCAGCAGATCGTCAGCCGAAAGCAGCTGCCGTGGATCAACGCCGAGCGTCGAAAGCGCGAGAGTATTTTCCTGCACAGCATTGCGCTCGTTTTCGAACAGCACCATCACCATGGCGATGCCCAGCAGCATTTGCGGTACCGGCCCGAGAACATGGCCAACGCTGCCAAACATTTCCGCCCAGGGATGGTTGGACTGGACCGACGCCATCAACACGGCCCAGAGCGCGAGGGAAAAGCCGAGCAACTGGAATCCCACCGATCCTCTGCGGTGCGCGTGCAGGTAGAAAGCCGCTGAGCAATAAAGCAGCACCGCGGTCATGAAAATTACAACCAGACTTACCGGGCGCGACCCTATGCCATTTGCGCTGGCCAAAAGATAGTTGCGCAAATCGACCGAGGCTGCGGCGGCTCCGGTAGCAGCTAGCGCCCAGTCATACCAGCGGAAGCGGAACGAGGCGCGCGTGAGGCGAGTCGAGACGAAGATGCTGACCGCCATCGCCACGGAGAACAAAGAGCTGGCAAAGAATGCGGACGTCGCCGGCGGGTGGAAAAAGCGAAGAGCATCGAGCGCGTAGTGGATGGAATAACAGGCCCACGCAATTTGCCATGCGCGAAAGTAAGCCTGGCGGCTCTGCTGGTAAAGGTAAGTGAAGAGCAGGCAAAGCAGCAGGGCGACCACACCTGGAATGATTACGATGCTGGTGGCGATACTATTCATGAGGGCCGAGAAGAATCTCGCAGATCTGGCTCAGAAACGTGGGAGAAAATTAACAATTCAATGTTTTCACACGCCGGGGTGTGAGTACAACAGTATTTAAGTACAATGCCCTCACTGTAGAATATTTAGAATCAATAGCTTAAGGGGAGGTTGTTTCCTCTCTTCGCTTGACGATAGTTTTCTGCGCCCCATACCATCAAGATTTGCCCACTTATGCCTGAATTCAGTGTTTCCATCTCCGCGAAACCGCGAGTGCGTTTTGCCCCTTCGCCTACGGGCTTTCTGCATGTGGGCAGCGCGCGCACTTTCATTTTTAACTGGCTGTACGCCCGCCACAACGGTGGCACCATGATTCTGCGGCTCGACGATACTGATGTGGAACGCAACACGCAAGCCTCGGTCGATTCTATTTTTGAGGGACTGAAGTGGCTGAACTTGGGCTGGGATGAGGAATACAAACAGTCGGAACGGATTGACCTGCACCGCAAAACTGCCTGGGCGATCTTCGAAAAAGGACTGGCCTATCGGGACTTCACCCCGGCGCACACGAGCGACAGCGAGAAATCTGGCGCACAGGGGACGTGGCTGTTCAATCCTGAGGCGCGTGAACTTTCACGCGCAGAGAGTGATCGCCGGGCCGCGGCGGGAGAGCTGTTTGCGTTGCGTTTTCGTGTACCGCGCGACGGGCAGGTGGTGGGATTTACCGATGCGGTTTACGGTGAGCAGGTAAAGGCCGCCGCCGATATCGAAGACTTTGCGCTGCTTCGTTCGGACGGCATGCCGACTTATCATCTTGCCTCGTGCGCCGATGACGCCGATCTCGGCATCTCGCACATTATCCGCGGGCAGGACCATCTTACGAACACCTTCAAGCATGTGCTCATCTTCGAAGCGGCCGGTTGCATGCCGCCGCAGTTCGCGCATCTGCCACTGTTGGTCGCGCCCGACGGGACGAAGCTTTCGAAGCGCCGCCACGGGCCGGTGGTGAGCGTTACAACTTACCGTGACGCGGGATTTCTATCCGAAGCATTCATCAATTTTCTTTGCCTGCTGGGCTGGTCGCCAAAGAACGACCGCGAGAATATGTTGCTGCAGGAGCTTACTGACATCTTTTCGCTTGAAGGCATCAACCGCTCGAACGCGGTGGTGAACTTCAAGGAGCCAGCCACAACTCCCGAGGAGACGTTCGATCCCAAAGCGGTGTGGCTGAATGCGGAGCACATTCGCGGATTGCCGGTGGAAGAGTTGAGTGCGCGGCTGCTGCCGATTGTGCAAGGTGCGGGATTTAACGTGACGCCGGAAAAGATGCTGCGGATCACGCCGCTGATCCGCGAGCGCATCAAGCTGCTGCGCGACGTGCTCACTGCAGTCGACTTTTTCTTTGTGGATCAATTGCCCCCCTACGATCCCGCAGAGCTTGTCCCGCAAAAAGGCGACGCAGCGATGGCGTTAAGGGTACTGACGCGGGCGCGCGATGTGCTGGCGAATGTCGAGTTCAAACATGATCCGCTGGATCAGGCCCTGCGTGCTGCTGCCCAGGAATTGGGGGTGAAGGCCGGACAGATGTTTCAGCCGATTCGCGTAGCGGTTTGCGGGCGCAAGAACGCGCCACCGCTGTTCGAGACGCTGGAAGTGCTGGGGAAGGAAGTTTCGCTAAAGCGAATCGCAGAAGCTTTGTTGAAGATGGGTAAGGTAGTCCCCTCGAACTTGTCCCGTTAACGAATTGACGTGGAGCCCCGGACGCCTTCGTCCGGGGCCGGTTGGCGTGGTACGGGCTCGGCGGACGGGGCGTCCGCCGCTCCGTGGATCGATACCATTTTGGGCGTTGATGAGCTTTTAGTTGCTCGATTCACTGATCTTCCACCAATCCTGTGCCAAACTTCTTCGATGGAATTCTACCGCCGCAACCTGCCGCACATGCAGCGCGACTACAGGGCGCATTTCATCACATTCTGCACCAAGTTTCGCTGCACCCTGCCGGAATGGACTCGCGATATCGCGCTGGGATGTTGCATCCACGATCACGGGAGGCGATATCGTTTGGAAGTGGCCGTGGTGATGCCTGATCATGTTCATCTGATTCTGACTCCGTTGCTAGATGAAGCCCGTCGGACGATCTTCTCATTGGTGGAAATCATGAAGGCGACTAAAGGTGCGTCTGCGCACGCGATCAACCGGCAGATGGGGCGTCAGGGGCCTATCTGGCAAGAAGAATCCTTTGACCGAGTGATTCGTTCGTCCGAGAGTTTGGACGCAAAGATCGAGTACATCCTGCAGAATCCCGTGCGAAAAGCGCTAGTCGAAGATTGGCGGCGGTATCGATGGATCTGGCAGTCGCCGAAAGAAAGTCCATTCGGCCACCTTCATTGATTATCAGCCAGGCTTAGCAGAGCCGCGTTTCGGGGCCCGGCGGACGAGGCGTCCGCCGCTCCATGGGTTTGCGATAAGATCAAACAGTAATGAATCCATCACATCCGCCGACCGAAGCTGGAGAAAAAGCTGTGGATGTCCCGCCATCTGCGCCGTCGAATTTTATCCGCGACATCATCCTGGAAGACCTGAAAGCCAACAAGTACAGCGGCCGCGTGCAGACGCGGTTTCCTCCAGAGCCGAACGGCTACCTGCACATCGGCCACGCCAAGGCGATCTGCCTGGACTTTGGTTTGGCCGACGAATTTGGCGGACATACGAACCTGCGTTTTGATGATACGAATCCCGAGAAAGAAGACACGGAATACGTGGAGTCGATCCAGGAAGACGTGAAGTGGCTTGGTTTTCATTGGGACGGGCTGCACTACGCCTCCGATTATTTCGATCAGCTGCATGAGTGGGCGGTAAAGCTGATTAAAGATGGCAAGGCTTACGTTGACGATTTGTCGGTCGATGAGATTCGCAAGCATCGCGGAACGTTGACCGAGCCGGGAACAAACAGCCCATATCGCGATCGCCCGGTCGAAGAGAATCTGGATTTATTTGAGCGCATGAGAGCCGGGGAATTTCCGGATGGGTCGCGGGTTTTGCGGGCCAAGATCGACATGGCTTCTCCTAACTTCAACATGCGCGATCCGGTGATGTACCGCATCCTGCACGCCGAGCATCACCGCACCGGCAATAAGTGGTGCATTTATCCGATGTACGACTTTGCGCACGGGCAGAGCGATTCGCTCGAAAAAGTTACGCACTCCATGTGCTCGCTGGAATTCGCCGACCATCAACCGCTCTACAACTGGTTTATCGAGCAGCTTGGCATTTTTCCCTCGAAGCAGATTGAGTTCGACCGCCTCAGCTTGACCTACACCATGATGAGCAAGCGCAAGCTGCGGCAGCTTGTCGAGGAAGGGCGCGTGAACGGATGGGATGACCCGCGCATGCCGACGCTTTCCGGATTGCGCCGTCGCGGCTACACGCCCGAGGCGATCCGCAACTTCGTGAAGGCGGCGGGAGTTTCGCGAACGAACGGAATTGTTGAGCTGGCGATGCTTGAGCACTTTGTCCGCGAAGATTTGAACAAGCGTGCGCCGCGGGTGATGGCGGTGTTGCGCCCGCTAAAAGTTGTGATCGACAACTATCCGGAAAATCAAGTCGAGGAGATGGACGCGGTGAACAATCCCGAGGACGAGAGCGCGGGGACGCGGAAGGTACCGTTCTCGCGAGAGCTGTACATCGAGCAGGATGATTTCCGCGAAGATCCGCCGAAGGGATATTTTCGTTTGTCGCCGGGACGCGAGGTGCGGCTGCGTTATGGATATCTTGTAACCTGCACAAGCGTGGTGAAGAACGACAAGAGCGAAGTGGTGGAAGTGCATTGCAGCTTCGATCCTGCAACGCGCGGCGGTAACACTCCCGACGGCCGAAAGGTGAAATCGACAATTCACTGGGTGTCGGCGCCGACGGCCGTCGATGCCGAGGTGCGGAATTATGAGACGTTGTTCAGCAAAGAAAATCCTGAGGACGTTGAACCCGGGAAGGATTTCACGACGAACCTGAATCCGAATTCGCTGGAAGTGATCCGGCAGGCAAAGCTGGAGCCGTCGCTGGCCACGGCGCCGGCGGGCGGACGCTATCAGTTCGAGCGCCTGGGATATTTCTGCGTCGATGCAGATTCAAAGCTGGGCAAGCCGGTGTTTAACCGGACGGTGGCGTTGAAGGATACTTGGGCGAAGGTGGAGAAGAAGCAGAAGGGTTGAGAAGCATAGTACGGGGTGCGATTTGAAATGCAAATTTCACTCGAAGAGCTCCTTTTACATCGCTTGGTATTGACGAAAAGGTATAAAAAGCAAAACTCCCAGCGCGATTTCCACTCGGGGTTTACCACGTAAGCCCGTCCAGCCTGAGCCAATTATCAAAAGCGAAGTCCGGAAAACAAGATTACTTATGGCTCAGGTGGCAATAGGGATTCTTCGCTTCGCTCTGAATGACAAATCCGAAAAGCGAAACCCAGAACGATCTTCCGCTCGGGGTGGTAGCACCTAGCCTGTCAAGCTTCCAACAATATCGGCGTGTATTGGGGCAAGCTTTACTTCAAAACCTGGACGGACGAATGCGTCCGTCCCTCCACGAGCCGTTTCCGCTTAACTTTTCTCCCAACACCGCGGTCTAAAGGTCTATGATTTCGGACGGCGCAGCAGGCCGCCGTTCACCGATATGCATCCAATCATCCCCCGCGCTTTCCTCGTACTCGCGTTCTTCGAACTCGGTCGCACGGTCATCTCGACTTACACAGCCGGCATCGTGCTCTTCGTGATCGGATTGCTGGCCGCGAAAAGCGACGTCGTCAAGGCTCACGGTCTCGATAAGGTCATTGCGCTCGGTAATCTCTTTTTCGCCCTGCCACTGGCGGTTTTTGGCGCGGAGCATTTCTCGGCCGCCAAGGGCATTTCGCAAATCGTGCCCAAGTTCATGCCCTGGCCTCTGTTCTGGACCTATTTCGTCGGCGTCGCATTGCTGGCTGCGTCGCTGAGCATTGCCACGAAAATTCTGGTGCAGTGGTCGGGCTTGCTATGGGGAATCATGATGTTTCTCTTTGTAGCGATGATGGACATCCCCGGAACGTTGGCGCAACCGCATAGCCGGTTCAACTGGATCCTCACGTTACGCGAGCTGTCGTTCGGGGCCGGTGGCTGGGCTCTTGCGGGGGGCGCACTGAAACGAGACGGGCTCGGAGGGAGCTGGCTCATCTCAGTTGGCCGCATCATCATCGGAGGCGCCGCAGTTGTTTATGGCGTCCAGCACTTTTTCCATCCCATCAATGCGCCGGGTGTTCCTCTGGAGATGGTGATGCCCGACTGGATTCCGGGCAGGATGATCATTGGTTACGTTACGGCCACGATTTTGGTGGTTGGTGGAGTGTGTATCGTGCTCGCGCAGAAGACGCGGATGGCGGCCACTTATCTTGGCACATGGATTGCGCTTTTGATCTTCACCGTCTATTTGGCGATCCTTATTGCATCATTTCCAGTTCCGAGCACCGATGTGAAGGTCGAGGCGGTGAATTACTTTACCGACACGATGCTGTACGCGGGAGCGATTCTCGCATTGGCGCGGACAAGCGCCGCAAATGAAGATCTGTCATCCTGAGCGGAGGGCTGTCACGTAGGTGACAGCACGGAGTCGAAGGATCCATACCTTCAGCACGAATCGTGGCGGCTATAGGGATTCTTCGCTTCGCTCTGAACGACAAGTTTTGCTGATGATTGCCTACCACTCACACTGCAGCTAGTTGTGCACGTGCGGGCTTTGGGCTGGGTTCGCTTTGTGCGTGGCGGGTCCTTTTTCCACTTTCACTTCAAGGCTCACGGGCAAAGTTCTTGGGGGATAGCAGGCGGCGTTGTCGCAGGCCTGGTAGCGCAGGACGCCGCGCATCAGGTATTTTCCGGGCACCACGGATTCCAGGGGATGCACCGATAGGGCGACGGTGAAGTCTCCGGCATAAACGCTTAGTTTTTCGTCCGGAGAAAATGGGAAAGTCAGCTCTTCGCCGGCGGGATAGTCAATCTTTCCGAGAACGATGTCGGTGGGCAGATCCATCTTTAGGGCAGTGGGGATCAGGAACTCCGACTTTGGAGTGTTCGAATTGATGTGGTAGCCGGGGGGGACGCGAAAGTTTAGGTTGACGATGGTCTGCGTACCACGCTGAGCTGTCGTCAAGGGAATCGCCGCTACGGTGACCGGCGGAGGCGGAGGGGGCACTTGTGCCAGTGCTGAAATCGCACTGACTAGTGAGCCGAGCGTCAGCAGGCCAAGGCAGATCGACGTGCGTTGGATTTGTTTATGTAGCGAAAAAGTGCGGCGCATTAGTCCCCTTGCAGTCTTCGGAACGCAGACTCGTCACAACTTAGAATAGTAGATCGTATGGGTTCTCCTTGCCACGTTACCTCCGAGCAGGAACGATTTCCTGCCGATATGCGGAGGCCTGACTGGACGCAGGATGCGTGTTGAGCGCTTTTTTAACCGCGTCTTCGATTTCACCTTTGCCGTGAAGGCCGACGATCTTGTCCACGATTTTGCCGTCGCGGCCAATCAGAAAGCTTTCGGGCAAGCCGGGGACTCCGCCGTACTGGTCCCCGATCGACTCCTTGCCAATCAGTATGGGGTAGTTCACGCCCATATCCTTGGCGAATTTGCCGATGTCTTCTTTGCTGGCATCGTCCATGGCGACCCCGACGATCTGAAAGCCTTGCGGGCCGTATTGATTTTGCAGCTCGACGAACCAGGGCATTTCGATTTTGCAGGGTCCGCACCAGGTGGCCCAAAAGTTGAGCAGCACGGCTTTGCCGCGCAGGTCGGAGAGGCGCATGGTTTTGCCGTCGAGCGACTCGAGAGAGAAGTCAGGGGCGACGGAGGATTGGGTGAGATGCGAAGCGAAGGCGGAGCTGGGACGACGCGCCTTGTGGTAGCCAACGTAGATTCCCAGCGCAATTACGAAAGCGACGACTACAAGTGCCAGAGGATTACGGTTCACTGAAGTACTCCATTCCTATAAAGTTCGCGAGATGCTGTCCGTCTCCGACTACAGCGCGAAACGGTTCAAAAACGAAAGCCAATTCGAAATCAGCGTAAAGCGGCCGAGCACCAGCAAAATGCCGAGAGCGATCAACAACCCGCCGCTAGCTACTTCAAGCGCGTGCATATGCGAGCGGAAGCGGCTATAGAACTTCAGAAAGCGTTCCACTCCGAGCGATGTCAGCAAGAACGGAACGGCGAGCCCGAGCGAATAAACCGCGAGCAAAAGAACGCCTTTGGCTAACGTATTTTGTTCCTCAGCAAGAGCGAGGATCGCCGACAGAATCGGTCCCAGACACGGCGTCCATCCAAAGGCGAAAGCGAAGCCGATCACGAAAGCGCCCAAAGGAGTGCTGCTGCCCTTCACGCTGTGCAGGCGGGCGTCGGTATAGAGCGCTTTGATTTTGAAGATGCCGGTCAGGTGCAATCCGAAGAGAATAATGATGACGCCCGCGACGCGGGCAAGCGTATGTTTGTAAATTCCCAACACCTGGCCGACTTCGGTTGCCGCGGCGCCGAGCGCGACGAACACGACGCTGAAGCCCAGGATAAAAGCAATTGAGTTCAGCATCACACGCCGCATGAGGTGGGCCTGGGGCGATTTCAGTTCTTCGAGACCCGCGCCGGAAATGAGGGAAAGATATCCAGGCACCAGCGGCAGCACGCAGGGAGAAAGGAATGAAATCAAGCCGGCGAAAAACGCGGCAATCGGGAGTGGGAGGCTCGACATCTGCTGTATTGTACCTGTCCGGAGTTGTTCTCCGTAACGATGAGACGATTGGGACCGCCTTTAGTTGCACAGTGTGAGCGAATTCCGGAGCGAAATACGGCCTAGCGGGACTTCGCGGGCACCTGGGCAGGCAGAGCCGCCGGAGGCTCGCTCGATTCGGTCGATGAACCGGAGAGTATTTTCTGCAGAAATCCAAATGGCATTGATGCCGTGAGAAGCGCGCGGCTACCTTCTTGTTTTACCTTCAGGCTATCGAAGAGAGCTTTCACATCAGGGTCGGTCCCGTGAGTTCCGACGGAGGTTTCGGCGGAGCGAGTTAGGGCTGCAAATACGTTCACTTTGTCGATGATGGCGCGCGCGTCATCGGCATTGTCAGTAAATGCTTCGGCCCGCAGGTGAACCGCGTCGGGCCGCAGATGGAGCGGTCCAGAGCTTCCAGAAACAACGAGAGTTGCGGGCTTGGCGAACAGAGAGCGCCATATCCCCGCCGCCGAGGCTGAAGGATCGACGCGCGCTACCAGCCATGCCAAGCTGGCCAATTGAACGTGTTTGTAGTACTGGCGCAACAAGGCGGGGCCACCGAAGGGCGAGGCAAGGCGCCGGGAGCGGTTGACGATTCCGCGAATGACCGCGGCGTCGCTTACATTCGAGGCAGCCACGGAATCGGCGCTGAGAACGGCGACGCGCAGCGACCTGCCTTCGATGAGAATCGTAAAGATTTCGACCGAGTTGTAATTCTCGACCGATTGGGCGATCTGGCGGAGGTAGGCCGTGAGCCGCTCGCCGTGAAATTTGCCGACGAGAACTTCGGAGAATCGCGCTTCCGGTGCGGATCCGCCGGTACCGCCGCTGGGCCAATTCGCAGGGTAATGAACGGCGAAGGCGGCTTCGTCGAGATCGCGCTCGAATTGAAATCCGGTCTCGCGGATGAATCGCTCGTACTCGGGGTCATGACTGACAGCGGGCAGGTCCTTGCCCGAATTCGCCTTGCGGGCCTTGCCGAGATCCAGATAAAAGAAAGCGTCAGCTCCGGGCAAAAGGCGGGCCGGCTCGGGAGGAGCGTGCTTTCGTAGCTGCACCGCCAGGGTCACTGCGGCAGCGATCACCACAACCGCGAGGACGATGGGGAAAGTGCGCCTAATTCGCATGGAGTGCGGTCAGGGAAGAAATGATAGCACTGTCGACGCAGGAGCAAAGAAACCGCTTAGCCGCGCCCGGACACATTTACGTTCTTCTTCCTAGATAAGACCCGCGCCAGATAAGACCCGCGCCAAGGCCCGACCCCAGCAATGATTACGAGTGCGATCAGCGGTGCTCCCCGGAAGCCCCGCCATCCGAAGACACTCAAAATGCCAAAGATCGCTCCTCCATAGAGAAGGCCGATGCAATGGGCTAGGAACTGCCGATCTGGACGCAAATGAAACTTAAATACGCCGCCCCATCCATCAGTGAAAACCCACTTGCCTATTTCGAACAGCTCCATGAGCGCAATGAAGATCGCACCTTCGGAAACGACTCTGTGCCATTCGCTCACGGGAGAATTGTACGTCTGCTAGCAAGACGGGGCAATAGAATGTGCACACTTTGAACCCAGCCGTCGAGCGCTAGGCTCCGGACGTCAGCACTCTCGATAGTTATGGCGTTACTTTGAAGACCGTGCCAGCGGCGAATCTGCCGCCTACCTCGCTGGTGCCGTAGAGGTTACCGGCTGAGTCCAGCACCACACCGCCGAGCTGTCCCATGCCCTGGAAGCCATTGGGTGGAAACGCGAAGAGAACGGTCTCGCTCCATACGCCTCCTGAGCCCGGAGTGAGCTCGAAGACAGTGCCGCAGCCGTAACTGATACAGTTCGTGCCGGGGATCCCGCCTGCATTGGTTGTGCCGTAGAGATTTCCCAACGCATCGAAGACTAGAGCGCTCGGACTTGGCAATGCGCCGTCAGCGCAGTTGGCGACCGAGCAAAAGCTGTACAACACGGTTTCGGTCCAAGCGCCGACAGCGGCGGGCGAGAGTTCGAATACGGTGCCGCATGGCAAGCCACCGCAGCCCGTTCCGACCAGCACTCCTCCAGTTTGAGTCGTGCTGTAGAGATTGCCGCTCCCGTCGAAAATAAGGGGGGCGGAGGGTATTTCGCCGTCGACGCAGTTCGGCTGCGAGCAAAAATTATGCAGAATATTTTCGGTCCAGGCTCCGTTTACAAGGCTCAGTTCAAAGACAATGCCGTCGAGATGGGATCCGCCCAACTGAGTTGTGCCATAGAGATTTCCGGCTGAGTCAAGAGTGACGCCGCCGACGGGGTAGCCACCGTCCACGCGACCGTACTGGAAGTTGTGCAACACAGTCTCCGTCCACGTGCCATTCGCATTCGGGGTGAGCTGAAAAACGATGCCACACCCATGGTTATTGCAATTCTTACCCGTTCCGCCAAAAGCAGTGGTGCCATACACGTTGCCCGCCGCGTCCACAGTTAATGGGCCCTGGGGATAATTTCCGTCGGTGGTTCCGGTGAAACTATGCAACACCTTCTCGGTCCAAACTCCGTTGGCGCTGCGAGAGAGTTGGAAGACGACGCCCTGACTATGAAGGCCGCCGCCCAATGTGGTGCCGTACAAGTTTCCGGCGGAGTCGAAAGTCAGACGGGCTTCGGGTTCGTCGCCGTTCGACCCGTTGAAGTTATGGATGGTTTTGCCGGTCCATGCGCCATTGGCTCCCGGTGTCAGCTCAAATACCGCGCCATCGCTATGAGGGCCGCCGCCCACTGTAGTTCCATACAGGTTTCCGGCAGAATCGGAGGCAAGGCCTCCCATGGGGTCGTAGGGCAAATTGTCATTGCGGTTGAAGCTGAGCACTACGGTCTCGGTGCCTGCGCGGAGCGGCAATCCGGCGGTTAGAAATCCGATCGTGACGACTAAAGACAAGAAGAAGAGTGCTGGCTTGTTACGAGACATCGGAACCTCACAGTAACGCCGGAAATTCTTGATGGTTAAATTGCGACAGGGCTTCGGAACCCAAATTTTTCAGGAGAGTACAACCGCTTGGGGTGGATGTCAATGGAGAAGAACTTCCTCACACCGGCCCGCACGGAAGTCATTTCTTCAACTCGGCCGGGCGGTTGGTGAATAACTGGAGTGGAGCTTTGTTTCTTCTTCGGAGTAATTGACAATGAGCGTAACGGCCTCGTTACGTATTAATCGACCACAAATTCCGCCGAGCGCACGGACGAGCCGTTCCCTGCCGAATCGAGCGCTTTGAGTTCGAGGCGGTAGGAACCGGGCGCAAGCTTTTCGACTGGGATCTTTAGACCGACCGGAACCACAGGATTCCCCATCTTGATCAGACCTTCTGTGTCTGTAATGCCGACGTCCATTTGTGCGTGCCCGGTCTTTACGTCGAGAATCTTCATTTCGATCCCGAGCTTGGGTGGATTGGCGCCAGTCAGCAGCGGCTCATAGACCTCGACATAAAGCATGGCAGGATCCGTTTTCTTAAAGTGATAGTCAGCTGCCGGTACGAATTGCATTCCCTTGATGACAAGTGGGGTGTGCCCCTCCATTAGATCGGCGTCCAGTTCGCCCTGGGTCTGCGATATTGGATGAAATTCTTTGCTGAGAGCCAGGCTGCTCAGGGAAAGCTGCTTGCCATCGTAAGAATCGATCGCGAGCGGAACCTCTAGTTTACCGAGACTCTCTGCGCCCGAGCCGAAGACCACCGTCAGCCGGTATTGGCCGGGAGCAATATCGAACTGATTTTCATAGTGAAAAGGTTCTTTGTTGAATCCGGCAAGCTGCTGTTTTTCAAATTCGAGATGCACAGTGTCGCTAAAGCGGGCAGCTTCCGAACCATCGGATTTCGTAGCGATCCCCAGCACATTTACGTCCGAATGAAATTTGCCTTTTTCCTTTTCAAACTTGATTGTGCTCGAAGGAACCTCCATGGCAAGGCTTACGCGCGCCACGTGGGTGGAGGTGAAAAAGAATGGGGTTTCCAGGGAACTGGACACGGTGGAAAATTGGCCGCCGATAGCGTAGTTCTCCAATTCGTGCTCGATCGGCTTACCGGCAAGTAAGTCCACCGGTTTCACATTGCAATATCCACTGCGTGATCGCACGATGGTTCCGCTGCGCTCAACCTTTACGCGCAGCACGTGGCAACTGCGATCAGGCGAAACAGGAGGGGCGTAAGCGAGAACGTAATATTCGCTTTGTTCTTCGCCGATACGCTGCATGCCGCCGAGCAAATCATTGGTGTTCAGAATGACAAAGCCGCCGGTTCCATCGGCCAGGGCGTACAGCACCTCCTGGTTGGTGGTGGCGTTTGGTGGGAATTGCGGAACGATGGCCCGGGGCTGCACATTGGACTGGTTGTAATAGCCGTTCCTATTTGTCGTACCTCCGCTTCCACCACCCCCGCCCTTTGGCGGCGCTGGCGGACGCGGGGTCGGAGGAGGCGGCGGACCATGCTGGATTAAAATAAGATGCGGGCGAGGCTCAGCACTTCCTGAATGCAAAGTGGCCGTACTCAGGTGTCCGGCCGGGGAGGACAGCCGGCTTTTCGTGGGCGCCCAGCCTACCAGTCCCCGAACGTCGATGGGGTATACCGCAACGTTCGCTTTATTGCACGCATCGATGGTCGCGACCAGTTCGGACTGCATCTCGTTGGTCAGTGGAAATCCTGAGGTGAGCAGCACCAGGCTTTTGCGTCCGGGAATTGGCGCCAGATTCTTAGCCAGTTGGCGCACTGCCAGGAACATGTTGCGTACGCCGAACTCAGCCTCGGCATCGACCAGCGTTGGAATTCCTACGGACGCGGCCGCAACTTGCGAGCGAGTCGTAAGGCTAGGGGCAAAGTCTGGAGAAGTTATTCCCGCCACCATTTTCTTCAGGCGACCAGCGTCGGAAGTAAAGTTCTGGGTGATATGCAGCGTTCCGCCAAAATCCGCCAAGGCGACCAGGCGGTCGGGTCCTGTGTTGGCGTCTATGAATTTTGCCGCAGCCAGGCGAGCTCTGGACTGTTCGCCGAAATCCATGTTCGAGTTATCGAACAATAGGACCAGATAGCGCTTGGTCTCACGGCGTAGCGACCCATCGTCGGACTCAGAAGAAAAGCTCTTGATGGTCTGTTCTTTATCGTCTTCCCAGACACGAAAATCTTTTTGCGTGAGACCGCGAATGTAATTTCCTTTTTTATCGGTGACCACCGAATCGACCAGCACCAACTTCGCTTGAGCCTTGTAGATGGTTTCCGCCTGCGACGACGATTGCGGAGTTGCCGACTGCGATTGCGGCGCAGACTCCTGGGCAAATGCGGCGGTTGTCGACCGAGTCGCTTGCCAGGCGGCAATCGCGCCCACTAAACAAAGGGTTCCTAATGAAATGAATCGGCCGCGGTGCTTCATAAATCACCTCGATAACTCGGAGGATACGATCTCACGGAATTTGTACCGCACTATTCTGCGCCGCGATTTGGCCCTCTTCGTCGCGGACAACCAGGCGCACCAGATATCTGCCGGGTTTAACGTCGAAATGGCTTCTTACGTCCAGTCCCGAGTTCAGCTTGTTGGCCAGAGTTTCGTCTTTCAAGTGCATTTCCAGGGTTTTTTGCGAGCCGGTTACGAAACTGCCATTGCGGTCAAACACCCCTGAAACGATGGTCAGATTGCCGTTGTTCCGTCCCTCCGTTTTTCGAAAGTGGAGTGGCCGAACGTCGATATGTGCGAGCACGGTAAGCGTCGCTTCGGAGTCGCTAGGCTTGAAATATTGCGTGTGTAAGTCGACTGGGAGATCGCGCATTTCTTCCTGCGAGAAGAGCGCTTCTTCAATCTCCTGTTTGGCTTCCTGCTCGCGATCCGCAGCGTGGTTCGGCGCAGAATACCCGCGCCGCGCCTGTATGGAGAATTTCTCCCCCGTACTGAGTGTCACCTTCAACTTGTGGAAGCGCCCGTTCAGTTTCAGGTTTTGGGGAGAAAAGGCCAGCACATAGTAATACTCCGGGGCAGATGCGATAGTTCGAAAGCCTTCGTCAAAATCGTTACTGTTGTGAAAGAAAGAGCCGCCAGTGCCATCTGCGAGTTCAGCCATAACATCGGCGTCGGCAGAAGCATTGTTCATCTCATATTGAGCTTCTAACGGACTGGACGCGCCAGGCCCTTTGGTCGCATCTCCGAAAGGCATCACCACGAAGAGACCACGTGCATCAAGGGCGTTGATGGTGACATTGACGCGAGCGGCGCGCTCGATAACGTCATCCACGTCAGGTTGTTGCTGCGGAGTGATGAAGCCGGGAGAAACCAAGACTAAAGTATGCTGCCCCGGAGTGGTCGACAGTCGCCGCACTACGTCCTTGAGAGAAGTCAGGGACAAACGAGTTTCCGCGTTTCCGGTGGTTAGTGCCTGGCTAGCAGCCGCGTGTGCCACCGATGCGGCCTGGTCTGGCTTACTTATACTCATGCATCTCATTACGTCGGCGGTAACTGCCGCAAGAGCCTGTGAGTCCTTGTTATTGATGATCTGATCTGCGAGGTAATACGTCATCCGGGGACACGGGTTCGCTCCACGATTTGCTATGGGATGAGGCATGAGATGCTGCAATGTTTCGTGAAGCTTAATTCGGTCGTCGGTGAAATCTAGATCGTTTTGGCCGGAGGTGGTAAAAATGGCCGCTCGGTCTGTAGGTTGTAGCCCAGCGAAATTTTTCTCCGCCGCGTCGCGCACGTGAACAAGGTCGCCGTATTCAAGGTGAACATCATCGAAAACGTAGGCGACGTAACGCTGCGGCAGATCAGACGGCGGCGCGGAAGTGCCCGTATTTGAAGACGCAGGCCGGGAAGCCGCTTGTCCGTTGGCTTGGAGTGCGCCGCTTTTCTCGACATCGAAATTGGCGATGACCTGGGCCTTACCATCATCGAACAGGCGGAAGTCTTCTTTGTGAAGGGTGCCTATCGGTTTTCCCTTTGCGTCGCGAACCACCACCCGCACTTGGACCAGCCTAACGTTGACCTTAAATGTGCTTGCCGCCTCGTGCGAGGTGATTTCCGGAGGATTCTGGGATGTGGGCACACTTACTGACGTGGCAGAGGGTGGAGAGGGTTGCTGCGCTGCGGCTTCGGATGAAACGGCTGGTGCCGGTTTGCCCGTAAATAAACAAAGGATAAGGGTAAGGCAGGCGGTGAGATGGGCAAACACCGGTGCTCTGCGGGCGTTCCGACTGGCTGGCGCCATGGTGCAACCCTCGACACTACCTGAAGACAACCCAGTCTACTCCGGAATGTTCCGGCGAGGGACCTCGACTCGGAAGTTCTGTCGTCGCCGCACATCGTCCCGCGCGGTTGCAGCAGGCTGAATCGTTACTCTACACTCATTGTTCCTCGCAGAAGCAAGCCTGTTGCGCGAAAATTGCCCGTTGTGATAACTTAACTAATTGTCCCGGCCATATCGAAGGGATCAAGGGTGTACTTGTGCCCGGATTGGCATAAGTAACCCAGTGCTGGCGTAGCTCAGTCGGTAGAGCACCTGATTTGTAATCAGGGGGTCGGGGGTTCAAATCCCTTCGCCAGCTCCAGGAAACGAAATTCAGCAAAGAATTTCCAGCGGGATGCTGGACTCAGCAGGTGGCGGCGAAACAGGTTTTTCCAACGCACTCCATTCGGAAGTATTCCGGCGTGTAGTGATCTTCGCGTGGTAAGCCGTGAGCGCGATTCTTGGTTTCCCCGGTTTACGGAAATCCAGTTTGCGAAAATCTGGTTGGCGAAGGCAGGAAGTAGAAGTGTGCTGCCGCGGTTTGATGAAGCGCGACGCCGCATCGCCCGAGAGTTATTGCACAGGTGGGTGAGTGGTTAAAGCCAACAGACTGTAAATCTGTCCCTCCTAGCGAGGTACGAAGGTTCGAATCCTTCCCTGTGCACCAGATTGAGCCGTTTAGCGGGCGTGAGGCTGAGCGGATGCGAAGCCGGGAGACCGCTGGCGAAATCCCGAGCGGTTTCTGCGAGGGATCTGGGAGTAAAGGCATGAGTCGCTTGGCCATGGCGTTAATTGCGTACTCGGTACTAGGTGCGCTGGCGTTTGCCACGCTGAGCGATTTTCGGATCCGAACGCTGACGCTTTTGATTCTCGGGCTGTTCGCGTTCAAAAGCTGGGTGCGTCGCAAGGATGTTTTGCACCCAGACGGTGAGGGCGGTCCAGAGTGACGGATGTTTCGGCTGAAAGCTTGTCTGAGCTTACAGCTGGTTCGGGCCGATGTAGCTCAGTTGGTAGAGCACTCCCTTGGTAAGGGAGAGGTCATCAGTTCAATCCTGATCATCGGCTCCAGAGATTGGAAGTTGCAGGAAGATTTGAAAGGGCTCGGCTTCAACCGAGCCGTGTGAGTCGGGCTTGAGCGGCTTTAGCCGCTGAGGCGGCAAGGGCGGGAGTAACTCAGTGGTAGAGTCACAGCCTTCCAAGCTGTTGGTCGCGGGTTCGATTCCCGTCTCCCGCTCCAGTATCTAATGAAGGTGCGATGACAGTGGGTTTCGAGCAGGCCGCGATCAAGATCGAGAAGCAGCAGGAGTATGCGAAGCTGCAAGCGGCTGTTGAGCGTGCGTTCCAGCTTGAGACGGTAGAGCGATTTCTGAAGCAGTTGGACCGCAGGGGAATTCGCGTTCGGGCGTTCGATGAAGTGCTGTCGGCCCGGGTGCTGGAAGATGTGGCGGGTGGATCGGCGGCGAGTGCGGAGTTGAGTACGTGGCAGCTGTACCAGACGTTGCCGGTTTCCGATCAGGCACAGATGCGAGAGTTTTACTTGTCGAAGCTGGAAACGGTCGACACGAAGTTGCGGCACAAGTTTAAGAAGCTTTATCAGTATTACTGAGTGGCGGCAGTCATTGGTGGTGGCCGCAGGAAACTTACATAGGTCCTTCGGCGACGAAGAGCCGTCGCCTCAGGATGACAACAGTTTTGAGTGAGCTAGGAGCTAAGAGCTGAATTATGGCGAAAGAGAAATTTGACCGTACCAAGCCGCACTGCAACGTGGGGACGATTGGCCACATCGACCATGGCAAAACCACGCTGACGGCGGCTATTACCAAGGTTTTGTCGAAGCACAATCCGAAGAACACGTTTCGGTCGTTCGATTCGATCGACAACGCTCCGGAAGAGAAGGCGCGCGGAATCACGATCGCGACGGCGCACGTCGAGTATGAGACGGCGAACCGGCACTACGCGCACGTGGATTGCCCGGGCCACGCTGACTACATCAAGAACATGATTACGGGCGCGGCGCAGATGGATGGTGGCATTCTGGTGGTTGCTGCGACCGACGGTCCGATGCCGCAGACGCGCGAGCACGTGCTGCTGGCGCGGCAGGTGGGCGTGCCCTATCTGGTCGTAGCGTTGAATAAAGTTGACGCAGTGGACGATCCGGAGTTGCTCGAACTGGTCGAACTCGAAGTGCGCGAGTTGCTGAAGAGCTACAAGTTCCCCGGCGACGATGTTCCCGTGGTGCGGGTGTCGGCTCTGGGCGCGCTGAACGGGGAAGCGAAGGCGGAGGCGCAGGTCGACGAGTTGATGGCGGCGGTGGACAAATATATTCCGCAGCCGGCGCGCGAGTTGGACAAGCCGTTCCTGATGCCGATCGAAGATATTTTTTCGATTCAGGGCCGCGGCACGGTGGTTACGGGGCGAATCGAGCGTGGAAAAGTAAAGGTCGGCGAAGAAGTGGAAATCGTCGGCTTCCGCGACACGCGCAAGACGGTTGTGACCGGCGTCGAAATGTTCAAGAAGCAGCTCGACGAAGGCATGGCGGGCGACAACGCGGGGTTGTTGCTGCGCGGCATTGCGAAAGAAGATGTCGAGCGCGGCATGGTCCTCGCGAAGACGGGCTCGATCACTCCGCACACGAAGTTCAAGGCGGAAGTTTACATTCTGACCAAAGAAGAAGGTGGGCGGCATACGCCGTTCTTCAAGGGATACCGTCCGCAATTTTATTTGCGCACAACGGATGTGACGGGCGTGGCGGAGTTGCCGGCGGGAACCGAGATGGTGATGCCAGGCGACAACGTCTCGCTCGTGATCGAGTTGATCACGCCGGTCGCGATGGAGAAGGGCTTGCGCTTCGCCATTCGCGAAGGCGGGCATACGGTAGGCGCGGGCACGATTGCGGAGATTGTGACGTAGGGAAATAGTTGCAGGGGTCCTTCGGCGACAAAGAACGTCGCCTCAGGATGACAAGGATTTTGAGCTAGAAGCTTAAGAGCTAGCGGCTAGGAGCTGTTATATGCCCCGAGAAATCATTACGATGCAGTGCGGTGATTGCAAAGAGCGGAATTATTCGACCACTAAGAACCGGAAGACGATGACGGAACGGCTGGAACTGAAGAAGTTCTGCCGCCGTTGCCGCAAGCATACGCCACATAAGGAAGTGAAGTAGCCAGTACCCAGCACCTAGTACCCAGTACGCAGAACGGCAGAGTTGGCGACCGGGTACTGGCAACTGGGTACTGATTTAGGGGCGTAAGCTCAACGGTTAAACTGCCGGTCTCCAAAACCGGACTTGGGGGTTCGAATCCCTCCGCCCCTGCCAGAATTTGGAAGGATGCTGAGGAAGGGTCGGGTACAGGCCTAGGAGACGTATGGGAGTGGAGACAAAGAAGATGGCGAACTCAATCGCATCCGCGGGCGGCAGTTTCGGCGATCAGATCAAATCCTGGCCCGAGCGGGTGAAGACGTTTTACAACGATGTGCGCACCGAGACCCGCAAAGTGACGGCGCCTTCGTGGAAGGAAGTGCAGGCGACCACGGCGGTCGTGGTGGTCACGGTTTTTATTTTCGGGGTATTCTTTTTCGTCATCGATAACGTAATTCAGAAGGCCGTTTCGTTCTTGTACAGCTATTTTGGAAAATAGGTCAGAGCGCGGTAAGCGGAGTCTAACTTGATCATGCAGGATGAAGAACAAAACGAAGCTGGCTCAGTCGCGGAGCAACCATCCGGCACGGATGGCGTTGCTGCAACCAGCGAGCCGCCGCGCAACCCGAACATGAAGTGGTACATCATCCACTCCTATTCCGGGTTTGAGCGCAAAGTGAAGGAGTCGCTGGAGTCGCGCGTCGCTGCCTTCGGGTTGCAGGAAAAGATCGGCAAAGTGCTGATCCCCACGGAGTCGGTCACCGAAGTTCGCGGAGGAAAGAAGTACACCTCCGAGCGCATGTTCTATCCCGGCTACGTGCTGGTGGAGATGGACATGGACGATCACGTCTGGCATGTGGTGAAGTCCACTCCGCGCGTTACCGGATTCGTGGGCACGGGGCAGCAGCCGACGCCGCTTTCCGACGAAGAAGTGCAGCACATTGTTTACAAAGTAGCCGACAGCCGCGAGAAGCCCAAGTTGAAGGTGAAGTTCGAAAAGAACGAAACCGTGCGCATTTCCGAAGGGCCATTCGCGACCTTCCAGGGCATTGTGGATGAAGTGAATGAGGATCGCGAAACGTTGAAGGTGATGGTTACGATTTTCGGTCGCTCGACGCCGGTGGAGTTGGAGTTCAACCAGGTGGAGAAGGTGGCTTAGGGAGTTTCTAGTTTCAGGTTTCGAGTTTGAACAAAGCTTCACGATCACGGAGCCAAAAATCCTAGACTCCGAACTTGGAGCAGAAGAGAGATTATGGCAAAGAAAGTTACAGGTTTCGTTAAGTTGCAGATCGCGGCGGGCAAGGCGACTCCGGCGCCTCCGGTGGGCCCGGCACTTGGCCAGGCGCAGATCAACATCATGGAGTTCTGCAAGCAGTTCAATGCCCGAACCAACCAAAAAGAGATAGAAGGGCTGATCATCCCTGTGGTGGTGTCGGTCTACAGCGACCGGTCGTTCACCTTCATCACGAAGACTCCTCCAGCTTCGATTCTGCTCAAGCGGGCCGCGGGCATCGCCAAGGGATCGGGCACGCCGAATAAGGATAAAGTCGGCAAGGTTACGCTGAAGCAGGTGGAAGACATTGCGAAGCAGAAGATGCCGGACCTGAACGCGGCGTCGGTCGAGACCGCGATTAAGAGCGTTCGCGGCACGGCAAGATCGATGGGAATTGAAGTCATTGGGTGATCGGGGGTGAGTGATTGTGCGATTGAAATCGCGCGATCACAAAATTACTCGATGGCTCAATGGTCAAATGCACCACGGCTGATCGAAACAATGGCCAGCGGTGGGAGACGAGGAAAGTGAAATGAAAAAAGAAGGAAAGAATATTAAGAAGGCGCATGCGGCAGTCGAGCCGCGGCCTTATACGTTGCAGGATGCGGTTCCGCTTCTGCAAAAGGTCAAATTTGCTAAATTTGACGAGACAGTCGAGATCACATTGCGGCTTGGAGTCGATCCCAAGCATGCCGACCAGATGGTGCGCGGCACGGTGGTGCTGCCGCATGGTTTGGGTAAGTCGAAAAAAGTTTTGGTGATTGCTTCCGGCGACAAGATTCGGGAAGCCGAGGCTGCGGGCGCCGATTTCTTCGGTGGCGAAGAGATGGTCGAAAAGATCACTAAAGAAAACTGGACCGACTTCGACGCGCTGATCGCTACTCCTGACGTGATGAAATCGGTTGGTAGGCTGGGAAAGATTCTTGGTCCGAAAGGTTTGATGCCGAATCCGAAAACCGGAACCGTTACCGTCGATGTGGCCAAGGCGGTACAGGAAGTGAAGGCCGGCAAGGTTGAGTTCCGCACCGACAAGACGGCGCTGGTGCACGTTCCGGTGGGAAAGATTTCATTCTCACCCGACAAGTTGATCGATAACGCCACGGTGCTAATCACCAGCGTGATCAAGGCTAAGCCGTCGGTGGCCAAGGGCAAGTACATCAAAGGCTGCACGCTGAGTTCGACGATGGGGCCGGGGATTTTGCTGGACACGGGTTCGATTGAGGCTGCGGCGAAGGCTTAATGAGGAAGCGCCAGTCTGCGCGATTATTGCGTCGCAAAGAATGCGACGCCGCGCGCGGCGCGCCAAGATCCTTCGGCGACGAAGAACGCGTCGCCTCAGGATGACAAGCTAGGTGAAGGACAGCCGAGGGCGGCTGTCCCTACATAAATTTAGAAGGATTGAATCATGCCAGTTACAAGAGCGAAGAAGAAAGAGCAGGTTGAAAAGCTGAGTGCGGACCTGAAGAATGTCTCGAGCGCGGTCGTTGCCACCTACAGCAAAATGACCGTTGCCCAGGATTACGAGCTGCGCAAGGCTCTGCGCGGGGCGGGGGCGAAGTATCAGGTTGTTAAGAACACTCTCGCCGAACTCGCCGCCAAAGGCACGAAGATTGAGGAAGGTCTAAAGAACCTGACCGGGGTGACTTCAATCGCGTACACCACGGGCGATCCAGTCGCCATGGCGAAGGCGCTCACGAAGTACGCCAAGGATGCGCCAGAGTTTACCTTTAAGGTGGGCGTGGTTGAAGGCAAGGTGATTTCGATCAAAGAGATCGAAGCCCTCGCCAGCATGCCGTCGAAGGAAGAGATTTATTCCAAGTTGATGTTCCTGATCAACTCTCCGGCTCAGCGTCTGGTGACGGTGATGAACGCAGTGGGACGCGATGTGGCGGTGGTGATCGGGCAGGGTGTGGAGAAGGGCAAGTTCAAGGGTGACGCGACGGCTGGGTCGTAGGTCCAACAGCCGGCGGGACGCCGGCGTTACAAGTTCGGGGCGGCGGGAGCCGTCCGAAAAGATTTGGTTATCAGCAAGCCTGGGGTTGCGCGGTTCAGATCAAGGCGTTGTCTGGCGCCGGAAGATGAGCCTGCCGCACTGGAAACCCGGCCCGCGGATAACGAAATCAACAAATTCATAACTTGAAGAGTGGAGAAATTAATATGGCAGACTTGCAACAGTTGGAAGATTCAATTGTCTCGTTGTCGTTGCTGGACGCGGCAGCGCTGGTGAAAAAGCTCGAAGAGCGTCTGGGCGTGTCGGCGGCAGCGGCAGCCCCAGTCATGGTTGCCGGCGGCGGTGCGGCGGCAGCAGGCGCGGCTCCGGCGGAAGAGAAGACGGAGTTCACCGTCCTTCTCAAAGAAGTTGGCGCCAACAAGATCAATGTGATCAAGGCCGTCCGCGAAGTCACCAGCCTGGGCTTGAAGGAAGCCAAGGAGCTGGTGGATGGAGCGCCTAAGAACATTAAGGAAGGCGTTTCCAAGGATGAAGCCGAGACCATCAAAAAGAAATTTACTGAGGCGGGCGCAGTTGTTGAGGTGAAATAGCCGATTGTGTGGAGCGGGCACTCTTGCCCGCTTTGCCGGGAACGTCGCGACGGTCTCGCGGGCAGGAGTGCCCGCGCCACACGAAGGGTGCAAGTCTCAGGAAATTTCAGCGTTCTGGTTGTGAAGCCGGGGCGGTGGTGTTAGCATCTATATATCACCGCTTCCCCTGGCCTCACTCATAGCGGGCGAGACCCGCGAGGGAAGTTTGGCACTGTTTCGCGGGCAGGCGAAACGGAAACGGCCGAAGGAACTGGCGCGAAAGATTACAAATTCACATTGGCGAAACGCCTCGAATGGCGTCTGCGGGAACACTTGTCCCTGCGGGCGCCCAGTCGTGTCTTGGCGTAAACAGGTTCGAAACAAGGGTTTGAGCAACGCGGCGCGATAAAGCGTCCCCACATTCCGCGGTTTGCCGCAGCCTCCGGCTGCGCCTGAAATGGGAGTTTTCTGACGATGAAGAATAATGCCTACCGTAAACGTTTTGATTTTTCAAAAATTCCAGCAACCATCCAGATACCGAACCTGATCGAGGTTCAGAAGCGCTCCTACGACCGCTTTCTGCAAATGGACAAGTTGCCGAGTGAGCGTGAAGACGGCGGACTGCAAGCGGTGTTTCAGTCCGTCTTTCCGATCACTGACTTCCGCAACGTATCACAACTTGAGTTTGTGGATTACGCCATTGGTAACTGGGAGTGCAAGTGTGGTCACCTCAAGGGGCTGCATCACCTGCGTACCACTTGCAAAAACTGCGGGAACACGGTGATTACCGACCCGTTTCATCCGGGCGATGTGCTCTGCCAGAAGTGCGGCACCTACAACGCCAACACCCCTGACTTTTGTAACAAGTGCGGCGACCCCGTCGGCCTGCAGCTGAAATACGACGTGGCGGAGTGCGAAGAGCGCGGCATGACGTATTCAGCGCCGCTCAAAGTCACGATGCGGCTCACTATTTTTGACAAGGATGCCGAAACAGGAAACCGTTCCATTCGTGACATTAAAGAGCAGGAAGTATTTTTCGGCGACGTGCCGCTGATGACGCAAAACGGAACTTTCATCATCAACGGGACCGAGCGCGTGATCGTCAGTCAGTTACACCGCTCGCCGGGTGTGTTTTTTGAGACCGCCAACAATCGCACGTACTTCCTCGGCAAGATTATTCCCTATCGCGGATCGTGGGTTGAGTTCGAGTACGACCAGAAGAACGTGCTCTACGTCCGCATCGACCGCAAGCGCAAGTTCCTGGGGACGATCTTCCTACGCGCACTTGGTTTGCGATCGGGCGAGGATATTCTTCGCTCGTTCTACACCGTGGATCGGATTGCAATCAAAGACAAGAAGCTTTACTGGACGCTCGATCCGGCCAGCGAGAAGCCCACGAACCTGCTGGGCATGAAGCTGGCGCACAGCATTAAGAACAAATCGGGGGATGAGGTTGCGCACTCCGGTCGCAAGCTGAACGCGGCAATTCTTAAGGAAATTCAGAAGGCGAAGATCTCCGAGATCGAAGTGGATGTAACCGATCTCGAAGGCGCCTGGGCCGCTGCCGATGTGGTCGACACCACCACGGGCGAAGTACTGCTTGAAGCGAACACCGAGCTGAGCGGGGACAAGGTTTCGAAAATTCTCGATTCCGGCGTGGTTGAGATGAATCTGTTCTTCCCGGAGCGCGACGACGTGGGCACGGTCATCAGCCAGACCCTGAAGCGCGATTCGGTGAAGACGCCGCAGGAAGCGTTGATCGAAATTTACCGCAAGCTGCGTCCGGGCGATCCGCCGACGCTCGATACGGCCACGGCGCTGTTTCACGGGATGTTCTTCGATCCGCGCAAGTATGACTTCTCGAAAGTCGGCCGGCTGAAGTTCAACATCAAGCTGTTTGAGAATCAGGACGCGACCAGCCTCGACAAGCGCACGCTCGATCCCGACGACTTCTACGCGACCATCGGCTACCTGCTGAAGCTGCGCAAGAGCATCGGATCGGTTGACGACATCGATCACCTCGGCAACCGCCGCGTGCGCGCGGTGGGCGAGTTGATGGAGAACCAGTTCCGCATCGGCCTAGTCCGCATGGAACGGGCGATCAAGGAAAAAATGTCCGTGTACCAGGAAATGTCGACGGCGATGCCGCACGACCTGGTCAACGCGAAGCCGGTGATGGCTGCGATCCGCGAATTCTTCGGATCGTCGCAGCTCTCGCAGTTCATGGATCAGACCAACCCGCTCTCCGAGATCACGCACAAGCGGCGTCTCTCGGCGCTTGGGCCGGGTGGTCTTTCGCGTGAGCGTGCTGGATTCGAAGTGCGCGACGTACATCCCACGCACTACGGCCGCATTTGCCCGATTGAGACGCCAGAAGGTCCGAATATTGGACTGATCTCGTCGTTGAGCTGCTACGCGCGCATCAACGACTACGGCTTCATCGAGTCGCCCTATCGCAAGATCAAGGCCGGCCGCGTGATCGATTACGTCAGCGTGGTCAATACCGGCGACAGCGATTACAAGGTCGGCGACTACGTGGAAAAGCACGAGCTCGAAAAGATCAATGCCGAGCTTAAGGAGAAGCGCAAGAAGCCGGTGCAGGTCGATCCCTTCTCTTTCTATCTTTCCGCGTGGGAAGAGGACCGGCACACCATCGCGCAGGCCAACGTTGAACTCGATGATAAAGGCAAGATCGTGGCCGATCTGGTCAACGCGCGCAAGGCCGGCAACTTCGTGCTGGTAAGCCGCGACGAGGTTGACTACGTCGACGTCAGCCCGAAGCAGCTGGTTTCGGTGGCAGCATCGCTCGTGCCATTCCTCGAGCACGATGACGCAAACCGAGCGCTGATGGGCGCGAACATGCAACGCCAGTCCGTGCCTTTGCTGCGCGCGCAAGCGCCGATCGTCGGCACCGGAATGGAAGGAGTGACGGCGCGCGATTCGGGTGCGGTGGTTCTTGCCCGGCGCAACGGCATCATCGACTCAGTCGATTCCGACCGCATCATTGTGCGCGTTGAAGGCGAGCACCATCCCACGCAGCTTTCGCGTGAGGTGGGTAGCGACATTTATCAGCTCACCAAGTTCAAGCGCTCGAACCAGAACACCTGTATCAATCAGAAGCCGGTGGTTAAGAAGGGGCAGCGCGTGCTGAAGGGCGAGGTCATCGCCGACGGTCCTTGCACGGATCACGGCGAGCTGGCGCTCGGACGCAACGTGCTGGTCGCTTTCATGCCCTGGCGCGGTTACAACTTCGAAGACGCGATTCTCGTTTCCGAGAAAATGGTGAAGGACGATTACTACACTTCACTGCACATCGAGGAGTACGAGATCGAAGCACGCGATACGAAGCTCGGTCCCGAGGAAGTGACGCGCGACATTCCAAACGTCAGCGAAACCATGCTGCGCAATCTGGACGAAGCGGGCGTGATCCGCATCGGCGCCAGCATTAAGCAGGGTGACATTCTGGTGGGTAAAGTGACGCCGAAGGGCGAAACCCAGCTCACGCCGGAAGAAAAACTGCTGCGCGCCATCTTCGGCGAAAAGGCCGGCGACGTACGCGACGCTTCGCTCTACTGCCCTCCGGGCATCGAGGGCGTGATCGTCGACGTGAAGATTTTCTCCCGCAAGGGCCAGGAAAAGGACGAGCGGGCGAAGTCGATTGAAGCCACGCAGATCGGAAAGCTGGAGAAAAATCTCTCCGACGAAATCCGCATTCTCACCGACGAGCGGCTCAAGCGTTTGGAGAACATTCTCGGCGGCAAGGAAGTGCAGGCCGACCTGCACGACGAGCGTACCAACAAGCGTTTGCTGACGAAGGGAAACGTGCTCGACCGCGACGCGATCGAGCGCATCTCGACTCGCAACCTGAAGCGCATCAAGTATGCCGACAAGGATCCGCGAGTGAATGAGCAGATCGATGAGATCGAGGAAATGACCTCGCGCCAGATCGATGTGCTCAAGAAAATCGTTAACGAGAAAAAAGAGAAGCTCACCAAGGGCGACGAATTGCCGCCGGGCGTGATCAAGCTGGTCAAAGTCTACATCGCCATGAAGCGCAAGCTGAGTGTTGGCGACAAGATGGCCGGCCGTCACGGAAACAAGGGTGTGATCGCACGCATTCTGCCGGAAGAGGATATGCCGTACCTCGAAGATGGAACGCCGGTGGAAATCGTTCTCAATCCTCTCGGCGTACCAAGCCGTATGAATGTGGGCCAGATTCTCGAAACCCACCTGGGATGGGCGGGATACACGTTGGGCGAAAAGATCGGCAAACTGCTCAAGGAGAATACCCGCACGGAATCGATCCGCCGCGAGTTGAAAGCGCTGTTTAAGGATTCCAAACTCGCCGACACTATCGGCGAAATGGGAGACGAAGAACTGGAAGCGCTCGCGCCCACGCTGGCCCGCGGCGTCTACATGGGTTCGCCCGTGTTCGACGGCGCAAAGGAGGGCGAGATCAAGGCGCTGCTCGAGCATGCAGGTCTGCCGACGTCGGGCAAGACTACTCTGCACGACGGCATGACCGGCGATCAGTTCGAACAGCCGGTGTGCGTGGGTTACATCTACATGCTGAAGCTGTCGCATCTGGTGGACGACAAGATTCACGCTCGCTCCATCGGACCGTACTCACTTATCACCCAACAACCTTTGGGTGGCAAGGCGCAGTTCGGCGGACAGCGCTTCGGAGAAATGGAAGTCTGGGCGCTCGAAGCGTACGGCGCAGCTTTCATTCTGCAGGAGCTGCTGACGGCGAAGTCCGACGACGTTTACGGTCGCACCAAGATTTACGAGGCCATCGTCAAGGGCGAAGCCGCCATGGAGCCAGGCGTGCCGGAATCGTTCAACGTGCTGATCCGCGAGTTGCAATCACTCTGTCTTGACGTGGAGTTGATCAAGACCGGGGAGAAGAAGCCCACGGCCAGTGCGGCAGCGGATTAGTTCTCAGTACCTGGTACCTAAGTACCGAGTAAAGCGGATGGGTGCCATGACTGTAGCGACTTTTAAAGTTTTCAAGAAGGAACGTTTCGCGGATAGGAGCTCTCGAATCGCGCGAAACACAAAAACTCGGCACTGGGTACTAGGTACTCGGTACTGAACGAGAGCAGGAAGCGGAGGATCCCTTGTTTCGTTCGAGCCCGTTCGAAATGCAAAACACGATCGCGGATTTCGATGCAATCCGCATAAGCCTGGCGTCTCCGGAGAAAATCCGGAGCTGGTCGCATGGCGAAGTCACCAAGCCTGAGACCATCAACTACCGCACCTTCAAACCGGAGCGCGATGGCCTGTTCTGCGCCCGCATCTTTGGCCCTGTAACCGACTGGGAGTGCTTGTGCGGCAAGTACAAGCGCATGAAGCATCGTGGCGTGATCTGCGACAAGTGCGGCGTGGAAGTTACGCTCTCAAAAGTTCGCCGTGAACGCCTGGGGCACATCGAGCTTGCATCTCCCTGCTCGCACGTGTGGTTCTTCAAGGGCCTGCCCAGCCGCATCGGACACCTGCTCGATATTTCACTGCGCGACCTTGAATCCGTTCTCTACTTCGAGGCCTATGTGGTGGTCGAGCCCGGCGACGCCCCGGTGAAAGAGCGCGAGGTCATTAAAGACGAGGCGAAGTTCCGCGAGCTCGACCAGCAGTATCGTCCTGCGGGATTCAAGGCGATGATGGGCGCGGAGGCGATCAAGGAGCTTCTCAAGCGCATCGACACCGACGGCCTTTCTACCGAGCTACGCGAGAAGATGAAGAACGAGAGCTCGCTGCAGAAGCGGCTTAAGTACACGAAGCGCTTGAAAGTGGTTGAGGCCTTCCGCCGCAGTGGCAACAAGCCTCACTGGATGATTCTCGACGTCATCCCGGTGATTCCGCCGGAGCTTCGCCCGCTGGTTCCACTCGATGGCGGCCGCTTCGCCACTTCCGATCTTAACGACCTGTACCGCCGCGTCATCAACCGCAACAACCGGTTGAAAAAGCTGATGGACCTGCACGCACCGGAAGTCATCGTGCGTAACGAAAAGCGCATGTTGCAGGAAGCAGTCGACGCGCTGTTCGATAACGGCCGCCGTGGCCGCGTGCTGCGCGGAGCGAACAATCGCCCGTTGAAGTCACTCTCCGATACGCTCAAGGGCAAGCAGGGCCGCTTCCGCCAGAATCTGCTTGGCAAGCGTGTCGATTACTCCGGACGTTCTGTCATCGTGGTCGGCCCTGAACTCAAGCTGCACCAGTGCGGGCTGCCGAAGAAGATGGCGCTCGAACTGTTCAAGCCGTTCATTTATCACCGGCTGGAGCAGACGGGCAACGTCACCACCATCAAGCAGGCAAAGGAGATGGTGGAACAGCAGGAGCCTATCGTGTGGGACATTCTTGAAGAAGTCATCAAGGATCATCCTGTGCTGCTGAACCGCGCCCCCACGCTGCATCGCCTGGGCATTCAGGCGTTTGAGCCGGTGCTGGTGGAAGGCAAAGCGATCCGCATTCACCCGCTGGTTTGCACGGCGTTCAACGCCGACTTCGACGGCGACCAGATGGCGGTACACATTCCGCTGTCTCCGGAAGCGCAGGTTGAGGCCAGCGTGCTGATGCTGGCTTCGCACAACATTCTTTCGCCCGCGTCAGGCCAGCCCATCACCGTTCCTACGCAGGATATGGTTTTGGGTCTTTATTACCTGACAAAAGCCAAGCCGGGCGCGAAGGGTGAAGGCCGCGTGTTCGCCAACATCGAGGAGGTTTTGCTGGCACTCGAAATGGGCGAAGTGGAAACACTCTCTCCCATCCGCCTGCGCTACACCGGTGAACTGATTGACCTGACGACCGCGTACGACGATCAGGACATCATTCACACGGAGCCGATTCAAGTGGATCGCACGTTCATCAACACGACCGTGGGCCGCGCCATCCTCAACGACCATTTGCCCGAAGGCATGCCGTACATCAACGGCCTGCTGAAGAAGAAAGGCATCGGAGCACTGGTCAACTACGGCTACCTGCGCTTTGGGCTTGAGACCACGGTGAAGATGCTCGATGAAGTGAAGGAGTTCGGCTTCAAGTATGCAACCAAAGCCGGCCTCTCCATCGGCATCGACGACATGGTCATTCCGGACAGCAAGAAAACGCTGGTCAAGGACGCCGAGAAGCAGGTGGTCAACGTTCAGCAGCAATACCTGGACGGCGCCATCACCAACGGCGAGCGCTACAACAAGGTCATCGAAATCTGGTCGGCGATCACGGAAAAAGTTGCCGACGAGATGTTCGGACAGATGCAGCGGGCCGATAAGGAAGGTTTCATCAATCCGATTTACGTCATGGCCGATTCCGGCGCTCGTGGATCGAAACAGCAGATTCGCCAGCTCTCCGGCATGCGCGGATTGATGGCCAAGCCTTCCGGCGAAATCATCGAATCTCCCATCACGGCGAATTTCCGCGAGGGGTTGACGGTGCTCGAGTATTTCGTCTCGACTCACGGCGCACGTAAGGGACTGGCCGATACCGCGCTCAAGACGGCGGATTCAGGCTACCTCACTCGCCGTCTCGTCGATGTGGCGCAGGACGTCATCATCAGCGAGTACGACTGCGGCACGGTCGATGGCATTTACGTTCAGGGTATTGTCGAAGCCGGCGAGATTATCGAACCGTTACGCGACCGCATTGTGGGCCGCGTGTCGCTGGAGAAGATCAAAGACTATGACGGCAATGTGATTGTCGATATCAACAACGAGATCACGGAAGAACTCGCCGGATCGATTCAGGCAGCAGGAATCGAGCGGGTGAAGATTCGTTCGGTACTCACCTGCGAATCGAAGCGCGGCGTCTGCGTGATGTGCTACGGCCGCAATCTAGCCTCTGGACGTCTTGTCGAACTGGGCGAGGCAACCGGTGTTATCGCGGCACAGTCCATCGGCGAGCCGGGAACGCAGCTTACGATGCGTACCTTCCACATCGGTGGTACGGCATCGCGAGTTTCCGAACAGTCGCGCCTCGATGCCAAGAATAATGGCACGGTGCGCTTCATCGGATTGCAGACCGTGAAGTCGAAGTCCGGAGACCTGGTGGTGATGAACCGTCAAGGCTCGATCGCAATCGTCGACGAGAAGAACCGCGAGCGTGAACGCTACTCGGTAATTTACGGCGCTAAGCTTAAAGTTAACGAGGGCGACCAGGTACAGCAGGGTAAGGTCATGGTGGAGTGGGATCCTTACACCTTCGCCATCCTGACCGAAATCGGCGGCGCGGCGCAGTTCAAGGACTTGCAAGAGGGCGTTACGCTGCACGAAGAAGTGGACGAGGTGACCGGATTGTCGCGTCACGTCGTGGGCGATTCCCCAGACGAGAAACGCCAGCCCGCGATCGTGGTGAAAGGCAAGGGCAGCAAACGGTACCTCATGCCTTCCCGCGCTCACCTTATGGTGCAGGACGGCGACACGGTTTTCCCGGGCGACGTGCTGGCCAAGATCCCGCGCGAAACAACGAAGACCAAGGACATCACCGGTGGTCTGCCGCGCGTGGTCGAACTGTTCGAAGCCCGCAAGCCGCATGAAACCGCGGTCATCAGCGAAATCGATGGCACGGTGAAGTTCGGCGAAGTCTCGAAGGGCCAACGCAAGCTGTATGTGCAAGCCGACAACGGTACCGAGAAAGAATATTCGGTGCCCCGCGGCGTTCACATCAACGTGCAGGAAGGCGAGCGCGTCAAGGCCGGAGAACCCTTGATGGACGGCCCGCTCAACCCGCACGACATTCTGGCCGTCCTGGGAGAAAAAGAGCTGCAGTCTTACCTGGTGAACGAAATCCAGGAAGTCTACCGCTTGCAGGGCGTCAACATCTCGGACAAGCATATCGAAGTGATTGTCCGCCAGATGATGCGTTGGGTGAAGGTCGAGGATGTGGGCGACACCACGTTCCTGCTGGAGCAGCAACTGGATAAGTTTCGCTTCCGCGAAGAGAACGAGCGTGTGATCAAGGAGGGCGGCAAGCCGGCTACCGGACGCCCGCTGCTCCTCGGCATCACGAAGGCTTCGCTCTCGACCGACTCGTTCATTTCGGCGGCGTCGTTCCAGGAGACCACGCGTGTGCTCACCGAAGCCTCGATCCAGGGTGCGGTCGATCACCTGCGCGGCCTCAAGGAGAACGTCATCGTCGGCCGCCTCATCCCTGCGGGCACCGGCATGGAGTACTACCGCAACGTGCGCCTCTCGCCAGAAATGGAAGAGGCCGCGGCCAAGGTACAGGCGGAAGTCTCGGCAGCATACGAAGAGGCCGAGCGCGCTCTCGAGATGATGCGCCACGAGGGTGAAACCGAAGAACTGGCGGCGGAGTAGATCAAACTAGGGTAAACTCGGGGGCGAATTTGTTCGTCCCCGAGGCTCTTTTTGGCTACTAACAGTTCATGCATGCGAACCTAAAACGATTGCCAATCGAGGAACCTGGATCGCTTCCCTCATTGCGTCCAGCTGTTTCCAGCCCTACTCTATGGGCAGGGATGCTTCGTTTTATGCGCCTTCTGCGGCTAGCCTTATGGCGTGCTTTCCAGCACGACGCCTTTTCCATCGCTAAAGCCTCCGCCTATTCCTCGATTCTTACGTTCTTTCCGGCGCTGCTGGTTTTGGGATCTTTGCTGGCAACGTCTCGCAAGGGCGCGCCTTACCTGCGCGAAATCTCCTACGCGCTCTCCCGTATTCTGCCGGCCGGAAGCAACACGGCGATGAACTTCCTTCGAGGAGCGTCACAACGGCCTGTCGGGCTTCTGGTTACAGCCTCGCTTCTAACCTTATGGACCGCTTCCGGTGTGATGATTTCATGGATGGAAGGCTTCCGCCGCTGCTACGAGCTGCCGAAAGTCTGGGGATTGGTGAAGGAACGGCTGATCTCGTTTGCGCTGGTGGTTCTGGCCGGTCTGCCCATGACGTTCTCAACCTTGCTGATCGCGTTCGGCAGCAAGATAGAAACTCGCATTCTGTTCTATACCGCGCATGAATTCAGCCCGTACATTTTGCTGATGTGGACCTCGATCCGCTGGATCATTGCCACGCTCACCAGCATTGCAGTGATTGCGCTGATCTACCACAATGCGGTTCCGCGCACCCAGCCGTGGCACAGCGTAATACCGGGCGCAACGCTTGCCACCGGGATGTGGTTCTCGTCGACGCTGCTGTTTGGTTTTTATCTGCAGCACTACGCAGACTACAGCATTATTTACGGATCGCTCGGCGCAGCCATCGCCTTGCTGGTCTGGATGTATATGGTTTCCCTGGTGATCCTGGTCGGCGCGGAGTTTAACGCCATGCTTTTCCCGCGCGCCATGCTAGGAAAAGAGTTGATCGCAATCAGTTCCCCGAAGGCGTAGGCACAACGCCGGATCCTGCTGCAGAAAACGCCAGAACTGCCGATTTTCACTGTAGAACGGAACTCTAGAACAGAAATTTCAAATGAAGGCGATTGAATTGTTCTTTGGTGCTCCGCAGATTAAGAAGCATTAAACAATTACAATAAGCTTTCTCTTGAGCGAACGACCTTCTCTGAACAAGGTACTGCTCCTCCGGAAACCGATGAAGGCTCGCAAGTCGCAACTCGCAGCAGAAAGCTTCCCTGTCCCGGAGAGTGTTCCGCCGGCAGTGGTCGACGGAAAGCCCGCCGCACGCCGCGCCAAGATCATCTGCACCATCGGTCCGGCTTGCCATTCCGAGGCCGGAATGCGGGATTTGCTTCGCCTCGGCATGGATGTCGCCCGGCTGAATTTCTCTCACGGCACACACGAGGATCACGCGCGCAACATAGAACGCCTGCGCCGTGCCGCCGAGAAAGAAGGGCGCATGATCTGCATCCTGCAGGATTTGCAAGGGCCCAAGATCCGCACGGGACGCCTGGAGCGGCACGAACCCGTTGTGCTGAAGAGCGGCTCGACCGTGATTATTACTCCGCGTGACATTGCTGGAACAGCGACTCGCCTTTCGACCACGTTTCCTGATCTCGCGCGCGAAGTCGGACCCGGAACCCGCATTCTTTTGTGCGACGGGCTGATTGAGCTGCGCGTGCGAACTGTGCGCGGCAAAGATGTGGTCTGCGACGTTTTGAATGGCGGCCCGGTGGGTGAACATAAGGGCATCAATTTGCCGGGAACGGCGTTGTCGATACCCGCCCTCACCGAAAAAGATCACAAAGATCTTGAGTTTGGATTGAAGCACGGTGTGGATGCAGTTGCGCTTTCTTTCGTCCGTTCTGCGGCTGACGTAAACATGGTCCGGCAGATTGTTGCCGGCCACGGTTGCAACACGCCTCTGATTGCGAAGCTGGAGAAGCCGCAGGCGATCGATCATCTGGAAGAAATTCTCGAGGCTTCCGATGGCGTGATGGTGGCGCGCGGAGATCTGGGCGTTGAAATGGCGCCGGAAAAAGTGCCGGTCATTCAGAAGCACGTGATCCACCGCGCGGCTCAATGGCGCAAGCCGGTGATCACGGCCACGCAAATGCTCGAATCGATGATCGAAAACCCGCGCCCCACACGGGCTGAAGCGAGCGACGTCGCCAATGCGATTTTCGACGGCAGCGACGCCGTCATGCTGTCCGCGGAGACCGCCAGCGGGCATTATCCGCGGGAAGCGGTCGCGATGATGGCACGCATCGTGATCGAGGCCGAGAGCAACATGGGCGAGTTTACGCAGCGGCGGCGCCGCGACCGGAGCGGCCTCTCCGTGGCCGAAACCATTTGTGAGTCCATTGCCCATGCGGCCGAAGATCTGCCCATGGGAGCGATCGCCATCTTTACCGAGACCGGCAACACAGCCCGCATGATTTCGAAGTATCGCCCCCATGCCGCCATCTACGCGTTTACTCACAACGTCGCGATCGCGCAGCGTACCCACATGTACTGGGGCGTGCATCCCATGAAATGCGATCAGGGGCTTACCAGCGATAGCATGGTAGACGTGGCCGAGTATGAGCTCTTGCGGCGCGGTTTGCTCAAACCCGATGACGTACTCGGGGTGGTCGCGGGCACGCGCCAAGCCTCCGGGTCGACAAATTTTATGAGGCTGCACGTGGTCACTGCCGAAGAAGCCAGCGCCGTTTCGCACCCGACCAGCAAGCGCGCTGCCGCACGCAAAAAGCTATAATCGCGAGGTATGTCGCAGGAGTATCTATCCATCGCAATCTGGGAGCCTCTTCCCGGCATGGAAGCCGCATCGTTATCTACGATGCGCGAACTCAATGCCATTGTTTCGGCTAAAGGATACGGCAGCGATCTCCTCTACCACAGCGGAGATTCACAGTACGTGCTGCTTCGCTACTGGAATTCGGAACAGGCGCGGGCCACGGCGCAAGAAGATCCTGAAGTGCTGCGCTGCTGGGCCAGGCTGGGAAACGAAATTCAGATCCTGAAAATTTACGAAAAGCTGGAAGAAGTGAGCGTATGAGGGTTTCAGGATTATTCAAATCCCGCTCGAAAAAAGAGAAAGAAGAGCAGGTTGCGCCCCCTGCCGTTGAATCCAGTCCGCAGGTTTTCACCGATGTTTCGGTTGAGCCGTTCGTGCGTGGACTTTTACATCGTCCCGCCAAGCCTAATGGCAACGGATTAGTGCTGACTCACGGTGCCGGATCGAACTGTCAGGCTCCTTTACTGGTTGCGTTGGCGAATTCTTTTTCGGAAGCTGGGTTTCTCGTCTTGCGGTGCGATCTTCCATATCGGCAGGATCGCCCCTACGGTCCGCCGGGACCGGGTGACGCCAAGCGCGACCGCGCGGGACTTAGCAATGCGCTGGCGGCGCTGAAAGCTCAGATAAGCCGACATCTTTTTCTCGGGGGCCACTCGTATGGAGGACGACAAGCCAGCATGCTCTGCGCCGAGCTTGCTGAGAAGGCAGCGGACACAGCACCGCCGGAGCCCGCTGGTCTGCTGCTGCTCTCTTACCCGTTGCATCCGCCGCGCAAGCCGGAGCAACTCCGCACGCAACACTTTTTCCACTTGCATACTCCGGCGCTGTTTGTCGAAGGTACGCGGGATCCTTTCGGTTCGATTGCGGAGATTGAGCAATCCTTAAAACTGATTCCGGCGAAGACGAAGTTGCTGACCGTGGAGGGCGCTGGTCATGATTTAGGGTTCAAAGGAAGGGCTGTGCGGGGCGAGTTAACCGCCGAAGTGCTGGCGGAATTCCAATCGTTTTTCGCAGAGTAAGGATTTAATTCACCCACCCCGACTTCGATCCGCCGTTGCCCTTGCGCGGACCATCGTCCGGCGGGATGTAATTTCCGTGTTCGTCGAAATGGACTTTGCGGTCGTGCTTGCTCATGTACACTTCAAATTTCCTGGCAGCCCGCCGCCGCTTCCAGCGGTAATAAGAATTATTCAGTCCGTACCACCACTCCGAAAACGAGAATCGACCGGACATGCCTTTCGCCGGTGAAAACTTCACATATAAATATCCAAAGAACAAACCGCCGAGATGAGCCAGGTAAGCGGTGCCGCCGCCGCCGCTGATGGCAAAGGCTACGGTCACTACGATCAGAATCAGCACGAAATACTTGGCCTTGATCAGGAAGGGGAACGGAATCATCATGATTTCGTTCTCCCCAAACACCATCCCAAAAGCCATCAAAATTGCGAACACGCCGCCGGAGGCGCCGACCGTTGGCGTATCGGGGTTGATCAGAATGTGCGCAAACGAAAGGACGATCGTTGTGAGGGCGGCTCCGACCACGCCGGTGAAAAACAATTCCAGAAACCGGCGCGTGCCCCAGGCGCTTTCGAACGTAGAGCCGAACATCCAAATCCCCAGCATGTTTCCAAACCAGTGCCAGAAACCCACGTGGATAAAGCTGTAGGTCACGATTTGCCAGATCGCGAAATGGAACACCGTCATGCTCGGTACGAGGCCGAGCGTCACATACACCCACCGGATCACCGCGATTGAACCGAACGCGGACAACGCCAGGAACACGGCAGTGTTAATGCCCAGCAGCCAGATCACTGCCTTGGTGAAGGGCGGGAAACTCAACGTCATTTCTCGACCGCGCAAAGGAATTCGCTCCTGTAAGCAGTAGATACCGAACTCAGCGTTCCGGCAAGGGCACGACCGGCAAACTAAGGTGCCCCTCGGCGTCGAGGGCTCGTACAGCAAAGATGACATTATCCTTCGAAAGGTTCAGAGTTGTACGGGTAACGTTGCCGACATTTTGCGCGTGCTCCCATTCCGGGCTGGTTGTGGCACGCCACAACACTTCATAGGCTGCGGCGCGGCCACCGGCGGGCGCTTCCCACGTGAGAGTGGAATCGTTCTCCAGATCCTTGGTGAGCAGGTGCACATTCGCAGGAGGCGCGGGCGCCGACGCGAGTGACGCCAGAGTCGCCGCATTCAGCCGGGCTACGCGCGATACATAATCGAAGTCAACGAACTTGGCAGTGTCTCCATATTCGATGCCGTTTTCGGTGCGCACATTCTGATGCTGATGATGAAAATCCTCGCGAAATTCAGTGAAGCGCACCGCGGTGAATCCCTGCTGGTTGAAGGAATAGTGATCTCCACCGCGCAAATAGCGGTCGAGCCGGAACACCAGCATCGGCTTCACGTCTGTATGGTAGGCCCGACCCACATCGGCGATGTAGCGGGCCAACTGCCGGGAAGCGGAATCGTTCTCTCCGCCTAAGCCTCGAATACGCTTGATCTCCTGCTCCGTGGCCGCAGCGGGCAATCCCTCGGAAAACACGCGTACCACGGAGTGGTCCTGCTGCGCGTTTTTGTCTCCGCCAACGATGTCATTATTCAGGACGGCCTCGACGTTCCAGCCCTGCTCTTTGGCCATCTTGGCGAAATGGTGACTGCCGTTGAGTCCTTGTTCTTCACCCGCCACTGTCAGAAAAATAATCGTTGCGGGAAACTTCAGTTTACTCAACACTCGCGCGCATTCCAGGCTGACGGCGGTTCCGCTGCCGTCGTCATTCGCGCCTGGGGCGTCGGCCTTTACGTCGAGAGTGTCGCTGTTGCGGGAATCGTAGTGTCCGGTTACCAGCACGATGCGTTTGGCGCCCTCTGCATCGGTGCCCTTCAGCACCGCATAAACATTGGTGATTTCCGTGGGTTGCGGAATGCGGTCGGCAGCCGGTTCGGTAAAGCTATCGGTCTTAACCTCTAAACATCCGCCGCAGTCTTTTGAATAGCGCTCGAATTCAGATTTGATCCACTCGCGCGCCGCGCCAATCCCGTGACCGGCCGCGATCGAAGCGGGATCCTGCGCCGAAATGGTCGATCGCGTTCCAAAGCTGACCAGCTTCTCGATATTTGCCCGGATGCGATCGGCGGAAACTTGCTGCAGCGCGGCCGAGATGCGGGAATCTACAACTACGGGGCTGGCCGGGCTGGGTTCTTGTTTGTTCGGCGCTTGCGACTTTGCGGTCACAGCGAGAGATAGCGTGAGCAACAAAAGCCACGCTCTTTTCCTGAGGAGAAAAATCATGTAGGCTCCGCCATAAGAATTGTCAAGGCCAGCCGGTGAATTATATTCTCACACTCTACAGCCCCCGCCCCTTGACCTACGGCGGGGAAGAATCTAAATATTATCAAGGGTATCTAAGCAGGGTGTCTAAGGTGGCATCCGAACGGTAGCGGAGGAATCATGGTGTTGTGTCCTGAATGCGAAACCAATCTCGACGTGGAAGAAGAAGAAGTCGATGAAGGCGAGATTGTCTCCTGTCCCGAGTGTGGCACGGATTTCGAAGTCGTGACCACTAGTCCGCTGGAGCTGAAGGCAATCGAAGCCGGCTACGTAGAAGAGGAAGAAGAAGTTGAAAGCGAAGACGGCGACGAGTAATCGAACGCACCGAGGGTTTCTGCTTGCGCGCTCATCTTTTCGCGGTCTGCCCCGCAGTCTACCGCTCTGCCTGCTACTTTTATTCTTCTCTGTTCATCTTTCATCCAGGCCTCTCGCCGCGTCTCCTTCTAAGCTGAAGCCGACGGATCCCTATGCGCTGATTTTTGGGACCGTGTGGGGCCCAGATGATCGACCGGTGTATGGCGTGAAGGTGAAGATCCGCCGCGCGTCCGACAAGAGAGCGAAGTGGGAACTTTATTCCGACCATGCAGGCGAGTTTGCGCAGCGCGTTCCGGCCGGCGAAGCCGACTATGTTGTCTGGGCCGACCTAAAGGGTGTAAAAACCACCGATGGCCAGACCTTACGTCTGGCGCAAGAGGTCAACATCCACGTACAGTATGACGAGCGCGTGGATATGAGCTTGCACCTCACGCACTAGTGAGAGGAAAAGGAAAGTGACCGCATGAGCTGCAGACTGACTATCCGGAATATGCGCTTGATCGGCAGCGCGCTCCTTCTGCTAGTCGCCGTCGGTGCCCATGCCACACCCGACAAGAAGGACAAGGCGCAAGGCAAACTGCTTTTCGGCAAAGTCCTTGACCAGCAGGATAATCCAGTGAAAGATGCGGTTGTGTACCTCACGAACACACGCAACCATGCGGTGAAAACCTACATCGTTGGCCAGGACGGAACGTACCGTTTTCCAGGCCTCTCGGCAGCAGCCGACTACGAAGTCTACGCCCAACACAGTGGCAGCAAGAGCGACACGAAGTCCGTCAGCCAGTTCGACGACCGTTCCCAGGTCTACATCGACCTGAAAATTAAATAACCAGATCTCGCGAGTCGAGAATCATCAATGCCCATTGGCCTAGTGGGCAAGGATCTGTCCTTTTTGGATGATTGCCGGCAGGAAGGTGTAAAGTCATGCAACTTTTACGGCCGATTCGGGTTCAATATGTAGGATGTTCTTGAGTGGGAGGAGACCTTGAAAGGACTTCGATTGTTTCAGAACTGCCTTCAGAATAAGAATCGTGCATTTGTAGCGGGGATCGCTTTGGCAAGCTTCCTGTTGATGGGTTTGGCGGCTTTTGCCCAGCAAGGGGCCATGAGCCCGTATCAGGACGAGAGAGACGGCGTTAGCGCCGGCGGCAAGTGGATGGAGTTTCAGTCGGAAGATAAGATGACTGCCGCGAAAAAAGTCCGCTTCGAACTGCTTGCCAACAACTATCTCAAAGAAGATCCGGACTACAAGCCACGGATCGAACTGGTTTGCACCAATGGCAAGTATGAATACTCGGACTTCAATCCGGGCGCCAGGCTCGGACGGCCGGATTATCCGGGTTTTTGGGGCCAGCCGAAGATGGAAGTCATGGTGCGGATCGACGGAAGCCACGATCACAAAGGCTGGAACTGGGTTCGGGGACACTTCCTCTCGATGGATAAGGGGACGGTGCGAGGCGCGATAGGAGCCGAAGTGTTCAATGTGGAAGTCAGAACCAGAACTGGCTACGCGATCGCCGAGTTCTCGCCTGGGGGTTTGAACCTCGACGAGGTCAAGCACGCTTGCGATTTGACTCCGCATAAGCCGTAACAAGGGTGAAAGGTAGTTGATCCGCGATGGATTGAAGGGCTGAGACTGAGGTCTCAGCCCTTTGTGTTTCTGCGGTCCATTGCTGGTTCTCATTTGTGGTCGAATGACGTTGGACGATGCCCCGTCAGTCACTTGCGTGCATGTACAGTGTGCTGTTTCACTGAATAAGGCGGGCTCAACCCGAGGTTTAGAGCGAAATGGGCGGCACTGTGATCGAAGGGGCGGCGTTCCTGCTGTTTGTGGTGGGTGTGCTGGTCTATGTAGTCATCCTCTACAACGAACTGGTGCGACTGCGCAACGATAACGACCGAGCCTGGGCCAACATCGACGTACTGCTCAAGCAGCGCCACGACGAGATTCCTAATCTGGTCGAAACCGTCAAGGGATACATGCAGCATGAGCAGCAGACGTTGCTGGCGGTGACGCAGGCGCGGGCAGCGTCGATGAATGCAGCCAGCATTGGGCAGAAAGCGCAAGCCGATTTGTTGATGACGGGTGCGCTGCGCGGGCTGTTCGCGGTAGCCGAGAATTATCCGCAACTCAAGGCGAACGAGAATTTTCTTAAACTACAGATGCGCATCAGCGAATTAGAAGAGCGCATCGCCGACCGGCGCGAGTTCTTCAACGACGACGTCAACACCTACAACACGCGCATCGGCCAAATCCCGGAGGTTTTTGTAGCGAGCTTCATGAATCTGAAGCCACGCGCTATGTTCCAGGTTTCGGACGAGGACCGCAAACTGGTAGAGGTGAAGTTCCATAACCAGGGAGCGGCGGGCGCGTGAGTCGAGCGTTGCACCAGAACACCCGTTCACGACACAACAGATTCAGCAAACGTCCCCGACACGTTCCTCCACCCACATTGCGTTGTGTAGAACATCCTGCTTAAATGTGCTCCTAGTCAAAAAAGATTTCTGGAGCCGATTCCCCAATGCGGTGGTATTTCGGATTTTTCTTCGTTTCGGGTTTCTGCAGCATCCTATATGAGATCGTGTGGGTTCGCCTGGCCATGGCCCAGTTCGGAGTTACGACCGCGCTGGTCTCGATTGTCCTTTCCGCATTCATGGTTGGACTTGGCCTGGGTTCATGGGGCTCCGGGATTCTGGCACGAAGATATCAAGATCGGATTCCTTTTCCTGCACTGCGTCTCTATGCCATCACGGAGTTGCTCATCGGCGTCTCGGCCGTTAGCGTGCCATACGAGTTGTCAGTGGGGCGAGCCCTGATTCAGCGAGGCATCAGCCCGATGGCTCTGTCATCTTCGGGATATTACTTGTGGGCGGGCGTATGGATCGCTATTACTTTGATCCCGTGGTGCGCGTGCATGGGCGCGACGTTTCCGTTTGCCATGCTCGCCATCAAGAGCAATTCCTCCTCCCATAGCGGCCGGTCTTTCAGCTACCTCTACGTCGCCAATGTACTGGGGGCAGTTTCTGGCGCGTTCATTCCACTATTCCTGATTGAACTGCTTGGGTTTCATCACACTTTGTATGTGGGAGCGACCTTGAATTTCCTGCTCGCCACATGCGCGTTTGGGCTCTCGCTCGTTCGATCGACGCAAAGAGACCGGGCCGGACAGAAATCGGAATCGCAAGTCGAGATTGCGCAAAGTGGAGTTGCGAATGTCGAGACGGCTCGGCTCGGAGCTGCTCCAAACCGGAAAGCGACGGACAAGAAGTTGTTGTGGCTGCTGGCTGGAACAGGCATCACCAGCATGGGCGTCGAGATCGCTTGGATACGGATCTATACTCCGCCCTTGGGAACGGTGGTCTATGCGTTTGCATCCATTCTGGCCACCTATCTGGGCGCCACCTATCTGGGCTCGCGAGCCTACCAGCAAAAACGGAACAGGGTCAGCCTAGATGACTATCTACTTTGGACTCTTCTAGGATTTTCAGTTCTGTTGCCCTTTCTAACGGCCGATCCTCGCCTGCGGCTGGCAGCGGTGCTACGCATGATGTTGGGAGTGGCGCCATTCTCAGCGCTCGTTGGGTTCCTCACCCCAATGATTGTCGATCTATATTCGGCAGGTGACCCTGACCGAGCTGGCACCGCCTATGCAATCAACATTGCGGGTTGCGTGGTGGGGCCGTTGATTTCAGGCTTTGTGCTGCTTCCATGGGTGGGTGAGCGCGTTGCTCTTTGTATATTTGCGATTCCGTGGTTTGCTGTGGGGCTGTTTCTTGTTCCCCGCTCGATTCGAAAGTCTTTGCCCAGGCTTGCGGCAGCATCGCTGCTGGTGCTGGGCGCCGTGGCCATGGCGTTTTTCACGGTTGGCTACGAGGAGCAATACTATCCGCGCCAGGTTCTCCGCGACAGCACTGCCACGGTGGTCGCGACTGGTAGGGGTTTTGGCAGGCGGCTTTTGATCAATGGAGTTGGCATCACCAACCTAACCCCGATTACAAAGATGATGGTTCATCTGCCGCTCGCATTCATGCAGCGGCCTCCGACAAATGCACTGGTCATCTGCTTCGGAATGGGGACCACATACCGCTCGGCCCTCTCCTGGCACATTCCCACGACCGCGGCGGAGTTGGTGCCCAGCGTGCCGCCGCTGTTTTCCTACTTTCATGCGGATGCACCAACCCTGGATACGTCCCGGTCACGCATTGTGATCGATGATGGCCGGTCGTTTCTGGAGCGCTCGCCGGAGGAGTACGACGTGATCGTGATCGATCCGCCTCCGCCGGTGCCAGCTGCGGGCTCCAGCTTGCTTTACTCCAAAGAGTTTTACTCGATTGCGAAGGCGCATTTGAGGGCGGGAGGCATTCTGCAGCAGTGGATGCCCGACGGAGACCCTGCAACTTGGGCTTCGGTAGCAAAAGCTCTGCAAGAATCGTTTGCCACCGTGCGGACTTTTCGAACGCCCGGCGGGTCCGGCGTTCATTTTCTCGCCAGCGCGAGCACAATCCCACAAGCATCGGCTGCGGAATTGGCGCAACACATGCCTGCGACCGCCGCGAAAGACCTGGTGGAGTGGAACCTTGCATCGTCGGCGGAGCAGCAGTTCCAAGCCGTCCTGGACGGCGAGATACCATTGGACAGTCTCATCCAGCAAGACCCCGAGGTTCCAGCTTTGGCCGATGATCGCCCGATCAATGAATACTTCCTGCTTCGGCGGCTGCACGAGCCTCAATTCATTAAGACGATGAAGCGGCATGTCTTCAGTCGAAAAGAATCCTTCTAAACAACTCTAAGAAACGTGACGGCGGTATTTGTCACTATATCCATATCGGATGGCGTGACATGGACAGCGCCTTGCATACGACCTTGTGTCAAAGGGGTGGGCGACAGTCTGTCCAGAACTTGCCGAAGAGGGGCGCGCTCTTCGGGGTCGGCGGGGTGCGGGACGCTTTTTCCGGCTTGACTGGGCTGCTATCCTTAGCGCACTTGCGGGCGGGAAATGCTCAATCGAACCTTGTCGCACTACCGGGTATTGGAACAAATTGGCGCGGGAGGCATGGGGGTCGTTTACCGCGCGCGCGATGAGCAACTGGAGCGGGATGTTGCCATCAAGGTGCTTTCTCCTGGCTTGCTGGCAGACGATGTCGCCCGCAAACGCTTTCGTAAGGAAGCGCTATCGCTGGCGCGGCTCAATCATCCTAACGTTGCCATCGTGCATGAGTTCGGTAGCCAGGACGACACCGACTTTCTGGTTACCGAATACATCTTGGGCACGACTCTGGACGTAAGACTAGCCCGGGGCACGCTCTCAAGCAAAGAGGTGATCAATCTCGGCGGTCAATTGATGCAGGGACTCACCGCCGCGCATGAGCAGGGCATTGTGCATCGCGACCTGAAGCCGGCGAACCTGCGGCTTACTCCGGACGGACGTTTAAAGATTCTCGATTTCGGGCTCGCACAACTCGCGCCCCACGCCAGCGAGTCGGGGATGACGGCCACGCTTACCGATTCGCAACAGGTTACGGGAACGCTGCCTTACATGGCGCCGGAGCAGTTGCGGGGCGAACCTACGGATTCGCGCGGGGACATTTGGTCGGCGGGGGCGGTGCTCTACGAGATGGCGACCGGCAGGCGTCCTTTCCCGCAGAGCAATTCTCCGCTGCTCATCAATGCCATTCTGAACCAGCCGCCCGATCCGCCAAGTGCAGTAAATCCCGCTGTTTCGATTGGCTTGGAGCAGATCATTCTGAAGGCGCTGGATAAGGATCCAAACCATCGCTACCAGAGCGCCCGTGAACTTGGGGTTGACCTGGAGCGACTGAACACCGGCACCTTGCCTGTCGTCGTATCCCGGCCACCGGCTGCGAAACAACTCGTCGTCGTGGGAGTTGTCCTCGCCCTGGCGCTGGCGGTTGCGACCGCTGGCTACTTTCTGATCTACCGCACGAAGAGACACAGCGCTGCTGTAACGACAAGCGCACATCGCCGTTCTGTGGCCGTGCTGGGATTTAAGAATCTTGCAGGCAAGGCGGACGTTGCGTGGATTTCCACTGCGCTTTCGGAAATGCTGACGACGGAACTTGGGCAGGGTGATCAGTTGCGAACGATCTCTGGCGAGAGCGTGTCGCAAATGAAGAGGAGCCTGTCGCTACCGGAGGCGGACAGTTTCAGTCAGGAAACCTTGAGGAGAATTCGCGAAAACCTCGGAAGCGACGATGTGGTGGTCGGCTCATATATCCCGTTGGCGGCGGACGAAATCCGGCTTGATTTGCGCTTGCAGGATACCAGTGCGGGTGAGATTGTGGCCTCGGTCTCTGAAAAGGGCAGCGCCTCGCAAATCGACCAACTGGTAAGCCGGGCCGGCGAAGCGCTACGCGCGAAGTTGGGCGTTGGAGGACTCTCAGGGGCTGAGTCTGCCAGCGTGCGGGCATCGCTGCCCGCGAATCCGGAGGCGGCGCGGTTCTATTCCGAAGGCCTCGACAAACTGCGGCTGTCCGATGCACTGGCTGCCCGCACTCTTCTCGAAAGGGCGGCCGCGATTGATCCGAACCACGCGCCAACTCATTCCGCGCTGGCCGAGGCGTGGTCCACTTTAGGTTATGACGAGAAGGGGACGGAAGAAGCTAAACGGGCGCTCGACCTCGCAACGCCGTTTTCACGCGAAGAAAAAATGCTGATCGAGGCGCGATACCATGAGCTGACCAAGGACTGGTCGGCGGCGAGTGACAATTACCGCACGCTATGGGAATTTTTCCCCGATCGAGTTGATTATGGTTTGCTGTTCGTGCGAGCGCAGATAGGAAACGACCGTGCTGACGATGCTGTCGCCACCATGGCTGAGTTGCGCAAACTGCCGGTATCCAAAGGGGAAGCGGCGCGCGTCGATCTCGCGGAGTCGTCGGTCGCGGCTGGGCGAAGCGACTACAAGCTGCAGGAATCCGCAGCGAAAAATGCCGTGCAGGAGGGAACCGAGATCGGTGCAAGTCTATTTGTAGCCGGGGCGTTGCGTGTGGAGGGTGATGCGCTGCAGCGCATGGGGCAGCCGGACCAGTCGCAGCCACTGATCGATCACGCCAAAGAACTCTACATCAAGGCCGGCGACCGCTCCGGCGCTGCAGTTTGTTCGCTGCTAAACGGCGATCGTCTTTACGATGCCGGGCACTTCGAGAGTGCAAGACAGCAGTTTCAGAATGCGCTGCCGGTATTTCGTGAGATCGGAGATCAGCGGCATCTGCGGAGCGCGCTAGAAAGAATCGGCAATTCGTTTTTTGACCAGGGAAAATTACTGGAGGCAAAGAGTTTCTACGAACAGGCGTTGCGGGTCGATCTTGATTTGCGAAGCGAGTTCAATTTAGGCAGCGATTACGGAAATATCGCCAATGCGCTCGATGGCCTGGGTGATTTGAAGGGCGCGCGAAAAATGCAGGAGCAGGCGCTGGCCTCATTCGAGAAAAGCACCGACCGGCGTGGCGCGGCCGCCACATTGGGCAACCTGGGGAATCTGATGGTGGAAATTGGCGACCCCGAGACTGCGAAAAGCTATTACGAGCGGTCTTTGAACCTGATGCATGAGATTTCCTATGTCTCCGGCGAGTCTTATCCCGCTGCGGGGTTAGGCGATGCTTTGCTGATGGAAGACGATGTCGCGGGTGCGCGCAAACAGTACGAGGCGGCCTTGAAGACTGCTCAGGACGCTCACGAAGATGACCACGCCGCACAAATTCAGACGGCGCTTGCCGCAGTCGCGCTGGAAGAGAAGCGCTTTTTTGATGGCGAGAAACTGGCGAGCGAGTCGGCAGTAATCTTCGATAAAGACAATGCTCCGGATAATGGCGCGTGGGCGCGAGCGATTCTGGCCCGCAGCTTATTGGGTGAGGGAAAGGTGGCTGAAGCGCGGAACGTCGCCGCGAAAGCTGTGGTTTTGTCGAAGCAGTCGGCTACCCAGGCAGCGCGGTTCGAAGCTGTTCTGGCAGACTCGCGCGCTCAAGCACGCTCCGGGAACGCAGCCGAGGCGAGCAAAGAGCTGACGGCGATGCTCGCTTCGACGCAGAAGTTCGGATACCGATCTTTCGAATATCAGGCGCGTCTCACTCTGGCGGAAATTCAGTTGCAGTCGCATCCGGCTGTAGCCCGGCAGCAGCTTACGGCGCTAGAGAAGGATGCCAAGGCGCAGCATCTTCTCCTGATCGCCCGTCACGCGGAGAGTTTGCTTCAAGGCAAATAGACGCTGCCGCGTAGCCGAGTGATCCGGCGTAGATCGATTTATTCTGGATTGGCATCTAATCTGCTCACGACTCTGGGCCGTTGGAGCGCCAACGGATGGGGTGGTTGACGCATCTCAATTGCCGCGCTTATGATTTTTGTTTGGCTCTAACCTTCTGGGTGGCTCAGGAGCCGTCGCAGCAATTATGAAGTGAACTTATGGATAAGAAGAAATTAGAAATATTTAAGAAGCGGCTGGAGACTAGGCAGCAGGATTTGCGACGCACGGTTTCGCGCACGCAGGCGGACGGCCGCTCGGCTGACGAGGATACCGCGCAAGATATCGCCGACCGGGCCGCGAGTTCCTATACCAAAGAGTTTCTGTTCAGCCAGAGCAATAATGAGCGGCAGCTGCTGCAGATGGTCGAGCGGGCGCTGGCGCGCATCCGCGAAGGCAGCTTTGGAGAGTGCATCCACTGCGGCAAGGAAATCAATGCGAAGCGGCTGGAAGCTGTTCCTTGGACGAGGCACTGCATCGAGTGCCAGGAAAAACTCGAACAGGGATTGCTGGAAGAGGCTCCGCGGTAGGCGTACCGGCTTTGACGCTGCGGTTTTCGGCCTGATAAACTATAGAGTTCCCACCAGGACAGATACTCAAGACTGAGACTGAAAGGTAGTCGTGCGCGCAGAAACCCGCCATCAACTGAAAGAAGATCGATTCAGCCGGGTGACCCTCGGAGCTGCCGAGAAGACCGCTCACTGGAGCGTCGAGCACCGGAACACCCTGGCCATCGCGGTTGTGGTGGTCGCGTTGATCGCCGCTGGTGCGGTGGGCGGCTGGTATTACCTGAGCGCACAGGATGAAAAGGCCAGCTTCGACATGTCTCAGGCGCTGCGAACTTTGCAGGCTCAGTTGCGGCCAGCTGGAACGCCCGCACAGCCTGACATTCCGAGCTTTACCTCGGCGAAGGAGCGCGCTGCTGCTGCGCACAACCAATTCCAGGCGGTCGTAGATAAATATCCGCACACCCGGACTGCGGACATGGCTCGCTATTTTCTGGGAGTGACTTCGGTCAGCGCTGGCGACAATGCCACGGCTGAGAAGCAGTTCAAGGAAGTGGCGTCGAACAGCAATAAAGAGCTGGCATCCGTGGCGAAACTCGCGCTGGCTTCCGTCTACGGCAATACAAACCGTCCCAAAGATGCAGAGGCGATTTACAAAGAGTTGACGAACAAACCGACCGCGTCGGTGAGCAAAGTAACGGCGGAGCTGCAACTCGCCGAGCTGTACCAGAATAACAATCAGCCGTTGGATGCCAAGCGCCTCTATGAGCAGATCAAGAAAGACACTCCCACCACCGAAGCCGGACAGCTGGCTACGCAGAAGCTGGCCGAGCTGAAGTAAGCCAACTGTAACCCTTCCCAGCATTTCGTCCTTTCTCATTTCAGCCTTCAGTCGCCGTTATTCTTGCGCGTGTGCCCATTTCACTTTTCCCGCGGGTTGGGTAGGATGGTCCTCCAGGTGACAATTCACTCTTAGACAAACATGGCCGAACTCACATTGCGCGTGAATGGTAGCGAGAAAAAAGTAAGCGTTCCACCGGAGACCCCGCTGCTCTGGGTGTTGCGGGACACGCTCGAACTTACGGGGACGAAGTTTGGATGCGGTGCAGGATTGTGCGGGGCCTGCACGGTGCACGTCGAAGGAGCCGCAATTCGTTCGTGCTCTACGCCGGTTTCGCAGGTCGCGGGGAAAAGCATTACCACGATTGAAGGACTTGGAGCCAACGGCTTGCACGTGTTGCAGCAAGCATGGATCGCCGAAGAGGTTCCGCAATGCGGTTACTGCCAGACAGGCCAAATTATGACGGCGGCGGCATTGCTTGCGAAGACTCCCAATCCGAGCGATGAGCAGATCACGCAGGCGATGAACGGGAACTTGTGCCGCTGCGGGACCTATGAGCGAATTCGCAAGGCGATCCATCGGGCGGCGAACGGCGGTGTTGTCGCCGCAGGGGGCGCACGATGAGCCCACTAAGCCGTCGCGAATTTGTTGCGGCCGGAGTGGCCGCAGGGGCAGGGCTGGTGGTCGGTTTTTATCTGCCGCATGGCGGGAAAACGGGTAAGGACGTTTTTTCGCCGAACGCCTACGTGCGAATCACCCCCGACGACAAAATCACAATCGTGGTGGCGCGCTCAGAGATGGGACAAGGCGTTCGCACGGCGTTGCCCATGATTCTTGCGGAGGAACTGGAAGCCGACTGGAAGCGCATCGAGATCGAGCAGGCGGGGGCGAGCACGCTCTACGGAGACCAAACCACGGGTGGCAGTGCGAGCGTGCGCACCACCTGGGATCCTATGCGGAAAGCGGGAGCCGCGGCCCGCGAGATGCTGATTTCGGCGGCTGCTCTGACGTGGGGCGTGGGTCGAGCGGGATGCGCGGCGCAGGAGGGAGCTGTGGTGCACGCTGCATCCAAGCGCCGGCTGAGCTATGGAGAGCTTGTCGGCAAGGCGGCGACGTTGCCCATCCCAACCGACGTTCCGCTGAAGCAGACGAAAGACTACAAGATTGTTGGGCAGCGATTGGCTCGCGTGGACACGCCCTCGAAGGTGAAAGGCCAGGCGGTTTTTGGGATCGACTTTCGAATGCCGGGGATGAAGTATGCGGTGCTGTCGCGGTGTCCGACGATCGGCGGCAAGCTGTTGGGCTTCGACGATAAGGAGTCCAGAAAAATTCCCGGCATCGCCTATGTCGGCAGGATCAGCGATGCAGCCGTCGCCGTAGTCGCTGATAGTGTTTGGGGTGCGATGGAAGGGCGGCGCGTGCTGACGGTCAATTGGGATGAAGGTCCGAATAAAGATTTGAATACAGCGGCGGTAATGGAATCTTTGAAGCAGGCCGCGGCGAAGAAGAGTGTGAGTTTATATTCGGTGGGCGATGTGTCGAAGGTCTCAGGGCGGCGAATTTCGGCGGAATATCAGTTGCCGTTCATGGCGCACGCGCCAATGGAGCCAGGAAATTGCACGGCGAACTATCAGGGATCGGGCTGCGAACTCTGGGCGCCAACGCAAGTGCCGCAGGATTGTCGTGACGCGGTCGCGCAGGCCGTGGGCCTCGATCCCGACCAGGTGAAGGTGAATGTCACGCTCATGGGCGGCGGGTTTGGGCGAAGGCTCGAACACGATTACGCAGTAGAAGCCGCGTTGGTGTCGAAGGCGAGCCAGACACCGGTAAAGGTGATTTGGACGCGAGAAGACGACATGCGCTTTTCAACCTACCGTCCAGCGAGCCTACACCAGTTGAGCGCGGTGCTGGATGGTGCGGGCTGGCCGGTGGCATTTACTCACCGCATCGTTGCGCCGTCGATCAGCGGGCAGAAGGGTCAACCCGGGCCAAATGGAATCGATCCCGATCTGCCGGACGAAGCCGCGTTTATTTACGGATTGCCGAACGTTTCGCTCGAGTACGTGTTGGCTGAAACGCCGGTGCCGCTGGGCTGGATGAGGTCGGTGTACGCGCTGCAGGCTGGGTTCGCGAGTGAGAGCTTTATCGACGAACTGGCGGCAGCGGCGGGAAAAGATCCGCTGGAGTACCGGCTGCACATGCTCGCCAAGGATAAAGATCAGGACATTCAATATTTCACGACGACCTGGCACACGGCGCGGATGCGCGGTGTTCTGCAACTCGCGGCGGAAAAGGCAGGCTGGAGTAAACCCTTGCCTGCGGGCCGTTTTCGCGGCATCGCCTGTTTCGGATGTTTCTCTTCCTACATGGCCGAAGTGGTCGAGATCAGCATGGAGAACGAAGTGCCCCGAGTCCATCGCGTGGTCGCAGCCGTTGATTGCGGGCAGTTGGTGAATCCAGGCATCGTCGAACAACAGATTCCAGGCGGGATCGTTTACGGCCTTTCGAACGCGCTGCGGGCGAAAATCACGATCGAGAAAGGACGCGTGGTGCAGGGAAATTTCGACGATTACGCACCGTTGCGAATGGATGAGACCCCGACGGTGGAGGTGTATGCGGTGCCGAGCACGGAGGCTCCCACAGGGATTGGCGAGCCGTCGGTCCCGCCGTTGGCACCGGCGCTGTGCAATGCAATTTACGCGGCGACAAAGAAAAGGATTCGCGCACTGCCCATTTTAGGCTAGGCGCATTGCGGAAACTTGGGCTTGGCCTTGCCGCAGCCCACACTCCCCGCGTATGATGCACGGTTTGCTTTCTTACGCGATGAACAAAGCGGCGCGCGGTTCACTGCTCGGCATCGAGCACCTCGAGGAAAAGGAAATCCTGGGTCTCCTGAAGTTGGCCCACCGGATGAATCCTCGCAAAGCTCGGCCACTGCTCCGCAACAAGCGGGTCGTGCTGCTGTTTTACGAAGCGTCCACGCGCACACGGTCGTCTTTCGAGGTAGCCGCCAAGTCGCTGGGCGCGGTCACCATCCTGGTGTTGTCTTCGGGGTCGAGCATCGAAAAAGGCGAATCATTGCTCGATACCGGCTACACCTTACGCGCAGTGGGCGCAGATGCCATCGTAATTCGCCATCCCTCGGCGGGTGCGCCTCACCTGATTGCGAACAGCCTCGACATCCCGATTATCAATGCCGGCGATGGCATGCATGAGCATCCTTCGCAGGCTCTGCTCGACGCTTTCACGATCCTGAAGCACAAGAAGTCGATCAAGGGGCTGCAGATTGCGATTATCGGAGACATTTATCACAGCCGTGTGGCCCGTTCCGCATGCCATCTGCTAGCCAAACTTGGTGCGAAGGTGACGCTCTGCGGTCCGCCGGAGATGGTGCCCGAACTTGCTGCGACGCTCGCTCCCAGGTTGCGCGTGACGCGTCATATCGAAGAAGCGCTGCGCGGCACCGATGTGGTCATGCTTCTTCGCGTGCAGAAAGAACGCCTCGCGGGACAGAAGATCAGCTTGCAGGATTACGTGGGGCGCTATCAGATGAATACGGGGCGGCTGAAACTGGCGAAACGAGACGCGATCGTCATGCATCCTGGACCGATTATGCGCGGACTTGAGCTTACTTCGGAGGTGATGGACGGACCGCAATCCGTGGTGATTGAAGAGGTCCACAACGGCGTGCCCATGCGTATGGCGATTCTGGCGCGTGCTTTGGGAAAAGCGAAATGAGCTGCATATTTACGATGCAAGGGTGTTGGGTCTTAGGTGTTAGGTCTTGGGCTTTGGCTGGAAACTCATGCAGCTCGGGAAGGCTCTGATTCCCTAAGACCAGAGACCTAAGACCTGAACTTTAAGACCCGAGACCCTAGACCGAGTGCTGAATGCTGAGTGCCAAGAACCAAAGACGGGAAACTCCAAGCCTGCTCATCAAGGGCGGGCATCTGATCGACCCTGCGGCAAAGATCAATGCGCCCATGGACATTCTTCTGCGCGATGGGCGAGTTGCCGAGATCGCTCTGCCGAATAAGGTGCGTGCGGGGGCCGACGAAAAATTCGACGCGCGCGGTCTGATTGTGGCTCCGGGATTCATCGATCTGCACGTCCACCTGCGCGAACCTGGACAAGACTACAAAGAAACCATTGCTACCGGCACAGCAGCTGCGGCGGCCGGAGGGTTCACGTCGGTTTGCACGATGCCCAACACGTTGCCCGTGGTGGACACAGACGAGTGGGTCGCTTGGTTGAAGCATCCCGAGCGCGGAGCCGTGGTCAATGTGTTTCCGATTGCTGCCGCCACGCGCAGCTCGCGCGGCGCATCGCTCACGGATTTTGCCGCGCTCCAGCGGGCTGGTGCCGTTGCTGTCACCGACGATGGCAAGCCCATTCTCGACGATGAGGTCATGCGTGCGGCGCTGCGGCTCGGAGCCGAACTCAACCTGCCGGTGGTGCAGCACGCAGAGGATACGCGTATCACGGAAGGCTGCTCCATGCATGAAGGCCCTGCGAGCTTTCGACTCGGCTTGCGAGGTATGTCGGCGGCCGCCGAAGCCAATATTGTGGATCGAGATGTAACTCTGGCACAGCAGATTCACGAATCGCGCCTGCACGTCGCGCATCTTTCCACATCGGATGCGCTCAAGGCCGTGCGGCGCGGGAAGCGCGCCAAGGCTCGCGTAACCTGCGAAGTAACGCCTCATCACTTCACACTGCTCGATGAGGATGTGGGCGAGTACAACACGAATTTCAAGATGAACCCGCCGCTGCGGTCGGCTTCTGACCGCGAGGCTATCATGGTTGCACTCGCCGACGGTACGGTCGATGCCATTGCCACCGACCACGCTCCTCACGCCCTACACGAAAAGCAAGTCGAGTTCGAGCGCGCTGCTTTCGGCATTACCGGACTCGAAACCGCGCTGGCGCTGGCGATCACCAAGCTTCACCGCGACCATAAGATTCCTCTGACGCGCATCGTCGAGTTGTTTACTTCAGGCCCGGCGCGCGTCTTCGACCTCCGCAGCCGCGGATCGCTTGCCCGCGGCAACTTCGCCGATGTGACCATCTTTGATCCCAAAAAGCGCTGGACCTTTGAGGCCGCCAAGTCGCGCTCGTTATCGCACAACACGCCGTTTGACGGCTGGCAGTTAACCGGGAGAGTCGTGGCGACGATTGTGGGTGGGAAGATTGTTCAGAGGACGGAATAGCCCAGCCGCGCGGTCCGAACTCAACAACTAAACAATCGGCATCCGGCATGTCGTATACTCCTCGCAAAATCCAAGGAGGCTGCGGTGCTTCGAGGAACTCGATTTATTCTTCCAGTTATCCTTCTGTTCGCCGTCGTAGCGTTGGGGCAGACATCCGGCGCTTCGCCCATGCCTAGTCAGCCACCGGCTACGCCCAATTTCGATATCGGGGCAGCGGTCAACGCGTATCTTGCCAAGATCCCGCCCGCCCAACGGGCCCGCTCCGACGCCTATTTCGAAGGCGGCTACTGGCTCATTCTCTGGGACTTCCTCTTGACTGTGTTCGTGATGTGGTTGCTCCTACGCTTCCGATGGTCGGCCGGCATGCGCAACCTCGCCGAGCGCATTACTCGCTTCCGGCCCATTCAGACGGCGCTCTATTGGGTTCAATTTTCGCTTGTCACCGCCATCCTCACCTTCCCGCTCACGGTGTATGAAGGCTACTTTCGTGAGCACAAGTATGACTTGCTGAATCAAACCTTCGGCCCCTGGATGCGGGAGCAACTCATCGCGCTGGCAGTCGTCGTCGTGCTGGGAACGATTCTTGTGGTGCCACTTGTCGGGCTCGTGCGCCTCCTGGGCAAGAGTTGGTGGGTGTGGGGCGCTGCTCTGATGATCGTATTCTTCGCATTCGTCAGCCTGATTGAACCGGTGTACCTTGCGCCATTGTTCAACAAGTACACGAGACTTGAGGATCCCCGCATTCGCGATCCGATCCTCACCATGGCCAACGCCAACGGAATTCCCGCCACCGACGTCTGGGAGTTCGACGCATCCCGGCAGTCGAACCGGGTCAGCGCGAACGTCGGTGGCTTCGGCAATACGCAGCGAATTTCTCTGAACGACAATCTGCTGAAGCGCTGTACCCTCGCCGAAATTGAGCCCGTCATGGGACACGAGATGGGCCACTACGTTCTCAATCACGAGTACAAGGGACTCGTCATGAACGGCGCGGTGATCGTAATCGGCTTCGCCTTTCTCAACTGGGGCATCGCCTTTGCACTCGCCCGCTGGGGGCGGCAATGGGACATTCGAGGCATTACGGATGTCGCCGCCCTGCCATTGGCCGTGATCGTGTTCTCCCTCTATTCTTTTCTCATGACGCCAGTGTCGAACAGCATTACCCGCACCATGGAGTATGAAGCGGACATGTTTGGCCTGAACGTATCGCGGCAGCCGGATGGAGAGGCGAACGTCGACGTGATGCTGGGAGAGTATCGCAAGCTTTCCCCTGGGCCAGTCGAAGAGTTCATTTTGTTCGACCACCCCAGCGGCCGGACGCGCATCACTGCAGCCATGCGCTGGAAAGCGGGTCACCCGGAAACCGCGTCGCCGGAGGAGATGGCCAGGCCAATAGTTTTCGCTACCAGGTAAGAATCGAGATGGGCGCAAGACCCGATGCAAAGGCATGCTCAAGCACGCTCGGAAGTCAAATCAGGTCATTCATGAAAGTCGCACTAGTAACCGGCGCAGCCCAGGGGATCGGCCAGCGCACTAGCGAGGTGCTTGCCGAGCGTGGATTCGCACTCGCGCTTAACGATCTTCGTTCTCCGTCCGAAACGGCGGCCCGAGCGCGGCAACAAGGCGTTCGCGCGATTGAAGTCGTAGGAAGCGTTGCTGACGAAGCCGCTGTCAAACGAATGGCCGATACCGTCATGCAAGAGTTTGGGCGCATCGACGTTCTGGTGAACAACGCTGGCATCAGCTCCATTGTGCCTGCCGAGGAAACTACCACGGAAGAGTGGCGGCGCGTGATGGAAGTCAATCTGCTTGGTCCTTTCCTATGCTGCCGCACGTTTGGCCGGATCATGCTGAAGCAGCGCGCGGGCAGCATCGTGAACTTGGCATCGGTTGCGGGATTGCTGGGAGTAGCCGACCGCGCCGCCTACAACGCATCCAAGCACGGACTGATAGGTCTGACGCGTACTCTGGCGGCTGAGTGGGGCGGGCGCGGTGTCCGGTGCAATGCGGTGTGTCCGGGTTGGGTCAAGACGCCAATGGATGACGCATCGCAAGGCGCTGGGTTTTACCAGGACACTGACATCATCAACCGCGTACCCCAGGCCCGTTTTGCGACGCCCGATGACATAGCTCAAGCCATCGCGTTCCTGGCTGATCCGGCGCAGAGCGGGTTCGTAAACGGGCACACGCTCTCGGTGGACGGCGGTTGGGCCTCGGATGGAAGCTGGGAAAGTTTGCGAATCAAACACCGCTAGGTAAGATCAACTCAGAATCGCCATTCGGTCGTTGTCACACGATACTCCGTTCGATGAATGGCAGTTCGTGGGGAAGGTTGTCGCGACCGTGGTGGGTGAGAAGATTGTGTATCTGGCGGATTGAGGCGTCCCGGTCATGTGGGGACAGCCGCCCTCGGCTGGCTTTTACTTCGCCATGCATTAAAATGTATATCTCTATTTCAAGACTATGGCGAAGGCCGTGCATTAAGCCAGCTCACGTGACGCGGGGCAATGTGCTGGATGACCTCGGATTTTCTCAGACTATTTGCTGCAGGTTCGCCTTTCGTTGGATTCTTTCGGAAGCTCGCGGATGAATGCCTGGAACAGCTCACATCACTAAGGACTAGCGTGATACTCCCCTTGGTAGTAGCCCTGTGTCCTGCGCATCTCGGTTGGAGCTAACTTGGGCCGATTGCTCACTGCCCACTCGACGAATCGATTTCGAAGAAGCTGGAAGTTCTCCATGAACTGCGGGGATTCCCTATCCAGCCGGCGCGCCTTTATCAGCGCCTGGGTTCGGTCCCAAACCCCGGCAATGAATGCACCCTGCTGGTCGAATATAAGATCCTCAGAGACATAGCCCCTGTTCACTAGGACGCCCACAAACTCAAAGTAATACCACAGGCGGTTCAGCTTCTCCCGCGCGTCGGTGGATGCAAGGTAATCCGTGTAGGCGAAGCCGTCTGGCATCTGTGTTTTCACCCAGTTCCCCGCGTCGAGAATGTCCGGACTTGTGCCGGTGATGGCCCTCCCGACGATCAGCGTGTTGATCTCGCGGGTGCCCTCGTAGGAGTAGATGGCCTCGGCGTCCGCCACGAACCGGCCGACCTGGTTGTCCAGCAGGATGCCGTTGCCGCCGAGCAACTCGCGGGCCCAGCCGACCGTTTCGCGCATCCGGACCGTGCAGAACGCCTTGGCTAGCGCCGAGTGATGGTCCTTGGCCTCGCCAATGTTTTGCAGCTGGGACAGTCGCGCGCACAGGCAGGCCGACGCCGTCACGTTTGACAGCATCCGCACGAGCAGATCCTGCACCAGCTGGAAGCCGCCGATCGGCCGGCCGAACTGGTGCCGCTCCTTGGCGTAAGCGAGGGCGTACTCGTAGGCACCGCGCGCGCAACCGGTCGCCATCCAGGCCACGCCTGCCCTGGTCAGCCGGAGGACCTGCGCGGTGTCGCGGAACGAGCTGGCTAGCTGCAGCCTGTTCGCTTCCGGCACGCGGACGTTGTCCAGAGTGATCTCAGCGTTCTGAACGACCCGCAGTGCGATCTTGTGCCGCATCTTCACCGGGCTGAAACCCTCGGCGGGAGTCTCGACGAGGAAGCCCTTGACCTGGTTATCGGCGACGTCGCGGGCCCATACGATGACGTAGTCGGCGAAGGTGGCGTTGCCGATCCACTTCTTCTGGCCGTTCAGCACCCAGATGTCGCCGTCTCGCTGCGCAGTTGTCGTCAGGCCGCCGGCTACTCCTGAGCCGACTTCCGGCTCGGTCAGCGCGAACGCTCCGATCTTCTCCATCCGCGCCATGGCCGGCAGCCAGCGCTGCTTCTGCTCTTCCGACCCGCACAGGTAGATCGAGCCCATCGCCAGGCCGCCATGGACGCCCATGAACGTGGCAATGGAGGGATCGACTCTGGCTAGCTCCATCGCGATCATGCCGTCGAGCAGGCTGCTGCCGCCCGGACATTGATAGCCGACGCAGGCCAGACCGGCGATGCCGAGTGTTGCGAGCCCCGGCACCAGGTCGTGGGGGAACTCCTCCCGGACCCAGTACTGGTTGATCACTGGCGCGACGGACTTCTCCATGAAATCCCGCACGTTCCCCAGGAGCTGACGGCCATCGTCGTCGAGCAGATGCTCAAGCGAGTAGAAGTCGGCATCGACAACTGAGTCCATCGCAGTGGTCTCCCTACCCGGTGGTGCCCGCAGGCTGCATGTCTGCTGTCGCTGGGCCTGCCGCCTGGCTGGGCGCGGCTAGGAACCTGTCGATGACCGGCGCTAGCTGTGCTGCCTCGGTCACGAGGCCCAGGTGCCCGCCGTGGAACACGTGCAGCTGCGAGTCCCGGATCAGGCGGTGCATGAGGCGGGCATTAGCCAGCGGAATGATGGGGTCGTCGTCTCCGGACACGATCAGGGTCGGCTGCCGCAAGCGCGGCAGCAGCGGCAGGCTTGTCCAGCCGGTGCCTGCCGCCAGCTGGTAGAGGTAGCCGCGCGCGGAGCCGACGCGGTTGTGGGCGTTCATCGCGGCAGCCACTCGCTCCGGCTCCGTCCGCGCGCTGCCGCCGTAGATCTCGGCGGCGATGTGCTTCAGGTAACCCCGGTCGATGTACCGGCGCGGCGTCACCATCTTGGTGAGCACGCTTGGCTTTGCCGGCACCATCAGGGCGCCGGTGGCCGTGCTGACCAGCACCAGCCTGCGGCAGCGCGACCGCTGGACGGCCGCGAAATGCTGGGCGACACCGCCGCCCCAGGAGATGCCGAGCACGTCAACCTCGCCGTCGTAGCCCAGCTCGGTGAGCATTCCGGCGATCAGCGTGCACAGTCCGGTGAACCGGTACGGCAGGGCTGGCAGCGGCGAGCCGCCGACGCCGGGTACGTCGAACCTGATCACCTCGACCGCCGGGTCGATCTCGTCGACGAAGGGCTGGAGCAGCTCCAGGCTGGCGCCGATGCCGTTGAGCAGAAGCAGCGGCGGGCGCCCCGTGTTTCGTGCGGCTGTGTTTGGTGCGGTTGTGCTTCGCGCAGCTGCGCGGCCGCCCGTCAGGCGGGCCGCGAGGCCAGGCCTGGCTCGCCGGACGGAGGTCCGCAGTAGCTGGCCGCCGACCGCGACCACCCGGAGGCTATCGGTCGTGTACATATGTTCCGGGTGCTGCCGCGATTGGCTCAAAGCCCTTGCGGCCCGGCTTGGCCGGACGCTTGCGGTCGCTGCCACTGCGGGCGGCGAGCCAGTCCGAGTAGTGCGGCCACCAGCTGCCGCTGACGGTGTCCGCGGCGGCGAGCCAGACACGCGGATCGGCCGGGTTATCAGCCGCGGTCTGGAACGTCGACTTCGGGTTGCCGGGGGGGTTGACCATCGACGCGATGTGCCCGCTAGTGGACAGAACGAACGTAACCGGCCCGCCCAGGAGCTGCGTGGTGCGGTAGCAGGACTGCCACGGGCAGATGTGATCGGCGATGCCGGCGATCACGTAGGTGTCGACATCGACCTTCGACAGGTCCACTGGCGAGCCAAGCATCGTCGCAGCGTCGGGCTTGGTGAGCGCGTTGTCCAGGGCCAGGCGAATGAAGTCGCGGTGGAGGGCGGCAGGCAGTCGGGTTGTATCCGCGTTCCAGTAAAGAATGTCGAACGGAGGCGGCGTACGGCCCTGCAGGTAGTTGTTGACCCAGTAGTTCCAGATCAGGTCGTCGGGACGCAGCCAGGCGAACACCTCGGCCAGCGCGCGCCCGTCCAGGTAGCCGCGGGCCGCCGAGGCAGCGACAGCCGCGGCAGCTGTCCGCTCGTCGATCATCGCGCTGGCGGTGCCCGCGCGCGCCTGGTCGAGCACGGTGACGCCGAGGCAGAGGCTTGCCACCTGGCCCAGCCGGCCGGCGTCGCTGAGGTGGGCGGCGACCATGGAGGACACGATGCCGCCCGAGCACAGCGCGCAGATGCTCGCCTTCTCGGCCTTGCTGACGGCGATCGCGGCGTCCAGCGCAGCTACGACGGCGGCGCCGTAGCTGTCGAGGTTCCAGTCGCGATGCCGGGCGTCCGGATTGCGCCAGCTGACCGCGAACACCTGATGGCCCTGGCTGACCAGGTACTCGATCATGCTGCGGCCCGGAGCCAGGTCGGTGATGTAGTACTTGTTGATCATCGGCGGCACGACGACCACCGGGTATTCGTGGACCTGCTCGGTCGTGGGCGTGTACTGGATCAGCTCGAACATCTCGGTGCGGTGCACGACAGATCCCGGCGTCACGGCCAGATCCTTGCCAACCTCGAACGCGCCAGGCTCCACCATCGCCGGCACCCGGGGTGCCTCAGCGAGATCGGAAATCAGGGCGCGGAGGCCCCGCAGCGCGCTGATGCCGCCGGTGTCCACCAGTGCCTTGATGGCGCCAGGGTTGAGCAGCGGATTGTTGCTCGGGGCCGCTGCCGCGATGACGTTAGAGAGGACGAAACGAAGCCGCTCGTCGTCGCGCCAGTCGAGCTCGGCGGTGGCGAGCAGGTCGGTCGCGGTCCTGCCTGCTGCGAGGTAGGCCTGCATCGTGCGCTTGAGCAGCGGGTTCTGGTTCCAGGCCGGGTCGGCGAAGCGGCGATCCTTGCGCTCAGGCGTGAGGTCGGATCTCCCGGTGGTGATGCGGGCTAGCTCACTGCCCAGCGCCGCCAGTTGCAGGCCGACAAGCTGCGGGCGCTGGGCAAGGTTCGCAGCCAGACGGAGCCCAGCGCCGTCGGGCCTGAAGCGGCGCAGCACACCGAGCGCGCCATCGGCAAGCAGCATGTCGAGCGCCCCGGCCAGGTCGCCGGCGGCGTCCTGGCCGGGCTGCTGGGCGGACTGGCCGCCGTCGCTATCAGTCACCTCAGGTCCTGCCGCGCTGCCGGAACCGGGCGGGCACATTCAGCTTCATCTTCACGGCCCCCTCGCATGGCCAGTGTGATCGCAGGCTTCCAGTATCGGGGCGAGCCGCGGCATTTGACTAGCGCGGTCACGGCCTCCGCCGCCGCGCCCTGGGCGCCGGCGGCTGCCTGGCGCGGGTGCCTGAACCTGCGCGGAAGGGTCGGGGGCAGAAAATTGTTAGCTCTTTCGGGGCGCTCCGGCCATGCTTGTACGCTGGCAGCCGCTCATGCCGGAGTGCACGGCCCAGTACCTGCGTGTCGCGTGCGTCGTCAGGTCGCGCCCGAGGGCGTGTCGCGGTAGCCCCCGCTCGCTACCGACGTCGGCGGCCAGCCATGGGCGCGCCGGCCACAGCCTGCACTGGAGAAGCTGAACTTGACTGCCTCGCTTGCGCAGTTGCGCGCGCGCCTGCCTGAGCTGATGCTGCGTGACCAGCGTCAGCTCGCAAGTCGGGCCGGCCGGGCGGGATCTCTGCGCGACTCGGCGGCCCGCGACCTGGCCGTGGCCAAGCTCGCCGATCAGGTGACGGCGGCCGAGCGGCGCATCGAGGCCAGGCAGGGCACCGTCCCGGTGATCACCTACCCGGCCGAGCTGCCGGTCAGCCAGCGAAGGGCGGAGCTGGCCGCGGCCATCAGGGATCACCAGGTCGTGATCATCGCGGGGGAGACGGGCTCGGGGAAGACGACCCAATTGCCCAAGATCTGCCTGGAGCTCGGCCGCGGGATTAAGGGTCAGATCGGACATACCCAGCCCCGGCGGATCGCGGCGCGCACCGTCGCCGATCGGATCTCTGCCGAGCTGAACACTGAGCTCGGCACCGTGGTCGGCTATAAGGTCCGGTTCGCTGACACTGCCAGTGACGACGTGCTCATCAAGGTCATGACGGACGGGATCCTGCTGACCGAAATGCAGCGGGACCGGCAGCTGCTCCGTTACGACACGCTGATCATCGACGAGGCGCATGAGCGCAGCCTGAACATCGACTTCATCCTCGGCTACCTCAAGCAGCTGCTGCCGCGCCGGCCCGATCTGAAGGTGATCATCACCTCGGCCACCATCGACCCGGAGCGGTTCAGCAGGCACTTTGCGGGATCGGGCCGAGCCGGGCAGGCCGGCGGGGACGAGCGCCAGACGAGTGATTCCGCTGCCGCGCCGATCGTCGAGGTTTCCGGCCGCACCTACCCCGTCGAGGTGCGTTACCGGCCCCTCGCCGATCCTGACGAGAACGCCGGTGCCGAGCCGCGCGACCAGGTCCAGGCCATCACCGATGCCGTCGCCGAGGTCAGCCGTGAAGGGCCGGGCGGCATCCTGGTCTTCCTCAGCGGCGAGCGCGAGATCCGGGACACCGCTGATGCGCTCGCCGAGCAGCCGGGCCTGGAGATCCTGCCGCTCTACGCCCGGCTGTCCGCGGCCGAGCAGTACCGCGTTTTTGCGGGAGGCGAAAGAGGCAGGCAGAGTCAGCCGCACCGCGGGCGCCGGGTCGTGCTCGCCACCAACGTGGCAGAGACATCGCTGACCGTGCCTGGCATCAAGTACGTGATCGACCCCGGCACGGCCCGGATCTCCCGGTACAGCCAGCGCACCAAGGTGCAGCGCCTGCCGATCGAGGCGATCTCGCAGGCCTCGGCCAACCAGCGCAAGGGCCGCTGCGGCCGCACCTCCGACGGCATCTGCATCCGCCTGTACAGCGAAGAGGACTTCGACTCCCGGCCTGAGTTCACCGAGCCGGAGATCCTTCGCACCAACCTCGCGTCGGTCATCCTGCGGATGGCAGCGCTTGACCTTGGCGTGATCGCCGACTTCCCGTTCGTGGACCCGCCTGACTCGCGCAACGTGGCAGACGGCCTTCGCCTGCTCGAAGAACTCGGCGCGATCTCGCCGGGCGGCCGCGGCGGCGTCACCACCCGGCTGACCGAGACTGGCCGCAAGCTCGCCGACCTGCCCGTCGACCCGCGGCTGGGCCGGATGATCCTGCAGGCAGGCCGCAACGGATGCGTGCGAGAAGTGCTGATCATCACCGCCGCGCTCGCGATCCAGGATCCGCGGGAGCGTCCCGCCGATGCCAGGGATGCCGCCGACGCGATGCACCGCCGGTTCGCCGAGCCCGGCTCGGACTTTCTGTCCTTCCTGAACCTGTGGGACTACCTTCGCGAGCAGCAGCGGCAGCTATCGTCATCAGCGTTCCGCCGCCTGTGCCGCCGCGAGTACCTGCACTTCCTGCGCGTGCGCGAATGGCAGGACGTGTACAGCCAGCTACAGCAGGCGGCCAGGGACATCGGCATCCTCATCGGCCGGGATTATGGCCACCGCGAGCCCGCGGCGACACAGGTGGGGCAGCGCCAGTCTCGCTCTGCGGGCGAGCGCCGCTCTGCCGGCCAGCCCCGTCAGTCCGCACCGTCCACGGCTAGTGCGAGCCAGCCGGACGGTCGCTTCGGCGCCGATCTCGCCGACCGCGTGCATCAGTCGGTGCTGGCCGGCCTGCTCTCGCACATCGGGATGCAGGACGCCGACCGCAAGCCAGCCAGCCGGCTTGCAGGCGAGCGCAAGGCTGGCGAGCCCGGCCGGCGCCGCGGCCCGACGGATTTCCTCGGCGCGCGCGGCGCGAAGTTCGCGATCTTTCCTGACTCGCCGCTTGCCCGCAAGCCGCCGCAGTGGGTCATGGCGGCGGAACTTGTCGAAACCTCCAGGCTCTGGGCCCGAACCGTGGCGCGGATCGAGCCCGAGTGGGCCGAGTCACTGGCGGGGGACCTTGTCCGGCGCAGCTACAGCGAGCCGCGCTGGGATGCGCGCCGCGGCGGCGTGCTGGCGACGGAGAAGGTCACCCTGTATGGCTTGCCGATTGTCGCCGCGCGGCAGGTCAACTACGGCAACATCGAGCCGGCTGTCGCGCGCGAGCTCTTCATCCAGCACGCGCTCGTCGAGGGCGACTGGCAGACCCATCACAAGTTCTTCGCGCGCAACCAGCGCGCTCGCGACGAAGCCGAGGAACTAGAGCACAAGGCCCGCCGCCGCGGCCTGGTCGCCGATGACTCGGCCATCTTCGATTTCTACGATCAGCGCATCCCGAAGACGGTCACCTCTGGGCGTCACTTCGACACCTGGTGGAAGGCGGCCCGCGCCACCGACCCGGCCCTGCTCGACCTCAGTCCGGACGACCTGGCCGCACCCGCCGCCGACGAGATCCGCGCCGATGACTACCCGGCGAGCTGGGGTGCCATCCCGCTGTCGTACGAGTTCGCACCCGGCGAGCCGGGGGATGGCGTCACGGCGGATATCCCGCTGAATGACCTCTTTGCCGGGAACGAGGTTGACCTGAGCTGGCAGGTGCCCGGCCAGCGCCGGGAACTCGTGACTGAGCTAATTCGCGGACTGCCCAAGGATCTGCGCCGGCACTTCATCCCGGCTCCTGATACGGCCAGGGCGGTCCTCGCGGCACTCGGAGACCCGAAGGGTGACTTGCTCGACGCTCTCGGCGCGGAACTGGCCCGGCGCAGCGGCGTCCGCGTTCCCCGGTCGGCCTGGGACCTGACTGGTCTGCCTGCGCACCTGCGAGTTACCTACCGGGTCGTGGACGGAGATCAGGTACTCGCGACCGGCAAGGACCTGGACGAGCTGCGCACCGAACTGCGGCCGCAGCTAACCGCAACGCTGACGCAGGCGGCCGCCGGGCTCACCAGGACTGGACTGCGCAGCTGGGACTTTGGCGCGCTGCCCCGAGTGTTCACCAGCGGCCAGGTGCGCGGCTACCCGGCACTGGCTGATGGCGGCGACTCGGCTGACATCCGGATCTTCGACACTGAAGCCGAGGCTGAGGTGTCGATGCGCCTTGGTACCCGGCGTCTGCTGCTGATCGCGGTGCCGTCGGGCGCGCGGTCGATCGCGGGCCGGCTGCCGATGCCCGCGAAAATGGCAATGAGCAGGCATCCGTATGCCAGCGCTGCGGCACTTCTCGACGACTGCGCGGCGGCCGCAGCCGATCAGGTCATTGCCGACGCGGGCGGGCCTGGGACGCCGATGGCTTCGCTCAGCTGGTCGAGGCCGCTAGGAACGAGCTGGCTCCCATGACTGCGCGCGTACTTGACTCGGTCGCGCAGATCCTTGCCGAGGCGCACGAGGTCGAGATAAGGCTGGCCAGCGCCGGCGGGGGGGAGGTACCGGCGCTGGCCAGGGCCCTAGACGACGTGCGCGCCCAGTTCGCCGGGCTCATCTACCCAGGATTCATCGCACTAACCGGGGCGTCCCGGCTGCGCGATCTGGTCCGGTATCTGCGGCGCCATCGTACGGCGGCTGGACAAGGCTCGCAGCGGAGCAGGCCAGAGACGCAGAACGGATGGCAGTCGTGCAGCGGGTGACGGCCGAGTACCAGGCGGTTCTGAGGGAGCTGGCCCCACCTGCCCGTTCCCGTCCCGATGTCCAGGCGATCCGGTGGCAGATCGAGGAGCTCAGGGTCAGCCTGTTCGCCCAGGTACTTGGCACTCCGGGACCGGTGTCCGAGAAGCGGATCATGGCCGCGCTGGCCGCGCTGCAGGGCCGCTAGGCTACGCCAGCCGGACTGCGGGCCGGGTGGCGTTCCTGAGGCCGCGCTGGAACGCGGCCCTGATCGATGCGGCCACGCGCTCCGGAGTGTTGTTGATCTGATCCCAGGTGAAGTGCACCACCTCGTAGCCATCCTCCCGCAGCAGCATGTCCCGTCGCAGTTGGTCCGTGACTCGCTGCGGCCCGCCGGACCCGTCGTATTTCAGTGCCCCGTCGACTTCGGCGATCGTCCAGTACTTGCGCCAGTAGAAGTCGACCCGGCCGATCGGTTCGGTGGTTCCGCCGAGCCAGACCTGGAGGTCCGGCGGTGGCAGGCCGCAGTCGCTGAATGCGACTCTGGCGATCGACTCCAGCGGCGACTCCGCCCGTCCGTCAGCGAACGCAATGACGTCGGCCGCCAGGCGTGCTCCGCGCCACTGGGCGCACATGCCGAGCACCGCCTGCAGTTCGGGCTTCGTGACGAGATTTCTGTGTAACGCGGAGTCAGCGGCAACGACGCCCGCACGGAACTCCAGCATCCGCGCTAGGTCGACAACTGTCCTGGCCGGCGTGGTCACGCGCAGCCCAACGACGGCGGTCACCTGCTCCGCCGGAACGGTCGCAGCGTGCAACCGGACGCCCGCCCGCGCCGTCCCGGCTCGTCGCGGCGGATACGTCAGACTGGCTGCGTGATCTTGCCGTGCGAGCAGATCGATCGAGTGCAGATATGCCGCGGACTCGTGACTGACGACGGCAGTCGGTCCTACCGCTGCGACTGCCGCCGCGAGTTCTAGCAGCTGACGGCCGTCCCGACGCTTCAGCATGTCGCGTGCCTTCGCGCCATCGGCGTAAGCGCCGCGTCCGACCCGATGCAGATCGCCGCGTTTGACGAGAGTCCTGATCCGGCAGTCGGACACGCCAGCGCCAACGAGCTCTGCTGTCGTCACAATCCCGGCAATACGTCGCGTTTCTAGCGGCTTCGGAGCGCTCATGATGCGCAGCCTCCCGGCCAGTACTGACATCCTTGCGGTTTCCTGACTTCAGGCATCCGATTTGCCCGCTTCGTGGTCAGGAAACCGCAAGCATGTACCGGCAGCCGGCCGGATAACCGAGTGCCCACGCCTTCCGCCTCAGGCAGGATCGGGACGTGGACTCCAGAAGCCCCGCGCGTGACGCGGCCACGTCGGCGTCGCCTGCCGTCGCGCGCGTGACCGCGGCGGTCGGCGGCAGCGAGGTGCTTGACCGGCTGGCTGCGCTGAGCGGCAGCGACTTCACCAGCCTGATGCTGGAGGTGGCCAGGCGCCGCGCCGCGAACCAGACTCCGGCCGAGCTCATGCGCCGGTATCGCAGCGACCGGTTCGTCCGGCCCGCCGACACTTCGTGGCGCGCTCTTCAGCGGGCCGAGGACCTGGTGGCCAGCAACCTGCCGCCGGCGTTCGAGTTGCTGACGCTCGCTCCGCTAGTCCCGCTTGGCACGCACTCGGCGCTTGGCCCGGTCAGCCAGGACAAGGTAGTCACGGCGATGCGCGGCTGCGAGGTGGCGGCTGACCCCACCAACGCGCTCGCACTGGAGGCGGCCCACCGTCGGCTCGCCCAGCCAGCCGACCGGGTCCGTTTGGCCGCATTCCAGCGCGTCGTGCGGGCCCAGCCGACGCAACCGGGATACTTTCCGCACTTCAGCCTCCTTGGCCTCGTCACCGCAGGGCGCGACCCAGGCGGCCGCCTGTTCGAGCGCGAATCGGTCACCGCGCACGTGCGGGCGATGACGGCCGGTCTTGCGGCGGCGGAACTGCGAGCCATCCAGGTCGCGCTCACGCCACTCTCGGCCGCGGGCGAGGCGATTGCGCCGGCCGTTCTGGCCGCGCTAGCCGAGTCTGGAGTCGAGGTGATCACCGACAACGAGCGGCAATCGGGCCGCGGCTACTATCGCGACTTGTGCTTCAAGCTGAACGTCCAGGTCCAGGGGCGCTGGCAGGAAGTTGGGGACGGCGGGTTCACCGACTGGGTCGCCCGCCTGACTGCCAATAAGAAGGAACGACTGCTGATCAGCGGGCTCGGAATCGACAGACTCGCAACATTCATGGCTGATCCGCCAGCGCGTCGCTGACCCACTACGCTGCTCTTCCCGTGAAATACGTGCTGTTCTACGAGTCAGGTGACGACGTGGCGACCCTGGCGCCGCTGCACTTCGCTGCGCACCGGGCTCGCTGGCAGGAGTTCGCCGAGAGCGGGCGGCTCCTGGCTATCGGGCCGTTCACGGACGGGATAGGAGCGATGGCGGTTTTCGCGACCCACGCAGCCGCGGAGGAGTTTGCCGAGGGCGATCCGTTCGTCGTGAACCGGGTGGTCCGGAGCTGGTCTATCAGGGAGTGGAACGAGGCACTGCTGCCGAGCTGAGTGCGCCCGCTGGCCGCCCTAGTCCCTCGTCCCTAGTCGCCGCGATAGCCGCTGTTGCCTCGGCGCACCCACAGATACGCAACCAGCCCGAGCACCAGCCAGGCGCCGATGGAGTGCGTCAGGGTGCGCAGCACGATGACCGCGACGATCCCGGTTATCACGAACACCGGAACCCAGCGCAGGGAATACGCACGCCGCATCCGTTCGGCCCGGCGACGCTGGCGGCGCTCGTGCTTGAGCCGCAGCCGCTCCCGCTCCAGCTGAACTTTCAGCATCTTCCGCTCCTGGCGTGCTCCGGCAGCCGGAAGCTGAGGCTGGGCGGCCTCGGCATCCGGCAGGTCGGACAGCAACCCGGTCAGGTCGGCCATGGTCTTGGCCGACATCGCCCGGTCGAGGCGGTCGTTGAACTCCGCCTCGTCGAGCCGCCCTTCGCTGAAGTGCTTGGCCAGCCGATCCGCGATTGCAGTGCGCTCGGCGTCGCTGACCCGCATCTGTGCGTGGGGCCAGCTGGCTCGCCGCAGTGCCGGGCCGGTCTGCCGCGGGGAGCTGGCTGGTCTGGACATAGCGCGCTCGTCGCCCACGGTCAGTCGTGCCACGCTTGCCTGTTGCTGGTGAACTCGGTGACAACGGACTGCGCGGTGTACTCATCGGGGATCAGCAGCCAGCACGCCAGGTACAGCGGGATGCCGATTCCACCCACGATCGCAAGCACGACGAACGCGATCCGGATGACGGCAACGTCGATGCCAAGGTACCTGGCGATGCCAGCGGCCACCCCGCCGAGCATCCGGTCGTGCCTGCTGCGGACGAGAGCGTTCTGATGGGGCCTGGCGCTGGCAACGGACTGGTCGGCCTGGTGGGTGCCGGGCTCTGGGCTAGTGGTTGTGTTCATGACACCGAGCGTGCCCGCTGGCGTCCGGGCCGCCTATCGGGATCAACCCTGAGGCGGCCCTGACCGCGCCTGACCAGGACCAGGGAGTGCCCGGATGGCGGCTGGCCCGGTGTTCGCGCCATGATGGGCACATGGGTGATAAGGCCGATACCGCCGCCCGGTCGGGCGCTAACGCTGCCGGGGACGGAGAGTTCGGGCTCTCGCCGGGCATGCCTGAGGCGGCCAGGTCGTGGCATGACTGGCGTGGCGCCTCCACCTCGTACCCGCAGGCCGGCCAGGATGGGTCGGGCCAACGCCAGCCGCAGCCGGGCCAGCCCGAGGCCGGTCAGCAGCAGCCGGGCGAGCCGCAGCCGGGTCAGCCCGGGGCGGGTCAGCCGGAGCCAGGCCAGCCGCAGCCAGGCCAGCCCCAGGCGGGTCAACCGCAGGCAGGTCAGTCGCACCAGGACCACTCCAGTCACTGGACGGCTCGCCTGGAGGGCCACGGACTGCGGGTAACCCGAGGCCCAGCTAGCGGCGGACCGTTGCGCCGAGCGCGTGAGGACCGGCTGTTCGGTGGCGTGGCAGCCGGTCTGGCGAAGCGGACCGGCTTCTCCGTCGGGCTCATCCGCGTGGTGTTCATCATCGCCACCGTGGTGACCACCGGTTACCTGGCCATGGCCTACGTTCTCGCCTGGCTCCTGATCCCCGCCGAGGATGCCGAAGGCAACATCGGCACCAAGGCTCTCGCCGACAAGCGCGGCATCGGCCTGGCTGCCGGGCTGGCCTCCGTGCTGGTCCTGGCGCTGATCATCGCATCGGCGCTCAACGCTCCGTGGGTCACCTCGCTTGCGGTACCGCTCATCGCCTGCGCGGCTGGCCTGGTGCTGATCTGGCGGAACGCACCCGAGGATGAGCTGGACTACCTGCGCGGTCTGGCAGACCCAGCAGGCATGACCGAGACGGCCCCCCGCTCCCGCCGGGTGCTCAGGGTCATAGCGGCGGCAGTGCTGCTGGTGATCGGGCTGACGCTCCTGCTGCAGGGGCATGACCGTTTCGCGCTGCTGAAGCCGCTAGCGGGCGTCATTCTGCTGGTCGGCGGGATCGCGCTGGCATTCGGGCCGTGGTGGCTGCGGATTGCCATGGAAGCGGCAGCCGAGCGCCGCGGCAGGATCAGGGCCGAGGAACGGGCAGAGATGGCGTCGCGGGTGCACGACTCGGTGCTGCAGACCCTGGCACTGATCCAGCGCAGAGCCGGCGATCAGCATCAGGTCATCCAGCTGGCGAGGGCCCAGGAGCGTGAGCTGCGGGCCTGGCTGTTCGACGGCCGGCCGCCGGGCTCGATGGAGGGACAGGCCGCGACAGTCGCTGACGGGGTACGGCTGATCCAGCAGGAAGTCGAAGCCCAGCATGGCCTAGCCGTCGACGCAGTCACCGTGGGGGATTGCGAGCTCGATGATGACCTGAGCGCGCTGCTGGCCGCGGCCAGGGAGGCGACGGTCAACGCGGCGAAGTGGTCAGGCGCCGACGTGGTGTCGCTGTTCGCCGAGGTGGAACCCGACGCCGTGTCGCTGTTCGTGCGGGATCGCGGCCGCGGCTTCGATCCGGCTGCCGTTCCTGCCGATCGGAAGGGACTGGCGGAATCGGTACGGGCCAGGATGGCCCGCCGGGGCGGCTCGGCCACTGTCCGCAGCAGTCCCGGCCAGGGCACCGAGGTGTCGCTGGTCATGCCGCGGTCCGCCGCGGACAGGCTGCCGAGGCGGCCATGACGACCGCGTCTGGGCCCAGGCCGGTCTCCGCGGCCACAGCATCCTTCGCCTCCGCAGGCAAACCGCGGGTCTTCCTCGTCGACGACCACGGCATGTTCCGCGCCGGGGTCAGGTCTGAGCTAGCTGGCGCAGTCGATATCGTTGGCGAAGCCGCCGACGTCGCGCCCGGCGATAGCGCAGATAGCTGCGTCCCTGCCCGAGGTCGTGCTGCTCGATGTGCACCTGCCTGGTGGCGGCGGCCAGGATGTCGTAGCGGCCGTCAAGGCGGAGCATCCGGACATAAAGTTCCTGGCGCTGTCGGCCTCAGACGCTCCCGAGGACGTCATAGCGGTCATCAGGGCAGGCGCGCGCGGCTACGTCACCAAGACGATCTCCGGCGCCGAGCTGATCAGCGCTATCAGCCGTGTCGCCGCCGGAGATGCCGTCTTCTCGCCCCGCCTGGCAGGCTTCGTGCTGGACGCGTTCGCTTCCGGGGCGGCCGCGGACGTGAACCGTGTCTCGTTCGATCCCGAACTCGACCAGCTCACCGCGCGGGAGCGGGAGGTTCTCAGGCTGATCGCGCGGGGCTACACCTATCGCGAGGTCGCGAGGGAGCTGTTCATCTCGGTGAAGACCGTGGAGAGCCATGTCTCGTCGGTCTTGCGCAAGCTTCAGCTGTCCACCCGGCACCAGCTGACCCGGTGGGCGGCGGAGCGCCGCCTGACCTAGCCGGGGCCTAGGCGGGCCTCCGATCGCAGCACCGCGGCGAGCTCATCGGGTCCGGGCGTGTCAGCGCCGATGCCGCTCAGATCGTCGCGCGGCGAACCACTTGCTGACGTTCCCAGCATCGCGATCGAGGTACTCGCCGCCTCGCGGATTAGCGATCACGTCGACGACCTGCGGTGTGTCGATCATGACGAGCTGCTCCCTGTGAACCAGAAGGTTATAGGCCGACAGGTCGCCGTGCGCCAGCCCGAGCCGGGCCAGCACGCACATGGCCTCGACCAACTGCTCCCAGAGCCCGGCAAGCTCAGCGCCGCGGCGCCTCGTCTCCGCAAGGCGGGGAGCGGCAGCGCCATCCGGCTCGCCGATGAAATCCATCAGCAACTCCGTGCCAAGCACCTGCACCGGGTACGGGACGGGAACGCCGGCGAGGTGGAGCTGGCACAGCGCGGAGAATTCTGCGTTCGCCCATTGGACGGCGATCATCTGGCGGCCGACCGCAGTCCGGTTGGCCATGGCCCTGCTGTCGCGCGATTCACGGACGCGCCGGCCTTCGAGGTACTCGCTGTCGCGGTGGAACATCCGGTGCTCGGCAGACCGGTACCGTTTCGCTGCCAGCAAGCAGGACCTGTCGGTGCCCGGCACGCCACGCCGCAGCAGGAAGACGTCGGCTTCCTTGCCGGTCTTCACGATTCCCAGCTCGGTATCGGTGGCGGCTAGCTCGGTGACCAGCCAGTCCGGGTGCGGCCGCGGGCCCCGCTGCGCCGGAGTGGACTGATCCCAGGTGGACCAGCGATCTCCGTCGGAGACGCCGTTGGCGGCATCAATGTCGTCGAGAGAAGGAAGCGCGTCGCGATGGCGGTCGCGCTTGGCAAAGCTTGGCTCGTCGTCGAATCGCGGTTTACCGCGACGGGGGTGGTACGCCGAATCGCGCACGATGCAGGCTCCTCAGACAGGAGGGAAAGGTGGACAGCACGAGGCACAAGACCTTCGTCATCTGCGTCCTCCCTTCTGCCTTGGGGGAGCTAGCCCTGGGGACAGCTCGCCGCGGGGCTCTCGGCCCTGAGGGCAGCTCGCACTGCCGGGGCACAACTAGCCCGTCCGGTGGGACAGCGTGGCACGCCGTAGCTGGCGCAGGCAACAGGATTTCGCGCGGACGAGCCTGCCGGGGGGGCCCCCAGGGAGCGCCTGCCCGGGAGCGCCTGCCCAGGGAGCGCTAGAGCTGGGCCGCGGCGATCGTCTGGCGGGCCTGATCCTCGGTAAGCACCCGAGCTATCCCGACAGTGGTCCAGCCCGAGCTCTCCTCCAGTTCGTCGCGCAGCATCGCGGCCTGGTACTCGATCGACACCGGTCCGATTGCGACGAGGTCGGACTGCTCGTTCCGCATAACCAGGATGAAATTCACGTGCGTTCCCTCTCGGTCGGCCCGTGCCAGAATCTAGCCGCGCGGGCCCGCAGCGTCGAGGTGGCGGGCCGGATTATCCGGCCGCAGGCGTGCGAAATCAGGTCGCCGCGGCCGGTACCCGGTCAGGGCGACGGGTGCGGACCGCGCCGTAGAGCCGTATCGCGAAGAACATCGCCGCGCCGAGCGCCGCGACGGCGAGGCTGAACTGCTGACCGGCGCCCTGTCCGCGCTGGACCATCTCGATGTCGATGGCAGTACCCAATGCGACGATGGCGACCAGCAGGGCGAGCAGCCGCCTGCTGCCTCGGCGCTGCCGAGCGGGAGCGCCGTCAGGGTGCCGCGGTCATGCCAGCGGCGTCGCATCCACGCATGCGCCGCGAGGGCCAGCAGGCCGACGACGCCGCCCGCGAAGCTCTGCAGCACGATGTCGCCGACGTGGTCGGCGATCATCGCGGTCACGCAGCTATGCGTCGCCGGGTCGCCGGCGAGCCATCGTGCGCAATCGGCGCGGGTGTAGCTTCCGGGCGGGAACGGCGCGGTGACGAAACTGGCGCCGCTGTCAACTCGCGCCGCAAGCTTGTGGACTAGCAGGCGGTCAACGCGGTGGCTGCGCTGGCCCGAATCCTGTTGCGCGGGCCTGGAGCGTGCACAAAGATCGCCGTGTGCAAATGGACGAATTGCAGCGGATCGCCACCGAGCGCCTGCCACCACCCGTTAGCGAGTATTTCAACCAGGGCGCGGCAGATGGGATCACTGCCGCGGCAGCGACGGCCGCCTGGGACCGCATCCGGTTCCGGCCGAGGATCTTGCGCGACATGTCGAGCGTCTCGACCGCTACCACAGTCCTTGGGCACGACCTCATAACCCCGGTCTGCGTCGCGCCGACAGCCATGCACCGGGCCGCCCACCCGATGGGCGAGATCGCGACGGCTCGCGGCGCCGCCGCGGCTGGGTCGCTCATGCAGGTGTCCACCAACAGCGGCATGACTTTCGAGCAGATCGGCGCGACTGGCGTGCAGTGGTGGCTGCAGTCGTACGTTTTCCGAGACCGCGGCCTGACCAGGGCAATCTTGCAGCGCGCAGCTGACGCCGGAGCGTCCGCGGTCGTGCTGACCGCTGACACGCCAGTCGTTGGCCGTAAGCACAACGCCGGCCAGAGCGTCTACGACGTCGTACCGGGCGAATACCTAAGGGCCAATGTCGACCAGGGCGGCCTGCCGGACGCCGCGCTGGAATATGCCGACGACCTGACGCCCGACACGATCGGCTGGCTGCGCGACATCACTGGCCTGCCAGTAGTGGTCAAGGGCGTCCTGCACGCAGATGATGCTCGCATCGCGGTGTCGGCGGGGGCCGCTGCCGTGCAGGTGTCCAATCACGGCGGCCGCCAGCTCGACCAGGCGGTAGCGACCGCGGACGCGCTGCCTGAGATCGTCGCGGCTTTGCACGGCAGCGGCGCTGAGATCTACGTCGATGGCGGGATCCGGCGCGCCGAGCATGTGCTGGCCGCCCTCGCTCTGGGCGCCCGCGCCGTCTTCATCGGCCGTCCCGTGCTCTGGGCGCTGACGGCCGGCGGCGAGACCGGCGAAGGCGGCGCCGACGGTGTGGCCGGCCTGCTGCGCGGGCTGACCGATGAGGTCAGGGAGGTGATGATCCTGGCCGGCGCCAGGACCGTCGGCGAAATCACCGGCGACCTGCTGGGCTAGAACGGTCCATCCCGGTCATCCGGGAGGCTACGGATGGTATCCGTGCACCTCCACCGGGTGCGGTCGCCTACGGTAGGTGGCATGAAAGCGGCTGCTGGCGGCTCAGCTCCTGAGCCGGGCGATGCGACCACGAGCGTGCTGGTGGTCGAGGACGACGCCAGCATCGCCGCGCAGCTTGTCCGTGGCCTCAGCCGGGGCGGTTATCAGGTAAATCACGTCATGACCGGGAATGAAGCGCTCAGCTGGGGTCAGTCGGACGTGGTCCTGCTCGACCTCGAGCTGCCGGATCTGGACGGCGTTCAGGTCTGCCGCAAGCTGCGCGAGCGCACTGATGCCGCCATCATCGTGGTGACCGCTCATGGCGAGGAGCCGGACCGTGTCATGGCGCTCGACGCGGGCGCTGACGACTACCTGGTCAAGCCCTTCGGGCTCGCGGAGCTGCAGGCCAGGATCCGGGCCGTGTTGCGCAGAGTGCGGCCCGGCGGCGAAGTAGTGCGGCACGGCCCGCTCACGGTCGACGTCCGGACGCACCGGGTCATAGTCTCAGGCTCGGAAGTCTTCCTGACCCCTAAGGAATTCGACATCCTGGAGTGCCTGGCCAGCGATCCGGGCCGGGTCGTCACCCGCCAGGAAATCCTGGAGACGGCCTGGGATGCACACTGGTACGGGCCGACGAAGGTCCTGGACGTGCACATGGCCTCGCTCCGCCGAAAGCTCGGCATTCCCGGTTTGATCGAGACGGTTTACGGTCGCGGATTCCGGCTCGGCGAGGCGTAGATGGCGCGCCGGATCGTTATAGCGGTCCTGGCACTCATGGCAGCAGTGCTCGGGGTCGTCGCCGTCCCGCTGGGGCTTGTAGCCGCTAGCCAGGACATGCACGATTTCCGGGACGAAGCGAACGTGTCGGCTTCGGCGGTGGCTAATACCGCCGAGGAGCGCCTCGATGACGGACGGTCAGCGCCTGCGCTCGATCGGACCATTCGCCAGCTATCGGCACGCGGCGACCTGGTCAGTGTCGTCGACGGAGCTGGCCGCAGGATTGCCGGAACGCCGGGACACCTGCCAGCCTCGAGCGCCCGGATCAGCCATGTCATGACGACCGGTCGGACTGCTAGCTACCCGGCCGGCGGCCGGTTCGTGGTCGTCACGCCGGTGCCGCGCGACTCCGGCCACGGCAGCGTCGGCGCCGTGGTGCTGGCCAGGTCAACGGCCGAGGTTAGCCGGGAGATCGGTGTTCTGTGGGGGGTGATCGCGGCCATCGCAGGTGCTGGGCTGGCGGCCGGGGCGCTGGTTGCGATCGGCCTGGCTCGCTGGGTGAGCCGGCCGCTGAGTCAGCTGGAGGATGCCGCTCAGGCGCTTGGTGACGGTGAGCTCAGCACCCGGTCGCCGGAGGCCGGCGGCCCGAGCGAGGTCCGCCGTCTGGCCGCCAACTTCAACCTGATGGCGGCTCGCCTGGAGGCTCTGGTCCGCGGTCATCAGGCCACGATGGCCGATGTGTCACATCAGCTTCGCACGCCGCTCGCAGCGCTCCGGCTAAGGCTCGACCTGCTGGCAGAGGACAGCGATGCCGAGGCCGCGGCGGAGCTCGCCGGTGCCCAGGACGAGATCGCTCGGCTGTCCAGGCTGGTCAATGGCCTTCTTGCGGTCGCGCGCGCAGAGAACGTCACCACTCCTCAGGTGAATCTCGGGATCGATGATCTGATCAGGGCGCGGGTCGCCGCCTGGCGGCCCGCAGCTGACGAGCGGGATGTCGGCCTGCAGGCTCACCTGGAGCCGGTAAGCGCCCGCATGGGCGAGGGCCACCTCGAGCAGATCATGGACAACCTGATCGCGAACGCGCTCGACGCACTGCCGCCAGGCGGCTTGATCCGGATCGCGACCGCGCCCGCAGGCGATAAGGCACGTATTGTCGTCGCCGATAACGGGCCCGGTATGACCGAGCAGCAGCAACGGCTTGCCTTCCGCCGGTTCGCGACCAGCAACGGCGGGACGGGCCTTGGCCTGGCGATAGTTGACCGGCTGACGGCCTCCAGTGGCGGCACGGCAGCACTGTCCGATACGCCTGGCGGCGGGCTGACGGTCACCATCGAGCTGCCGCTTGCCCGCCAGGAGCGGCCGCAGCGGCGCGGTCCAGCGGCCGACCGCGCCAGGTCGGCCTGAGCTGACCAGCGCCGACGCCGCATCAGGCAGGCCAGACTGACCAGCGGCGCCAGCCGATGGTGAGCTTCAGCTAGGCCCTCTTGCCAGCTGCTGGAATGGGTGCCCGCGCAGCATGTTTGCCAGTTCTGAACTTTTCCTGAACTGGTCGCCGTGATGTCAGTGGGCAAGCTGATGTCGGTGGTTCGGCATCAAGATCCACCGAACGTCGCCAGGACAGGGAGAGCTGCATGCGGGAGCACGTGCTGAAGGCGTCACGTCGCCGCGACGAGAGGCTGGCCCGGATCCGGAAGCTCACGCTATGGATCACCGGAGGTGCCGCGGCAGCGTCCCTCGGCATGGGCACTGCGTTCGCGCACGCGATACCCGGCCATGCCGCTAATGCTCGAGTTCGTCTCGCCGGCACGTCCACGGGCGCTCCGCCGGCGGAACGAACGCGTCCGGCAGCACTGGGAGCTCCGGGACAACTGCAGGCAGCGGCACCCAGCGCGGTCACCATCACCGGCACAGGCTGGCACCCCGGCGCAGCAGCCGGTCAGCACGCCGGCGCCGCCGGTGGTCAGCTCGGGCGGATCGTGATCGCGCTAGCTCTGAGTCACCTGCAGCTGGGTCGGTCGGCTGCTGGCGGCGGGCACCTCTGGTCCCAGCCCCTCTGGTACGCCACCCGGGCAACCGGCGTGGTTGCCCTGCTGCTCCTGACGGCTACCGTGGCGCTTGGCGTCGCCGGGACGGCCCGCTTCTCGACCGAGCGGCTGCCAGGGGTGGTGCGGTCCGGGCTGCATCGCAACCTGTCGCTGCTGACTGTCGCTCTTCGTGGCCACGCACGTGGTGAGCACCGTCCTGGACCCGTATGCGGGCATCGGCATCGTCTCGGCCGTCATTCCGTTCAGCTCCGCTTACCGGCCGCTCTGGCTCAGCCTCGGCACGATTGCATTCGACATGCTGCTGGCGCTCATCGTCACCAGCTTGCTGCGGACCCGGCTGCCCTACCGGGTCTGGCAGGGCGTGCACTGGCTTGCCTACGCGTGCTGGCCGGTGGCTCTCTGGCACGGTCTCGGGACCGGCACTGACAGCCGCCTGTCCTGGCTGCTGCTGCTGGACGGACTCTGCATTCTCGTCGTCGCCGCTGCGGTGCTCTGGCGCCTGCGGCTGACCGGGCCGGGCGCCTTGCGGTCTGCCGGGATGATGGCGACGGCAGCCTTCATGCTGGCAACGATCGCGTTCGTGGCTACCGGGCCGCTGCAGTCCGGCTGGGCGCGACGGGCCGGGACGCCCGCGCCGCGAGCTGCACTCGGCCTCGAAGGCGGCGGCCCAGGGTGCTGGCCAGCCGGTGGCCGGCCATGACCCAGCAAGCGGCAGGACACCGGGCCGCAGCCCAGCGAGGCGTCGAGTTGCGCCGTCTCACGCTCGGCTGGCACCACAGCGATCGCGCGGCGACGCTGAGCGAGCACGCAGATCGGTACGGGCCCGCTCCCCTTCGGGGCGATCACCAAGCATGACCTGCTCGGCCACGTCGCAGCTGCCGGGCTCACCGGCCGCGGCGGGGCTGGATTCCCCACCGGCGACAAAGATGCGCACGGTGGCCTCGAAGCGCGGGCCAGCCGTCGTCGTAGCGAACGGCATGGAAAGCGAGCCGGCCAGCGAGAAGGACCAGGCGCTGCTGGCCCGGGCCCCGCACCTGGTGCTGGACGGGATCGCCCTGGCGGCCGAGGCCGTCGGCGCGCGGAGGCTCATCTGTGCCTGGCCCGCACCAGGGACTGGCTGATCGACATCATGCTGGCGGCGGTCAGCGAGCGGCAGCAGTGCTGGCCTGGACAACGTGCCGATTAGCGTGCACGAACTGCCGCATCATTACGTATCGAGTGAGGAGACCTCGCTCGTGCACTGGCTGAACGGCGGCGAGGCGAAGCCGGTGAGCACCCCGCGCCGGCCCTTCGAGCGCGGGGTCGGCAAGCGCCCGACGCTCGTCGACAACGTCGAGACGCTGGCGCATGTCGCGCTGATCGCCCGCTACGGCGCGCGGTGGTTCCGCGAGGCCGGCCACGGCGATGCGGCCGGCACGATGCTGACGACGGTGACCGGGGCGGTACGTCAGCCTGGCGTATACGAGGTCGAGGCTGGCGCGGCAGTCGGTGACATCCTGTCGCTGGCAGGAGTGGACGCCGCCAGCGAGGCGGTCCTGATCGGCGGGTACTTCGGCACGTGGCACGACATCTCGTCGGTTGGCGCGCTGCCGCTGACTGCCGCCGGCCTCAAGCAGGCTGGCGGCTCGCCAGGCGCCGGGGTGCTGTTCGCGCTCCCGCCTGGAGTCGTGCGGACTGGCCGAGGCGGCGCGGATCATGCGCTTTCTGGCGAGCCAGGGAGCACAGCAGTGCGGGCCGTGCATGTTCGGGCTGCCGGCGATCTCCGATGACTTGGCCCAGCTCGCCGCTGGACGACCGGACGGCGATCCGCTCGGCCGGATGCAGCGTCGCTTCGGCGTCATCTCCGGTCGCGGAGCTTGCCGCCACCCAGACGGCGCGGTCCGGATGGCTGCATCGGCCGTGCGCACGTTCGCGGCGGACGCGCACAGTCATGCCCGCCGCCGCCCGTGTCTCGCCTCGCATCGCGGCGGCTCGGGGACCGCGGTCCTGCCTGTACCCCGGCCGTGGGCTGAGGGGGAGTGGCGATGACGATGGCGGTCAAGTTGCAGATTGATCCGATCGCCTGCACGGGCCACGGCCTGTGCGCGGATCTGCTGCCCGAGCTGATTGAACTCGATGAGTGGGGCTACCCGATCATTCGCGACAGCGTCCCGCCAGGCCTGGCCGCGCACGCTCGTCGCGCCGTCAATGCCTGCCCAACGCTCGCCCTCCGGCTGAGCCGGGTGACCGCGTTAAGCCAGGCAGCCCGCAGGTCCGGTCGGCCGTCACGGCAGTAGGAAAAGGAACGAGACCATTGAGTCAGCCCTACACCGCGCGCAGCAGGCCGCAGCACCGCCGCGACACGAGCATGGCCGGAGTTGAGGGCAATGCGAAGCTGACCGCCATGACCGGTGCAGTGCTGCTGCTCGGATTCGCCATCGAGGGCTTCACGATCCTGGAAGTGCACCGGCTGCTGGTCCTGCATTTCCTCGTGGGCCTCCTGCTGGTCGGACCGGTGCTGCTGAAGATCACCTCGACGCTGTACCGGTTCGTGAGGTACTACAGGGGCTCGACCGCCATACGTTCGGAAAGGGCCGCCCACACCCATGCTGCGGGTCCTCGGCCCGCTGGTAATCCTGACCTCGGTGGCTGTGCTGGGAACGGGCGTCGTCCTGGGCGTGGTCGGGCCGGGGAACGGGCCGTGGATGTTCCTCCACAAGGCGTCGTTCATTCTGTGGTTCGGCGTCATGACAATTCACGTGCTGAATTACGCTCCACGCCTGCCGCAGCTGCTGTCGGCGCGCTCTGGCCATGGCGATGGTCGGGCAGCGAGTGGCGGGCAGCTCAGCCCGCTGGCTCGCGCTGGCCGTCTCGCTTGCGGTCGGTGTCGGCGTCGCAGCTGTGATTATGCAGATGTCGGCGAAATGGGGGATCAGCTTATGAGTCCGCCGCTAGGTCAGCATCGTGATGAGCATGTAGCCCATGGTCACCCCGGTGGCGATCTCGCAGCACGCTGATAGCCGGGGCGATAGCGGCACCGGCCCGGCTGCGGCTGGCGGGCCGACCGCAGCGCCTGAGCCGACTGGCGGTCCCGCCGGGCGAGCCGCAAGCTCGACGGCCGGCGCCATGGACGACATGCGGTCCGCGGTCCAGACCACGCAGGCGAGCAGCGCGACGGCGAGCACCAGCGGAACTGCCGAGTCCGGCGCGGCCGGGGGAGCATGCCGAGGCGGCCGAGCCAGTCAAGCCAGTCCTAGCCGCGACCGGCGCGATGAACACGAGCATGTACAGCATCGCCGCGCAGCCGAGCAGGTGCTGCGCGTCATGAGATCGCCAGCGGGATACGGCCGGGTAACCGGGGCCGGCCATCGGCGGCATGGCCGGAAGCAGCACGGGCCCGCACCCCCGCGAGCGGCCACGGGCGATCCGGTAGCCGAACACGGCGGCGCTCGCGAGCGAAAATGATCACCCAGCCTCCGGTCCACAGCAGTCGCAGCTGGGGCACCAGCATGCCGGCCATCGCCGCGGCCATCAGCACGTGCATGCCGTCTACCTGCCGGTCAGTCGGCCGCCGCCGCCGCAAGGAAACCGCGAGCCTGGTCAGGCAGTATCCGGCCGTGCCGATCATGATGATCGCGAACGTCGCCGCCAGCCATGGCTGCCCGGTCATGCCTGGCTCACTTTCAGCGCACACGAACACGGTTGCCGTCGCCGCTGCCCCGTCCGGGCGTCCGCCGGGCGGCCAGTAGGCGATCGCCAGCAGGCAAGCAGCGGGCCGGTGTTTGGGTCGGTGCCGATACCGGCCAGGATGCCGCCCAAGCCTTCGGCCAGCCACAGCCCGGCAGCGGTCAGGATGGCAAGCACGAGTCCACCGCCGGACAGGCTCCGGCAGGTAGATGCCCACCGCGATGAGCGCAAGCACGATCCCGAGAGCGACAGCGGCCGCCGCGCCGTGATGGCTAAGCAGCCCTGCTAGCTGCCCGCTGACGCGGGCCAGCCAGGCGGGCTCGGCTCCGTGACATTCCGGCAATCATCGCGCTGAGCGACCGGGGGGCCGCGGTCGCTGGCGCCAGGGCAAGCCCAGCCAGGCCGCCCCAGAGCACCAGCCACAGCAGGCGCGCTGCCCGCACGCCGATACGGGCAGCAGCCGCATAGCTGGCCGGCTGGTCCTGCCGCCGCGGCCAGAGCAGGACCGCCAGCAATGCGTAGAGGATCACGGCGCCGGGAGCGCCGTTCGCCGGGCTGGCCGTGCCGTTGAGCAAGCCGCCCAGACCCTCACCCAGCCACCAGACCGCCAGCGACCACGCGATGGAAGCACCGAGTGCGATCTTGATGGTTGGCCGCCAGGCGATGCCGAGCCCGATGAGCAGCTGAATGGCCGCGAACGCGGCGTCCGCTGCCGACCGCATGCTGCTCGATCAGCCTGGCCGACCAGACGATCGGGGCAGCGATTACCGCCGGGTTGCCGGGCGCGGTGGCGCCCAGCGTTCGCGCAAAGCCCGGAGAGAACATGACAGCCTGGACCTGCAGTACGGCGTCCAGCAGCCACAGGACGGCCAGCGCGAGCTGCAGCCTGCGGGTCAAATCCGGCGCCGCCGCACGACTCGCTGGTGCCGCGCTGCTGGCGGGTGCTGTGCTGCTGCCCGGTGCCGCCTGCCCGCTGGCAGGCGTCCGCCGCCACGCGCCCGCTACCTGGATCGTCATCGCCCGCCTCCAGATGCCCGTGCCGCCCGCCCGCTGGCCTGTGGTGGCCGCGGCGGCTTGTCTTCCTGACGACGAACGGGAATCCCGTCCATGGACAGCAGCCCGGTTCCGCGCACCATGATTGTCCGCGTGTTATGAGTCGGAGGGTAATAACTAAAGGTCCGCATGGGCAACAGGAAGCGAGCCAGAATTCTGGCTAGTGGTTTGACTGGTTATCGCGACGATAAACCCAGCCGGGGTATGCGCTAAACCCGTTGCCGGTATGCAATAAACCCGTCGGTGGTATTCGCGATAAGCAGAGCGTGCCATAATGTTTACCCGGCCCGGGTATTTGGCCAGGGTCTCGCGCCATCCTGGGCGTGTGCGGCCGCGCCAGCAGCACCCGCAGCCGAACTTGTTCAGCCTGCCTGTCCTGAATAGCGTAGGCACGTCGCCTAAGATCTCATCGTCGCCAGTTACCCGATTGCGGAGCTAGCAGTGCAAACCGGACAGTCACGGGCCCTCTTGCCCAGCCTGCGCCTCGACGAACTGCTGGCTGAGCTGCAGGTCAGGCTGGAGGCAGTGCTGGCCACCAGGGACCGGGTCAATGCGCTGTTCGAGGCGGTCGTCGCGGTCGGAGCGAACCTCGACATCGAGGTCGCCCTGCGCGACATCGTCGAGGCAGCCGTCCGGCTCGTGGACGCGAAGTACGGGGCAATGGGCGTGATCGGCGAGGGCGGCCGGCTTGCCGAGTTCATCCCGATAGGCGTGACCGACGAGGAGATCAGCCGGATTCATCACTGGCCTGAGGGGCGGGGCCTGCTCGGGGCGCTGATCACGGATCCGAAGCCGCTGCGAATCGCTGATCTCGGCGCGCACTCCCTTGTCGTCCGGATTCCCCGCCGGGCATCCGCCGATGACCTCCTTCCTGGGCGTCCCGATCCGCATCCGGGACGAGGTGTACGGCAATCTTTACCTGACCGAGAAGCGAGACGGCCGCGAGTTCGACGAAGAGGACGAGGCCGTGCTGGTGGCGCTCGCCGCCGCTGCAGGCGTCGCCATCGACAATGCGCGCCTCTACGACGAGGCACGCCGCCAGCAGCGCTGGCTGGCCGCCAGCGCGGAAGTGACCAGGAGCCTGCTGTCCGGTGCGGATGTCAGCGAGGCGCTCGCGCTGGTCACCGCGAAGTCACTGGAGATGTCAGGCGCTGATCTCGTCGCGCTCGCGCTGCCGACGCCCGAGGGGCGACAGCTACAGATCGAGCATGCGGCCGGCGATGGCGCAGCCGAGGCGATCGGCCTGGTGCTGCCCACGGGCGGATCGGCCTCGGGCCTGGTGCTGAGCCACGGCGAGCTGCTGAGAGTCGATGACTTCAGTAACGACCAGCGAGTCGCCCAGGTCGCTAGGCAGCACATGAAGCTAGGCCCCACCATTCTGGTGCCGCTGGGCGCCGCGGGCAACGTCCGTGGCGTGCTGACGGCTGGTCGCAGGCCGGGGGCCATGCCGCTGGCGCCTGCCGCCGTGGACATGCTGGTCACCTTTGCCAGCCAGGCTGGTATCGCGCTCGAACTGGCCGAGCACCGCCGCCAGGCCGAGCAGCTAGCCGTCTTCGAGGACCGGGACAGGATCGCCCGCGACCTGCATGACCTTGTGATCCAGCGGCTCTACGCGACCGGCATGTCGCTGCAGGGAGCAACATCGCTGATCAGCTCGCCCGAGGTCGCGCACCGGGTCAGCACGGCCGTCGACGCACTGGACGAGACCATCAGGGAGATCCGGACCTCGATCTTTGCGCTGCAGGCCCGGCAGGACGCCAAGCTGCCTGGACTGCGGGTCCGGATACTACGGGTTGTGGATGAGATGGCTAGCGTGCTCGGCTTCCCGCCGGGACTGATACTCGAGGGACACCTGGATGACGTGCCCGAGGATGTCGGCGAGCATCTGCTTTCCGTCCTGCGCGAGGCGCTGGCGAATGCCGCCCGGCACGCCGGAGCCAGCAAAGTTGACGTGCGGGTGCGGGCGGCAGCGGACCTGTCGCTGACCGTCCGCGACAACGGCTCAGGGATTAAGGACACCGGCCGCCGCAGCGGGCTGAGCAATCTTGACCAGCGGGCGCTCAGTCTCGGCGGCTCGTTCCGGGTCGCCCCTGCCGCCGGCGGTGGCACTGAGCTTGACTGGCAGGTGCCGCTGGCCGGTCCGCGCCTCCCGGCGCCAGCAGCCGACACACTGTAGCCACGAATCAGGCACTCATCCTGATGCGGACGCTCGGATGGAGACAGCTGGGCGCTAGTGCTGGTCGAAGATCCGGGAGGCGTAAGCGGCTGCCTGCGTCCGGCGCTCCATCCCGAGCTTGGCGAACAGCGCCGACACGTAGTTCTTCACGGTCTTCTCGGCCAGGTACATCCGCTCGCCGATCTGCCGGTTGGTGAGGCCCTCGCCGATGAGCTCCAGGATCTTGCGCTCCTGGTTGGTCAGGCCGGCCAGCGGGTCCTTCCGGATGGCCTGGTCGCGCATCCTGGCCATCACCTTGCTGGCTGCCTCGGGATCCAGCATCGACTCGCCGGACGCGACGGTCCGCACCGCGCCCACCAGGTCGGTGCCCCGGATCTGCTTGAGCACGTACCCGGCCGCGCCGGCCATGATCGCGTCGAAGAGCGCCTCGTCGTCGCCGAACGAGGTCAGCATCAGGCAGGCGATCTCCGGCATCCGGGAGCGGATCTCCCGGCACACCGAGACGCCGTTCCCGTCGGGCAGCCGCACGTCGAGCACCGCCACATCGGGGCGCAGCGCCGGGATCCTGGCCAGCGCGGACTCCGCTGTCCCGGCCTCGCCTACCACGGTGATGTCGGGCTCGGCCTCCAGCATGTCCCTGACCCCGCGGCGGACGATCTCGTGGTCATCGAGCAGGAAGACCTTGATGGCCGACTTGCCCTGCGCCCGGTCCGCCATCTGCAGTCGCCCTCCACCCGGTTAAGAAGATCATTTACGACCGGGGAACGAGGAAGTCCCAGGCCAGTGACTTCACCCTAGCCGCGGCCAACCGGGCCAGTGCAGGACCTTAGTCCTCGTGCTCGCGGGCCGAACGTACTCAGATACGCTCGGGCACCATGTCGATGGCACCGCACGGGCACTCTGCTGCGCAGATCCCGCAGCCCTTGCAGTAGTCGAGGTCGATCTCGTACCGGCGGCCAGGCCCGAGCTTGACGACCGCGTTGTCCGGGCAGACGCCGTAGCAGTTGTCACACTCGAAGCAGTTGCCGCATGACATGCACCGGCGCGCCTCGAACTGCGCGGTGGATTCGTCCAGGCCGCCGGTGACCTCGTCGAACGTAGTGATCCGGCGGGCCGCGTCCAGCTGCGGCCTGACGGTGGCTGGCGCGTCGGAGTAGTACCAGGTGTTCAGCCGGCCGGCAGTGGCCAGGCGAAGGGTGGTCTCGGCGGCCGGGCGGCCACCCGAGCCAGCGGCGGCCCCGTTCCCGCCATGGTCGCGTGCCAGCCAGGCGTGGATGCTCTGCGCTGCCCTCTTGCCGTGCCCGATCGCGACGGTCACGGTGCGCTCGGCCGGCATCATGTCGCCGCCAGCGAAGATGCCGGGCCGGCCTGCATCAGGTCGGCGCCGACCTGGACGACCCCGTTCTCGATCGTGACGCCGGGCACGCCGTCGAGCAGGGACAGTTCGGCTTCCTGGCCGAGCGCCAGCACCACAGTGTCGGCATCGAGTTCGGTGAACTCGCCGGTTGGCTGCGGGAAGCCGGTCTCATTGAGGGCCATCTTCTCGATGACGAGCTTGCGCTCGTCGGCCCGGGCGATCGTGGAGAGCCACATCATCCGGACGCCCTCGTCCGTCGCTTCCTCGACCTCGACCTCGTGGGCGGGCATCCTGTCTCTGGTGCGGCGGTAGACCACGACAGCGTCGGTTGCGCCGAGGCGCCGCGCGGTCCTGGCCGCGTCCATCGCGGTGTTTCCGCCGCCGTAGACGGCCACGCGGCGGCCCAGGCTGGGCCGCTCGGCGCCTTCCATCGAGTGGAGCAGCGTGACCGCGTCCAGGATCCTGGACGAGTCGAGCACGTCGCGCGAGAGCCGGTAGGCCGGAATGCCGAACCGCATCATGCCGCCTGCCGACACCGCCGAGCCGCGCAGCGTGACCTGGTGGCCGAGCAGGCTCCTTGCCGCCGCGGTGCTCGCCACCGGATCAACGCTGGGGTGCCGTCGTAGCCATGCCGACACGAGAGGTCATCGTCGGACCGGTCGGCGGACGCTGGGGTTCTGTCGCAGCCCCGCCAGGCTTGTGATGGTGTGGCCACCACATCCAGTGCTGGGGGACGGAAGTCCCGAGCTTTATGTCTTTGGGCTCACGACTTCGGGTTCACCGCGCGCGAGGGTGGCAGCATGAGCAGTGTTCTGCTTCGCCGGGCGGCCGGCTGGTTCGGCCGGAGGTCGGCGGTGCTGCTGCTGGGCGTGACGGCCATCGGACTGGCGGCCGGGGGATCGGCCTGGCTGGCGGGCGCCGGCGGAGTGGCCGATGCGTGCTGGCTGGTCGCGGCGGCGTTCGGACTGGGTTACGCGCTGTGGTCGGCCGTCGATGCGATCCGCCATGGACGGCTGGGCGTGGACGTGATCGCGCTGCTGGCGCTGGCGGGCGCGGTCGCCGTGCGGGAGTACCTGGCTGCCGCGGTGATCAGCGTGATGCTGGCCAGCGGCCGGACCCTGGAGGCGTGGGCTGCGCTGCGTGCCAGGCGGGACCTGAGCGCGCTGCTGGACAGGGCGCCGCGCTCCGCGCGCCGCTATCGCGACGGCACGGTGGAGATCGTGCCGCTTGACGACGTCGCGGTCGGCGACTTGCTGCTGGTGGCGTCGGGTGACGTAGTACCGGTGGATGGCACGGTCGCTTCCGATGCCGCCGTTCTCGACGAGTCGGCGCTGACCGGCGAGGCCCGGCCTGCCGAACACGCGCGTGGTGACCGGGTGCGCAGCGGCGTGGTGAACGCGGGCGGTCCGTTCGACCTGAAGGCCACCGACACTGCCGCGGAGAGCACGTACGCGGGTATCGTCCGCCTGGTCAGTGAGGCGGAAAGCTCGCAGGCGCCGTCCGTCCGGCTCGCGGACCGCTACGCCGTGTGGTTCGTGCCGCTGACGCTGGCGGTAGCCGCTGTCGCCTGGGGGCTGGGCGGGCCATCCCGGGCCGTGGCGGTGCTCGTGGTGGCGACGCCTTGCCCGCTGATCCTGGCCGCGCCGGTCGCCTGGGTGTCCGGGCTGTCCGCGGCGGCACGGCGTGGTGTGGTGGTCAAGAGCGGCGGCGTGCTGGAGCGCCTTGCCCAGTGCACGACGCTCGTCCTCGACAAGACCGGGACGCTCACGGCCGGGCAGCCCGAGGTAACCGCCATCATCCCTGCCGCTCCCGATGACCTGGCCGCCGAGACCCTGGCGCTGGCGGCGTCGCTGGACCAGGTGTCCGGGCACGTGCTCGCCGCCGCCGTCGTCCGGGCGGCAGCCGCGCGCGGCTGCCGCCTGAACCGGCCGGCGAACGTCGCCGAGGTAGCCGGGCAGGGCATCACGGGGACGGTCGGCGGCCACGAGGTCCGGCTCGGGCGGGCCCGGTGGGCTGGCGCCCCGGAGACCGAGGCCTGGGTCCGCGCCGCGCGCCGCCGGTCCCGGCTGGACGGCGCGCTCACCGTCTTTGCCGCCATCGATGGCCGGCCCGCGGGCGTGCTGCTGCTCGAGGACCCGCTCCGCCCCGATGCCCGGCAGACTATCCGCGCGGTGCGCCGCGGCGGCATCACCAGGATCGTGCTCGCCACCGGCGACCGGGCCGAAGCCGCTAGCGCCGTCGGTGCCCTTGCCGGGGCCGACGAGGTGATCGCGGAGCTGACCCCAGCCGACAAGCTGGCGGTGGTGCGCAGCGAGCAGCGCCGGGCACCGGTCATCATGACCGGCGACGGGATCAACGACGCCCCGGCGCTGGCCCTGGCAGATGTGGGGATCGCCATGGGCGCCCGGGGTGCCACCGCGTCTTCGGAGGCGGCGGACGCGGTGCTCACCGTCGATGAGCTCGGCCGCCTCGGCGAGGTGGCGGCGGTGGCCCGGCGCACCCGGCGGATCGCCCTGCAAAGCGTGCTGGGCGGCATGAGCATGTCGCTGGCCGCCATGGGCGTCGCGGCGGCGGGCTTGCTGCCGGCGGTGTGGGGCGCTCTGCTGCAGGAAGCCATCGATGTCGCGGTAATACTCAACGCGCTCCGCGCTCTGCGGGCACCGGCGCCGGAAGTCCGGCTGACCGCGGCGGACACGGCCCTGACCAGGCGGTTCCGCGCCGAGCACCGGGTGATCCGGGCGGACGTGGAACAGCTTCGGGTGGCCGCTCAGACCCTCGGCGACCCCCGCGCGATGGGCCGGGTCCGCAGCGTCCACGAACTGCTAACCCGCGAAGTCTGGCCGCACGAGCACGCCGAGGAAACTGATCTGTACCCGGCGCTGAACCGGGTGCTCGGGGGGACCGACCCGACCGCACCGATGAGCAGGGCACACGCCGAGATCGCGGTTCAGATCGCACGGCTGGGACGGCTCATCGACGACATCGGCGACCGGGCCCCCGACGAGGCAGACATCGCCGACCTGCGCGACATCCTGTACGGCTTGTATGCCATCTTGCGACTGCACACGGTCCAGGAAGACGAGACCTACCTGTCGCTCGGCGATACCGCCGTCGCCGGGCTGCATGGCCAGAAATCTCCGCAGCGTCAAACCCGCCCCTCCGCAGACGGCCGGAGTGTGGATTTCTCAGGTCGCCGGGACCGGCACCCAGACGCTGCGCTGGAACGCGGAGTCAGGTAACCAGATGGCAGTGGCGACGAACCCCCGACCGATCCGCGAGGCTGACGGCCGGCCCCGGCGCGGGTGTCTGCGTTCCGTCGCTGTTCCGGCTGGCGACCGACCTTATGGTCGGCGGGATCACGGCCGGCGCGCTGTCAGCCGCGCTGGTCATTGTGTCGGCGCGCCTGGCCGCGGGGGCGAGGTGACGCGGTGACGTGGCTGCTGTTGATCGTGGCGGGACTTTTCGAGACGGGTTTCGCGGTGCTGCTGAAGCAAAGTCACGGGATCACCCGGCTGTGGCCAACGGTGGGCTTCGCCGCGTGCGCGCTGATCAGTTTCGGGCTGCTGACTGTGGCGCTGAAGAAGCTCGAGGTGGGGCCGGCGTACGCGGTGTGGACAGGGCTCGGCGCCGCGGGCACTGCCTTGGTGGGCATGTGGGCGCTGGGGGAGTCGGTCTCCTTGGTCAAGCTCGTCTCGATCGGGCTGATTCTAGCCGGGGTGATCGGGCTCAACCTCTCCGGCGTGACTCCGCCATGACCGCGGTCCTGACCGGCGAGCTCAGCCCGGCGGAGGTACGCGGCGGATCCCGGGTGCTGGCCGGGCAGCCGAACACGCCGTCGGTACCGGGCGTCCGGGTACTGAGCTGCGGACACGCGGCTATTCGTTCGTCATGCTCGAGGCGCTGATCGGCTAGACAGCAGCCAGAAGCCGACCAGCGCGGCACTGCCGAGGGCCGCGATGAGCAAGGTTATCCCGAGGTAGCCGTGCGGCAGGTCCAGCTCGTAGAAGGCACGCACCGCAGGGAAGGGGAACAACAGCACGAAGCCGCCGATCACGGCCCCGACCAGCAGGATCCTGCGCCATGTCAGCGGCATCGCGAGCACGGTCAGCACGGTGAGGCTGAGTGCGAGGGTGACTAGGGTGGCGGCGGTTCGCTGCTGCACGAGCGGCAACCCGAGCTGGTGGGTGACCAGGTATGCGGCGAGGGTTGTCGTGGCGACGATCACGCCGGCCGGGATGGCGAACCTCAGTACCCTGCTGGAGAACCCTGGCTGGTACCGCCGCTTGTTGGGTGCTAGCGCGAGGAAGAAGGAAGGGACGCCGATGGCGAGCGTATCAACGACCGTCAGATGCCTGGGGAGGAACGGGTAGGGCAGCAAGGCAACGCCGACCGCCACGGCCAGCAGGGTCGCCCATACCGTCTTGGTGACGAACAGATTCGCCACGCGCTCGATGTTGGCTGTCACCCGCCGGCCCTCGGCGACGATGCCCGGCAAGGTAGCGAATCTGCCGTCCAGCAGCACCAGCTCAGCGACCGCCTTGGTGGCCGGCGCGCCCGATCCCATGGCGACGCCGATATCAGCGAGCTTGAGTGCCAGCACGTCGTTCACGCCGTCACCAGTCATCGCCACCACATGCCCGCGCCCCTGCAAAGCCTTGACCATGGCCCGCTTCTGATGCGGGGTAACCCTGCCGAACACCGAGCGCTGCTCGATCAGCCGGCCCAGCGCATCGGGGTCCTCAGGCAGGTCCCGTGCGTCGACGGGACTGTCGGCAGCGTTAACGCCAGCGCGCGCGGCGACCGCGCCCACGGTGGCAGGGTTGTCGCCAGAGATCACCTTGACCGCGACGCCCTGTGCGGCGAAGTAGCCGATCGTGTCCCTTGCATCTGCTCGCAGCCGTTCGGTCAGCTGCACCAGTGCAGCCGGTCGCAGGCCTTGCGGGAGCGAGTCGCCGTCCAGCGGCGTGTCCGAATGCGCCAGCACGAGTACGCGACGCCCGGTTGCGGCGAGCGTTGCGGCGCGGGCCAGGTTCTCCTCGTCACCTGCCGGAAGAACCATCTCCGGCGCGCCCAGTATCCAGCTGCCCTGCCCGTCGAAGCTGACCCCGCTCCATTTCCTGGCCGAGGAGAACGGCACTACCGCGCGCCGCGTCCAGCTGTCAGCCGGGGGCGGGAAGGCTGTCGCGATGGCGGCCAGTGTCGCGTTGCGGCTCTCGTCCTCGGCGAGCGCGCCGAGTGCTTGCTCGGCCCCGCGCTGGTCGTCGTCGAGCGCGATGAGCGCGTCGAATGCGATAGTTCCGTCGGTCAGTGTGCCGGTCTTGTCGAGGCATATCACGTCGACCCTGGCTAGGCCCTCGACCGCGGGCAGCTGCTGGACCAGGACCTGGCGGCCGGCCAGCGTTACCGCGGAGACACCGAAGGCGATGCTGGTCAGCAGCACCAGGCCCTGCGGCACCATGCCTACCAGCGCGGCCACGGTCCCGACCAGGGATTCTCGTGCGCTCACATGCGCGTGCAACTGAGTGATCAGCACCAGGGCCGCAACAGGGCCGATCGCCCACGTGACGTAGCGCAAGATGCGGTTGATGCCCTCGACCAGTTCGGAGCGCACCAGCGCGAACTGCCGCGCCTCGGCGGCCAGCTTCCTGGCGTAGGCTTCAGCGCCTACGCCGACCGCCTGATAGCCACCCGACCCGGCGACCACGAAGCCGCCCGATAGCAACTGGTCGCCGGCCTGCTTGTCGACCGGATCGGACTCGCCGGTCAGCAGCGACTCATCTGCCTGCAGGTTGGTGCTGGTGGTGACCACCCCGTCTGCCACCAGCTGATCGCCAGGGCGCAGGCTCACCAGGTCGCCTGCCACAAGTTCGCCGACGCCGATATCGGTCAGAACTCCGTCGCGGACTACGCGCACGCGCGGAGCGCTGAGCACGGCGAGCCGGTCAAGCGTGATCTTGGCGCGCAGTTCCTGGACGATGCCGATCAGCGCATTGGCAACCAGCACGATGCCGAACAGGGCGTCCTGCGGAGCGCCGACGGTCAGGATGACAGCCAGCAGGCTGCCCAGGATGAAGTTGAACCGGGTAAAGATGTTGCCGCGCAAGATCTCGGCGACGGAGCGGCTAGTCTGCTCCGCGCCAGCGTTAGCCAGGCCCCGCGAGCGCCGCTCGGCGACTTCGGCGCTGCTCAGCCCGGCTGGCCCGGCCTGCCTGATGCCAGCCGGCGCGGTCGGGCCTGGACGGGCCGATCAGCCATGCGATCAGGCTAGATGGAGGACTACCGGCCCCGCTGGCCAGGCCTAACCGGCCTGACGGTGTGCCGTTGCTGGCGAGATCCTGAGCCGCTGTACAACCCGGCTCTGCCGCGGTCTGAGAAGGTTACCGGTGGCCCGATCGGGACCCGGTTCGCGGCCGCTCATGCGCGGGCCCGGCGCCCGGTGGAGATAACCATAGAGGTGACCGAATACAACCGGCCCAGCACGCTCGGATCAAATACCGCGATGTTGTGCGCCGATGTTCGCGGGGTGCTGACGTTCGAGGCCGCGGGCACCGGGACGCGCATGCGGTGGTCGTGGGACGTGCGGCCTGAGCGGCTTGCCAGGGTCCTGATGCCGGTTGTCGGCGTGGTGGGCCGGCGGCAGGAACGCGCTGTCTGGGAGTTCTGCCGTTGGGGAGGCTAGCCAGCGTCCCGGACGGCATGCGGCAGCCGGAGCAGCACGCTGGCGCCACCGCCCGGCCGGTTTGACGCGGTTGCCTGGCCGCCGTGCGCCGCCGCGATGGCCTGCACGATCGCGAGCCCGAGGCCGGCACCGCCACCGGAACGGGACCGGCCGCCGTCGGGGCGGCTGAACCGCTCGAAGGCGTGCGCCAGGTAGCCGGCCGGAAACCCCGGACCGGTGTCGGTGACCTCGATGACAAGGTCGTCGCCCGCAGGCCGGCGGTGATGCCGATCGCGGTGCCCGCTGGCGCGAAACGCAGCGCGTTGTCGACGAGGTTATCGACCGCCTGGCGGATCCGGCCTGGGTCCACGCGCGCGGTCAGCTCGGCTCGCGCGTCCACGACAAGTGACACCCCTGCCGCAGCGGCTCGCGGCCCGGCGCGCTCCGCGCTTCCGGCCAGCAGGTCGCGGATGCGGGCGTCCTCGACCTGCACCGTGAGCCTGTCCTCGTCACTGCGGGCGAGCAGCAGCAGGTCGTCGGTGATCCGGTTGAGCCGGCCCGCTTCGTCGGCTGCGCTGGCGACTGCGGCGGCGAGTTCGTCCCGGCTGCGCCCTGGCTTGCCGGCCAGCTCCAGCTCGCCGCGCAGCACCGCGAACGGCGTGCGCAGCTCGTGGCTGGCGTCGGCGACCAGGGCGCGCTGCCGCGCGAGCGCGCTGTGCAGCCGGCCGAGCAGGTCGTTCATCGCCTTGGCCAGCGCGGCGATCTCGTCCCTGGTCCCTGGCACCGGCAGCCGCAACGCGGGATCGCGGGCCGACAGCGCCGCGGCTTCGCGCCGGAGCCGCTCGACCGGCGCGAGCGCCGCGCGCCGCGCAGCGCGTAACCGCCGAGCGCGGCCAGCACGATGAGCGCGGACCCGCCGATGGCGAGTCCGGTGATGACCGTGCTGCGGGTCGAGCTGTACGACTCGAGCGATACTCCGGCCGCGGCGACCCAGCCTACCCGGCCCGGCTACGGCTGGGCGGCGAACCGCTCGGCGTCGTCGTCGAACGCCGCCGGTGAACGCGATCGGGCCGCGGCGGGCGCTGGCGAGTTCCGCGTGGGCGAGATCGGCCTGCGGCCGGCCTTGGGGCTGGCGCCGACGACGCGGCCGCCGGGTCGATGACCTGCACGATGTAGGCGCCGGGCACCGGCGCTTCGGCCGGGCCGCCCGGCGCCGCGTGCAGGTAACGGTGCGCCTGGGCGAGTTGCGCGGTCAGCCCTGAGTCGACCGAGCGCAGCATCACCGTGGACAGCTTGCTGACCAATAGCCAGCTGCCCAGCGCGAACGCCGCGGCCAGCGTGAGCGTGAGGACCGCGGCTACGCGCAGCCGGATCGACACTGGCTAGCCCGTCTCGCTGTGGCGGAGCCGGTAGCCCATTCCGCGGACCGTCTCGATGTCGTGCCGGCCGAACGGGAGGTCCATCTTCTTCCGCAGGTAGGTCGATATACTGGTCGACCACGTTCGAGGTGCCGTCGTAGGCGAAGTCCCAGGCTGCATCCCGGATCTGCGAACGAGTAAGAGCACGCGCCGGGTGCCGCAGGAAGAGCTCAAGCAGCGAGAACTCCTTCGGGGACAGCTGCAGTTCGAGCCTCGCCCGCCATGCCTGGTTAGCTGCCGGGTCCAGCCTCAGGTCCCCTTCGCTAGCACGGCGGGCCGGGCCCGGTCCGTCCCCGCGCGCGAGCGCCCGCAGCCTTGCGGCGAGTTCCAGCAGGCTGAACGGCTTGCACCAGGTAGTCATCTGCCCCGGCGTCCAGCCCCGGACACGGTCGTCCGACCGCGTCCCGGGCAGTCAGCATCAGCACCGGTGCCCATACCCCGCATGCGCGCAGTGTGCGGCACAGCCCGGATCCGTCGACGCCGGGCAGCATCATGTCCAGGACGATGACCGCGTACGGGTTCTCGGCGGCCAGCCGCTGCCCTTCCGGCCCGTCGCGGCGAGGTCGACCGCGTGTCCCTCCCGCTCGAGCCCGCGCTTGAGCAGCCGGGCCATCCGGGGTTCGTCCTCGACCACAAGCACTCGCATGGCCAGAGGTTACGCAGCCGCTGATGTGAGAACGAGGAGCAGCCGTGTGAGTGGTTCACACCTTCTGCTCACGGTCATCTCATCGCCCGCCTGGCAGCGTGGATCGTGCCGGGATGAGCCCGGAGGCCGACGGCCTGGAGGAGACGTGGAACGCAGACAAGGATGACCAGGCCGGAGCGGGTCCGGCTGGCCGGTGCAGAGGACGACCACTACGCCAGGCACCCTGATGAATCCCCGGCTGCTCGGTACCGCGACCATGGCTTGCGGCGCTCGCGGCATGTGTCGAACTGGACGGTGGCCGTGCTCGTGCCACGGCGCGGCGGCGGCCAGCCGATCTTCGCGCATGCGGCAGCCACGCCGGTGGTAACCGGCTCCGCGCAACCGGGCATCACGGTGTCGGGCACCGGGCAGAAGGCGACCGTCGCGCATCCTGTCGTCACGTCTGGCGGCTCGGGCATCGTGGTCGGCCAGAATGGCGACGTAAGGCCAGGCCGTTGCCTACCGGGACAACTGATGACCGCGATCGCCGCCGCGCTGCCCGTCAGCCCGGCCTGGATGATCAAGCCCGGCAACAGGTCCGTTGGCGTCGCCGAACGCCCGGCCATTGGCACCAGCGTCCGAGTGGCGGTCTGGCCGCCTCGCCTTCTCCCGCAGGTCGTGGGTGCGGTCAACCGCGAGCTGGCTGATCTGGATCGGCAGGCGAGCAGATTCCGGCCGGACTCGGAGTTTTCCAGGATCCACGCGCGCGACGGCGGCACGGTCGAGGTGAGCGATGGCCTGGCCGAGGTCCTCGCGGTCGCGCTTGCCGCTGCCCGCTGGACCGGCGGACTCGTCGACCCAACCGTGGGCGCCGCCATCTGCGCGCTCGGTTACGACCGCGATTTCGCCGCGATC
>CAWEEW010000004.1:0-568675 GCA_963808195.1 uncultured Acidobacteriaceae bacterium | reverse complement strand
CTGCTGTCCCCGCGCCCGCCTCTGCCTACTCTCATCCACACAAGCCTGAATCGTCAACCCCTCATCCCTCTGCAAAGCGCTGGGCGCTCAGTCCAACGGCGGACGCGCCGATCCTCCCAGCAACGAGTTATTCATATTGAAGATGTTGTGATGACCCTCAGCCCCGCCCCAGGCAAACATCAGCGAGACCATCGGAAATCCGCCCGCGCGCAGCGTTAACCCCGCCGCGAAGCTGTGCTTCAAATCATCAAATCCCAAATCCCCACGAGTCAAAGCGACTCTGCCTTCGTCCGCCATGAACTTGAAACCAAACGGACCCCAGATCGAATGCTCGAAACTCTGTTGCAACAACAGAAGGTTGGGCGCGCGAAATCGATAGTCCTGGTAGCTTCCGAGCGCCATATTTCCGTCAATGTCAGAACCACCCAGCGTCTGCTGAAAATAAAACGGCACCGCGCTGGTCGCCGAATTGATTGATTCCGAAACCAGCAGCCGGAATGTAATCGATCCATTGAAATTCCGCGAATGCGAAACCTCCGGACACGTCACTCCGTTCGGCGCGCATTCGTCCGGGCCACTCGAGTCGGTGTTCTTAACCCCTGACTTCGTATACCCGTACAAATAGAAAACGTGATTCAGGTCAGCCGTCCAGCGCAGAAACGAATTCGTCGAACTCGAAGGCGCAAAGAACTGCTGAAAATTCCCCATGTAATTCAGTTGAAAGTGGTCCCCGAGCACCGGCTTAATGCGAAATCCTTCGCCTAACTGCACAAACCCAGGCTGGCTATTCAAGCCAGGCGCGCTCGCATTCGTGTAAAGAGTCTCGATCGAAGGAACAGACAGGCCGTTATCGCCTCTCACGTTCACGAACCGCCCATTCAGCTCCCCCAAGAATGCAACGTTCAACTTGCCGATCGCGGGCGACTGATGCATTGGCTTGATGACGTTGCCTCCCACGATGGTTTGAGTCATTCCAAACACCGACGCCGCCGTCAGCGACGAGTCGTTGCCGAGGCCAAAGAAACTCAGCTTGTTCAGAGAGATCGATTGGGCGTAAATGTTAAAAACAGTGTGGGGATAAACCCGTAGCACGGGTTTTCCCGCCAGCCTTGGGCCTGAACTCGTAACGACTTGGATCGTCTCAACGGGAGTGTGAATAATCTTCATGTAAGCTCCCGCGCGCAAGGAACTGTTCGTCGAGCCAGTTGCATCGACGTCCCAACTCAGCCGCCAATTTTTGGTGTTCTTCGAGGTAACGAACGCCCCACCAAGTCCGAATCCGTTCTGCGGCGGCATACTTCCTGCGGCGATGTGAAGTGGATGGTCAGTGAAAAGCTCAATCGCACACCCTGGAATGGCCTTGAGGCTGAAATTTTTGCATGCGTCTTCGACACGTTCACCCTCTCGCCGAAAATCCGCGTGCAGAGCGCCCTCCTGTGCGAGAGCAGATATAGCTGCGAGCCAAATCACAACCGATAAACTCCAACGCATCTCGCCTCCTTTGATTGCTTCTGCACGGTACCGTTCGCCGGCAATGTGACCCAAGCAACCTACTTGCTTTTCTTATGACATGACTCAAATGACGCGGGACCAGCCACCTGTCCGCCGTCTCGAAACAGAAATCGTAGAATTCGCTCAGGACCACTGAATCAATATAGATACTTAGTCTGCCGTGTTCGTCGGTACGAATCGGGGCCGCTTCACACCCTGTTAGCTTATGTTTGAAAAACACCAGCATGGGCTTGCCGGAGGTTGATTGTGGCAAGTTAAGGACTGTTTCGTTGTATTGTGGGTCCTCGAGAACAAAATTGATGGTTACGGGACTGCCGTCGTCCGGCGGAACCCGTACCCCTTTGCGGATTTTCGGTTCGTACTTCAATCCTGCGCAGGCGGCAATGTCGTACGAGCCCTCTTCCACATGGTCAATCCTGTACCTACCATCAATAACCGGTGAACTCTTTCTCACTACCTTCGGCTCGGAGTTGGAATCCATTACTTGGACCGTGGCATCGATCCGTCCGGCTCTCTTGGTTTGCACAGTCCCCCAAACGGTAGCAAGCTGTTGTGCCTCCGCAGAACCCAGCATCAAACAGAAAGCAGCGATTGGCAACGCAACAACATTTCGCCACCCTAATGTCCCGGGCCTGATGCGCAACATCCCTCGGTCGGAATCACCTGATCTCATTGATTTCCCCGATCGTGAAGGTAATCTTGTCCTGAATGGACTTCGAGGGTGTCTCGATTTTGCGGAGCTCGGCTACCACAGACGTTCGCTCCTCCTTCGATATGAGCCTAGCTATCTTAGGCAGTGCGTCCAAGGCTTGAGCGCGCGCCTCCTCGAACCGGTCAGGCTGCTGACCATCGGTGCAATTCTTGACCATTCCGAGGACCAGGTTCTTCGAGTCTTTGAAGGGCCTTGTAAATAGAAAGTTCGCGGCCGCCCGCGCCACCTGCCCGTCTTGTTCGGTGCAGAGTTGCCCATTAGAGCCGAAGCTCAATGTGAGCCTAGCAAAAGCGAGGCTAGCATCTCCTTCGGACAGCTGATGCCCCATCTCGTCCAGCCACTCCAGGACGCCGCGGCGCAGAACCGAGTTTGGAGTATCGTAGTAACTTAGGATTTCTCGGGTGAGCTGTTGGTGTTCGACCGTCCCCGCCCGGTATATCTGCTCGGCCACCAAGACACCACCATTCCGGATCTCGTCGTCGTCCGCTCCGAGAGCCATCCTTACGGCCAGCAACGCCTGCCCTCCGTATGCGGCAACCTTCATCGCTGCTATCGTTCTGGCGCGATCCTTTTCCCCGCCATTTACGCCAGTCGACTTCGGCCCAAGCTCATTAATAAGCTTGGCTACCCTCTCGGACGATGCGTTGATTGATGCTCGCTTATTCACCTGCCTCGTATAGTTGAAGACCAAGACCGAAATTACTACCGATGCAATGGGAGTTAGAACAGGAAGGTAATCCTTGAGGATCGTTTTCCACAGAGAGGACGGTCTCGTAAGATTCTCAACTGTTCTCAGGAGCGGAGCAGGCACCCCTTGAAGCCAAACTAGGAGATCGGGTTTCCCTGGAACGGCAACTCGGATTGCAGGCTCATGGATTCCGCCTAAGGCAGAGCTTATCTCTTCAACGGAGCCCGGCTTTTGCTTCGGGCTGTCCGGGTTGGGATCGTCCGGCATTGAATTCGCTTGATTCAGCCATGCAACACAAATGAAAGCTAGGGCCTCAGTTTACTCGTTCCTAGATGGGTTCTTGATCTTTTTGGGACTCTTCCGCTTCCGTACTGGCCTCTCCTCCGCAACCGCCGCAATCTCAATCACGTGCCTTCGCTTCACCACCGGCCTTGCCACCCGCTTCGCCGCCGCACCCACATGCGCTGCGCGGATCGCCTCCGTCACGGAGCGAACATAATCCGCCGCCTCGCCTTCCGTCTTGATCGCATTGATATAAGTCTCGGTCTGCATCCCCGCAGGCAACTTCATCTCGGCCTCGTGCAGGCGTTCGATTTGCACCTTCAGCAGTGTGTTCACCGCCCGGTTCCTGTCCATCGCGCTCTTCGGATCGGGCCTGGGTACGTGTATCATCGTCATCTCATAACTCCTTCAGCGCGTCACCGCATCGTGCCCCAACTAAATGCCAGCTACACATCAAAGTCCGGACAATCCGTCCGCATCACATCCAGCGACAACAAATTCCTCGTCGCATCCACCGTCCCCACATTCGGCTCAATAAAAATATCCGCGCTCGTCTCCCGCGGCGAACGCGGCGAATAATCTCCCAGAAAAAATTTCGTTACCGTCCCTGGGATCGACGCATGATCGAACGCCCGATCCACCACCGTCCCCTTCGGAATCCATGGCGAAATCAAAATCGCGGGAACCCTCACTCCCAGCCGGTCAAACGCAAACGGCATCCCCGTCCCCGTATCGTTCGCCGACGCCTGAAACTGATCCGGCGTGCACGCCGGCGGCACTACATGATCGTAAATTCCGCCATGCTCGTCATACACCACCAGCAGCGCCGTGCTCGCCCACAAATTAGCATTCTGCTTGATTGCGTTGTAAACGCTGGCAATGAACAACTCTCCCGCCTGAATGTTGTGATCCGGATGCTGATCGCTCGCCACCTCTTCGCCCTCATCGCTGTCGTGATCGTTATAGTTCGGCTCGACGAACGAATACTCCGGCAAATTCCCTGTCTTGCAATCATTCAAAAACTGCCCATAAGACCCAAACAATTCGGGCTGATGCTGCAGCAGATTCGTAATCTCCATCGTCGAACTCGTCGTGTCGTAGTAATACAACTTCGACGTATGTTTCGGATTCGCATTGATCAGCCGGTCATAAATACTTTTGAACGGCTCATTCACATACAACAAATTCATATCGACTCTGCCAAACGACGTCCCATAGTGCGCGAACGCCCGGTTACAAATCGTCGGCCCCGGTATCGACGCAAACCACCGGTTGAACACCGCAAACTCCAGCGCCAGTGTGGTGAGCACCGGCAACTGATTCTGCGCAAAGTAGTACATAATTTTCTGCGAGTGCCCCACGTCCCGCTGCTGGTTGAAATAACTCTTCACAAACCCCTGCATATTCGCCACACGCCCGGCGCTCGTGTCTCCGCCAAAAATCTGCAAATCCACCGCCGGAAAATGATGGTCCGGGTCCGGATCGAGCTGCCCCTGAAACTCCGCCAGCGCCTGAGGAGCCACCACCGCCCCCGTCGTATCCGGATTCCCCAGCCCCGGCTTAATCCCGTCGATCCGCGAATCCACCGCCGTCAGCGACCCCAGCATGTGATCGAACGACCGGTTCTCCATCATCAACACCACAATGTGCTTAAGTTGATCCAGTCCTGCTGCCATCGGAGTCCACCCCAATCCCAAATGAATAGTGAAACCAGCGGGCACAACGTTTCAAAACCAAAAAGGGGCCACGGCGTGCCGTGTCCCCCTTCACAGTACGTCTACAGTATTTTTAGTTCGACCTCAACGGCTAAAGCCGTTGAGATAGGTTCGGCCCTGGCATGGCTGAAGCCATGCCCTTTTAAGAAAACGCAACAGCAGATTACTCGGTCGCGCGAAAAACGCGCTCAAATCGGAATGACAACACTTAAACTAGCTGCAGCCGCTCGTGCTCCCGCAACTCCCACAGCGATAGCACGAACCGTTCCGCGTCATGATGCTGCCGCAGAAGCTGCAGGTGGGAGCGTCGCCCAGGTCGACGATTCCGGCGAGAGCATCGGCGGCGTGAAGAGAGCCGGGCTTCGGGCTTCGGGCTTCGGGCTTCGGCTCAATGCCATTCATCTCGCCCTCTGACGGCTGAGAGCTGAGAGCTGACGGCCGCAGTCGCAGATTCTCGAACAGCATCTGCTGCTGGCCGGTGAGGAAGCGCATCTGCAACCAGCGGAAGATGTAGTCCATGATCGACTTGGCATAGCCGATGTCGGCGTTGCCGCTCCAGCCGCTGGGTTCGAAGCGCGTGTGCGCAAACTTTTCGCAGAACAGCTTCAGCGGCACGCCATGTTGCAGCGCGATGGAAACCGCCAGCGCGAAGCTGTCCATCAACCCCGAGACTGTCGAACCTTCTTTGGCCATGGTGACGAACAGTTCACCGGGATCGCCGTTGGGATAGAGCCCGACAGTGATGTAACCCTCGTGGTCGCCGACTTTGAACTTGTGCGTGATCGACGCCCGCTCTTCCTGCAGCTTGTGCCGCACCGCTCGCGGAGGCGCATTGAGATTTTCTTCTTGTGGCGCGGCCGCCCCCGGCCGCGGGTCATCTTTGCTGGAGTTCGCAGTCTTCGTTCCCGCCGCCGACAACGGCTGCGACTTCTTGCAGCCATCGCGATACACCGCGACGGCCTTGAGGCCAAGCTTCCAGGCCTGGAGGTAAGCCTCCATGATGTCTTCGACCGACGCGTTCTCCGGAAGATTGACCGTCTTCGATATAGCTCCGGAGATGAACGGCTGCGCCGCCGCCATCATCCGCAAGTGTCCCATGTAAGCAATCGACCGCGTCCCCTTGGCCGGCTTGAACGAGCAATCAAAAACGGCGAGATGATCGTCCTTAATATGCGGCGCCCCTTCGATGGTTCCCGTCGCATCGATGTAACTGACGATCGCATTCGCCTGATCGTGATCGTACCCAAGCTTGAACAACGCCGTCGGCACCGTCTGATTGACGATCTTAATCATCCCTCCACCAACCAGCTTCTTGTACTTAACCAGCGCCAAATCCGGCTCGACGCCGGTTGTGTCACAGTCCATCATGAAGCCGATTGTGCCGGTTGGTGCCAGGACTGTTACTTGGGAGTTTCTGTAGCCGTGTTTTTCGCCGTGGGCCAGGGCTTCGTCCCAGCATTGCTTGCTCGATTCGTGGAGTGCAGTGGGGACGTTATTTTTGTTGATGTTGTTTACGCTGGCGCGGTGCATGCGGATTACATCGAGGAAGGGTTCGCGGTTGATGAACCAGCCGGGGCAGGCTCCGCCGGGCATGTGCTCGGGAGCGTTCGCTTCGCTCGCTGGACGGACGAAGGCGTCCGTCCCCACATGAGTATTGCTGGTGCCGACTAAATTGGCACCTAAATTCGACTCAGCTAAGTTTTTCTTTGTGGCGTCGGTGGCCGGGTACAGGGGCTGGCATTGTTCGGCGATCTTGCTCGACTGCAAGTAGGCTTCGCCGCACATGATGGCAGTGACGCAGGCGGCATAGTCGCGGCCGGCGTCTGAGTCGTAGGGAAGGCCTGCGGCCATTAACAGCGCGCCGAGATTCGCGTATCCCAGGCCGAGCGGGCGGTAGTCATGCGAGTTGCGCATGATCATTTCGGTGGGATAGCCGGCGTTGTCGACCAGGATTTCCTGCGCGGTGATCAGGATATCTACGGCGTGGCGATAGGCTTCGACGTCGAAGGTGCCGTTGGGCGCGAACTTCAGAAGATTCAGGCTGGCGAGGTTGCAGGCGGAATCGTCGAGGAACATGTACTCGCTGCAAGGATTGCTCGCGTTAATGCGGGCAGTGTTCTTCGAAGTGTGCCAGCGATTCGTGGTGGTGTCGTATTGCATGCCGGGATCGCCGCAGTGCCAAGTCGCTTCGGAAATTTTCTTGAGCAGGTCTTTGGCTTTGTAAGTCTTCATGACGCTGCCATCGCGCACGGACTTGGTGGAGAACTCGGTGTCGCGCATAACGGCGTACATGAAGTCGTCGGTAACGCGGACGCTGTTATTCGCGTTCTGGAAGAAGATGGACGAGTACGCGTCGGAGTCGGGATGTGAGCCGTCGTATCCCATGGCAACGAGAGCGTGAGCCTTGGCTTCTTCTTTCTGTTTGCACTCGACGAACTCAACGATGTCGGGATGGTCGACATTGAGGATGACCATCTTGGCAGCGCGACGAGTCTTGCCTCCGGACTTGATGACGCCGGCGAAGGCGTCGAAGCCTTTCATGAAGCTTAGCGGGCCGCTGGCTGTGCCGCCGCCGCTGAGACCTTCGGTGGATGAGCGCAGGGACGAGAGATTGGTTCCGGTACCGCTGCCCCATTTGAAGAGCATGCCTTCAGTCTTCGCCAGGGTAAGGATGGAATCAAGCGAGTCCTTCACGGAATTGATGAAGCAGGCGGAGCATTGCGGATGGCTGTAGCCGGTGACGCCGAATTCGACTTGCTGGGTACGCGGATTCCAGTGCCAGTTGCGGGCGTCGGAGTTGGGCTCGATGCGGTCGCAGCCTACGTTGAACCAGACGGGTGAGTTGAAGGCGGCATACTGGCGCACGAGGATGTGCACGAGTTCGTCGTGGAAGGTCGCGCCGTCTTCGGGCGATTTGAAATATCCCTGGTCGAGTCCCCAGTTGCGGATGGTCTCGGCAACGCGGGTGACGAGCTGGCGGACTCCGGTTTCGCGCTCGGGTGTGCCGACCTTGCCATGCAGATATTTGCTGGCCACGATGTTGGTCGCGGTCATGGACCAGTCTTTGGGGACTTCGACGTCTTTCTGCTCGAAGATCACGTTGCCTTGAGCGTCGGTGATCTGAGCGAGGCGGAGGTCCCATTCGAGTTCGTCGTAGGGAGAGACGCCGGGCTTGGTGAAGAAGCGGCGGAAGGACAAGCCGGTCTTCTTCGCCGGGGACAGGGTTGAAGTGGTTGATACGACGGTAGTTTTCAGTTCGGGCATTCAGGCTTCTCCGTTAATTATTAGATTCCATTCGAGTTATCGCAGATGCTTTGTCTCGGAGGACAAGCAGATCGTCGAGAAGTTCAAAATCGCGAGCTCTGAGAGGTGCTAGTCGAGTATTGAACTGGATCAAGCGCTCAATAGACTTTTCCTCGATGTCGGCCATTTCGCGGTGGTGCTTCGCTTCCGTCAGATATACGCGCCGGTCATGCCGGCCATGCGAATCATTGGCGCATTGACAAAAAAATGCTGCGATGGAGCGACGGCGCAGAGCCCACCGCCTCCGCTCCCGGATACTCTCGTTGTTTTGCGCTTCTAGCTGCCTTATCTGATCCAGATCTGTGACAATTTGCTCTAAGGACTTTTCTATCTGCGCTTTCATGGTCATACTCCTCTTGGGCGGCTCTGCCGTCCCTGCGCGACTCGCTCTCTCAAGCTTGGAACCTATTACCTTTTATCTTTGGGCTCATGATTTTTCAAATAACAGGCCGCCGCAAACAAGCAACAACGCGGCTGAGCCGATCATTTCGTTGCCTACAAAGAATCCCATCATGCTGGCGCCAACTCCCGCCTCAAGCAGCACAGCCAGACCGCAGAACAGAACGAGCGTCTTGCGCAATCTGGTTTCTGTGATGCCAGCCAGTAACGCGACAATCGCGGTTATGAACCAGTGCCACCCAAGCGACAGAAAAACGACCCGGAAGGCTGCCTGAAGGCCGGGATCCAGATTCGACATGGCCAACGCCGGGGAAGCCACCTTGCTGTAACCGGCGAAGCAATGAAGCGCAGCGCTAGCGACGAGCACCACAGTGCCTAAGACGACGAAAACGCGTGCAGCTTTGTTGCGGCCGTTAATCGAAACCTCCCAAATGAGCCGGGTTCTATAAAAAGCTTTTGCTTCCCTTTTGGAGGCGGACTCCTCGGGGGCTAAAGCCCGGGATTATTTCTGCTTCTGACGCGGCGCTGAAGCGCCGCTCTTCCACGGTGCTGCTTGCGACGGTGATCCTTGATACTTCTAAACCTCTAGGGCTAAAAGCCCACGTCAACGGGTATCTACGATTAAAGTCGTACCCTTCCCGGGCCTTCCAACTCCCGGTCTTGCGTACCACCCTCCGAGTTAGAAACCGGAGGGGAGGGGGTGAGGACAGTGAAGATTCTTGTTAGCTCCGGAATCTACGTGCGGGAGCGGGATTTCGGAGGCTGCTGGTACAAATGTCGACGGCATCGTGTGGGCGGGCGACGTGATGGTGTCGGGGTTGTCGGACAGGAGTGTCCGACCCACACGGGTTGTCGTTAGTTCCAGCGAGGATTGGAAGTCGGTGCCGATGCCGCTGGCTTTTTCGGCGGAGGAGAGCATCCATTGATTGAGGGCGGCGCAGATGCTGCGGCGCTGGGCCTGATCTTCGATTACCACGAAGCGAAGGAAGCAGCGACCGGAGGCGAAGCGGGCGCGCATGGGATTGGCGCGGGTGAACATGCGGTCGAGGGTGAAGGCCATGTCGTCGTCTTCGGAGAACTGGAGGACGGCCAGCATGCGGCGCGTGGGCTCAGCGGATAAAGCCGGCTGGGTTTTGAATGGTTTGGTAGCACGACTGAAGTCGTGCCCTTCCCGGGTTTGGGTCCCATCAGACGTGTTCCCATTAGAAGTCGATGCGGCTGATGCAGCCGCCGAGCTTTGCTCGGCTGGACGGACGAAGGCGTCCGTCCCCACATGGGCATTGGCGGCTTCCGATGCTTTGCTGGAGCCGAGGTCCATGATTTCTTCGGCTAGGGCGAAAATGCCGGGTTTGCTGGGGACGACAAGGAGGCTGTGAGGGGAATCGCAACGAAACCAGCGCGACCATTGCAGGCGGCGCGGGTCGACGGGGCGGTCGAAACCGTGCCGCGCCAGCGAATCGGCGACCATGCGGGTTAAGGCTTCCATCTTGGGCTCCTCGGGGCTAAAGCCCCGCTATTTCAGCGAATCTATCGCGGCCGTTCGACTTCGCTCAGGGCAGGCCGCTAAAGCGCCGCTCTTCCACGTGGATTCCAGGACATCTCCACTTCTTTCACATCTTCGTTTCACGGCAGGTTCGTTTTCCTATCACGTTCATTTCTCGCGGCTCAACGTTTCATTGCTTCCGAGGCTTCCATCTTCGACTCCTCGAAAAACGGGTACCTCGGGGGGCTGAAGCCCCATATCGCAAACCATTCATTCGCAGCGCTGAAACACACGCTACCCAAGGGCGCTGCTTCTTAGGTTGAACCTGTTTAAGTCGGACCCCCGGGGGGAGGATCCGGGGGAACGATCACCGCACTATCGATCGGGCTTCCGGCTCCGGCTTCCGGTTCTCGGGGGAAGCCTCGCCATCGCCTTTGCTGATTGTTTTCTTAAGTTTACAGGAGTAGAGCCGGTCACCTCTGGCCTAGCGCTATCCCAAATTATTTTCCTGACTTATTGCTTCTTGCCCACCCCGGAAACCTAGTCCCGTTCCCGCGAGACCAGTTTCAAAAGGGGCTATGGGAATGCAAAGTTACTCCCGCTTATTGTGCCTGTCAAGAGAGAAACACTATAGGTTGTATCTCCAGCAATGACGGGCTTGATGCGGGGTGTACGGATTGGTTTTCCACAAATCAAATTCATGGTGCGTTCACAAAAGCAGTGGCCAGTACCCAGTTGCCAGCAATCCGACTCCCCGATCCGCAAAGTATTCAGAAGGAGCGCAGGTTTGGGGTGGGAGAGCTGCGGTCGTGGCAGGGCTGGGGAGATTTTCGGGCGAGATGAGGGGGAATCGAGAGCAGAGCGGGAGCTGCTCGTTTCCGCAAGGTCAGGGGCTGCGGCAAATCTGTGAACGACGGGAAATTCTCCGCGGTCTCGGGATTTTCTCCGTCGCCGACCATTAGGGGGACGTAGATGTCTTCGAAAATCTGACGCGGGGCGATGCGAAGAACTCCGTCAGACGATTCGACGAGATAGTCGCCCTTGCGGCCGGAGTGTTGACGGCCGAGAGAGTCGGTGAAGTTGAGACTAGAGTTGAGCTGTTTAGCTTTGACGAGGAAGCGAGTGCGGTATGTGATCCAGCGATTTGTAGCTTTCATGGGGCGCCAACCGGTTTGAAATCGATATTGAGAAACGGTGATGTTGATGGATAGGCGGCTGTTGCCGACCGGCCGATATTGCAATCTCTGGCCGGGTTACTGTCTTCGACCGAGTTAGCTTTTGGTTGTTGTCGAGAGGGGCGAAAAAGACTGTACGAGGGAAACCGCGCGGGGTCAATTCAGTATTTTTGGTGCAGTTGAGGAAAATAGCTGGCGCGGAATTGTGGACCGATCCGAATCGAGAAACTCTTCATCGATGTCTCTCTACATCGCGTACAGGGCGCGAGTTCCGCGAGGGGAGAGTTGGCTTAGGAATGCGGGGTGGCAGATTGTCCACAGGGGCGCACAGGAAATGCAGAAAGCGGTGGGTGGTGACTCGTGGTCAGTCGTGGCCATTCTTGTCTTGCATGTGGCTTCAGAGCAGTTGCGTTTATGGCTCGTGAGCATTGGGCGCGAGTCGTGCTGGGTATAACATGCACCCGGTTGGAAGATTTTTCTAAGGTCTTTCTCCCGGGAAAATTTCCGGACAGGCAAGGTGAAGCAGATCAGCGATTTGGAGATGGCGGAGAACGGCAGGGTCTTTGCAGTGTCCCCAGCAGCGAAGTGAAACACGCTGGAGCAAAATTCTATCGTGGAGGAATCATGACAACTGACCCCGTCTGTGGAATGAAAGTTGACGACAAGAGAACCGAATTCCATACGCAGTTTGCGGGCAAGAAATATTTTTTCTGTTCGGAGAATTGCAGAAAGGAATTCGAAGCCGCACCGGATGAGTATATGGAGACAGCGGCGGCGTAGTTAGGAGTTGAGAAGAAGGAAAGGCCCCGTGGGTCGCGGGGCCTTTTTGATTGAGCGGAGTTCAGTTTAAATTTTCGATTCTGCAACCTCGATGGCGCAACCGTCTCTGGTAGATTCCGCCTCGCTTCGCTTGGCGGGACAGCCGAAGGCGGCTGTCGCTACATAGGCAATGGAAGAACGCCTTGAGACTGCGGCGGGAGGCGTGCGCGGAACAGGGGTCCTTCGACTTCGTGGCCGCTCCGTATTGCGGAGCGGCCACTTCGCTCAGGATGACAGTTTGGCGGGAGTTCGTTCTGCTGAAACTACCGATGAGCCAGAGCTGGTTCTGCTACTGACTTGCCTGATTTGTAGGCTTCGAAGCGGGCGTTGACTTCGTCCCAGTTGATTACGTTCCACCAGGCGGCGAGATACTCCGGGCGGCGGTTGTTGTATTTGAGGTAGTAGGCGTGCTCCCAGACATCGTTGCCGAAGATCGGGAAATGGCCTTGCGAGATCGGACTGTCCTGATTGGGCGTGCTCATGATGTGCACCTCGCCGCCACCTTTGCCGGCGAGCCAGACCCATCCGGAGCCGAATTGTTTGACACCGGCGTCGTTGAACTTGGTTTGAAAATCTTTGAAGGTGCCGAAGGTTTTGGTGATGGCCTGGGCGATGGGACCGTTGGGATCGCCGCCACCTTTGGGCTTCATGATCTTCCAGAACATGGTGTGGTTGATGTGGCCGCCGCCGTTGTTGCGGACCGCGCCACGAATGTCTTCAGGAAGCGCGTTGAGGTCTTTGATTAATTCTTCGGCGGATTTGCTGGCTAGTTCGGGATGCTTCTCGATGGCTGCGTTGAGGTTCTTGACATAGGCACCGTGGTGCATGTCGTGGTGCAGGGTCATCGTCTGCTTATCGATGACGGGTTCGAGCGCCGCGTAATCGTACGGCAGGGGTGGTAGTTCGAAAGCCATAGTTTTTCCTCCAGAGTTCTTATTGTACTGATGATGAGAGCCTAAGTGCGGATTCAGGCGGAGCAGCGTCGTAAAGTTGGATGATTGGGGCCGCACCGCGGTTGCGAGGTTTCCCGACCGCTCTCCAACAAATCCATCGTTCGTGACGATTACTGGCTGCGAACCCGCTGTTTTGATTGACTAGCCTGCGCCTCCTCCGTAGCATTACTTCCATTCCGGTATTGCGTCGGCGCGATGATCGACCAGACTATCTCCCACTACCGCATTGTCGAGAAAATCGGTGGTGGCGGCATGGGTGTCGTCTTCAAGGCCCACGACATTAAGCTCGGCCGCTTTGTCGCTCTGAAGTTCCTGCCCGATGATGTAGCCAAAGATCCGCAGGCGCTAGCCCGCTTTCAGCAGGAAGCTAAGGCCGCTTCCGCGCTCAATCACCCAAACATTTGCACCATCCATGAGATTGATGAGCAAGAAGGCAAAGCGTTCATCGTAATGGAGTATCTCGACGGTATGACGCTGAAGCATCGCATTGGCAACCGTGCGATGGAGACGGAGGTGATTCTCTCCCTGGCGATCGAGATCGCCGACGCCCTCGATGCGGCACATACCGAAGGGATCATTCACCGCGATATCAAGCCTGCCAATATTTTCATCACGAAGCGCGGACATGCAAAGATTCTGGACTTCGGGTTAGCGAAAGTGATCCAAGCCGGAGCGGGCGGTCATGATGCCGAAACCTTCGCCTCCGATGCACGGCGCCTCACCAGCCCGGGGACCATGCTGGGCACGGTGGCCTACATGTCGCCGGAGCAGGTCAGGGCGCAGGAACTGGATGCACGCACCGATCTGTTCTCGTTCGGCACGGTGCTGTACGAAATGGCGAGCGGCAAAATTCCTTTTGAGGGCTCGAGTTCTGGAGAGATTTGCGGAGGGATCCTGCACCAGGAGCCTTCGTCTCAAGTGAGTCAAGAGATTTCTCCAGCGCTGCACTCCGTCATCCGCAAGGCGCTGGAGAAGGATCGCAGCCTGCGGTATCAGAGCGCGGCCGACATGCGAGCCGACTTGCAGCGAGTAAAGCGGGATACCGACACGGGGCGACTCGTAGCCAGTTCGGATGGTGGGGAGAAAGGCGCTCTTGCCCCTTCGGGACCAGCAAGAATAAAAACGTCCTATTTTGCAGTTGCTGCGATTGCCATCGCGCTGATAGCTGGCGGCCTGTATTACCGGATGCACCGCCCGAAATCATTGACCGACAAAGACACCGTGGTGCTCGCCGACTTCGCCAACAGCACAGGCGATGCGGTTTTCGATGGCACGTTACGGCAGGGGCTCGCGGCACAACTGGAGCAGTCGCCATTTCTCAGCCTGGTTTCGGACGAGCGCATTGCACAAACGCTGACACTGATGAACCAGCCGAAACAGGCGCGGCTCACGCCAGACATTGCGCGGGACGTTTGCCAGCGCACGGCTAGCGCAGCCACCATTGAGGGCTCGATCTCGAGTTTAGGCAGCCAGTATGTTCTGGGCCTGAAGGCCGTGAACTGCCGCACCGGCGACCTGCTCTCAGAAGAGCAAGTGACCGCGAGCGGCAAAGAACAAATCCTCGAAGCGCTCGGGACCGCGTCCGCGAAACTGCGCGCAAGGTTGGGGGAATCGCTGGCCTCGGTGCAGAAGTATGATGTCCCGCCAGACAACGTGACCACTTCGTCACTCGAAGCGCTGCAAGCCTATACCCTGGGCAATCGAACCACTGACGTGGCCAATGACTACGCCGCTGCTATCCCGCTTTTTCAGAGGGCCATTTCGCTGGACCCAAATTTCGCGATGGCTTATTTGCGGCTGGGCCAAGCTTATCAGCCCTTGAGTGAACTTACTCTTTGTGCGGAGAATACTCGCAAAGCTTACGAATTGCGGGGACGCTCCAGCGAGAGCGAACGGCTAGCCATCTCCGCATTCTACGAGTTTGTGGTCACGGGAGATCTTGAGGCTGCCCGCACCTCGTATCAGGCATGGGCGCAAAGCTATCCCCGTGACGACGAGCCGCCGACCAATTTGTGGACCATTTATGCCTTGACCGGAAATTACGAGAAGGCTAATGCCGCGGCGCTGCAGGCTTGGAAAATCAACTCGGGCAGCGGCAATAACTCCGTAAATCTTGCCTACAGTTATCAGTGGATCAACCAACTTGATCAGGTCAAGGCCACAGTACAAGACTCGCGCGCTCACCATGTCGATTCGCCCTGGTTTCCTCTGGCTCTTTACAACGTGGATTTTCTTCAACACGATGCCGCCGGGATGGAACGGCAGGTCGCCGACGCCACAGGAAAACCAGGAGTCGAAGATCAAATACTCTTTCTGGAATCTGAAACTGCCGCATACGACGGGGAGTTCGCCAAGAGCCGCGAACTGACACGCCGCGCCGCTGACACCGCTGAACGAACGAATGAAAAGGAGACTGCGGCTGAATATCTGGGGCACGCCTCAGTCCGCGAGGCGCTGGCAGGCAATATGGAGGCGGCGAAGCAAGACGCTAAGACCGCCCTGTTGCGAACCGATAGCAGGCACGGAACTGCGTTTTCTGCGATTGCGCTGGCGCTGGCAGGCGATTCCGCGCAAGCGGCACGGCTGTCCGACGATCTCCGCAACAAATTTCCGGCGGACACGATTGTGCAATTTGACTACCTGCCAATGATTGGGGCGGCGGCCGCACTGCACAGTGGCGACGCCTCACGAGCTATCGAAGCTTTGGCAAAAGCTGAGCCTTACGAGTTAGGACAGACGAACTATTCCTTTACTTTTGGTTTGTACGCCGTTTACTTACGAGGCGAAGCGTATTTGGCGGCGAAGCAGGGCGCACCCGCACGGGGCGAGTTTCAAAAAATTCTAGACCATTACGGGGCGGTCGGGAATCAACCGATCGGCGCTCTCGCCCACCTAGGCCTTGCTCGCGCCTACAAATTGCAAGGCGATGTCACTAAAGCCCGCGCTGCTTACAGCGACTTCCTAAACCTGTGGAAGGGTGCTGATCTTGATGTCCCACTTCTAAAAGAAGCGAAGGCGGAATTCGCGAAACTAAGGTAGCAACCGAAAGTTGCTGCATCACTTGGAAAACGTTTGGACCGTCGGCGGCGTATATTTCCTCGCTCATGGTAGGTTTGGCTTTGCGGAGATGACGCTTCATTTGGTCGCCAAGGCGGTCGCGATGACGATGCGATCTAGTTGTTTGACGGGCCGAGGACTTCGCGGACTTTGCGGGCGAGGCTTTGCAGGGTGAAGGGTTTTTGCAGGAAGGCTTTTTGGCTGTCTGGCGGAAGCGGGCTGGGAAAGGCGTCTTGCGCGTAGCCGGAGAGATACAGAACTTTGATGCCGGGACGTGCGGGCTTGAGTTGCTCGGCGAGTTCGTGGCCGCTGAGGCCGGGCATGACGACGTCTGTGATAACGAGGTGAATGGTATCGGCGTGGCTGGCCGCGAGGGCGAGTCCGGCGTTGCCGTTCTCGGCTTCAAGGACGCGATAACCGCGGGATTCGAGAGTTTCGCGGACGAGTTGCCGGACGGAATCTTCATCTTCGACCAGCAGAATGGTTTCGGAGCCGCCGCCCTCGGTGAGGGAAACCTGAGTGGTGTTGTGGGCTTCGGAGGGTCCGTCGACGCGCGGGAAATAAATCGTGAAAACGGTGCCGCGGCCTAATTCGCTCTGCACGAAAACGTAGCCGCCGCTCTGCTTGATGACTCCGTAGACAGTGGATAGCCCCAGCCCTGTGCCTTTACCTTTTTCCTTGGTGGTAAAGAAAGGTTCGAAAATGCGCGCCTGAGTTTCGCGGTCCATGCCCTGGCCGGAATCGCTGACCGAAATCATGATGTATGGACCTTGCTTGATGAAAGTGTTTTCCGGGCGGTAGGAATCGTCGAGGATGACCTCGGCGGTGCGAATGCAAATTTTGCCGCCGGTGGGCATGGCGTCTTTCGCGTTGACAACGAGATTCATGATGACCTGCTCGAGTTGGCCGGCGTCGGCGCGAGTGCAGCCGACCGAGGGAGCGAGGCTGGTGGTGAGTTCGATATCTTCGCCGATGAGCGGGCGAAGGAGCCGCTCCATGTCGGCGACGATGGCATTGACGTCGATGATCTTCAGTTCGAGCAGTTGCTTGCGGCTGAAGGCGAGAAGCTGGCGAGTCAGCGTGGTGGCGCGATCGGAAGCTTGTTGAATGGCTTCAGCTTTGGCATATAGCTGCTCGCCGGGCTCGAGCTGGCCGAGGAGAACTTCGGTATAGCCGCTGATGACCATGAGCAAATTGTTGAAGTCGTGGGCAATGCCGCCGGCAAGGCGGCCAACGGCTTCCATTTTCTGGGCCTGGCGGAATTGATCTTCGAGCAGGCGGCGTTCGGTGATGTCCTCGGCGATGGCTTCGAGCACGTCGGTGGGTGCGTCTCCGCTGGCTACGGCGCGCCCGCTGATGCGGACGTTGATGGCCGAGCCGTCTTTGCGTTTCCAGCGGACTTCGAAGCCATCCATGCGTCCATTGCGGCGGAATTCGTCAACCAGGCGCGAGTAGTCGGCGGGGTCGAAGAAAACATCTTTTTGCGGTTCGAGCGCGAGAATTTCGAGTGCCGAGTTATAGCCGAGCATTCCGATGAGCGCCGGGTTTACGTCGAGAAACCGGCCTTCGAGGCTTGAGCGGTAAATGCCGTAGACCGCGGTCTGCACCAGAGAACGGTAGCGGACCTCGGAGCGGCGTAATGCCTGCTCGTTGTGTTTGTGATCGATGGCGGCAGCCAACTGCTGCGCGATCAAAGTGAGAACATCTTTGTCACGTTCGCGAAAGCGCACGTTTTCGGAATAGCTTTTTACGATGAGCGCGCCGAAGACGTGGTCATTTACTTTGAGCGGCACACCCAGCCAATCGATTGGACGTGGGCCAGTGAGTTCGACTTCGCGCTGCTTCAATAATTTTTGCAAGAGTTCGGGATTACCGAGTACTGACTCACCGGTGCGCAGCACGTAATCGGCAAGGCCGCGGCCGAACTTTGCCGGAGTAGGAGCGGACTCTTGCTCGTCGACGAAGTAAGGAAAGGTGAGCAGTTGCGTTTCGGGATCGTGAATGGCGATGGAGAAATTGCGGGCGCACATCAGTTCATCGACGATGCCGTGGATCGCGGCGAAAAACTGTTGCAGATTTTGCGAGGCGCTGACTTTTTCGGCGATGCGATAGAGAGCCGAGCTGAGAGCTTCGGCGCTTTTGCGCGCGGAGATGTCGCGATAGATGGCGTAGAAAGCGGCCGGCATGCCATCGACAATTAGCGGCGCAGTCGAAATGGAAACGTCGAGCAACGATCCGTCGTGGCGGCGGCGCTGGGTTTCGAGGGTGAGTTGCTCGCCGCGCAGCAGACATTGCGACATCCAATCGGCTTCGGCGGCACGGTCGGGAGGAAGGATGAGCGAGTCGATGGGCTGGCTGAGAGCTTGCTCGGCGGAGTAGCCGAAGATGCGCTGAAACTCACGGTTCACGCACTGCGTACGGAAAGACGCGTCGAACACGATCACGGCGTCGGGCAATCGTTCAAAGAGTTGCTCGAGATATTGGCGGCGGACGTCGAGAGTTTTTTCCGAATTCGCTTCGAGCTTAGCGTCGCTCTCTGTTTCCACGCACCAGGAAAGAAACAGAGGTTGCGCGACGGGATTGGGAATGCTGGGCGGAATAAACGTGGGTGGGGCTCCGCGCTGAAGCGCCTGCTGAAGGCTGCGAGCGCGCACGAGTTCCCGGGGCCGAGACGATTGGGTGAACCGATCACCCATTTTGAAAAATTCTCCGTGTGAAATACCCAGCAGGAGCGATAGTAGAATGCGCGGGAGTGACTCGAAAGTTACTGAAGTAAGTTTGAGTGATTGAGCGATCGGGTCATTGAGTGATCGGACAGAGTCAAAATCCCCGTCCCTTCGACAAGCTCAGGGCAGGCTCTGCCCGCCCAAAGAACGGACGGACAAGGACGGGGCACCCTCTTTACCGGACGAATCGGGTCACGCGATCGTCTAGCTTTTGCTGGCTAGCATTTCGCAGACGCGGCGGATCATGTCGCGCTGGTAGTCGCTGACGGTGAGGAATTCGAAGCCGTAACGCAGGCCCTGGCGGTAGCGGACGATGGCACGCACCTTCAAGATGAAGCCGTTCAGAGGCAGCGGAATCTGGAGGGAGACGATTTCGCCGGGTTCGAGGTCGCCGGTGAGAGTGGCGCCAATGCCATCCTGGCCGAGTTCGGTGGAGCGTCCCCAGCAACTGCGGAATTCGCCGTCCTTGAACATGCGAACCTGCATGCGGGCATCGACGGGGAAGCGCGGATACCGGCGCGGGTAGGACTTGGGACGCGCGGGCTCGGCGGGTTTCGCCGGTGAATTCAGTTCGAGTTTTTTAGTGGGAGCGGACATTGGCCAAAGTCAGTGGTCGGTGATCAGTGCTCAGTAATGTCATCCCGAGTGAAACGAGGGATCTTGGTTTCTGCCTGTGCCGACAAAAACCAAGATTCCTCGCTTCGCTCGGAATGACAATATTGACCGCCCACCACTAGCACTAGCCACTGATTTCTAGTTTCCATGAAGCAGGTAGCCGGGTTCCAGCGGGAGTTTGCCGGCGATTTTGACGATGGCGACGCTGCTGTTGATAGAGTACACATCGACAACGCCAACGGCTCCGGGCGTAGAGGCCACTTTGTTCACCAGCTCTTCGTCGGAGTCGACGACCAGAATCGCGGGATGCGCCGGGCGTCCGCGATTGGAGGTAACGATGAGACTGTTGAGTTCACTCTCGGACATGCCGTAGACCTTTTCGACAACCATCTTCATTTCAGGCGCGGAGGGTGAGCGCATCACGAACGTGATGGGCTTGCCATCAGGCCAGCGGCTGGTTTGGGCTTTGCAGACCTTCACCAACTCGGCGAGGGTTACGTCACCGCGATTCGTGGATTTATTCGAGACCAGTGCAATATCGCGCGCCGCCGCCAGCGATACGCTGGCGAAGACAAATAGGACGGCGAATTGGAATGCACGCTGCATGCGTCTTTCGCGCACCTTGATCTCTCCCCGCACTTCTCCCGTAGTTGGGACGAAAACTTAAGTGATTGTGCTTCAGGAATGGGTGGTTGTTAAAGGTAACGAAGGTCATGGGAAAGAGGTGGGGGATGAAAATGGGCGCGGCGTGAAGCCGCGCCCTGGTTGGTTGGAGTTTAGCTAGTTGAATTTTGTTTGTTTCTGTTTCTTGGCGTTGGCGTGCGGCCGGAATAGTGGCTGCACGACGAACATGGCAGGTCTAGCTGCCGAGGCAGAGGCGGACGGATTCTGCTGCACGAAAACTCCGGCGGAGACTTGCCCACTGTCAGATTCGATGAACGGAAAAGTTGTGCCGTCCACTGTGTAGTAAGTGAGAAGGAATCCGCCGTTTAGGGTCGTGTTCGAACCGGTCCCAACGGACGCACCGATCTGGCCACGACCGCCTGTGGGCGTCGTGTAGGTGCTTTGGCTGGAGCTGTTGTTGACGAACGGGGCGCTGAAGGTTACGGGAACGGTACCCTGGAGGCTGGCCGTTGAGTTTTCATCGATTACGCCGGTGATGGTGTTTCCAGTGCTGTTGGCGGTGAACTCGGCGATATCGTCAACCTCGACCGTGAACCCGGCGCTAGTCGAAGCGGGGAGATTGATGCCTGAGAGGTTTAGCCCATACCCCTCCGAAGCCGCGAGCGTTGCACTCGCCGACTGCGAGTAGGCTGCACCAGTTGTAATTCCCGTCCCATCAATTTCCAACAGGAGCAGTCCGTCAACAGATCCGTTCGTAAAAGGATAGGCAGCGTAGGATGTGCCCCCAACGAAAGAACTGGAAAAGCCACCCAGTGTGAATCGCCCGGTACCACCAGCGGTATAAGCGGCGGTAAACGGCGGCGGAGCAGAGGCAGACGAAACCGTTCCATTCTGGTTGTAGTCTTCGGTGCCGGATATCGCTGTGCCAGTCGTCGTCATAATGCCGCCACCCGCAAAGGGACCAGATAAAGTTTCACCCTGCAGCGTGAAACTCAGGCTACCAGCAGGAAAGTCAGTGCTTGTTTGTGAGAAGGCGTCGCCGGATAAAGTCGTGGCACCGTCCGTCTCGATAAGCTTCAGATGTGTGGCATCAATCGCGAATGCGTCGAACGTCCCGCTAAATGTCGAGATGGTGAGGGTTGTGGCTGGCCCATTCGACGATGTCAGAACCAGCGAACCGGAGAGCGCTTGATCGGAAAGGATACTTAAGCCACCTTCGTTTAAGTCAGCAAGCCCAGCCATGGCAGTTCCAGTAAGAGTGAAATTGCCGACTGTTGCCCACGGACCGGTACCCGACGCTCCGGAGAGGCTGAAAGCGTAGGAACCGTTGGGCGTAACACCCGCGGCCTGCAGATCGATGGTTCCGCTTCCCGTGCCGAATGAGTCGAACTCGGTGACGAGCCCGTGAGTACTGTCCTGGAGGACGAAATCAAGAGTGAGATTGCCAAGCCCAGATACGGTGTTGCCGAGCGTGGCCTGTCCTCGTCCGTCTACCGAAATGCTGTAGAAACTATTGCTGTTGATCGATGCGCCCGCAACCGTTCCTGCGGTTGTATCGGTGAGGTTGAAAGAGCCGCCTGTGATGCCTCCTTTGCCGTTACCACCGCTTCCATTGGCAATGAGAGTGCCGACCATCGCGTAGGCGGCACCGCTAGAATCAGTGCCAGAGACGGAGAAAACGTAAGTGCCATTGAGATTGGCGTTGGTGAAACCGCCGGTGGGCGGTGGTGTGGGAGTAGCGATACCGCTGCTGCTACCGCCGCAGGCTACTAGGAATGTGAGCGCAGAGAGCGCGAGGAGCAGGACGAATCCGTTGCGTACTGACATAACTTCCCCCTGGGAGAAAACTGATTCTAGAAACGGGTCACCTTTGAGTCGAGGTTAGCACAGGTGAATTCCCTTGCTTTAAACCCGAACCACGGAAATAAGTAGCGCAAGTTTTTCGGCGCATATATATCTTTACATTAAAGTTAGTTCGATGCGGGTGCGGGCGTGGGAGTTTTCGCATCTTAATCGAAACGAAGCTAAACTACGGTCGCGGAGTTGTGCTCTGATGTAGGGAATCCAGTTAGCATGATTGTGCCGGGTCTAGACCTAGGTTGAGAATTCTAATGAGATTGAATGCGGCTGGTGGCGGCGCAGGCAAGTTGCATAGGTCCTTCGCTTCGCTCAGGATGACAACCTGCAGGGCGTTGGTGTTCGCGGTTGCCGTGGGCGTGGCGTTCGGGCAGGCTGGGGCGCACGCTACAGCGGGACAGGCTGAAGCGAGACAGGCTACAGCGGGACAAAGTGCGACGGCGCAGAACTCGGCAGATGAGCTGGTCATCGAGCCGAACGAACTGCCGAATACCTATCCGCATGGGCAGTATCATGTGTTCTTTCACGCGCGGGGCAATTATGTGCCGGTGCTGCACTGGACTGTGGAAAAAGGCGCGCTGCCGCCGGGGCTCACGCTCGATGACAATGGAGACTTGCATGGCGAGGCGCAGCGGGCGGGCGAGTATCAGTTTACGGTGGTGGTGAAAGATGGCGGCAAACCGCAGCTGGCGGTGCAGCGGGGATACATCATTAAAGTAGTGGAGGCGATCACGCTGGCGTGGAAGGATCCCGCGCATGTGACAGGGAGCCGCATTGAGGGCAGCGTGGAGATTTCGAACACAACTGTGGACGACCTCGATTTAACCTTTGACGTGAAGGCGGTGGCGGAGAACGGCCGGGCTACCGAGATTGGCTATCAGCACTTTGCGCTGACCAAGGGGACGCAGGGTATGTTGCTGCCGTTTGGCGAGACGTTGCCGCATGGGGGATATGTGATTTACGTGAACGTGGTAGGTGAAGTGGCCAAACGGAATGCGATTTACAAAAGGGCGATGCAGACGCCGGGGCCGTTGCAGGTGATGGTGGGACCGTAGCTTTTTCGGCGCCATCGTGGTGGTTCAGTTGGCTTACGCGCGAGGTCGGTAGAGCCGGAGATCCCTTCGACTTCGCTCAGAGCAGGCTCTTCGCTTCGCCTGAAGAACGGCTACGCTCAGGATGACAACGCAAGGTAAGTAGCCGAACTGCACCACTGCCAGTACCGTGGTCATATTGACTTTGGTTTTGGATTTCTGAAAAACTAGCGTTCGCGCTTGTATTCAAGTTTGTATTTAGGGGCTTGATAAAGAGGACGTTCGCTGGGACTTTCTCTTTCTGCCTTTTGTGATGGAGTTGCTGCTCAATCTCGTGTGGATTTTGCTGGCGCTGCCGGCTTACTGGCTCTGGCGCCGGAGCATGGGCGCGGAGCGTGGGCCGAGTTCGCTGCAGTGTGTGCTGGCTCTGGGATGCACGCTGGTTCTGTTGTTTCCAGTGATCTCGGCGACCGACGATCTGCACGCGATGCGGGCCGAGATGGAAGAGTCGGCATCGAGCAAGCGAACGGTGCGGCAGGCTGGAAGCGAAAAGAGTTCGGGTTGGGTCAACCGGCTGCAAGGGCCTCCAGCGTTGGTGGCGAGTGCGACGTGGCTGGATGTTCAGGAAGTTCGACCGCTTGAAGTTTTGGATATTTCTTTGTTGCCGCTGGCAAGGGGTTGCGTCCTCCCTGCCGGACGCGCGCCTCCTATTTCCTCTCTCGGGTAGTTCTCCGACCCATCCTGGGTGAATCATCATTGGATACGACGATGGTTCCAAATCGCTGATGGAGATCATTCAGAAATCCGCAGCGGGATCGGCACATCTTTAGCAGATCCGTTTTATCAGATACTTACCGGGATAACGGGCACTCAATAAAATCGGCGCTCGCTGGCGCGGGTCGTGTTGTCGATCTTTTTCGGATTCAGAAACGTGTTCGGATTCGGAAACAAGTTGGGATTCAGAAACAGGATGGGATTCAGAAACATTTTGCGAATTTCATGATGCTGAGAAAAATCTCGCGAGGTTGGGCGGTGCTGGCTCTGCTGGGTGCAGTGGCGGGGGTGGCTGGGCAGACGACGCAGACTGCTTCTCCGGCTGGGGCGCAGGCAAAGCAGCCAACGACTCTGGCGCTGACATGGGAGCAGGTAAAGGACCGGCTGGAACTGGGCAACCCCACGCTGCTGGCGGGGAAGTTGAACATCAACGAACTGCAGGCCGAGGAGATCACGGCGCACCTGCGGCCGAATCCAAGTCTGACGCTGCTTTCGGATCAGATCGCTCCGTTCAATACGGGGCAGCCGCATGGAGCTTTTGCCTATTTGCTGCCCTCGGCAACGGTAAGCTATTTGCACGAGCGCGCGCACAAGCGGGAGTTGCGCACGGAGAGCGCGAAGAAGGCTACAGCGATTGGAATTTCGCAGCAGGATGATCTCGAGCGCGGTTTGCTTTTCAATCTTCGCAGCGCGTTTGTGCAGACGCTGCAGGCCAAGGCGGTGTTGCAGGTCTCGAAAGAAAATCTCGATTACTACGACCACGTGCTGAAGATCAGCCGCGACCGCTACGACGCGGGCGACATCGCGCAGATCGATCTGGACCGGCTGGAGTTGCAGCGGGTGCAGTACGAGTCTGACGTGCAGACGGCGGAAGTGAACTTGCGGACGGCGAAGATCCAGATGCTGACGTTGCTGAACGGTCGCACGCCGGTGGAGCAGTTCGACATTGTGGGCGTGTTCGATTTTAGCGATCAGATTGACGCACTGGATGCATATCGGCAAATGGCGATGGATGCGCGTCCGGACTTGAAGGCTGCGGTACAGGCCGTGGACAAGGCGCAGACCGATTACAAGCTGGCGGTGGCTAACGGATCGACGGATCCGACGCTGAGCTTCGACGTGGGCAGAAATCCGCCAATCGATTTTTATTTTGGCGTGGATGTGAGCATTCCGCTGCGGATTTTTGACCGGAATCAGGGAAACAAGCTGCAGACGAAGATCGATATCGCGCGGCAGGAAAAATTGCGGGATGCAGCGCAGGCGCAGGTGTTCAGCGACGTGGATTCGGCGTACGCGACGTTGAACAGCAATGTGATTTTGTTGCGGCCTTACAAGCAGAAATATCTGGCGCAGGCGGTGCGGGTGCGGGACACGATTTTATTTTCGTATCAGCATGGTGGAGCGTCGTTGCTGGATTTTATAAATGCGGAAAGCGAATACCGCAGCGTGCAGCTTAGCTATGTCAATCTTGTGGGCTCGTACTTATCGGCGGCGGCGCAGTTGAACCAGGCAGTGGGGCGCGAGGTTATTCAATGAGCGGAATATTTCGTGTGAGAAGAAGAGTCAGCGAAGCTCGTGTTGTAACGGGTCTTTCGCCCCTTCGGGGCTCGGGCCTCGTCGCGGCGCTGACCCACGGCTTACGCCGTGGGCTGCATTATTTCGCCGCTTCGCAGCTGGTTCTGATGGTGCTTTGTGCGGCTCTGGTGTGCGGAATTGGGTGTTCGAAGGAAACTCCGGTGGCGGCCAGCAGGGCTCCGGTGGTCGTGGATCCCGATCTTTTTTCCGTGGAGCATCCCGAACTGTTTAAGCGGGCAACGGCGGAAACGCGGGAGCTGCCGACCGAACTGACGGCGAACGGGACAGTAACTCCGGATGTGAACCGGACGATCCACGTGACGTCGCTGGGCGGAGGGCGGGTTGTCGATCTCAAGGTGAGGCTGGGCGATTCTGTAAAGAAAGGGCAGACGCTGCTGGTGATTTCAAGTCCCGAACTGGCGGCGGCCATGGCGGATTACCAGAAAGCCGTGGCGGACGAAGTGCTTTCGCGTAAGGCGCTGGAGCGTGCGCAGTTGCTTTATGACAAGGGAGCGATCGCGGCGAAGGATCTAGAGGCGGCGCAGGATTTGGAAGACAAGGCCAAGGTGGATGTGTCGACGGCGGAGCAGCATGTGCGAGTTCTGGGCGCAGACCCGGCGCATCCCAGTCCGCTGATCGATTTGCGCGCGCCGGTGACGGGAACAATTGTGGAGCAGAATGTTTCAGGATTTGAAGGCGTGAAGAGCCTGGACAATACGCCGAATCTGTTCACCATCGCCGACCTGAACGAGGTGTGGGTGGTGTGCGATGTATTCGAGAACGACCTGGGCGAGGTGCATCTGGGCGACTCGGCGGAAATCCGGCTCAGCGCTTTTGGGGAGCGCGCGTTTCGCGGCACAGTGGTGGACATTTCCCGCGTGCTCGACCCGAATACGCGGTCGGCGAAAGTGCGCATCGTGCTGCCCAACGGCGACGGAGCGCTGCGGCCGGGAATGTTTGCGGTGGCGAAGTTCCGGTCGCGGAAGAAGACGGAGCGGGTTGTGGTTCCGGCAACCGCGATCATGCGTTTGCACGATAAAGATTGGGTCTTCCGGAAGGAAGGCGACAAGAATTTTCGGCGCGTCGTCGTGCAGGCGGACGGATTGGCTCCGGATGGGATGCAAGAAATTCGCGAAGGCGTGAAGCCGGGCGAGGAAGTGATGGCCAACGCACTGGAGTTTTCGACCGAAGTGGCAGAGAAAAAGTAAGAGAAAACATAGATGATTCGCGTCATGATCGATTTCGCGCTTCGCAACCGCCTGATGGTTCTGGGTGGAGCGCTGGTGCTGTTCGTTTGGGGCATCATCTCGTTTCACAATCTGCCGATCGAAGCTTATCCCGACGTGGCCGACACTTACGCGCAGATCATTACGCAGTGGCCGGGGCACGCGGCCGAGGAAGTTGAACAGCAGATCACGGTGCCGCTGGAAGTTGAGTTGAATGGTGTGGCGCATCTGACACATCTGCGGTCGGTATCGTTGTCGGGGCTGTCGATGATCACCATCATCTACGACGATGACATCACTACGTTTAATGCGCGGCAGGAAGTTCTCGATCGACTGCAGTTGGTGACGCTGCCGCCGGGCGTGAATCCCGGGATTGGGCCGGATTACAGTCCGACCGGGCAGATCATGTTCTACACGCTGACCAGCACGAATCCGAAGTACGACGTAATGGAGTTGAAGACGCTGAATGACTGGTTTGTGGTGAACCAGTTGAAGTCGGTGCCGAACATTGTGGACGTGAATCCGTTCGGCGGGCCGACGCGCGAGTATCAAGTGCAGGTCGACCCGGGAAAACTGGTGTCGTACGGGTTGACGCTAGCGCAGGTAGAGACAGCGCTCGCGGCCAACAATATCAATGCGGGCGGCGGATTTATCGAACGCGGCGAGCAGGCGCTGAATGTGCGCGCCGTGGGATTGATGGAAACCACTGACGACATTGCCGCGACCGTGGTGAAGGTGCAAGGCGGAACTCCGGTGCGGGTGCGCGATTTGGGGCAGGTGGTGCAGGCGCCGAAAGTGCGGCTGGGGCAACTGGGCAAGACCATCCGGAAAGAAGATGGGACCATCATTGATTCCGGTGACGTGGTGGAAGGCATTGTGCTGCTGCGCAAGGGAGCGGTGGCTGAAACCACGCTGGCCGCGTTGCACAAGAAGATCGACGAATTGAATGGAACAAATGGGCAGCATGGATTGCTGCCCGCGGGAGTGCGATTCGTTCCGCATCTTGACCGCAGCGAATTGATGAAGCACACCACGCACACCGTACTGCGAAATTTGACCGATGGCGTTTTGCTGGTGACGCTGATTCTGTTTTTGTTTCTGGGGAATGTGCGCAGTGCGCTGATCGTTGCCGTGACGATTCCCTTCTCGTTACTGTTCGCGGCGATCCTGCTTGATCTGCGGCAGATTCCGGCGAACTTGCTGTCGCTGGGCGCACTCGACTTCGGCATGGTGGTGGATGGATCGGTGGTGATGGTGGAAAACATTCTGCGCCACACTTCGTTCGGAAACCAGAAAAAGTCGTTCATGGAAGTCATTGCTGTCGCGGCGCATGAAGTGCAGAAACCGGTCTTTTTCGCACGCATCATCATCATCGTTTCGTATTTGCCGATTTTTACTTTACAGCGCGTTGAGGGACGGTTGTTTAGTCCGATGGCCTGGACTGTGGCGTTCGCACTGCTGGGCGCGCTGGTGTTCGCGCTATTCATCGCACCGGTGTTGTGCAGTTTCCTGTTCAGCAGCGAGATCAAGGAGTGGCGGAATCCGGTCCTCGAGTGGTTGAACCGCAACTACGGACGAGCGCTGGACTGGTGTTTCGATCACATCAAGCTGACTTTGGGACTGGGCTTGCTGGCCCTGGCGGCGATGCTGGGTCTGGTTTTCAGCGGAATCATCGGGTCGGAGTTTCTGCCGCATCTAGATGAAGGCGCGGTCTGGGTCCGCGGAACTTTGGCTCCTAGCACTGGCCCTACAGCGGGAATCGATTTGGCGAACAAGGCACGGCTGGTGCTAGCCGGATTTCCGGAGGTGACGCAGGTGGTCAGCCAGGTGGGGCGTCCCGACGATGGCAGTGATGCCAGCGGCTTTTACAATACAGAGTTTTTTGTTGACCTGCGTCCACGGGAAGAATGGCGAAAAGAATATCCCACAAAAGATAAGCTGATTGCGGCGATGGACGAATCGCTCAATCAGTTTCCCGGCGTGGACTGGAATTTTTCGCAACCGATTTCCGACAACGTGGAAGAGGCTGTCAGCGGCGTAAAGGGCGAGTTGGCCGTGAAGCTTTTCGGCTCCGATCTGAAGATGCTGGAGAAAAAGGCTGAAGAGATGCAGGCCGTGATGGGCCAGATTCCGGGCGTGGCGGACCTGGGCACGTTCCAGGTGCGCGGGCAGCCGAATGTAAATCTGGTGGTGGACCGCGCCGCGGCGGATCGCTTCGGCATCAACGTGAGCGACATTCAAGATGCGGTGGAAGGCGCGGTCGGCGGCAAGGCGGTCAGCCAGATTCTAATCAAAGAGCAGCGCTACGACTTGACGGTACGCTACCAGCCGCAGTTCCGCAGGACGGTCGAGGATATCGGCAACATCCGAATTCTGGCGCCTTCGGGCGAACGGGTGGCGCTGAGCCAGGTGAGCCGCATCACGTTGGATGATGGCGCGTCGACGATTTACCGCGAGGGCAACTCACGTTATATCGCGATCAAATACAGCGTGCGCGGGCGCGACCTGGGCAGCACGGTGCGGCAGGCGATTGAAGAAGTGAGGCAGAAGGTGCAATTCCCCGAGGGTTATCACCTCGACTGGACGGGCGAATACGAGAGCCAGCAGCGCGCCAACCGACGGCTGGCGTTTATTGTGCCGATCACGCTGCTGCTGATGTCGTTTATTCTTTATTCGGCGTTCGGCTCGTGGAAGTGGGTTTTTCTGATTCTCGCGGTCGTGGCACTCTCGCCGCTGGGTGGGTTTCTCAGCCTGCTGCTGACGGGGACGCATTTCAGCGTCTCGTCGGGATTGGGATTTCTGGCGCTGATCGGAGTGTCGGTGGAGATTGGCGTCATCATGGTGGAGTACATCAACCAGTTGCGCACACGCGGTCTGCCGGTGCGCGAAGCGGCGAAGGAAGGCGCGGCCCTCAGGCTGCGTCCCATTATGATGACGATGATCGTGGCGACGCTTGGGCTATTGCCGGCGGCGATGTCGCACGATATTGGATCGGACTCGCAGCGACCGTTCGCGATTGTGATTGTGGGCGGGTTGATCGTGGAATTGCTGGTGAGCGTGATCCTGTGGCCAACGTTGTATGTGTTCTGGGCAAGGCCGGGGGATCGGCTGCCTCCGGCGGAGCAGAGCTTTATGGCGGAGGGCGAGCACGTGGATTGAGACGCAGCAGGTCGCAATTAGCAGTTAGCAATTCGCGGTTTCAGGTCGCCGGTCTCAGGTTTCGGGCCTCAGGTCTGGTCTCGACTTTTCCTTTACGGCAGCAGATTTTTGTCCCACTTCTCTACATTAGCCGGAGTTGATCCCTTTAGTAACTGCGCGAACGCCTCCAGAGTCTTGCGCGCATCGCCGATAGGTAATAAAACGCTTCCCACCATAACGCTCATTGATCTGGCTCGACGAGCTCTCGTCATAAACCCAAGGCTTTTACTTGCTCCTCGGTTTCGTAGCCGAGCCAGTGTGCGACTTCATGCCAGACCACCCGTCTGACTTCAGCCCGCAAGTCTCCTTTTGAACAGCGCAGAATGGGGCCACGGAAGACAAAAATCAAGTCTGGGGCGAATTTCACCTGGGTGTAGGACTGTTTCGTACGCAATGTGCCGCTGTACAGCCCCAATAGCTCAGTCCCAGGGTGCCACTTCTTTCTTTTCGAAATGTCCTTCAGTACGTCCGCAGGTGGCTCGTCAAGCACCTGAATGCCGGGGAAATCTGGGAGGTCCCGAACCTCCTGCGGCAGGGTGCTATATGCCCACTCCACGATCTCCCCAAAGCTTTCAGGATTTGTGCCGCCGACCATGGGCAACTTTACCATCGAGATAAGTCGCAACTACAAAACTCCGTCGAAATCAAGATCAACGGCGGCGGACAGGAGTGCCCGCCCCACACGGTCTTTCTCCGCGGCGCAACTCGCACAAGCAGGTCCCTTCGGCTTCGCTCAGGGCAGGACTCCACTTCGCTAGCTTCGCCGCGCTTTGGTCTGGAAGAAGGTGTTATGTGGGGATGAACCTTCACGTCGCCGTCGCTAAAGTACCGGCGTGTTCTTTAGATGGGCTGGGACTGAGAGCTTGTGAGTGATGAAGTTGGAGTATCCGGCGTCGCGGCAGAGGCAGAGGCAGAGGTTGGCCGGCCTTGGAACGATGTAACGGGAAAGCGACGATTTAGCAGTGACCGATCACAGGGAGGAGTTCGCGGCAGCCCACCCTTCGGCTCCGCTCAGGACAGGTTCCGTGAAACTGCCACGGGTGTTGGGCATCCCGTTTCGTGCCAGGGTGCGGCTGGGCCGGTCCCCGGCTGCAAACGGGCTAGTAATGACAAGAAACGTATAAAGTGGCCACCACCCAGACTGTCCGAACAACAAAAGCCCCGCTCGTGAGAGCGGGGCCCTTCGAATTTGGGCAGGAAACGGTGACGACTATAGGGAACAGTTAGCGCCTGCCGCCGTGTCCGCCGCCACTGTGACCCGCACTACTGCTGTGTCCGCCGCTAGAGTGTCCGCCACTGTACGAACCGCCACGCGACTCACCGCCGCGGCTGGCGCCGGAGAATCCCCGGTTGCCTGCGTAGCCTCGGTTACCAACAGCGCCCCGGTTAACGGCTGCTCCGCGATTACCCGCGAAGCCGCGCGACGCCCCTGCGTAGCCTCGAGCGCCCGCATATCCGCGACCTGCGGCTGAGCCAAACCCGCGCGCTCCGAATGCGCCACGGGAAGCGAATCCTCGATAATTTCCATGCACAAACGCTGCGTGGTTATAGAACGCACCACCACGGAAGGCATAAGCACGGCCGCCGAAGAATACTCCACCGTGGAATCCCCAACCGATGCCCCATCCATGCCATCCCCAGCCGAAGCCGAAGAACGGCCACACCGGGAAGCCCAAGCCGAACGAAATGTATGGGCCGCCAAATCCAACTCCCCACCACGGATAAAACCCAGGCCACAGGCCTACCGGATATCCGTACACATACGCCGGATTGTAAGTGGGCACATAGACCACATTCGGGTCAGCCGGCTGAATGTCTACATCCGGCCCCTGCTCGTAGACGCGTTCTTGCGGCGTACTCCGCAGATTGCCCGCGTTGTAAGCCTTGTGGCGCATGTATTGGACCGCCTGCATCACGTCATCTGGCTGGTTCCGATAGGCTTCGCCCAATTCAGAGGTCCACGACAAATCTCTGTCGAGGTTCGCCAGCACTGTCGGAAACTCCACGAGAGCCTTCACGCTCGGGTCCCAATCCTGCCCGTCCGCTTCCTGGGCCAGATCGCGTCCCTTCAAATCCGGGTTCGCGCGCACCATCCGGTTCGCCATTACAATCTCCGTCGGATACTCTGACGCGGCCAGTATTTGCGCCACGAGCGAATCTGGATACAACGCAATCGGAGCTACCAGCTTATGCAACTGCTCCGGAAGCAACGTAGCGTACTGCCGTTGATCCGGACCCGTTGGAGGCGGAGTCGCTTGCGTCTGGTCTTGATATGCACGGTCTTGGTAGGTACCTTGATCTTGCGGTGGTGGAGGCGCGACATCCTGAGGCGCGCTCTGGTCCGGCGCATTGTATTGCGGCGCGGTCTGCTCTGGCGGCGGTGCCTGATCCACCTGTGCGCTTATGCCCGCTGATGGTTTGTCCATCGACGGGTCCTGCGCCCACAACGAGGTGCCAGTCCCGAGCGCCATTGCGCTCGTCAATACCGCGGTAAGAAACGTTTTAGATAATTTGGTTTTCATAAAATCCCCCCAGAATTCCTGTTACTAGATTGAACACTTAAAATGGGGAAAGTTCCGTTCTTTTGATCGACTTACACCGGTTGATTTCGGCCAGGAGTGGTGGATTTCACCCAATGAAACGCTTGCGACGAGAATACGCGCTACGGCTTGGTCATGGCGGCTATCGTATCCCCTCAGCTTGGTTGATGCGCTTCGGTCGGGAGGGCAGAGTTTGCGGGGATGAGTCCTCACGGCGCGGCGCTAAAGTACCGGCGTGTTCTTAGATCGGGCGGAACTGCCGATAGATTGACAGTTGGCAAACTGATTTCCCATGTCGATTAAACTGCTCCCGGCGGCGGTGACTCCGGTTGACCCGCCGCAGGCGCCTGATGTGTCGACCAGCCTGGTGCCTCTTACTCAGAGAGCGGCGGTCGCCACTACTCAGAGAGCGATCACCACGCGGGCCGGCCAGATTGGTCTCGTTCCCTCCGCCGACGCTTTCACTAGGTCGTCTTCGACGCGCCGGGGTGGGGCAAACCGCATCTACGGAACGTTCGTCGACGACTTCCAGAGCGATGAGATGGGCCGCTCGGGCGGGGAGTATGTCTCCGGGTGGGCCTGGAGCAATTCTGTGGGGCGCACGGCGATCGCCTATTATCTTTCGTATGCGGCCGATCCCGCTAGCTGGAGCGGGTGGCTCATTAATCTATATGCCTAGTGATCTCTACGCTTAGATCGGCATGCTGGATGCCCCACCCGTGGCGATTGTCGAGTCCCAAGACATCCTTTAAACATCGTCCTAGAACATCCTTTGCACACCGGCGCTGGCCTCGTCCTCGTCTCTGCGTTCCATGCAGCGGCAGGAGGGCTGGCCGGGCGGCCGAGGCTGGGAATTCGAATCACAACATCAATCTTGAGGTGCATCCCCAAGAGTTTAGGCTCGGCCAGCCGTCCCGTTCGTCAATACCACATCATCGTCATCCCATCCACGTAGATGGTTGCGGTAGCTTCCGCTCCGCTGTTATAAATGCCATCCACCTGGAAGTTAAGCATCAGAATGTTCGGGCTCCATGACTCGACAAAATAAGAATCGACTCCGCTGAGATTGAGAGTTTCCGTCTTTCCATCGAGCGTTGCCGAGTCGTAATAGACCTTGCCGGTCGACCCGGTGCCCACGCGGTGAGAGGCGATCTGCACGTGATGCCATATGTTGGCGGAACCGCTCGAATCAAATAGTTTGCTGCAATCCATTCCCGTGGAATTCCACTTGGCTCCGCCACTGTCGGTCGTGTACTCCCACTGGTTCAGAGCGCACTGCACTCCGTAAATGTAGAGGTCGCCGTTACTATCAGTCTGGTTGACGTCCATTTCAAGGTTCTGCACGTTTTGCGGATCGGTGAAATAAATGTAGGCGTCGTATACAAAATGGGTCGCCGTGCTCGTGCTTCCGTAAGTCTCGGAGTATCGCTCGCCCGGTTCATATCCGCTCCCCTCTCCGATCCAGTCGGTGTAGAAGAGCCTGGCATCGTCATCGATCGTTGTGCCTGTCTCCGTGTAGGTGGTGCTGCCGGTACCTTTGCATGCCGCATATTTACTAGTATCGACCGGGCAGGTACATGGCTTCGTTCCAGTGTCGTATACCCAGAACCAGCCCACCAGCCCGGACGTGCTCTTCTGCGTGTCGGGACACGGATTTGGACTCCAGCTCGACGCGTTGGAAACATCGTCCACATTGTCGGCCTCGCTGGTGGTGAATCCGCTCACGGTGACCGTGATGTCACTTTCAGGACACTCCCCTGCGCTGGACCATGCCTTGAACCGTATTGTGTGGTGCGTGCCGGATGTAGTTGCGCTTAAACGGTATTCCGTATTGCTGATCTCGGTGCTGAGACCGTTGTTGGGGCTTCGAGTTATGAAAGGACTACTATCGATGGAATAGCCAAATAAAGTGATGTTCGACGAGCCATTGCATTGAGAAACGCTGGCCGTCATTTGCGCGGGAAGAGAGGTCAGGGTGGAGTTGTTGGTCGGCGAAGTAACGGTAATTTGAGCTGCTGCACTGGAAACCAGTGCACAAACGGCGCAAGTGAGCGCCGCCAATAGGGGGGCAATACGGTTTCTAAGTCGCATAAGTCATGCTCCCTGCAAATTAGTGAGCGGAGTAAGTGGAGGTTGGATAGCACAATTCAGCCCGAAGGTTGGCAGTAAGTCCACCCGTGGCGGCTTCACGGATGGGGCATCCCGTTTCGTGTTAGGGTACGGCTGCGCTAGTCCCCTGCTTGCTAAGCTTCCGCGGCGTTAAGACTGGTCCGAATTGCGTTCAGTAGTTCGCTATTGTCGGCGGGCTTCTGGAAAAACGCGGTCGCGCCCGCTTTTAGAGCACGCTCTTCGAAGGTAGCAGGGTCGCGTGCGCTTAGCACGATGACGGGCACAGTGTGGAGATAGCCCAACTTGTGCAATCGCTCAAGGACGAGGAATCCATCTCCGGCAGGCAGGCCAAGATCCAAAATAATCAGATCTGGGCGCTCTTTCTGGGTGGAGGTAATCGCGGCGTAGGCATCGCCAGCGGCGACGACCTCGTAGTTGTTGCCTCGGAGGCGCAGTCCCAGTCCGCGAACGAGGACAGGATCATCGTCAACCAGCAGAATCTTCGGGCTGGGCATCGCTCGTTCTCTTCTGTTGGTTGTGTCATTGACAGTTGGAGTGGTGCGCGAGAACACGATAGCGACCTCCAACCTCACCATCGGCGGAATGGGCGCAATGCTTTAGGGAAGGCCACCGTTGGCGAAAATCGCCAACGCCTGATTTCGACAGCTATCATCAGACATGAAAATCGCCCCCCGTCCGAACACAGCAATACTGTGTTCAGATATCCACACAAATTAAAGCCGCAAACTGCTCATTGGACTCCCACCTGGGGGCTGGCCCCGCCGACGCACTTTCGTCCGAGCTAGCGTGAACTGGATGCCCCACCCGTGGCGTGTTGGAGTACGGCTGGGCTGGCTGTGATCTTTCAACACGTTCAACCGGAAAAGTTGGGTTCCATATCTCGTCAAGCCCTCAGCGAGTCCAAGGCGTGCTTTTACCTTGCGCCTTCGCGTCACGAAGTACCTTAGCGCGATCTTTTGGCACGTACCTATCGACCGCATTTTGGGCGCTAGGATCATCAAAATACACCAAGGAATCAGCGATCAATTCAGCCACCTCTGCTGGGGCTCGTTTACATGCCTCAATGATGGTCGGTATCGACTCTTTGTCTTGCATCTCTGCCAATGCCTGCGCCGCCACGATCTCAACCATGTGATTCGGTGACGACAGGGCTTGTCGAAGCAGCGGGATCGCTCTCGCATCCCCGGTTCGAGCCCAGCACGGCCACTTTGCCCGGAGACCAATACACTGCGTTTTCCCCCGCATTACCTGCGGGACCGTTGGGAGGTACATTGTGGGCCTTGGCCCAGACGATAAACTCAGGCGAGGGTCCCGGGAGGGACTTCCCCTGCGCGTCGTAGCTCAGAAAATCGGGAGCATCGCTCTCCAGCACCGGGGTCGCTAGTTTGACCAGAAAATCCCAGTAGCTGGTGTCCTTATCCCCTAGCCTGACCAGCGTACTCGCGATGTTTGCTTTGTCCTGAAGTTCTTGGGTCCGGGCGAATTGCGCTTCCAGAGCCGGAATCGCCTCGACCGCCCCCGCTCTCCGAATGAGATCTAGGTCGATACCCAGGAAATCACCTGATCTCACCCTTGCGACGGCTTTGGCGACGCTCGCTTTATCAACTTCTGGGATCCGCCTGCCAGGAGGAGCCTGATCGATTTGGCCATAGGCGCTGCTAACCAACAGCACACAGCATATCAGTAACAGGACTTCGCGCATTGCGTCACGTGCGGCAGTGTTCACTGTGATAGACATTCTGTCCTCCATGTCAGCTTCTTAATGCAAGCGGCATCACGGAATTTGGGACGGCAGGGGGCTGGCCCCATGATTCCCAAAGATGGGCATCCGGTGTGGTGTTAGAGTACGGTGGACCAGCCCCCTAGCTGACAAGTTGAGCGAACTTGTCTAGGTCGATATTGCCGCCGGACACAATGGCTACGATCTTGCCGGAGCCGGCGCGGCCCGACAAAGCAGCTGCAACGGCACAGGCCGCAGCACCTTCGATGATTATCCGGTTCCGCTCTGCAACAACTCTCATAGCCTGCGCCGCCTCCGTCAGCGTGACCACCAACGATCCATCCAGCAGCTTGCGCGCGAGCTCTAACATACCGGGGAATACCGTCTTGCTACCGATACCGTCGACGAACGATGGCTGATATTCCACGGTTCGCGGCTCACCGGCGGCAAGCGATGCAGCCAGCGGTGCTCCAGTTTCAATCTCGGCGGCGAAGATGCGCACCCTGGGAGCAAGCTCTCGCAGTACTGCGGCGATGCCGCATGATAGGCCTCCACCGCCCCAGGGAATTACGACGGCGTCTAGATCGGGCAGGTCTTCCAACAGTTCGAGCGCGATTGTGCCGTTCCCCGCCATGACATCCGGATCATCGAAGGCATGGATGAAAGTAGCGTCCACACCCGGATAGGAGCGAGTCTCGAAAGTTCGCCACCACTCGGTGAAAGGAACTCTGATGACACGTCCGCCCATACGCTCGACGGCGCGAATCTTGGTGGCGGGAGCAGTGTCCGGGGCGACAATCGTTGCACTCACTCCCATTCGCTGGGCGCAGAAGGCCACGCCCTGCGCCATGTTGCCCGCGGACGCGGTCAAAACTCCGCCAGCGAGCCGCTCACGCGGGGTCCGCGCCATGACGTTAGCGGCTCCGCGGATTTTGAACGAACCGATCGGTTGCAAATTTTCTAATTTCAGATACAGGTTTGCAGGCGCGTCCGCGTTGCATTGCGCGTTGCATTGAATGAGAGGCGTGCGCAGGGCAATCGATGCAATGTCTCGCCGTGCTTCTCGCGCCTGGGCGGCCGTGATGGGCATTGCAATATCTTAAACCGGAGGCTGGGCCTGCCGACGCACTTTCGTCCGAGCTAGGGTGAACGGGATGCCCCACCCGTGGCGGTTCACGGGTGGGTCTTGGTGCTGATGGGCATGGAAACGATGTAACAGGAACGCGACGATCTGGCTGTGACCGATGAACATGCAGGGAAAGTTCGCGGCAGCATCCTGTGCGGTGTTAGAGCACGCTGGGCCAGCCCCCATAATCCAACGAACCTCCTCTGGCAGGTGCTAAGTGTTAGGACACCACCTCTCCTCTTCGATCTTTCATCCCGGTCTAGGTGCGCGTACAATTCGTGAGTTTCTGTCTATGCCAATCGAAGAACCGGAATCCCTATGCGAAAGATCGAGATTTTAGTTTTCACACTACTGACATCGTGTACCTTGGCCCACAGTCAGAGTTCACAGACGGAGACCGGAACTCATCCCATCGGACCACCGTCAACTCAAACTGTGTGGATTGTGGCAATTGTCGCTTTAACTCTGATTGGAATCGGCATTGGCGGGACAATTGCGCTCAAGGCAATAGGAAAAGCAGCTTACGAGCAAGGCTCCGCGCCTAATGCTCCTGAGTCATTCAATGCTTTTTTTCTACAATCTGCTCGAATTTCAATTGTGGCGGTCATTTTGATGGCAACAGTAGTCCTCGCATTGTATGACCGATTGGACAAAGGAGCTATAGGAGTGTTGAGTGGTGTTGCGGGCTACGTTCTTGGAGGCGCGGATAAAGATGGCAAAAGGAAAAAGCCGAGGGGAAACGCTGAAGTAAAAAGTCAACCGGGAAAATGACGGTGGGCTGGCTGTGATCTTCAACACGTTGTTCATTCGACCGGAACCAGAGAAGCTGATTGTGCTTGAAGCACGAAGCCGACGGGGCTCAGGAGATTTTGCGGATGTGAAGCTCTAGAAGCCGTAGTCGGTGCAGGTTTGTCGGCATGGGAACGATGTAACGGGAACATGTGACTTTGGGAACAATATCTTAGCTACTAAATGTGCGATACCTCTACTTAGTAGAGGTAGATTGCAGCAATGGATGATGCCAAGACCGGCCTTACCATTTTTCTTCTGAAGCAGGATCAGGTCGCATCCTTCAAGAAAGTGGTGATAGACCCGAATCCAAGAGGGATACCGCTTACTGAGCCGCTGACCGGTATTTTTGTCCCGTTTCCCTCGGCTGGTGGAATCCCGGACTGGGTGCCTGCAGTAGAGTCGCTTCTGACAACTCCAATCGTGAGTAACATGCGGGCCCAGTCTCCTGGCGGCCTCCTTGTCGTGGAGCGAGAGGGGCGGACCTTTGTGATCAGTTTTGGTCATGCTTGGCAAAAACTTGAGGATCAATGGCTTGAGACGGATTTTGGACTACGGGTCGCGCTTAACGTCATTCCCAAGAATGAAGTCGTTGAAATCAAGTCCGAACAGGTGTTTGCGAAGTGGCATCTGGCTAGCGAGCGGGCTCCTCGTGCCGCTTCGGTGGAGGAGTTCGGGGTTGATTTTGATCGGGACCTAGTGGCGGTTGTTGAGGGTGTACCGAAGTCACGTCCGTCGCTGGGTGGCACAGTCCGCGGAAGCACCAGCCTGCGGCTAAAACTGCCTATCAATGAACTGCAGACCACGCTCATAACGGCCTTGGCCGATTTCGGAAGAGACGACTATAAGAAGGACTGGCCAGACATCGATAAGGTACATCGGGTTAGGGATGAAACGATCATAGCCTTGCTGGAGGATCAACTCGATGCAGACCTGCACGATGAAAAGGCCATGCGCAAGATCATAATGTTTACACCGTCCCAGAGACGGGGGGAATCGATGTTGGCAGATTCCTACGTGTATGGGACTCTATCGAAGAATGCAGCGAGCACCCCTTACCTCACAATCGATGGCTGGAACAACGCAATGGCACGCAAGCATTTGACCCCTTCAGTCAGCGAGGCGAAGAGGTATTGGATACACCTATTGGATGAAGACGCGACAGAATCCCGGAAATGCAGCGCCTTTGACTGTTTTGGATATGAAGTTTCCGATGGAAACCAAGTGTTTATCCTCTCGTCCGGGGTGTGGTACGAGGTTGTGTCTGATTTCATCGACCGTACCAACGCCACGATTGCCAAGATCGGAAATCCCAAGCTCACTCTGCCCGCCTGGAACCAAAGCGACAGCGAGACAGAATACAACTCAACGTGTGCGCTTGATGGCAATTTTCTCAATTGCGACAAGAAGATTTTGCGTTATGGAGGCGGCCAATCGCAATTTGAGTTCTGCGATGTCCTACACCTCCAAAGCAAGACAATGTTCTTCGCGAAAATTCCCTCAAAATCTACGGGGATGAGTCACCTGATTGAACAGGTTCGCCGGACGGCGCAACTTTTCTTCAGCACAGATAGTGGATATCGGGAAGAAGTGTCCAAACTTTTCGGAAAGTATCACCCAACGGCAGATGTGACTTGGCTTCGCACGCGACCGCGACAAGGGGATTGGGATCTCTGCATGGTGTCCCTCGGGACGGCTGCGTCGGATCTGCCTTTCTTCGCAAAATGTGGTCTCGCAAAAATATACAAAGATCTGTCAGAGCAGGGGCATACGCTGTCCTTTATCAGCGTTTAGGGTCTAACGGGCGGTCAATCTATCGGTACTGACGGGTCGCCCCCGGGAGTGCCTTGAAAATCGTTCGTGGTAGCGCTGGTAGGTAAGGGGTTCTTCGCTGCGCTCAGAATGGCAACCCTAAATTGTCTATAGCAAAAATTAAGAGTTCCGAGGTGGTGTTGAGTCCATTCGTCTCGGCCAGTAGCTCGCGTTAGACCCTCGCTTGACCTGCTGTGGCTGCGTCCCTTGCGGGCTGCTGCACGCGATCTTCGCTTGGGCTCCGGGCTTACCGCCAACCGGATAAACCTACTCAACGCCTCGGAACTCTGTCTTGCCTTCGACTGGGCTTCCCGTTCTCCTCGACCAGCGCTTTGCTATAGACCCTCGCTTGCCTTCCCTGCCTCATCTTGCGATGGGAGAGTGACTCGGCTCGAGCCCCGGACGCCGCACCAACCGGAAAAACTTAAGTAGCTGTCAAAGAACGAGTCTGTTTTACTCCTTCTATTAATTTCGTCAATCAAAAAACCGCGCCTGCAAAATGCGTATTTTCAATCGAGTGCAGCCCGTCCACAAGGCGGTGACCGGATTTGGTGCAGTGGCTCATGCAGTTTTGCGCGGCAACACGGCGACGCTGGGTTTTCGCCGGTTTGTTTTGGGAATCGTGTGGTTATTTTCGGCTTTCGCAGGGCAGCTTTGGGTTGTGCATATCTCGCAAATGCCGCTTCTGACAAGGGTTTCAGGTTGATGCTGGAAAATTTCGCTGCACATTCTTGCGCTGTGCAAAGTGTGTCCAATTTGCTATCAATCTGCCTTGGTAAGACCTTGACAAGCATCACAACCGTGTTAAAGTTCGAGAAGAAACGCGATTCTGTAAAATTTCGCAAGGATGATCGCACTCTCAGGTGCCCCAAATATGAAGAATGTCTACGAAGTCTTGCGGCAGAAAGAGATGGAACTGACCCGGCTGGAGAAAGAAGTGGAAGCTCTGCGGCTGGTGGCTCCCCTGCTGTCGGAAGAAAAAGAAATGAACTCCGACATGATGAAGCCGACGTTGGCCACCGCCGTGAATGGACCGCAGCAGCCGATTCGCATCCCGGCACCCCAAGTCACGGTGCCTGCGGCACAACCCGTACGCGCCGCCGGATGGGACGACAGCGCCAAGCGTTGGCCGTAAGGCGCAACGCGTGGTTGTTTAATCCTTAATGTTTTTTGTCGGCTCCCTACCAGCCTGGGACTGCGTCCCGGGCTGACGTGTTTCTGGTGGGCATGTTTCTGGTGAACTGCCGCCGGGCCGCTACGCGATGATCCCGCGCAGCGCCGCCAGCAGGCGATCCACTTCTTCTACGGTATTGTAGTGGACAAGACCGATACGCAAGAAGCCTCCGGAGCTTTCCACGTCGAGGCGCTCGGTAAGGTTGAGGGCATAGTAGTTTCCATCCCAGGTAAAGAATCCTTGCTCGCCTAATTTTGTGGCGAGGGCGAGCGGAGTCTGCTCCGGAGTCTGATTCATGACCCGAACTGCGAGCGTGGGACAGCGCTCCTGGAATCGCGCGGGGTCGGTGATGCCGTAGATCTTGAGTCCACGAATTTCGTTCAGTCCGGAGATCAGGCGTTGCATTAGTCCATGCTCGTAGTGGTGGATGGCCTCGTAGGCGGAGGCCAGCGCGGCGCGGCGGTCCGATCTCCCCGAGGGTCTCGCTTCGCTCGACGGACGGACGAAGGCGTCCGTCCCCACATGGTTCGTGATGGTTCCTTCATGGTGGCGGCCCAGGTCGGCTAGGTAATCGACGCAGGCGGTGATGCCGGCAATGCATTCGTGATTGAGCGTACCCCACTCCCAGCGGTTGGGGATAGTATCGATGAGCGGACGAACTTTGTAAGGACGCAGGCTCTGCAGGTGCTCGCACTTGCCGAAGAGAACTCCCATGTGCGGGCCGAAGAATTTGTAAGTGGAGCAGACTAGGAAATCGCAATCGAGAGCGGCCACGTCGATGAGACCGTGCGGCGCGTAGTGCACAGCGTCGATGTAAGCGAGCGCGCCGGCGGCGTGGGCAAGGCGGATGATGGCCTTCACCGGATTGATGGTGCCGACGGCGTTGGACGCGTAGCCAACCGCGACCAGTTTGGTGCGGTCGTTGATTTTGCTGGCCAGGTCGGCGAGATCGAGGGTGCAACTTTCTTCGTGAATCTCGGCCCAGCGGATGGTGACGCCTTTTTCTTCGAGTGCGAGCCAGGGGGAGACGTTGGCGTCGTGGTCGAGGCGCGTGACCAGGATTTCATCGCCGGGTCCAAGGTCACGGCCGATGGCGCGAGACATGGCATAGGTCAGCGTGGTCATGTTGGGGCCGAAGACGATTTCGTCGGCGGCGCAGTTGAGGAAGTCAGCCATGGCAGCGCGCGCGTCAGCGAGCATGGCATCGGTGTTGCGGCTGGTGGCGTAGGCTCCGCAGGTGTTGGCGTTGTTGCGGGCCAGGTAGTTGGAAATGGCATCGATGACGCGCTGCGGAACTTGCGTTCCGCCGGGGCCGTCGAGGAATACGGCGGGGTGGCCGTTGACGGTTTGAGAGAGCGAGGGGAATTGGGCGCGGATGTGGGTGAGGCCGAGGGTGAGGGGAGCGGTGGTTTCAGTGAGAGGCATGGTTTCAATTCAGTTTTATCACGGAAGGAACGTCCGGAGGACGTTTGATAGTAGCCCGGCGTTTTTAACGCCAGGTCGGGAAGATGCGCAATACCTCGTCCCGTAGGGACGGCTGATACGTTCTGCGACTGCCGCAGCGCACGCCCGCGTGGCGAGCGCATTTCTTGAAACGAATTCAGGCATCCTACGGGATGCGGTTGCTCGATCGACTCGGCTTTCCCGGCGCTGAACGCGCCGGGCTATTTTCAGGCGTCCCTTCGGACGCGAGAGCATCCGTGGAACCGGACTGCGTGGAACTCATGAACGGAGCTCTGTGAGGCCGGTTACAAATACAACTGCTTGGGCCAGTCGGCGACTTGGAGTTTGCGGCGGATTGAGGCGCGGGTCCGTTCGATGTGGAAGAACACCCACAGGCACGAGATCAGCAGCCACGACCATTTGAGTGCGTCCGGGCCGAAGGCTAGCGTGAGCATGGCAACGATTGCCAGCCACTTTACGACGCGGTAGATGCGGCTGCGCGACGGGGTGTAAACGGGGAACATGGGAACTGCGAACAAGAGGCCGATTGCGAGGGCAGGCACCAGCAATATGCGCGTTATTTCAACCGCGCCCATGAGGGAAAATGCGGTCGCTGCGATTAGCGCTGCTAGGGGCAGGGCTACCAGAGTCCGCTTCAGCCAGACGCGAGAGCAGATGGCGCGCGCTTCCCAGTTGCCTTGGCGCAGTATTCTTGCTTCGGCAGCGGTGAGCAGCACTTTGCGATATTGGTAGTTCGCGGTTCTCGCGTCGCCAAGAGCGGCGATGGCTTGCTGGTCGGCGTCGTCGGCTATTGCGCCCGTGCTCATGGCTGCTTCTCGCGCCGACTCGTAATGCTCCTGAATTTCGGCGCGAACCTGGGCGGCGGAATCCCGCGACAGGCGCCGCGTTGCTTGCTTTAACCAACTGTCCAATCGAGTCATGTTATGCCTCCCCCAAGATAATGGTTACCGCTTGCGAAACTTCGCGCCAGTGGGCGCGATCCTTGCTTAAGGCCTTGCGTCCGGATTCGGTGATGCGATAGTAGCGGCGCGGGCGGCCGTTCTCGACGCTGTTGTGGGACTTTACCAGACCGTCGTTTTCCAACTTGTGAAGCGCGGGATAAAGAGTGCCCTCCTTGAAATCCAATACGCCCTGAGAGCGTTCCTTGATCTGTTGGGCGATGCGGTAGCCGTGGTTGGGCTCGTGCCGCAGGGCTTCCAGAATCAGGGTGGGCAGGGTTCCTTTAAAGTTCATCAATACCTCGAATTGCTATGCATAGGAATAGAATAGTTGACGGGGATTGTCAAGGGGATTTTGCGGAATTTATGCCTTGACATCCCACGCTCTTGACTTATTGGCGTAGAATCTCGATAGAGGCTTTCCCCCTCAGCTTGATGTATACGTGTACGTGGAGGGGAATGCATGGTGCGAGGCTCTGGCAAGCCGCAACCGAAACCGAAGCAAACTGGAAAATGGGAAGCAAGAGCCAAAGCGGATCGCGCTATGGCTTGGGCTGGAGTATTTGAAAAACTTGTCGATAGATGTGGGTTAGCGGGTGCTTTCCTAATATTTGTGTGCATATTCGTGCTGGCCTATGCGTCGGCGGAGCAAAAACGCGAAATCATAAACCTATTCATCTTGGGACATGGCATTCGGGCCTTTTATCCGGCTTTAGTCTCGTCAGCAGTATTCGTGCTCCTGCTTTTTGGGCAGCAGTTCTACTTTGACAGGCGGATTCGCTCACTGCAGATCGAACTAACACGGCTAGGACAGTGGAAGAGCGACCACCAAGAGCAACAGATTGCTGGGCCCTTGCATCACAGCCGGACCACGGACCGAGGAGAATGACATGTTGACCTTAGCGATTGTATTGGCCCTTGTGGGACTAGAATGTATGCGTCGTCAAAGAAAGGCCGTGTTGGACGTTGAGTTTCAATTCCGGCTTTTTCAGATGCGCGATAGCTTGCGTGAGTTAGCAGTGTGTGATCCGGACACTACTCGGAGTTGGGCATTTGCTTATCTGGATAGCACTACCGCGAAGGCCATTGGCCAACTGCCTCGCCTTAGCGTTTGGAAACTGCTGGCCCTAGAGCTAGCTTACAAGGACGATGAGCGTTTTGAAAGACTCAGTGCAAATCTGGAAAGGGAACTAGCAAAACCACGATTTCGTGCCCTGAAACAGTACAGAGATGACCTGACGGAAACGTTCGGTGCCTATATTGCCAAGCGTCACAGTACACTATTCGTGTGCGTAGAGGTCATCGATACGGCTTCCGCTTCAACGAGGCACGCCGTTGCCGAGTTGCGAAAGCGATCCTTGGAGGTTGCTATGAAGTCGCCCGAGACTTCTACTTTGCTGGAATATGCACCTGAATTTGGCCAGCGGGTGCCGTGCCCTGTTTAACTGATTCTGCAGTGAGTTTACGCGGCTTGAAGTGCCGCATTTCCACGGTACTCTACTCGGACAGCACCCTCCTCACTGCGCTCTCCACGTATTTTGTCCGGCCATCTCTTTGAGGAGATCTACCCGGCTACAGCCCTCACAAAATCGGCGAGCATGCCGTAGGCGGTGGCGTAGAGGCCGGGATTTTCTTCAATGATGGCGAGGCCGGGGAAGATGTCGGTTTCGAAATAGATGTAGGACGAGGTGCCGGTGATTTTGCCCATCGGGCTGGTGCTTAGCACTTTCTCCGGAGCGACGGTCGCCTTTACGCCATTGCCCGCGCGTTGCGCGCGGCAGACCAGCTTGAAGGGCCAGCCATCGCGGCGTCCGTTGCGAACGGCGTTGGTGGTTAAGTCGCGAATGCCCTCGCGATAGATATCTTCGAGACGCACGGGTACATCCATCAGCACAGTAATCAGCGCAGCGGTTTTTACGGCGGCGTCCCAGCCGTCGATGTCGTGAGTGGCGTCGGTTTCGGCGATGCCGAGGGATTGCGCTTTCTTCAGCGATTCGTCAAACGTGAGGCCGGTTTCCATTTCGCTCAGGATTACATTGGTCGTGGAATTCAGGATGCCGTGAAATCCTTTGAGGCGAATTGCGGGGAGTTGATCGAAGAGGGAGAAGATGGGAATGCCGTCCATTACGGTGGATTCGAAGAGGAAGTGCTTCCCTTTCGCGGTGGCGAGATCGCGGAGTGCGCGGTAGGCGTGGACGATTGGTCCTTTGTTGGCAGTGATAACGTGAGCTCCGTGGTTGAGGGCGGCGCGGATGTGGTCGATGGCGGGCTGGCCGGTTTGGACGTTGAGGGACGTGGCTTCGAAGAGGACGTCGGCTTGGGCGGCGGATAGCCAGGATTGGATGGTCGTCAGCTTCTGATTAGATTCCACCCGTTTATCGGGCAAGAGTGTCCAATCCACATGAGCATCGACCCCTTCGGGATTTGCGATCCAGCCCAGAGTTCGGCTGGCGACTCCGGTGATGCGGAATGCGATTCCGTAGCGGTTGAGGAGTTCTTGCTCGCGGTCGCGCAGGAGTTGTGCGAGGGTGCGGTTGACGTTTCCGAAGCCGAGGAAGCAGAGGTTGTGGGTGCGAATTCGTAATCCCCGCAGGGGCTAAAGCCCGGATTTATTTTTCGACGCTAACGCTCCTGCCGGGTCCGCGGCGTGCGCTGCCACGCTGCGTACGCGGTGCCACCATGTCACCCCAGGGGCTACAAGCCCGCAGACAAGTAGCCTCTAATCGCAGCGCTGAAAGCGCTGCTCCACCCAAATGCTAGCCCATCACCTGGGTGTGCTCGGGCTTTATTTTGTAGATGACGCGGACCTCGCCGGGCTGGCCGTAGGGATACTTGTCGACGCCAAGATATTTCTTGGCCAGCTTGTCGATGCTGGCGTTGGCGCCTTCTTCGGTGATCTCAACTACTCGGCCGCGTATTTCCATATAGCGGTAAGGGTTTTCGGGATCGATGAGCGCCAGCGAAACCCGTGGGTCGCGGCGGACGTTGCGATCTTTCTGGCGTCCTTTGGCGGAGTTGAAGATTACGTGCTCACCATCGAAGTCGACCCACACGGGCGTGACCTGCGGGCGGCCGTCCGGCATGAGGGTACCGAGGCTGGCAAAAGCGCGCTTCTGAAACAGGTCGCGATATTTTTCAGGAATCGATTCGGGCATAAAGACCTCCTTGCAGCCGTGACGTAGAAATGACAGCACATTATATCGAGGCCGCGCGGGATTTGCCGCATGGCGGCTAACCCCGGTATTCTGGCGGACCAAGGATTATGACTGAGACAGGAGCTACCCACATGATGGGTGTATTTTGGCGCGTAGCGATGCATCGAACGGCTGTGGCATCAAAATTCCCTCAGGGACTGAAGCCCGCATCTTTATTCGGCTTTAACGGCACGGCTAGAAGCCGTGCCCTTCCCTTCCTGTTGCTTTGGCTGATGTTCGTGGTACCCGCGCCGGCCAGCGCGCAGACGGCTAAGTATCCGCCGACCATCGTCTTCATGACCGACTTCGGCGTGGTGGATGATTCGGTGGCTCTGTGCCGCGGCGTGATGTATTCGGTGATGCCGGATGTGCGGATCGTTGACCTGACGCACGAGGTGACGTCTTTTTCCATTCTCGACGGAGCGCGCTTTCTCTATGGAGCCACGCCATACTATCCGGCGGGAACCGTGTTTGTGGTGGTGATCGATCCGGGCGTGGGCAGCACGCGCAAGGCGATTGTGGCGAAATCGCGGCGGGGGCAATATTTTGTGCTGCCGGATAACGGGCTGCTCACGCTGGTGGAGCAACGGGACGGCATCGAAAGCGCGCACGAAATCACGAATACGGATTGGATGATCGGCACGAAGTTGTCGTCGACATTTCACGGGCGCGATATTTTCTCTCCCGCCGGAGCGCATGTGGCGCGAGGCGACGATTGGACGAAGGCGGGTCCGGAGATAGCAGTTGCGTCGTTAGTGCGCCTGGAGTTGAAGCCAGCGCGGCTCGACGACCGGGGAGCGACGGCCGAAGTGATTGCGACCGACGGTCCGTTCGGCAATCTAGTGACGAACCTCGATGCCGACGATTTTCTGAAACTCGGCTACCAGCACGGGCAGGACGTTCCGGTGAAGATCGGCAGCAAAGAGATGAAGATCAAGTTCGTGCGAACCTTCAGCGATGTGGCGCTTAAACAACCGCTGCTCTATATCAACTCACGAGGACATTTTTCCTTCGCGGTGAATCAGGAAAGCTTTGCGGCAGTGTATGGCATCATTCCGCCGGTTGAATTTTTTATTCCGCGGGCTGGAAAGTAAGCGCACACTCGTGTGTGTCATCCCGAGCGGAGCGAGGGATCCTGGGGTTTGATCGCGCCACCCGTTGCGACGCCGCCAGGAAACACCAAGGTCCCTCGCTTTGCTCGGGATGACAATCGCTAGGTGAAAACAACTAGTTTAGACAGCGACTTCGGAGTCGCTCTGGATTCGCGGTAACACTGCTCGCAGCAGGGCTTCGAAGCTGGCCTTGACGCGTTCACCGGTTTCGAGAACTTCCTCGTGCGAGAGCGGTTGATCGAGAATTCCAGCGGCCATGTTGGTGACGCAGGAGATCGCAAGCACTTTGATTCCCATGTGCCGCGCGGCAATTACTTCGAATACCGTCGACATGCCAACTAGATCTGCGCCGATGGTTCGCAGATAATTGATTTCCGCCGGGGTTTCGAAGCTTGGGCCGCGCATGGCTGCGTAGACGCCTTCGTGCAGGTTCATACCGAGTTTCTCGCCTTCTTCGCGCGCGATTGCCCGGTACTCTCTCGCGTAGGCCTGCGTCATGTCAGGAAACCGAAGGCCGAAGTTGTCATCGTTGGGTCCGACAAGCGGGTTGTCTCCCTGCAAGTTGATGTGATCGCGAATCAACACGAGCGCGCCCTGCTGATAATTCGGATTGATCCCTCCGGCGGCGTTGGTCAGAATCACGGAACCAATTCCCATGCGTCCGAAGACTCGCATGGGAAACGCAACTTCTTGCGCCGAATATCTTTCATAAAGATGCACGCGACCTTGCATCGCGGCTACGGGGACGAAGCCGGATTTGCCCATCACCAACTGTCCGACGTGGCCAATGGTGGTTGATCGCGGGAAGGCTGGGATGTCGGTGTAGGGGATGCAGATTGCGTCGGTGAGAGAGTCGGCGAAGCCACCGAGGCCGGAACCGAGGACTAAACCAATTTTGGGGCGGAGTTGAGTTCGCAGCAGCACGGACTGCGCGGCGGTTTCGGCGAGGGTGAATTGATCGATCATATTCAAAGTGCATCGCTCATATTAAGGTGTCTTACGTACCTCAGGGGCTAAAGCCTTGGTATCGCAGTCTCTGAGACGCAGCGCTGAAAGCGCTGCTCCACCCAATCGCTGCTCCACCCAACATCTTTATCGGAGAGGCGATTAATACTTCTTCTCGAACTGCGCGAACTCATGCTCCAGCTTCCACTGCATGCGGGCGCGCTCGTTGGCGGCGAGGAATTCTTCGCATGCGGACGAAGGTTTCTCGGCTGCTGGCGCTTCGCTCGCGCAGGCCGGCGCTATGCGAAATACAAGTTTCGTATCGGTCCACAGACTCTGGCCGGGAAGAAAGCTGTGCTCCAGGCTTTGGCGAGCCATCCGCTTGAGGTCGACATACGACAGGCGATAACTCTCAACCGCGCGCAAGTATTCGTGCGTCATGTCGGAACGGTTTACACCTTCGTCGTCCGTTGCAAGCGCCACGGAAACGCCGTTCTTCATGTAGATCGGCAGGGGATGGTCATCTCCGCTGACGCCGAGAATTACATCGTTCGATGTCAGCGAGATTTCGACGAGCACGTTGCGCTCGGCCATCTCGTGCAGCAGGCCGATGGGATCTTTTTCGTTCATCACGTCGACCCCGTGGCCGATGCGCTCGGCGTGGCCGCGCTCGACCGATGCGCGAATGTGAAACGCCAGATCCTCGGGAGGCACAAGGCCGATGGCGAGTTCGCCCGCATGCAATGTGATGTGCACCTTAGGATAGATTCCGTGCAAATAATCGAGCATGGCCATGTGCTCGTTGAAGTCGTGGATGGGGACGTACCAGTCCTCGGGCATGACCAGATTCAGGCCAACAAATCGCGGGTCTGATGACGCCAGTTCGAAGCCGAGCAGAATCTGCGCGAATACCACTTCGTGCGGCAAGCCGCGCAGCACCTGATAAAGATAGCGTACCGTCACATCGCATCCCGGCGCGGCATCCGCGGTTCCGCACTTGAGAATTTCTTTGGCGCGGGCTTCGTCGGCGGCGAGCCGCTTCCCGGCGTCCGCGGCAACATCTTTCAAGCCGGCGCCGAGCAGCGCCTCTCGCATTTTGGCCAGGTCTGGATTCCACTCAACCTTTCCTGCGAGTTGCGCCGCGCCACCGGCATCGGCGGTGTGCATGAATTCGACGTACTGCAGGTGATCCATGCCGGCGCGGTTCAGAGCGGCGGCAATCGCTTCCGCAGTGTGTGTACCCGCTGCGAGTCCGAACTTGTCGAATGTGGCAAAGAAATGATCGTGGCCGGACTCGTCGCCCGGCTTCCAGTTGCGCATGGACCAGGCGTCGATCATCTGGTTGTAAAGGACGTGGTCGCCGTAAGCGCAACGGGCGGCCGGCTTGGCCGTGTAGTTCTCGCAGGAGTCGCAGGGCGGGGCCAGCAATCGCGATGACGTACGGTTGACGCAGAGCCCACCGGAGGCCGCGAAATCGACCAGATCTTCGGCATAGATCGCGCCGGAGAGATGATTGTGCAGATCTCCACCTTTCGGCAGGTCGTGCACGAAAACCAACAACAGCGGCGGCTGCTTGCGAACGGAGTCGAGATAGCGGGCGGTACGCTGCTCGAAACTCTGGGCAGTAGCCAGCGTGGTGAGCAGAACCAGCAAGCCAGCGGTCAGGACCTTGCGCATGAGTGGTGGCAACGGTAATAGCAAGATCAACCTCCCAGGTTATCTTGGAGTCGGAATGGAATTGTAATCTGTCGCGCGGCGCGAAGTTTACGGAAAAGAGAGAAATTGAGAATAGGGAAGCAGGCTGAGGAATTGGCGGTCAGCGCAGCCAGACGATTGTTCCGATGACGAGAGCGACCATGAGCAGCGATCCCAAAACGTACTTGTTGGCTGCGAGCCAGGATTGGGGCTGCGCAACCGAACTTAAGAAGAGAGTGGAGTCGTCGGGCACGGTCTCTGCCTTTGAAGCTTCAGACGCCGACATTTCGGAAGTTTGCGCTGCCAGAGGTTGCGCTGCGATCGGGGCAGACGACAGATCCTCAACCGTCGCGACCGCTGGAGCAGACCTGGCCGATTCACCGTTCACTTCGCCGAAGGGAGCAGAAGTCAGAACTGAAACTGACATGCTCGACGCGTCAAGCTCGGGAGCACTTGACGGCGCAAGAGCGACTGGCGTTTTTAGCCGGTTGCTTCGTGACTCGCGGGAACTCTCAACTTCAGGCTGCGGCAGGCGCTGGCCGCGCCATTGCTTTTCCTCGCATTCCACGCAGAAGGTGCGTCCCGGCGACACGGGAAAACCGCAGGCTCCGCACTTCGGCAACTTTCTCAGCACTGGAGGCACAGTGACCAGTTCGGCGGCCTTCTCGCTGACCTGCGAATTGCCTTGAGCGCGCATCGCGGCCGACCAGAACAACGGCTTGGTAGTGGACGGTGCGGCTGCCGCTACTTCTTTCGGAAGAACTTTCGGTGCGTCCTTTTTAGAAGTTTCCTTTTGCGGAGGCAGAATCTCTTTCGATGCCGGCGCGGTATTTGCGCCCGCTGCCTGAGCACGAGATGTGGCTTGGGGCACGGCTGCGATGACGACGCGTCTCTTTTCTTCGGCCGCCAGATGATGACTCGGCGCGAAACCGACGGCGGGGGCCTGCGCTGCGATGGCATGCTTCACTGCGGTCTCAACCATTTCGCCGAGGCGCTGAAGCGCGGAGACATCGCGCTCATCGAAGGCGTGCGGCTTCCCGGAAAAGAGTTCGAAGACGCCAAGCACCTGGCGATCGCTGATGATGGGCATGATCAACACCGACGCGATGCCCAACTGGCGGCAACCTTCGCGATTCACCCGCGGATCGCGTTCGGCGTCGTCGCAACGAAGAGACCGGCCGGTGCGGACGCTCTCACCCGAGAGTCCGTATTCCATGGAGAGCAACGCCCCCAGTTCTGGCGCATTCAACCCGGCGCTGGCTCGGCAAAGCATGTCGGCATGCTCGCCGCGGCGTAACGCGATTGCTGCGCCGCTGGCTCCGGTTATGTATTGGGCGCGATCGGCCAGCAACTGCAAGGCTGCGTCGAGGTCGCCCTGCGCAATTTCGGCGAGCGAGCGGCCGCCATCTTCACCGGGAAAACGCGGAGTTTTTTCAGTGAACGCCTTTTCTGAAGACAGGGTTGAGAGCAGGTTGGCAGCGGCGATTCCCGCGGAAATGCTTGCGGCAGAACCGGAGTCGAGAATCGCTTGCTGATCCGTGGTCGAAAAATTCATGGCTGGCGTTCTAATGGTTCCTCGGTTCGCGGCCAAATTTGCCCCCTCGGCGGGCCGCGAAGTCACTTTTCAGAGTGCAATACTTTGCAGTCTCATCCCGCAGCGAGGATGGTGTCAAGATTTCCAAAACACGAAAGGGCTAGTCCTAGGGTGTCGAGTGAGGTTCGGGGAGAAGCAGTTGGCAATTAGCAATTGGCGACGAGCCCATGGGCGGGCGCGCCATTCGCTACAACCGGCAATCCTCCGCATTCGCTAATTGCTAGCTGCGATCATGGCTAGACGTTTCTCTTGCGCACGGCGGAGTTGGCCAGTCGATTGGCCTCGGCATTGTTTTCGCGCGGGACGTGCGAGATGGAGAAATTCATAGCGCGGGCCAGTTTGCGGCAGGTCCAGTGAAGGGAGTAGAGGCGTGCGCTGCGGCAGGTGTATTCACCGCTCATCTGGCGGACGACCACTTCCGAATCGGAGTACACGTGCAGGGTTTTCGCCTTGAGAGAAACCGCGCACTGCAGGGCTTCCATCAGCGCGACATATTCGGCGACGTTGTTATCCTGGTGGCCGATCCATTTGGCGATGCGGATGGGACCGCTCTCGCAGCCGTCGATGATCACCCCAATACCCGAAGGCCCCGGATTTCCCAGGGAACCACCGTCTACATAGGCCACGAGTTCTGACATCACAGCTGATCCACTCACAGCAAGATGCGCTGAGAAAGTTACCGAGTCAAGATGATTCTTGGTTCGTCCTGTGAATTTTCCAAATCGGAGACATGTGCAAGCCGCTGTGAAAAACTAGTCCTTATTGCTGGGGCGAACCTGTAAATAATGGCGGGGCAATCGTTTGCATCGCTCGATATCCACAGCCGCGAGCGATTGCATTGCACCAATACTTTGCGTTGACTTTTATGAACGCTCTGTTAAGGTTGCTTCCGTCGACGGTTGAAAGGGACAGCGAAATAAACCTTGCTGACCCGAAGTAGACTGGGTGATCAGCTCAGCGGGGCAACCTGAGGAGCAGCCAAACCGCACAAAACCGACGGCTCTGCGAGGGGCAGTTGGGGTTTGGGACTGTGAAAACAGTGATCGCATCAAGGGGCTGTGACGGTACATGCGTCCACGCTGTTGGCTCCCTCGCAGGAGGCGGCGGCTAGAGCATAACCAATGTCACGGCCCTTTCAATTTTTTCTCGCCTGTCGCCCCATTATTCCCCCACTGCGACGCCTGATTTTTCGATGACGCGTCAGGCTTCTACGCACCTCGAAAGGTCAAGCCTTCACGCCGCAATTTCGCCGGCGATCATTTCATCCACGTAACACCAGATCCAATCTTCTCCCGGTTCGATCGAACGTATCAAGGGATGCGCGGTGTGATGGAAATGTTTGGTGGCGTGTTTGTTCTTCGACGAATCGCAGCAGCCCACGTTTCCGCAGGTGAGACATAGGCGAAGGTGAACCCAGGTGTCGCCAAGTTTCACGCACTCCTCGCAGACATGGGTAGAGGTGGTTCTGATCTTTATCTGATCCAGGTGCTTGCATTTCTTTGACATTCAGGAATCTCCTCGCAGGCCGCTCTCTGTTGCTTGCGTGGTCATTTTATCGCGTAATGCTGCTCCCTGCCCCGTTTCCGCGCTGCGTTCCTTATAATGGCATTTCTCATGTCAACGTTCGCGCTGGTAGAGGAACAACTCACTTATCTCAAGAAGGGCTCGGCGGAAATCATTCGCGAGTCCGATCTCCGCGCCAAGCTGGAGAAGTCGCGCGCCAGTGGCAAGCCCCTACGCGTCAAGCTTGGCATGGACCCGACGGCTCCGGATCTGCACCTCGGGCACACCGTGGTGCTGCGCAAGCTCAAACATTTTCAGGACCTCGGCCACACCGCCATTTTTTTGATCGGCGATTTCACGGGGATGATTGGCGACCCCACGGGGCGCTCGGTGACGCGTCCGCCGCTGACCCGCGAACAGATCGAGCAGAATGCCGAGACTTACAAGGCGCAGGTCTTCAAAATTCTCGATCCGCAGAAAACTGTTATCGACTTCAACCGGCGCTGGATGGGACAGTTCAGCTCCGACGATTTCGTCCGCCTGATGGCGAAGTACACCGTTTCGCAACTGCTGGAGCGCGAGGACTTTCATCAGAGATTTAAGAACGAGAAGCCGATTTCGGTGCACGAGTTGCTGTATCCGCTGGTGCAAGGCTACGACTCGGTCGCGCTCGAAGCCGACGTGGAACTTGGTGGCACCGACCAAAAATTTAATCTGCTGGTGGGGCGCGAGTTGCAACGGAGTTACGGGCAGGAGTCGCAAGTCGTGCTAACCACGCCGATTCTCGAAGGATGGCGGCAGAGCAACGAGAAAATGTCGAAGTCCCTCGATAACGCAATCGGAATCCATGAACTTCCCCTTGAGATGTATGGAAAGATCATGGCGATCTCCGACGAGCGAATGTGGAAATATTACGAGCTGCTGACGGACGTTGGGATGGTTGAGCTTAGTGGAATGCAGGGTGACGTGATAAATGCGAACGTGAATCCGATGGTGCTGAAGAAGGATTTAGCGCGAAGGATTGTTACGGACTTCCATTCGGCAGAGGCGGCGGCCAAAGCGGGAGAGGACTGGGCCAAGCAGTTCCAGAAGGATGAAGTACCCGGTGACGCAGAGGAAGTACCGATCAGGTTCGAGGACGTGGTTGCAGTTCCAATTTCGGCCATCGAGTGGTCTATGGCGGATGGCAAGGAAAGACCCGTCATCGGGCAACTGCCCCCAGGGGTAAAGCTCAGTGCTTTGCTTTTGAAGTGTGACCTTGCCGAATCGACCTCCGATGCTTCACGAAAAATCAAGCAGGGATCTTTGAGGATCAATAACCAAGTATTCACTGATCACTACTTCTTGGTTGATGCGCTCCCGATAAAGCTAGCCTTAAGGGTCGGCAAGCGCCTTAAGGTAGCCGTCATTCATCGCTAATACAAACCATGTGGGGACAGCCGCCCTCTGCTGTCGGGGCGAGTGCAGGAGAAACTCAACCCTCTGTCATCCTGAGCGCAGCGGAGCGATTCGCTTCGCGAATTGCTCTGCGGAGTCGAAGGATCCCTTTCGGGCAGGCAGCGCCAGCGGCTCTGCGGGGAGTTCCGACTACAGCTCAAAAATCGGGGGATGCATCACACCTAGAGACTCCCAGCATAGCCGCCGATTGCTCTGGCACAAAAGGGATCCTTCGACTGCGATTTTGCTTCGCATTCGCGAAACAAAATCTTCGCTCAGGATGACACTCAGCCAAGCCCGCGCGATACGTTTGCAGCCGAGCCGGCCTGGACTCTGCTACTCTCAACCGCGCACATGCGCGCTGCCGCAATCCTCGGGCTGGGATGTTCTTTGAAGAACCTCGAGCCCTTCCAAAGCAACGATGGTCGCAACCAAAAAGCAATCGAGTGGCGCGTCGGCTTGCCTTCCGATGCGGATCAAGCCGACGTCATCCTGATTTTCGGCGGCGACGGTACCATTCACCGCCATCTGAAACAATTGGTAAAGCTCGGCCTGCCCGTTCTTGTCGTGCCTGCCGGCAGCGGAAACGACTTTGCCCGCGCCCTGGGTTTGCGCAATGTGAAGGACTCCATCGCGGCGTGGCGCAGCTTCCGCGCGGAGCAACCCCGGGAGCGGCCAACGTTCATGTAATCGATCTCGGGACAATTACGCCGCTGGAGAGTCCTAGCGGAACCGAACTTACCAATCTTTCTCGCAACTCGGGACTCGGCACGAAAAACTACTTCTGCAGCGTGGCTGGCACTGGACTCGACGGCGAAGTCGCACGCCGTGCCAACAACTTACCGCGCTGGCTGCGTGGGAATGGAGGCTACGCGCTGAGTCTGGTTCCCGCCCTGTTTCGCTTTGCCGCGCTCCCGATGAAAATTTTCGCGCAGGAAAGAAATGAAGAGTGGAGCCTTCGCAGCGACCAACCCACAACGCTGGCGGCCTTTGCCAACAGTGGAATCTACGGTGGCGGGATGAAAATCGCTCCACGCGCGAAACTGGATGACGGCCAACTCGATGTCTGTGTGATCGCCGGCATTGATCCCTTGAAGCTGGCGTGCCTGTTTCCTACGGTTTACTTTGGCGGCCATTTGAATATCCGGGCCGTAAACTACTTCCAGGCCGCGCGCCTACGCGTGGAAACCGAAAGCCCGATCGAAGTCTATGCCGATGGAGAATGGGTTTGCCGCACTCCGATCGGAGTTGCGGTTGAACCAGGCGCTCTGAAAGTGATTGTTCCAAGTAATCCTTCCGAGTAATCGACGGCCGATTCGAAGACAATGCTAGCGGCATAAATTCAAACGCCTCCCGAGTTGGCTTGCATTGCCAACCCGGAAGGCGTTGAGTATTCAAAAAACTTAATGCTGCTACGGAACTAGTCGCCGGTTCCGCAGGTGCAAACACCCTTCTTGCTGCCATCCAACTGGATGCCGAAGCACTGACCAGTTACACGCTTGAGCTCAGCCGCGCTGAGAGTGGCATCTTGCGAAGCCGTCTCAGTGACTGCGAAGCCGCCGTTCTGGATGTGGGTGCCCCACGAACGAATGCCAGCAACCGGGGTGACGCTAACCGGAAGCAGAGGGCAAGTGCCGCCCTTGGTTGGGGTGGAGATGATCTTGACCACACCAGTCGTCAGGACGACGCCGGTCAACGGGTTGCCAGTCAGGTCGGTGTTCACCGAAAGTGTACGCAGACCATCGGGGCTCACGAAGCATTCGCAGCACTCGCTCAGTTCCTGGCTCGGATCGAACACGAAAATAGCGGCGCAAAGGCTGCCGCCTGCCGTGCCAGGGTTAGTGATGCGATAGGTTCCATCTGGAGCGCCGGCAGAGTTGGCGTTCGAGAAGTAGTCAACTTTCAGAGTATCTGGTGGCTCCTGTGCCATCGCGACACCGGCACAGAGTGCCAGAGCCAACGTACAGACCACGAGCATTGTGATTCGACGCATTATTATCCTCCTGGAGATCACCTGCCAAGCTGGGGAGGGTTTGCTCGGCTATCTGGCGCATCGCCTGTGTGAATCCTAAATGCGCCTGCAAGTCCCCAAATGCACTAACCCTTTTTCACTAGCCCGCCAAAAGCCGTGCTGGACGCGGCATTCAGCGCGGTATGGGTCTTATTTCCCGGGAATTATGGTCCCCACTAGAGACTTTTTATTTTTTCGCCTTTGGGACACTCGACCCCCGCTCTCATCGCGGTGTTAAACTTTCGTATGCCCGAGCGACGTTCCCACACCTTATTATGGATTCTGATTGGGGGAGGAGCTTTCTTCCTCTTTGTGCTGGCCGTGTTTTCCGTGGTTTACCTGACCCTGCACGCTGGCAGCAGTGAAACTTCCTTTGGCGGCTTTGGCGACCGTATCGGGGTGGTGGACCTGGACGGCGAAATTTTCTCTCCCCAGCCCGTGGTTGGCCAACTCAAGAAGTTCGGCGACGATTCCTCGATCAAAGCGATCATCCTGCACGTGAACTCGCCGGGCGGCGGCGTGGCTGCTTCGGAAGAAATCTATCGCGAGGTCAAACGCGTTCGCGAAGAGAAAAAGAAAGTGGTAGTCGTGTCGATCGAAACCGTCGGAGCCAGCGGCGCTTACTACGTAGCAGCGGCCTCCAACAAAATTTATGCCGACCGGGGCAGCGTGGTAGGCTCGATCGGCGTAATTGCCGAGTGGGTGAACTACGGCGAGCTGATGAAATGGGCCAAGCTGAAGAGCGTCGTTTTCAAGACTGGAGAATTCAAGGATACCGGTGATCCCTCCCGCGACCTGACCCCCGCGGAGCAAACCTACTTGCAGTCGTTGATCGATAACATGTTCGGGCAGTTCATCAAAGCCGTTGCCGACGGCCGTGGCATGAAATTTGACGACGTCAAAGCCATCGCCAACGGCAAAGTGTGGACCGGCGAGCAAGCCCTGTCGATGAAGCTGATCGACAACGTCGGCGACTTCGAGGCCGCGGTGAAGGACACGGCGAAATCGGTAGGCATCTCCGGGGAACCCACGCTGGTGCGCCCGGACAAAGATCGCAAGACTCTGCTCGACCTGATGCTTGGGGATGTTTCGCAATATCTGCCCAGCACGGAGAAGATGCTGGAGCGGCATGTTGGGTTTTACTATCTGTGGAGGTAGTGGGCAGGTCTCGGGTCTCGGGTCTTAGGTGTTCGGTCTCAGGCTCCTGGAATTCCGATTCTTGCCGAGCTTACCTTGCTCGCTTCCACCGAACCGGTTTCTTTGCACCGGCCGCTTCGGGCCGAATGCCTAACACCTAAGACCCGAGACCCGCTTCTCACCCGGTACTTGCATCCAAGCCCTGAAATTTGAGAAGGTTAAGCAGGTCCCGGGAGCCAAAGAGGGGAATATGACAAAAGCCGATCTCATTGATGAAGTCTCGCATCTAGCGGAACTCACGCGCAAAGATAGTGAAGTGATCGTGGAAACAATCTTTGACAGTGTGGTGCGTTCCCTGCGCGCGGGGGACAAAATTGAGATTCGCGGTTTCGGCAGCTTCCGCACCCGTCAACGTAAACCGCGCATGGGGCGCAATCCAAAGACCGGCGAAAAGGTTGAGGTGCCCGCCAAGAAAATTCCTTTTTTCAAACCCAGCAAAGAATTAAAAGATCTGGTGAACGACAGCGTTGCCGATGCGGCCACGCCGCCTCCGCCAGCACCCTCTGCGCCTCCCGCGGCAACCCCGGCACAGTAGGCCAGCATACGGAGTTGAGGATGCGGAAGTCAGAATTGGGCGAAGTCTGTTTTGTTAATTCTTAACTTCGTACTTCGCGGCATTTTGACTTTATTTTTCGTGCCCCTGCTCGCGGATTCCCACCACGCTCATCATGCGCCCCGTTTTTCCCTTCTCGGAGCGATAAGAAAACAAAAGATCAGTGCGGCAGTTCGTGCAGAAAGGCGAGGCTTCGATATTTTTCTCCAGAACTCCAGCCGCGTGCAGTTGCTGACGATTCGCCTCCACCAGATCGAGAAAAATCTTCTTGGGCAAAACGCTGTGGCCAGGCGCACGCGCCGTCAGAAACAGCATGGGATATTTTTCGCGAACCGGGTCGGACTCCTCGACCTCGCGGAATAATTTCTCCGCATAAGTAAACTGCGACTCGAATTTCTCACGCACCTCCTCGCCTACCTCGTAGCAACAGCCGTGAATGCCGGGACCAATCGCCGCTTTCAGATCGCCGGGACGACTGCCAAAGCAGCGCCGCATTTCCCCCACACCTTTTTCGACGATGCGTTTCACCGTGCCCCGCCAACCCGCGTGGAACACGCCGACAGCGCGGTGTTTGGGGTCGATCAGCATGATCGGCAGGCAATCGGCCGTCTGAATGCCGAGCAATAAGCCGGGAGCGTTCGTGATCATTCCGTCGCCAACCAGCGGCGGTTCGTCGGCCCTATCGACTAGTCGAATAATGTCAGAGTGAATCTGCCGCAACGTAACCAGCGGCCACAGCTTGGAGTCAGCGCTGTGCTGATTCGTCCTCTCGGTGCTTGCTCCCAGCGCACGCAGAAACTCAGCGCGGTTCCGCTCGACAAGGGCTGTGGAGTCATCTTTTGTGAATCCAAGGTTGAGCGCATTACCGCCGTAAATACGCGAGAATCCTCCCGGACGCGTGGAAAATCCGTGGACCAGCCAGGAAATTTCGCTCAGATGGTCGGCGCGGAGAATGTTGATTTTAGCTTTTTTAGGAACCCGCTTCTGCACCCATTCATGTTATCCGAAGCGTGTTTATCAAGAGGAAGCACTGAGGTCAGTCCGCAAGCGAATGTCGATTTGCCCAACGTTGTCGAATGCCGGCCAGAAACTTGTTTTTATCTTCGCGCATCAGCCGCACCAGCGCCTGATTGCCGGTCTTTTCGTGGGCCGCCGCCCACAGCACCATCTCCGTGAGCACCGGCGCCAGATCGATTCCTTTCGCAGTCAACACATATAACACTTTGCGCCCGTCTGTTGGGTCCGGTTCCGTCGCAACGATTCCATACTCGACCAGCTTGCGCAAGCGATCGGCGAGAATGTTTGTAGCAATGCCTTCGTAGCACTCCATGAATTCCTTGTAGGTCTGAAAGCCGCGCAGCATCATGTCGCGAATGATCAGCAGCGACCAGCGGTCGCCCAGCATCTCAGCCGATGCGTTGAGCGGACACTTCGACCGCCGCTTTCCTTTACGCTTCCCAGCCACATTCATGCGATTTCCAGACGTCACAACGCATTTTTTAGTCATCCCCGCGATTATTACTTGCAAGTTGCAAGTGATATTTGCAATAATCTCACGCGCAGCCGCTGTTTTCAATCTCTAAGTCTGAAACCCGAGATGTCAGCCGGCTCAGTTGAATCGCTGGAGAAATCAATGAACCTCAAAATAGGCAAGACGATCAGGTGGGGAAATTTCGTGTTGGTTGCTGTGCTCAGCGTCGCGTGGCAGGGACAAGCAGCAGACACCAAAACGCCTTATCCCAGCATGGCCCCGATTGAGCAATATTTGATCGCGGATCGGAATGCCGAGATAGCCTTGGCGAAGACCGCCGCCCCGGTGGCGATATCGCGCGATGCCGAGGTTTTGGTCCTCGGGCAGAAGGGTTACGAGACCGCCATCAAAGGCAAGAACGGCTTCGTTTGCGCAGTGGAAAGATCGTGGGGGGCGGGCTTTGACGATCCTGAGTTTTGGAATTTCAAAAATCGCTCGCCCATCTGCTTCAACCCGCCGGCTGCGCAATCCGTACTGCCCGTCTATCTGAATCGAACGAACATGGTCTTGGCTGGACTATCGAAGGCTCAGATGATCGACCGTATCAAAGCGGCATTCGACAAGAAAGAGCTGCCCCTGCCCGCGCCCGGCGCGATGTGCTACATGATGTCGAAGGAAGCGTACCTTACCGACTCCGGTAGTCACAACCTGGCCCATCTGATGTTTGAGGTTCCGCGCATAGATGGCGCTGCCTTGGGCGCGGACCTGCCCAACTCCCCGGTCATAGTTGGGTCTCAGAACGGACCGGAGCCTATGACCGACATGATCGTTCCGGTGGGCAAGTGGTCGGATGGAACGCCTGCACCGACGGACTGACGCTCTGTCAACGTGCGCAGAAAAAATCAGTGAAGCTTAAAACAAGCAAGACGATCGCGTGGAGAAGACCCTAAAGCTCCATATACCGACGCCGCGAGGTGCGGGCCTGATTTCCAGGAGGTAAAAGAATTGCCAAGAATAACTCCGTTTTTATGGTTCGACGACAAGGCCGAAGAAGCGGCGAACTTTTACGTCTCTGTATTCAAGAATTCAAAGATTGGCAGCGTTGCCCGATATAGCGATGCGGGGTCCGGGCCGAAAGGGTCTGTCATGACCGTGAATTTCCAACTCGAAGGGCAAGAATTTATCGCATTGAATGGCGGTCCGCTATATACCTTCTCGCCCGCGATATCCTTCTTCGTGGATTGCAAGACGCAGCAGGAAGTAGATGAACTTTGGGACAAGCTCACCGCCGGCGGAGGCGAGGTCGAGTGCGGATGGCTGAGAGACAAGTATGGATTGTCGTGGCAAATTATCCCCACGGCTTTACTCGAGCTTATGCAAGACAAAGATCCGGTGAAATCGCAAAGAGTCTTCAAGGCCATGCTGCAGATGACCAAGATCGATATTGAAGGTTTGCAGCGAGCGTATCGAGGAGAATAGGACAGGAGAAAATATGGCTACCAGCACAGTCGAGCATCCGAAAGTCGTCTCGCGCGCGGAGTGGCTTGCCGCGCGCAGAGAACACCTCAAGCGAGAAAAGGAACTCACTCGCGCCTACGACGAACTGGCGCGGCAACGCCGCGAATTGCCGTGGGTGAAAGTCGAAAAGAAATATGTTTTCGATGGACCGAATGGCCAGGAGACACTTGCCGATCTTTTCGGCGGACGCAGTCAACTCATCGTCAAACATTTCATGTTCGGTCCCGGATGGAAGGAGGGTTGCGTGGGCTGCTCATTCGGTTCAGACCACGCTGAGGGAGCGTTCGTGCATCTGGAAAATCACGACGTTTCCTACGCTGCCGTTTCGCGAGCGCCGTGGCCTGAGATCGAGCCATTCAAGAAGCGTATGGGATGGCACTTCAAGTGGGTGTCCTCCTATGCCAACAACTTTAACTACGACTACCACGTGTCGTTCACAAAAGAGGATGCCGCAAAAGGACAAGTGTTGTACAACCACGAAATGAACGACGTCCCCGGCGAGGAAGTATCGGGACTCAGCGTGTTTTACAAAGATGCCAGCGGCAATATTTTCCACACCTACTCCTGCTATGCTCGCGGCGACGAAAAAGCAGTTGGCGCTTACATGTTGCTCGATATGACTCCAAAGGGCCGCAATGAGACGGTGAACGGAAACCTTACCGACTGGGTTCGCCACCATGACAAGTACGGCGCCGGTGGGCTTGTCGATATATCGGGACGATACCGGGAATCGAAGGGCGCGTAACAAGGGTGATGAGAACAAGACAATGCGCAGGATAATCGTTTCCAATCTCGTAACGCTGGATGGCTTTTTCGAGGGACCGAATCAGGAGATCGATTGGTTCATCGTCGATGAAGAATTTTTTGCTTACGCCAAGGAACTGCTGCGCTCGGTCGATACTTTGATCTTCGGCGCAAAGACGTATCAGCACATGGCAGCTTACTGGCCGTCGGCTCCGGTGGATGAAATTGCAGACAAGATGAATAATTTGCCGAAAATTGTCTTTTCCAAAACTCTGGAAAAGGCTGACTGGAATAATTCGAGGCTGATCCGAAATAATATTCAGGAGGAAGTCTCGAAATTGAAGGCGCAACCCGGCAAGGATATGGTTATCTTCGGCAGCGCCAGCCTCGCGTCATCTCTGTTGCAACTTGGATTGATCGATGAATACCGGCTCATTCTGCAACCAGTTCTGATTGGAAAAGGCAGACGGCTGTTCGATGAAATCGAAGACAAGATCAGACTGAAGCTCCAGCAAACCAAGTTGTTGGCGTCTGGGGTCGTCGTGCTCTACTACCAAAAGGCTTAGCAGCGATATATTTCTCAAGAATATTCTTTCAAGACCAGGGCTGCAGCCATTTTCACAACAAGCAAACCAATCAAAGGAGAAATAAATGGCAAAGAAACCGACACACGCACAAGCGCAGCTTCATTTGCAAATCTACGAACAACGCCGGGAGGCGCGGTTGCGCCAGGCACGCGAGTGGTTTTTCAAGAACTATGTCGTCGAGAACATGGACGACGCAATGCGAATCGCCGCGCCGGGAACCGAGAGCGGGGCGTTCGCCATGATGGTGCTCTCCTATTGGGACCAGGCCTGCGCGATGCTCAACTATGGATTGCTGCATGAGGATCTATTCTTTGAGACCACGGGCGAGTTTTTCGGCGTGTGGGAGAGCGCGAAGGTTATAGTCCCGCAGATGCGCGAGCGATTCAAGAACAAGCACTTTCTTGGAAATCTCGAGAAAGCCGCCAAGCGATATGAAAAGTGGGTCGAGAAACGCTCTCCGGGCCACCTTGCCGCCATGCGGCAGATGATGAAGCAGATGCGAGCACAGGCGACGAAGGCGGCTTAGCACTCGTCAACGTCAGAAAATTCCACTGACACTACTGGCGAAGTTTGTTGGGCACAAGCGAGGTCTAGCACGGGGCCTTGAAATTCGTATGTGACGAATGAAACATGGGCGAGGTCCGTGGTGCCCAGCTTTGCAAAAGAAGCAAAGCTGGGGCAGCCTCAATCGTGATGGTGTCAGCAAAGCTGGGCCAGCCCCCTGTAGCTCCTGATCTGATCGATGACAAAAGGGCGGCTATCGCCAGGAGCGTGAGCCGAGGCAACGCGCCAGACGACGTGAAGTCGGCATCTGGTGAAATTTATAACGCCGCAAAAAGACGGTTGGCTCTTGTAGGCGTTGGCAACGACTCTACCGCGTTTATGCAATCCACTCTCGCCCCACTGGTGACGAACAATACCGCCGTATACAAACAACTAGAACGAGATATTTTTGGAGCCTAGAATGGTCCAGCAGGTTAAGGAGAGTCGTGACCGATTGGACAAACGCTGATCAGTTGCTCCGCACGTGGGCACGGCGAGCTCGGGAGAGTCAAATTGCACACTACAAGTCCGCAAATAGACATCGAACGAAGGATAGGTGGTTGGGCGTTCCGGCCATAATCCTTTCAACAGTTGTCGGCACCAGCGTATTTGCTACCTTACAGAAAGAAGTAGGACAAGACTGGCGAATAACTCTGGCGATGTTAAGCATCTTGGCCGCGGTGCTAATGACCTTGCATACCTCACTTGCGTACAGCGGGAGCTCTGAAAGGCACCGGCTTGCGGGTGCCCGATATGCTAGCGTTCGCCGTCAGATAGAAGAAACCCTGGCATCGCCTTCAGAATCGAGAGGTGACCTTGCCAAGGTACTTGATTCCATACGAAGCACAATGGACAAGCTGGCCGAGGAATCACCTGCCCTGCCTCCTGGTCTCTGGGACGAGGGTACCCTGCCACTAGACTCGGGCAAGGTACAACGGTGAGTTCCCAACCGCCAACTGCGGCGTGACGCCCGAGTTGAGTCCTTGCTTTTGCGTCGTCCGCGACTCAGTGCCTAGGCGTTCGCAATTCTCCAGTCCGGGAGTCGGCGACGAGTAGTACATCCGTTGCTGTTGACCAATAAAGCAGTTGGTCACCTTTGCCGTCTGCATGCACCACCCCCACTCCGGTTTGACCCTTCTTTTCCCGCGCCTGTAAGATCAAAGTTCATCACAGCTTGCTGAATTCCGCACCAATTTGCCGATTGCTAGCTGCTAACTGCTGACCCCATGCCGCACGAATTGCCGAAATCCTACGAGCCGGGCGCGATTGAAACGCGCTGGGCCGAGTACTGGGTCAAAGAGCGCCTTTTCTCCGCGCCCACGCCGCCGCCGGGCGAAACCAGGCCAGTGTTCACCATCCTGTTGCCGCCGCCCAATGTCACCGGACGCCTGCACATGGGCCACATGCTCAACCAGACGCAGATGGATATCATTGCGCGCTGGCATCGCATGCGCGGCTTCATCACGCTCTGGCTGCCCGGCACCGACCACGCCTCCATTGCCACGCAAATGATGGTGGAGCGCCAGCTCGCCAGCGAAGGCATCAAGCGCCGCGACCTGGGCCGCGAAAAATTCATCGAGCGCGTGTGGGAGTGGAAAAAACTCTACGGCGGCGCCATTCTCGATCAGATGAAGCGCCTCGGCGCGTCCGTCGACTGGGACCGCGAATATTTCACCATGGACGAAAATCTTTCCCGCGCCGTCCGCGAGGTTTTCGTTCGCCTGTATGAAGATGGCCTGATCTATCGCGGCAAGTATATCGTGAACTGGTGCCCGCGCTGCGGCACGGCGATCTCCGATCTCGAGGTGAAGCACGAAGACGTTGCCGGAAAATTGTGGGAGATTCGCTACCCGGTGATCGGACAGCCGGGGGCGGCTGTCCCCACAGAATTCATCACGGTAGCGACCACGCGCCCGGAGACAATGTTAGGCGACACGGCAATTGCCGTGAATGCGAAAGATGAACGCTATACGCATCTCCACGGCAAGAAAGTGTTGCTGCCGTTGATGAATCGCGAGATTCCCATCATCACCGACGAGTTGGCGCAACCCGAGTTCGGCACCGGTGCGGTGAAGGTGACTCCGGCGCACGATCCCAACGATTTTCAGGCAGGACTCCGCCACAATCTTCCACAGATCGACGTGATGGATGAACACGCGCACATGAACGAGAATGCCGGCCCCTACGCTGGCCTCGACCGTTACAAAGCGCGCGCGCGAGTGCTGGAAGATTTACAAGCCCAGGGATTCTTGGTCGGCGAAAGAGATTACACGCTCGGCATCGGCAAATGCGAGCGCTGCGGAACCGTCGTCGAGCCGCGGCTTTCCGCACAGTGGTTCGTGAAGATAAAGCCGTTGGCAGATCACGCCATCAAAGTCGTCGAAGAGGGCGAGATCACCATCGTTCCGGAAAACTTCAAGCAGATGTACCTCAACTGGATGTACAACATCCACGATTGGTGCATTTCGCGGCAGTTGTGGTGGGGACATCGCATCCCCGCATGGCATTGCCAGGATTGCAATAAATTCATCGTCGCCCGCGAAGAGCCCGCGCAGTGCGCTTGCGGCGGCAAACTCGAACAAGACCCCGACGTACTCGACACCTGGTTCTCGTCCGGCTTCCTGCCGTTCACCACGCTCGGCTGGCCCGAGAAAACGCGCGATCAGGAAGTTTTCTATCCCTCAACGCTGCTGGTTACCGCTTACGAAATCCTTTTCTTGTGGGTTTCGCGAATGATCATGACCGGCTGCTACTTCATGAAGGATCATAAGCAATATCCTGCGATCAAGAAGGCCAGCGGCTGGGCCGACAAGAAAGACGACAGCGTCCCCTTTCGCCAGGTTTACATTCATGCCTTGGTACGCGACGCCGAGCGCCAAAAAATGTCGAAGACCAAAGGCAACGTGATCGATCCTCTCGAAATCATCGAGCGCTTCGGCACCGATGCGACCCGCTTCACCCTCGCCGCGATGGCTGCCCCCGGCACCGATATCGCCTTCAGCGAGAGCCGCACCGAGGGCTACCGCGCCTTCGCCAACAAAATCTGGAACGCCGCCAGATTCATGTTCATGAATGTAGACCGCATCGAGCCCGGCTTAAGACCGACTCTGACATCGGAATCTCATGTGGGGACGGTCGCCTTCGCCCGTCCCGGCCAGGGCGAAGCCCGACCGCAAGCCGGCATCGCAGCCTTCACCCTGAACACTCTCGAAGACCGCTGGATTCTCTCCCGCTTCAATCGCGTCACCGCGGAAGTGAACGATGCTCTCGCAACCTACCGCTTCCACGAAGCCGCCAACCGCATCTATGATTTTTTCTGGGGCGAGTTCTGCGACTGGTATCTCGAACTGATCAAACCGCGTCTGAACTTTGAAGAAGGCGCAGACAAATCTCAGGCCCGCATCGCTTGTGCGAACCTGGTGAACCTGTTCGATGCCTCTTTGCGTCTGCTGCATCCCGTGATGCCATTTATCACGGAAGAGATTTGGCACGCGATGCACGAAGACAAGCCTCCGCTACAATCGATTGCCCTGGCCGCATACCCTCATGCCGATGAGAAGCAATTCGATCTGAATGCCGAGACCGAAATGGCGATCCTGCAAGACCTGATCGTGAACGTTCGCAATGTCCGTGCGGAATTAAAAGTCGAGCCCAAGGTGAAAGTTCCGGTAGAAGTCTTCGCGCATGAGCAGTCAATTCGCGCGATGATCGAGCAGAATCGCGGCGCAGTGGAGCGCCTAGCCGGCGTTGAGAAAATCACATTCACGGAGAGTTCGCTGGCCAAGCAAGCCGGCGCGCGCAGCACCGCGCGCTTCGATGTTCACGTATTCTACGAGAGGAAAATCGACGTTGCCGTCGAGCGCGAACGTTTGACCAAAGAACTGGAGAAACTCGAGAAGGAATTCGCCAACAACCAGAAGCAACTGGGCAATGAACAATTTCTGGCGAAAGCTCCGGCAAAAGTGGTCGAAGGCCTCCGCAGACGCGCCGAAGAACTAATCAGCCTGCGAGGAAAAATGAGAAATCAGCTCGATGAACTGAAGTGACCGCACATGTAGGGACAGCCGCCCTCGGCTGTCCGTCGAGCGCAGCTCGACATGGTTTTAGCACGGGAGCATGCGGGTCTTCAACCCGGGACAGCCGAGGGCGGCTGTCCCCACGTAAGCAGAACTAACGATCGCCGATTTTTTATGGACTTTAACAGCCGCCGCATCACCGCCATCCTGGAGAACGCGCTGCTCGAAGACCGGGCCACGCGCGATGCCACCAGCTACGCCTGCATCGATCCCAATCAGCAGGCGTCGGCCACCATTCTTGCCAAACAGGATTGCATTCTCGCCGGAATTGGCTGTGTCGCCCGCATTCTCGATGTCTACGCCGTGCTCGACGGCGCCGTAACTTCCTACTATGAAGTCACCACGCATCCCGAAATCTTTGACGGTGTGCGCCTGCACAAAGGCCAATCCATCGCAGTGATCCGGCATAACGCGCGCGTGATCCTCTCCTGCGAGCGGGTGATTCTGAACTTCCTTCAGCGCATGAGCGGCATTGCAACTCTCACGCGCAAATTTGTCGAAGCCGTCTCCGGCACAAAAGCCCGCATTCTTGACACGCGCAAGACTGCGCCTGGTCTGCGCGTCATCGACAAATATGCGGTGCGCTGCGGCGGCGGCCAGAATCATCGCCTCGATCTTTCCGACGGCGTGCTCATCAAGAACAACCACATCGCGCTCGCCGGAGGCATCGTCCCCGTTCTCGATCGCGCCGTCCGCAACCGTCGCGGCGCGCAGCCCATCGAAGTCGAAGTGCGCACCATGGAAGAACTGGAAGACGCGCTCTCCCACGGTGCCGAAGCGATTCTGCTCGATAACATGTCTCCCGAAGAAGTTCACCGCGCTGTCGATCGCTGCGCGGTACTGTCCGCTCAAGAAAACGCACGCCACATTCCTCTCGAATGCTCCGGCGGAATTCGCCTCGAGAACGTTCGCGCCTACGCCGAAACCGGTGTGGATTTCATCTCCGTCGGCCTTCTCACTCATTCGCCGCAAGCCGTTGATATAAGCCTTCGCATCACTCCCGCCTAGTGTCCTGTAACGGAAATCCGTGCGCCCAGATTCTCACCTCGCGTAGCACTCCTGCTCGCTCTCGGGTGGCCTCCTGTACATCGCAAATCCCCGTCTCAGGTTTTTACCCGAGCTGTACTTTCGAGTGCTCCGGAACTTCCCGGGACGCGCTACATTGGTGACAACGGAGGCCCACCCCTATGACTTCCTGTTTTCGCCCCGCCGCAATCCTGGCTTTGGCAATGTTCTTCGTGAGCACCTCATCCGGAACTGGAAGAGCCGCGCAGCCCGATGCCTCAACTCCCACGAGCGCCGCCCCCCAGAACAACGACAACGCCACTCCCGGCACCACCAGCGTCTCCGTCACGCTCGACGTTCTCACTAACCGCCATCCCATCAGCCCCTACGTTTACGGAGGCGCATATCCGCAGGATGCACCCACCATCACCGACAGCGGTCTCACCTCGGTCCGCTGGGGGGGCGATTCCACCTCGACTTACAATTGGCAACTCTTCACCAACAACGCGGCCGCCGACTATTACTTCGAAGATTTCAATTATTCTGAAATCGGCGATGCCGATTCAACCAAATACATCTCCGACGTAAAAGCCGCAGGCAGCGCTCCCCTCATGACAATGCCCATGCTGCCTTGGGTCGCAAAAACCGCGGAAGGCTCAGGCAACGGCCACTGGAGCTTCTCCGTCGCGAAGTATGGCACGCAATGCAGTGTCGATCCCTACAACACCGACGCGGGCGATGGCCTGAAGTCCGACTGCGCCACCGATCTCACCGCGAATCCAAACGACGCCTACTGGCCGCTGCTCGACCAGCCTGGCACCAGCGATCCTCCCGGAAGCGTCTATCGCAATCAGTGGGCCGCCGCGCTGGCTACGGCTTTTGGCAGCTCTCCCCATTTCTACGACATGGATAATGAAATCGACATCTGGGGCAGCACGCACCGCGATGTCCATCCCAATCCCTCCGGCTACGAGGAATTGCGCGACACCTATCGCGCGGAAGCCCAGGCCCTCAAGGCTTGGGATCCCAAGGCCGTCCGCTTCGGTCCCGTGAGTTGTTGCTGGTGGTTCTACTGGAACGGCGAAAACAACAATGACAAAGCCGCTCACGCCGGAGTCGATTTCCTACCCTGGTGGCTGAACGAAGTCTACTGGCAGGACAAAATTGCCGGCACTCGCACTCTCGACGTCTTTGACATTCACGCCTATCCTGACAGTCCTGACACTTCCGGTTGGACGCAAGCGCAGCTGCAGGCGCTATCAGCCCGCATCTATCGCGACTACTGGGATCCCACCTACGTGAGCGAGTCGGGCGACATCAACCAGGTTTGGACAACTTTTCTTCAACCCAACAAGACGATCCCATTTCGCCTGCCGCGCCTGCGCGCCATCGCCAACATGATTTATCCCGGCACTCCGTTAAGCGTCACCGAGTGGAGCGCCGCCTTCGCGGGCGAATCCGATTTCTCCACCGCTCTCGCCGATGCCGATGCCTATGGAATCCTCGGTCGTGAGCGCGCCTATCTGGCTTCGCGCTGGGTCGCCCCTCTTCCCGCCAATCCGAATTACTTGGCGCTTAAGGTCTACCGCAACTACGACGGAAAACACAGCACATTCGCCACCACCTCGGTCTCCGCTGTGAATACCGGCGATCCCGATTTATTCAGCAGCTACGCCGCGCTGAATTCCACCGGAAAAATTCTGACTGTGATGATCCTCAACAAAGATCCCAACAACACCGCGCAGGTGCAATTTACTGAAAATGGATTTGCCCCACAGCAAGTGACCACCTACACGCTCTCGTCGGCGAATCCAACCAAGATCGTCGCATCAACAACGCAGGCCTGGGCGCCCACGATGAACTTCGCGCCTTACTCCGCCACCTTATTAGTCGTGAAAGGCACGTCGCAGCTACCCGGCGCAGAGTGGGATCTCAATCCCGATACCACTCAACTAGCCGCGGGTGCGAAAGTTATTCTTCATCCCAAACTTGATTCCGGCTCGGCCACCGTAACTCTCGGGACTCCACAGTCTGATAGCGGCATCACGGTTCAGGTCACACAGCCCACTCTCAGCCCCGGCAAGCCGGCTACCATCACCGTGACTGCCGGAACGATTCCAGGCTTCTATCACTACACAGTTCCCAGCGACGACAGCACCGGGGCAACCCAAACCCAGGGCGGCTGGATTCTCGTCGGCAACCCTCCCGCATCGCTCACAAAAACTGGCGACAAGCAGAAAGGTGCAGTCGGAACTCAGTTGAATCTTTCGGTGACCCTCAATCCCGGGCAGTCGGGCGGGAGTGCGTCAGGCGGCACAATCTTCTTCACCGCGAGCGCGGGTTCGTTGTTCAGTCGTACCGTCGTCACCAACTCTTCGGGGACGGCAGCCGTCGTTCTTACCCTGCCTCCCACCCCTGGAGTCGTGCACGTGACTGCAGAAGGTCAGTACGCGCTGGGGCATCCGGAGGTCACGTTCACCGAGACCGCTCAGTAGCGGCAAAGCTTTCGCAATTCGCGTGAGCTAGCTACTACTTTCGCTTCAGATCAATCGCCGTTGGATGCGTCGGTTGGTACAGTCCCAATCCCCCGCCGCTGGGCAGGCGGATCGTAGTCACGATCCCCCACCGCTCGGTCTTCACGGCTGAGCACTTCACTTTCTTCGCGCTCAGCCGCTTTATTTCGGCATCGAGGTCGTCGCACATCAAATAAACCACGGCGCCAAGCAGCGACTGCCCGTCAGCCGTCTCGCGCCTGCCCGCCTTTTCGGTCGGATGGATCGCCGCCTCTGTGGGAGGCACTGCAAAAATCAGCCAGCCGTGGCCTGCGTCGACCGATTGGAATCCCAGAATATCGCGGAAGAACGCGCGGTCCGCCTCTGCGTTTTCGCTGTTGAGCAGAATGTGAGTACCGGTAATCATGCCGCCGAGTCTAGCAGCCCAGATCGTCGAAGTGAAGTTTGACGGAGTGAAGCCTCGAGGCTGTCGGTAGTGGCTCAATCTAAAATCGTCAACGTTGCTCCCTCGGGCGTCATCCCGAAGTCCCGCGTTTTTACCAGCGGGACGAGGGATCTCCCGTGTGCATACCGCCGCCCGTTTTCAAACTGAGCCAGTGCTCGATTGTCGTTTCCCGCCGTTTCCAGCATAATCCCTGCATCAAGAACTCCGCCAAAACCCGCGTACCGCGAGCGCTCCGTTCTCCCGACTCGAAGCGAGCGTTGCCTGCGAAACCTGCCGCTGATCACAAGCCGCAGCCCACCGACGTTCGCCTTGGACGCATCGTCCGTCTGTTAATGGAGAACGCCACGGTCGTCGTGAGCGGCACCAAGATCGCTCAGGAAATTTCCTCGAACCGCTCGGAAGTCTGGCGGCTCATTCAGCAGTTGCGCGGCCTTGGCGTCGATGTCGCTGGACATCCTGCTACCGGATACCGGCTGCGCTCGGTTCCGGATCTGCTGCTTCCGGAGATTCTCCGCCCGCTGCTTCGCGGCACCATCTTCGACGATCACATTCATCACTTCTACAAAATTGGTTCGACCAACACCGCGGCCATGGCCGCTGCCGTCGACGGAGCCGTGGAAGGCAGCGTATTCCTCGCTGAAGAACAAACCGCCGGCCGCGGCCGCGGAGCCCATACCTGGGACTCCGCGCGCTCGGCGGGCATTTATTGCTCGACCGTCCTTCGCCCTGCCTTGCCGCCCTCAGACGTATTGGTGCTGGCGCTCGCAGCAGGATTAGCCGTGCGCACCGCGATCGTCGAAGTAAATGCGCGCGTCTCCATCGACCTGAAATGGCCCAACGATGTCTTGATCGACGGCAGAAAAGTATGCGGCATTCTCACCGAGATGAATGCCGAGGCCACGCGCGTCCGCCACATTGTCGTCGGAATTGGCATCAACGTGAACCAGGCGGACTTTCCCAAAGAATTGCAAAACGAAGCCACTTCACTACGAATTGCCACAGGCAGCGAATGGTCGCGCGTGGAACTGACTGCTGCTTTGCTAAAATCGCTCGACCGGGAATATCGCCAGTTCATCGAGCAGTCAGACGCCCGGCAATCGATTCTGCGCCGCTTCGCGGAACACTCCTCGTGGGTTCGGGCAAAACAAGTTCGCATCGAGGAGAATGGCACGAAAGTCGAAGGAACCACGGAAGGCCTGGACGAACGCGGCTTCCTGCAAGTCCGCACTCCACAGGGGTTGCAAACAATCCTGAGCGGCTCGGTGAGACCTGATGAACAAACATCAGAACCGTAAACAGAGCCGTTCGGGGAAATGGAAGAGAGACCTTAAGCGCTTGGCTAGGTCCGGAACGGCGTGGACCGCGCTGGGAGTACTCCTCAGCGCGATTCTCGGCTATCGTGGCTATAAAGACGCGGGCGCCGAAGACCTTCGAAACAAAGTATACAGTCCCCTATTTTCCGAGATTCCCCAAGTCGAATCTTCAATTCTTCAGAACAGAGGGGCGCAACCCTTTGCGAGCGACGTTCTAAACGCGTTGAAGAAAAGCGGGGATTTTTACAGAATTCCAAAATCGATTCAAGGCGAGGTAGAACGAATATATCAGGACGGAAGCGAGATCCGCGGTGATTTAGGTGCGATCACCGCTGTTATTCAGAGTGCAACATCGTCGAGAATTTTCGATTGGAGATCAGAGGAAATTGACCAGCAATGGGTCAAGGAGACAAGCGAAAGACTACATCAATTAGAACTAAACAAGCCCGGCGTTACTCTCCAGCAATCTCTCACTTTCCGGCATCCTGGCAAGGGCTTTCTCAATGCACGGGACCCTACTCGACCCATTCCGGGCGGGCCTATATGGCAGATCAGTGATTGGCTCACATATCCAAACAGCGTGGATAGCATCGAACCAATTTGGACGAGCGATCAGTTCCTCTATTTTGAGGAAAGTAGTGATGCTTGGTTCTATCGAATAACGAGAGCCGATCTTTATCGACATGGCACAACACTGAAGCAGTTCCTCGACCCCCTATACAACTCGATTTCGAAAGACAGTCACTTTCAACACCTTTCAAGGAGCCAGCCAATCGTTGCGGATGAAATCTCCTGGGTGAAGGCGATGCTTATCGACCGGATCCGTGACCCGAAGCAGTTCTCCGACCTGCTTCCTAAGAATTAAGACGCTATCCTTCCTTTTGGCTCTAAGTCCTAGCGATTACAAACGGGCGATTATCGTTTCCATCTATCGTCGTCGGTGAACTCTAGGTAAAATGCCAATGATCAGAAATCTACACCTATGCTCTTCGTCATCGATGTCGGCAATTCGAACACGGTCCTGGGAGTCTTCGCCCGGGCTGCGAAGGCGCATCCAGACGAAGATGCCGGCAACGCCACGCGCGACGCCTCTTCGCAAGAAGACGCTGCCCCACGCTACGAGCGCCTCGTCGCCAACTGGCGCGTTGCCACCCGGCAGGGAAGCACCGTCGATGAATACGGCGTCTTGTTCCGCAATCTATTTTCCATGGCGCGTCTCGAAGCTTCGGGCATTCAGGGCATCGTGATCTCGTCGGTAGTTCCGCCGCTCGATCCCGTGCTTCGGCAGGTGTGCGAGCGTTATTTCAATTCCAAGCCGCTCTTCATCGAGCCTGGCGTCAAAACCGGAATGCCGGTCCACTATGACAATCCCGCAGAGGTCGGCGCCGACCGCATCGTAAACGCCGTGGCTGCCTTCGAAAAATATGGTGGCCCCTGCGTGATCGTCGACTTCGGCACCGCGACCACCTTCGACTGCGTCTCCACCAAAGGTGAATATCTCGGCGGAATAATTTGTCCTGGCATCGGCATCTCTGCCGATGCGCTCTTTCAGCGCACCGCGCGCCTGCCGCGGGTCGAGATTCGTAAGCCCGCGCGCGTCATCGGCACCAACACCGTCGGCAGTCTGCAATCCGGGCTTTACTACGGCTATCTCGGCCTGGTGGATGGTATTCTCGAACTCCTCCTCGAGGAACTGGGCAAAGAGACCACCGTGCTCGCCACCGGTGGCCTGGGTCCGATGATCGGTACCGGATCGAAGTACATCAAAACTGTCGACGATTTTCTAACCCTCGAAGGCCTGCGCATTATCTGGGAGCGAAATACCGCAGCCCGTGCGGCCAGCGCACCCAAAGCCGCACAAACTGCGCGCAAAACAAACAACGGCAACCCGCGCAGCTCTTCCACTCCGCGCTCCGCCCGCTGACCGCCGTGACCGATCAACCGAACCACGATCAACTTAACAACGATCAGCCGCAGCATGATCGACACAATTACTTCAACTACTTCACTGAAATCGAAGAACGATTTCTCCTCCGCCGCGGCGGAGGCCTGTTGCTCACCACGCTCGACTGGGCCTTGATTGAAACCTGGAAAGACGCAGGCATTCCTCTCGAGGCCGCGCTGCGCGGCATCGACGCAGCCTTCGACCACTACGACCAGCGTCCATCGAAATCGAAGAAAGTAAATAGCCTCGCCTATTGCGCGCAGGAAGTTCTGGCGGCGGCTGAGGATATGAAAGAAGCCGCGGTCGGCGTGGCGAACTCCAGCAGCGAATCCCCCGCCTCAAGCAAATCGCGCGCCGCGCAGGGATTTGAGCCGCAAACCATCGCCGCCTTCCTGCGCCGCAACGCCGATCTTCTATCCGCGGCGAAGCTTCCTCATGCCTCAGGAATTTCCCTGCAGCCCATCGCGCAGGATTCCGTCGCAACCCTGCGAAAATTAGCTCAAGAAATCGAAACCGCGCAAACAACTTCAAAGCTGGAGGACTTGGAACGGCACCTCACCGTACTGGAGGAAAAACTCTTTGCCGCCCTGCTGGCTGCGACACCGGATCAGGAAATCGTCGACGTGCGCACCCAAGCCGATCATGAACTCGCTCCCTACCGCCGCAAAATGGCCTCCGCACAGATCGACCAACTACAAAAACAGTACATCCACAAACGGCTCCTAGAAAAATACAATCTACCGCGCCTGAGCCTGTTTTACATGTGAGCCATGCCCCGCACCAACCCATGACCCATACCTTCGACGCACTCATTCTCGGAGGAGGCGCCGCCGGACTCATGTGCGCCATCGAGGCCGGCAAGCGCGGCCGCCGCGTCGCCGTGCTCGAACACGCCGATCGTCTGGGGAAAAAGATCCTGATCTCCGGCGGCGGACGCTGCAACTTCACCAACCTTCATTGCCAGCCGGAAAATTTTCTCTCCTCGAATCCGCATTTCGCCAAGTCCACGTTAGCGTGCTACACTCCCGCCGATTTCATTACGCTGGTTGAAAAACATCGCATTCCTTATCACGAAAAAACTTTGGGCCAGCTTTTCTGTGACCGCTCCGCGCGCGACATCCTCGCCATGCTTGAAGCCGAATGCCGCGATGCGGATGTGGCCATTTTTCTTGGCACAAAGATTCGCCAGGTCGAGCACACTCAAGAGAAAGAGTTAATCGTCCGCGCCGCTGCCGACGAATTTCGTGCCCCAATCCTCGTTGTAGCCACCGGAGGCCTTTCCATTCCAAAGATCGGTGCCACGTCGGTGGGCTACGACATCGCCCGGCAATTTGGCATCGCGATCCGTGCGCCGTGGCCCGGTTTGGTTCCTTTACTTCTGAGTCCCGAAGATCGTTCCCGATACTGCGATCTCGCCGGCGTCTCCACCGAGATCGTCGCCTCCTGCGCTGGTCAGCAATTTCGCGAGAAGATGCTGGTCACGCACCGCGGCTTGAGCGGTCCGGCAGTCCTGCAGGCGGCGTCGTATTGGGATAAATCCCAGCCCATTGTGATCGATCTCGCGCCCGGCCGCGAAGTGACTGCTGTATTTCGCGAAAACCCAGAAACGCCGGTGCCGCGAACGCTCGCCACGCTCCGCGCAGAGTTGCGAAAGTTTCTCCCGCATCGCCTCGCCGACCGCTGGCTCGATCTTCACGCCCCAACTTCCTGGACAAACCAAGCCCTCGCTGAATTCGAAGCGAAACTACATGCCTGGGCAATTTCGCCGGCGGGAACCGAAGGCTACGAGAAAGCCGAGGTGACTGCGGGCGGCGTCGACACCGCCGAACTTTCCGCAAAAACCATGGAAAGCCGCAAGATTCCCGGCCTTTATTTCATCGGCGAAGTCGTCGACGTGACGGGCCACCTTGGCGGTTTCAACTTCCAGTGGGCTTGGTCCTCCGGCGCGGCAGCCGGACGATCCCTATAAGGCGACCTCAATATCCCTCCGCCGTTCCCATTTCGGGAGGACATCCTGCCAAAAAAGGAAATTCTGCAGCAACTCCTTTGAGTCTCCCGTTATAAATAAATCAGCGGTCCCAAATCACAGCGGAGTAACTTTCTATGAAGCTACCCGACGAACCGGAGGGCTGGCATCGGCTGCGCGCCATGGCGAAACGCGCGCCGGACCCCCACACCCTCGCTCTGATCATTGAACAACTGAATCGTCTTCTGGACGAACACGAAAGGAAACGAGAAACCGACCCACACCACTTTCTCGATGAAAGAATGGGAACTCCCGCCATCACGTTGGAAGTACAAGGACAGTAAGACTGAGCGCAGCTCCATCTAGGAAAGGCGGAGGCGCCCATGCGAGGGCCGCCAGAGGCTCTCATGGGGACAATCGAAGCCATGTGGCGACAGCCGCCCTCGGCTGTCCAGTCGAGCGAAGCTCGACTCGCTTTTCCTCGAAAGTGCTCAGGCCCCAGTGTCGAAGTCTCCCCATCCCTCAGAAACAACTCCTGCCCCTAAACATTGAAAGCCCACCCACGCCGGTTGACTCGCCTTCCCTCGCGCACGCACCCACCAATCTGTGTACAATTCGACTGCTTTCCAAGTTCGAGAAAGAAAATCCGCTTTCCAGTCTGCTGTGTGACCGAGGAGGTCAACATGAAGAGACTTACGAACTCGAAACTCACCCTGTTGGTTTTGCTAGCTGTTGGGATGTCCGGAATTGCCGCGGCCCAGGAAACATCTGCCGAACACATGCCGCCCAAAGTGCTGACGATTACGCGGGAGTATACCAAGCCAGGTAAAGCGGGCGCCGCTCATGAAAAAACCGAAAGCGCCTTCGTTCAGGCGATGACCAACGCAAAATGGCCGACTCACTATCTTGCCGTGGAGTCTCTTTCCGGCAAGAATCGCGCTCTTTTTCTCACTGGCTACGAATCATTCGCCGATTGGGAAAAGGATCAGAAAGCCACAGAGAAAAATACCACTCTCTCGGCCGCCCTCGACCGCGCCTGGGCCGCAGACGGCGATCTCCTCAGCGAGACCGATTCCACTGCGCTCGTATTCCGCCCGGATTACAGCCTGCGTCCCGCAGTCGACATCCCGCACATGCGCTATTTCGAAATCTCCCTCTATCAGGTGCGTCACGGACATGACAAAGAGTGGGAAGAGATCGTAAAACTGGTCACCGCCGCCTACCAGAAAATTCCCGACGCGCATTGGGCCGCCTACTCCGTTGTCTACGGATTGCAGGACAATACTTATGTCATCTTCAATCCCATGAAATCCGCCGAAGAGATCGACAAAGGCGTAATGCAAGGGAAGGGTTTTGAAGAGGCCATGGGTGAATCCGGCATGAAGAAGCTGAACGAACTTTCTGCCGCCGCAATCGAGGCCAGCCAGACCAACCTCTTCGCTTTTAACCCGCGCATGAGCTACCCGTCCGACGAGTGGATCAAAGCCGACCCGGATTTCTGGAGGCCCAAAGCCGCTCACATGGCCAAGAAACCCGCCGAAAAGCCGGCAGACAGCCACTAGGTTCGAACTCAGAGAATATGACAAAGCCCTCCGGAAATCGGAGGGCCTTTTTGTGTCGCGAGGCTCATGTAGGGACAGCCGCCCTCGCCTGCCCTGAGCGAAGCCGAAGGGGCTGTCCAGTCGAGCGAAGCCCGACTCGCCTTCCTCGAAAGCTGCTAACACTCCGCCGTCTCCCATTCTCCCGTAGAATCAACTCTTGCTCCTAACCATCGAAAAGCTCATTTACGGCGGCGACGGACTCGCCCGCCTTCCCGTCATTCCGTCACTCAATCAAGACCGCAGCCGCGGCAAGGCCGTTTTCGTTCCCTTTGTTCTCGCCGGCGAAAAAATAGACGCCGCCATCACCGAGGAAAAACCCGGCTTCGCGCGCGCCCATACGACCGCCATCCTGGAACCTTCCACTCACCGCATCCCGCCGCCCTGCCCGCATTTCGCCCGCTGCGGCGGATGCCACTATCAGCACTCGGACTACGCCCACCAGCTCGACATTAAGAAAGAGATCCTGCGCGAGAACCTGCACCGCATCGCCAAGCTCGAACTTCCGTGCGAGATTCAGGTGCATCCTTCTCCGCCCTGGAATTACCGCAATCGCTCGCGCCTGCAAGTGCGAACTCAACCGCACTTCGCCGCCGGCTATTTCAAATTCGCCTCGCACGAACTTTTACCGGTCGAAGAGTGCCCCATCAGTTCGCCACTAATCAATCGCGGCATCGCCGCACTCTGGCACTCGGGACGAGCCGGCAAGGCTGTCGAAGGCGTGCGCGAAGTCGAATTTTTCGCCAGCGGCGACGACACGCGTTTGCTGCTCGAGTTGCTCTGCGCTCCTGAGGCCCGACGCGCCGCCATGCGCGCCTGGGCCGAAGACCTCTGCGCAGCCACGCCGGAGATCGCCGGCATCGTCGCCTTTCGGGAGCCGCAGAAAGGCGTATACGAACCGCTGGTCGCGGTCGGGGAATCCACGTTGACCTATCAGACGCGTCATCGGTCCTACCGCGTCAGCGCAGGCGCATTCTTCCAGACCAACCGCTTCCTGGTCGACGAACTGATCGAAATTGTTACGGCGCACCGCTCCGGAGATTTGGCCCTCGATCTCTACGCCGGAGCCGGCCTGTTTTCCACAGCCCTGGCATGTAATTTCCGTCACGTGATTTCCGTAGAGTCGTCACAGACAGCCGCTAGCGATCTTGCCTACAATTTGCCAGTCAATGCAGAGGCGGTTTTCGCCGAAGCTGGGCAGTACCTCAACGCAGGAAGGGCGGGCTTGGCTTGTGTGGGTACGACTCGTGCAGGTGCGGGCGGTTTGCCCGCGCAGCGTCGCGGCGATGGGAAAAAACGTAAGGTCGGGAGTGGCGCGGTCATCCCCCAGCTGCCCCATCCCGACCTGATCGTCCCCGATCTGATCATTGTGGACCCGCCTCGAAGCGGTTTAGGAGATCTTGTGGCGCGGACGCTAGCAAATCTTAGCGCGCCTCGCGTGACTTACGTCTCCTGCGATCCGGCCACACTGGCCCGGGACCTGGTTCCGCTACTGGCTGCAGGCTATCGCGTCGAGGATGCCCACTTGGTTGACTTGTTTCCCCAAACCTACCACCTGGAAACCGTTCTCCACCTAGTCCGTTGACAGATTTGTAGTGGCGCGCACGGCGATAAGCTTTGAGGGGTGGCGCTTTGTTTTGACGGGCAGCTTTGTTTTGAAAGGGCGCGGCTTCAGCCGCGCCGTATTCCCGCCGATCAATTGCCGGCTTTAGCCGCTAGGGTGAATCAAACAGGCCAACGAATGCCGCCTTTGCCCCCCATCAATAATCCGTCCCCGCACGCCCCACCCACATTCCTACTCAAGCCCACCCGCCAACCCATTCTCTGGGGCGCCCTCGCCTATTCCACCGGGATCGTCGCCGGAACCTACGCGTGGCGTCCCGCGTCCTGGTGGCTCGCAGCTGGAACTGCCTTTTTCGCCGCAGGTCTCTACTTCGTCAGAGATCAGAAAAGAAAATATCTAAGCGCGGCCTTAGCTCTCGGCGCCTTTTTCCTCGCCGGCGCGCTCCACATCCAGTTGTGCGGTTCATACGCTCTTCCTGACACGAGCCTTCAACTGTTCGCGGACGGCCAGCCCGTCGACATCACCGCCCACGCCACCTCAGAAGCTAAGCTAAAAGAAACAACTCCCAACGAACTCCGCCAAACCCTCGACGTCGAAACCGAACACATTCTTCTTCCCGACGGCACGATAATTCCGGCGCACGCCGGAATCCGCCTCAGCATCTACACGCAAGCGCCATCAAACCCATCCCCGCCCGCCATGCGTCTCTTCCACTACGGCGAACGCATCCGCCTCCCCGTCAAACTAAAATTGCCCCGCAACTTCCGCAATCCCGGAGCCTTCGACTATCAAAGCTACCTCGCCTCCCACGGCATCGCCGCACTGGGCTCGGCGAAAATCGAAGACGTTCAGATTCTCCCCGGTTTCGTCGGCAGCCGTCTCGAACTCTTCCGCGCGCGGATTCACTCCAGCATCATCGCCCAGGTACACGCGCTTTGGCCTCCGCCCCAGGCCGCACTCATCGACGCTATGGTCATCGGCGAAGACGCCTTCATCGATCGCGACACGCGCGTCGATTTCCAACGCTCCGGCACCTACCACATTCTCGTGGTCTCCGGCATGAACGTCACCATCCTCGCCTTCGTGGTTTTCTGGACGCTGCGCCGCCTGCGCCTCGGCGAAATCTCCGCTACTCTTCTCACAATTTTCTTCTGCGTCCTGTACGCGCTTCTCACCGAAGTTGGCGCTCCCGTGTGGCGCGCCACTCTCATGTGCGCCATCTACCTCGGCACGCGCCTGCTCTACCGCGACCGCTCGATGCTCAACGCGCTCGGCATCGCAGCTCTCGCCTTGCTCGTATTCGATCCCCGCCAGCTCTTCACCGCCAGCTTTCAGATGACATTCGTTTGCGTCCTGATCGTCGCCGCCATCGGCCTGCCGCTCGTCGAGCGCACTTCGCAGCTCTATCGCCAGTCCCTCGCCCACTGGGATTCCGACGACTACGGCGGACTGCTCCTTCCGCGTGTTGCTCAGTTCCGCCTCGATCTCCGTCTAATCGCCAGCCGCCTCGCATTTTTTATCGGCGTGCCTTTGTCTTTTAAAATGACCCGCGGCACGACAATCACTTGTCTGCGCATCTTCGAATTATTACTGGTATCGGCCGTAATGCAGATGGGCCTCGCCCTCCCCATGGCATATTATTTTCATCGCGCCACTACTATTGGCCTGCCCGCGAACGTCGCCATCGTTCCCCTCACTCAAGTTCTCATGCCCGCCGCCGTCTTCACCGCGGTCTTGGGATATCTTTCCCCTTTGCTCGCGAAACTTCCTGCCCTGCCCGCCCTCTTTGCCGTGAAAGCAATCACCGGCACCGTGCGCGGCCTTGGTGGCCTGCGTCTCGCCGACCTGCGCGTAGCAACTCCGTCTGTGCCCATGATCGTCGCGGCCACCGCAGCTTTGATTCTCGCCATGCTATGCGCCCGCCGCCGTGCTCTGCTCGCGCTCACCGGCCTGCTCTCATTGCTTGCCGCCTCCCTCGCGCTGGCCTTCGTCCCTCCCAAACCGCAAATCCGTCCCGGAGTTCTCGAGGTCACTTCCATCGACGTCGGTGAAGGCGATTCCATCCTCTTAGTCACACCGCAGGGCCGCACCCTGCTCGTCGATGCCGGTGGCCCCACCTGGGGCGCCGGATCGCAACTCGACTTCGGCGAAGATGTCGTTGCCCCCTATCTGTGGACGCGCCGCATCTCCCGCCTCGACGCCGTCGCCATCTCCCACGGCCACTCCGACCACATCGGAGGCATGTCCGCCGTCCTCAAAGATTTCCACCCCAGAGAATTATGGATAGGCCTGCTGCCCCCGAGCCGCGAGCTCGATCATTTAATTGCCGAGGCGCACGAACTCGGAATCAAAGTCGTGCGCCATTGGGAAGGAGATGAATTCGATTTAGGCGGCGCGAAAGTAGAGGTGCTTTTCCCGCCACGAGATTGGCCCGTCGGCCTCGCACCAAAAAACAACGACTCAATGGTCCTGCACGTCAGCTACGGCGCCACGTCGGCCCTGCTCGAAGGCGATGCCGAAAAAGCCGTCGAACGCCGCATCGCCCTCATTCATCATCCCCACGCCGACCTGTTAAAAGTGGGCCATCACGGCAGCGCGACTTCTACCACCGAAGAAATTCTCGACTCCGTAAAACCCAGCGCGGCAGTCATCTCTGTCGGCTTTCGCAATTCATACGGCCTGCCCAAAGAAGACGTGCTTGCCCGCTTGCAGGCTTCGAAAATTCACGTCTACCGCACTGACGTCAACGGCGCTGTAACTTTCTACCTTGACGGCCACTCTCTAACGTCAATGCAGCCAGACATTCCCTAAGCACTGGATATTCAGCAATGCCAGACTCGCTAGAGAGAAGAACGGTAGAGCAGGCCTGAAGGCCTGCGTCAAGACCATCACAAACCGGTCGGGCTTTTAGCCCCTAGGATACTTACTTTCTCGGATTGCGCGGAAAATCAACTCTTGGTCTCATCATCGCCCGCATCATCCGCAACCCCCTGCCGCGACTCCGCGATCAAATTCCTCGCCCGCTCCTCATCCTCTTCGCGTACCAGAATGATCATTCCACCCAGCCCCGGAAACGCATCCTGCAGCAGGCTCGATGACTTCAAATCGTTATCGATCCCCGCCGAATCCAGCAAGCCCTTCACCACCATCGCTTCCGACTCCTGCTCGCTGTCAAACACCTTCACCAACTTCTCATTCGGATCAGGACGCGCCTCCGCCACCTTGGCCTCTTCTGCCATAATTTCTCCATTCCAGAAGGCCGGGATCGAGCCCGGACTACTCCCGTGATTCTAACCCTTCCCCAGACTCCTCCAATACCGCGCCCCATGTAGGACCACCACGGCCCGTGTAGGGGCGGCCGCCCGGCGACCCAGGTTTATCGGGCCGCTCCGCTTGCAGCTCACCAGACTCCTCAGCCCTACCTCCTCGGCCTCCCCCTCACCTCCGGCTCTTTGCTTTCCCCCCAAACTGGAGCACAATGTTGGGAAACCGCCGCAACGTCGACCGGCGCAGCAACATCCAAAGAAAGGTCAGACAGACCGTGGACGGACAGAAGTTGGGGCAGAAAAAGGGGTCACTATGACGACCGGGGAACCGGCGGATCATGAGAAAAATCCACTTCTCGCAGCACCACGAACCGAAGAGCAGGAAGCTCTGGACGAAGCCCGCCGAATCCGCCGCCTGCAGGTCATGATGAGCATGGTCTCTTCCGTCATTAGTCAGGATCCCAGCCTCACCGTCGAACAAGCCTCCGAACTCGCCGCCGGCGCCAAGCGCGCCGCCCTCGCCATGTTCCCCGACAAAGAGCTGGCCTACGATCTCCTCTACAAACCCCGTCTCCAACGCCTAATGCGCGAACGCTTCCGACTGCAATGAGTCCGGAGTTATCTTGGCTGGAGTTGTGACGCAAGCTCGCGAATCCGGTGGAACTCGCGCCATGATGAGGTGGTTAAGATACATTCGCTGTTGCCGACTGCCGGGTTGTTTCTTAGAAAATCCTCAGCAAGCACATTATTCACCCTTACGTATTGGGACCAATTTCCCTCTTTCGGATCATTTTTCAAAAACAAATCGTACGTCGAAACGTTGAGCCCTGTGAGTATCTCTACGCCTAACACGGCGATCTGAGCGGCGGTGCACGCCGGAATCAAGTCCGCCGCTCTCTCTCTGTAAAGACCATCTCTCCATTGGCCATCCTGCGGATCAGAGCGGGAGAGACGCCCGGGACCGCTTCAAAATCATTGCCCATGCCGATGCAAACTCAACCAGACTCGCGTTGACCCTACTCGTCCACAACCGGATTTCTCAGCGTCCCCACTCCCTCCACGCTGATCTCCATCACATCTCCCGCCACCACCGGCCCCACTCCCTTCGGTGTTCCAGTCGCAATCAAGTCCCCAGGAAAAAGCGTCATAACCTCCGCCGTATGACGAATCACCACGTCGAGCGGAAAGATAAAATCCCGCGTATTACCCGCCTGCTTCACTTCTCCATTCACCCGCGTCTCCACCCCAACCCCCGCCCACGGATCAAGCCCATCCACCACCACCGGCCCCACTGGACAAAACGTGTCAAAGCTTTTCGCCCGCGTCCATTGCCCGTCTTTCACCTGCAGGTCGCGCGTGGTGACATCGTTCAGGCACGTGTAGCCGAGAATATATTGCCGCACATCCTCATCGGCGGTCGGATGATAGCAAGTCTTTCCGATCACCACGCACAGCTCGGCTTCATAATCGACACGGTTCGAAATCTTAGGCCGTCGTACCACCCCTCCCGGAGCCAGCAGCGCGGAATTCGGCTTCAAAAACAGCAGGGGTTCGGTAGGAATGTCATGCCCCAACTCCTCCGCATGCTCCTTGTAGTTCCGCCCCACGCAGACAATTTTCGACGGTCGCACCGGCGGAAGCAACTCAGCCTCTTCGAGCGCAATCGGATCGATCCGCCTGGTTCGCAACCCTTCCACGTCGCCGTCCGATTCCTCGGGAGGTGTAAGCAAAATCCACAAAATCGAATCGCGTCCGGCCACGCTCTCGACCAGCCCATACTGCGCCTGGCCATTCAGTTGAAATCGACAATATTTCATCGCCATCTATCTAAACACGCCCAGCCAAAATCCTGCGAGAATATTTCAGAAACGCGTCGATCATGTAGATCGTAAAAATTTTGATGTCATCCTGAGCGAAGCCGCTTTTCAGGCGTAGCGAAGGACCTCAAGCTTCACTGGTGTGGAGCGCCAGCCTCACGGCACCCGCTCACTACTTTCTTCCGACCGCGCACTCTCATTCCCGCGCTGATCCACCGCCGATACGGAATAAAAATAATTCTTTCCCGCCTCAACCTTCATATCGCGATAAGCCGGAGTCTTCACCAATTCCGAGTTCAGCTTCACCGCCGCCACACCTTCCTCATGACGATAAACGTTGTATCCGTCCAGGTCCGCATCCCCCCCAGGCGTCCAGATCAAGTCGATGAACCGCTCCTGCCCCGGCCCGGAAAAAACGGCCTGCAATCCTGAAGGCACCGCCGGCGGAAAGACATCATGCGCGAATACCTTGATTTCGGTCGTGTCGTCGCCATCGACCGAAATAGCATTCATCCCAGCCTCTGCGACCGCCGTGAAAGTTTCGGCGTGATAGTAGTAACTCTGCTCCCACTCAAAATTCTGATCGGTCAGCGACAGCTTCGTTTCGGCTCCTGCGTTCACCTCACCCACCAATATCCGCTGGCCACCCTCGTCCCGCCGGTAGACACGATACCCGTAGCGAATCGAATTCGCAGACGACTGCAGCAACACCCCGGTCGTCCAGCTCAACTCCACCCCCTGCCCCGTAACCCGCGCCCTGAAATCCGTCGGAGGAGGCAGAGTCTCTGCCAGAGATACTCGCACCTCATTCGATAATCCAGCCGCGCGTCCGTGCAGGTTAAAAACTTCAATGGCGTATGTCGCCGAACCTGGAATCTTCCCTCGCTGCAACTCAACCGGCAGCGTGTCGACATAGCTCGCCGTCAACTTCTTTCCGCCAGCTTGCTTCTTCGCAAAGTCCGCCGGCGCCGCAACCTCACCCACACTCATTCCACACTGCTTGAGCGTTGCATCAACACTGCGGCACACTCGAGTCGTTCCCAAGTACCGCACCCTCTGCCGCTCGGTAGTCCGCGCCGGAATCGTCCAGGTCAGCGTAACCTTCTCGCCTTTTCTCGCCGCCTTTAGATCGGATGGTGCTCGCGGCAGCTCCAACTCCGGCGGCAGCGGCGGGCCAATCGACGCACACCCCGCCAGTCCCCAAATCCCGACCATCGCCAGCAACAACTGTCCCAGTCGTACTCTCATTGCAGAAGGAACAGACTACATCATTGCCTCAACCCGAGCGCCTTGAAAGGGCGCGGCTTCAGCCGCGCCGTAACCTTCTCCCGTCGGCGTCATCCTGAGCGCAGCCGCTTTTCAGGCGGAGCGAAGAGCCTGCCCTGAGCGAAGTCGAAGGGATCTCCCGCTTGACTGGCCCGGCGCGCAAGCCAAATTGCACCACTTGTCATCCTGAGCGAAGCATGATTGTCCGAAAGACAATCATGCGCAGTCGAAGGATCCCTATAACCCGCACCGCACTAAAACGTCTTAGGATTTCCCTTCCGCAATCACCGAAATTCAAAACCCTAGGAAATTCAAAACCCTAGGAAACCCAACATAGATGGCTTGTCGAGGAAAACATCGGACCGTGCCCCACTACCGAGGCCCTCCGCTCCTTGTACTCCCCACTCCCCGGGTCTAGAATGACGCCCGGTGGAGGACCCCATGTTCGCCCGCAGAATCGTTCTTATTTTTATCGTCCTAGCTTTTGGTTGTCTGCTCTTAGGAGCCGGTCAGGAACCCACAGCTCCTGCAAAAGAAGTCACCTTCAACCACGACGTCGCTCCCATTCTCTACGCGAACTGCACCAAATGCCACCGCGCCAACGACATCGCTCCCATGTCGCTCGTGACTTACAAAGAAACTCGTCCCTGGGCCCGCTCAATCCGCGAGGCTGTCGTGCAACGCAAAATGCCGCCCTGGCATGCCGATCCCAAGGTCGGCGAATTTCTCAACGACGCCCGCCTCACCGACGCAGAGATCGCCACCATCGATACCTGGGTCAGAACCGGCACCAAAGAAGGTGACCCCAAAGATCTGCCTCCGGCTCCGGTCTATCCCGAAAGCTGGCACATCAAGCCCGACCTCGTTCTCACGATTCCCGAATTCACCGTCCCCGGTGCCAGCCAGGACGATTACGAATACATCTACGTTCCCACCAACTTCACGGAAGATAAGTGGGTACAGGCGGCCGAAGTTCTTCCCGGCGACCGCCGCGTCGTGCATCACGCCACAGTCTCTGTGATTGCTGCCGACAAGGTCGCAAAGGAAGAAGCGGAGCACGGCAAACCAGATGCCGGAGTCGACAAATATCATTACCGCACCGGCAAGGTCCTGCACATCCGCCAGGATGCCCCCGTCATCGATGACGGCTGCTCGTCGCCCGATGGTGGCGGCGTGCCCGGCATGTCATCCGGCTACGTCAATATCGTGCCCGGCATCTATCTTCCGGGACATTTAGCCGAGACCCGCCCTCCCGGCTTCGCGTTAAGAGTTCCCGCCGGCTCTTATTTGCAGTTCCAGGTTCATTACAGCAACCGCACAGGGGAGGACGTAAAAGATCGCACCAGCATCGGTCTCGTCTTCGCCAAAGAACCGGTAAAGCACGAAATCGCACAATACGAAATCTGGAACGACCTGTTCCTGATTCCGCCAAACGACGACAATCATCGAGTAACTTCCTGTTACACCTTGCCCAAGGATGTAACCGTCCTGGCCTACACCGCTCACATGCACTTCCGCGGAAAGAGCATGACCACAGAAGCCATCTATCCCGATGGCCATCACGAAGTAATCCTGAATGTGCCCCACTATGACTTCCGCTGGCAGGAGACTTACTTCCTGAAAAATCAGTTCCTGCTCCCCAAAGGAACGAAGTTAGTAACCACAGCCTACTTCGACAATTCGCTGAACAATCCCCAGAATCCCGATCCCTCGAAAGCGCTCCGTTGGGGTGAGCCCAGCGACGAAGAAATGATGGGCTTCTGGCTGCAATTCGCCGATCCCAAGCTAGTAAGCGACAAATCTTCCGTGGCAAGCAAATAATTTAAGCTGGAGACGATAAGCCATCTCAAGAAAAGGTTCGGAATGGAGCCGCGGAACTCCAGCCCCGTAGGGGCGACATAATTTAGCCCCGGACGTAAGTCCGGGGTAAGTCCACAAAAAAAGAACCAAGTCCCGGAGGGACGACACAAATTCTGCCCATGTTCCTTTACGGCCGGGGAATGTTTATGGAATGCCGACTACGACTCGACGGGACCGCCTAATCATGCAAATCACACGACGCACTTTCATAACGACCACCGCCGCTGCCGCCTGCGCTCCCGCATTCCCAGGCGCAACCGACAAAGCCGGCACCAAACCCCCTATCCTCGGCGACGCCGACCATCGCTACGAAGCCATCCACGATTGGGGAGAACTCCCGCGCACCATCAAATACGGCAACACCCACGGCGTCTGCGAGGATTCGCAAGGCAACATTTATATCCACCACACAGTCCATGCCACCAGCGACAGCCTCGATACCATGGTGGTCTTCGATCAAAAAGGTAAATTCGTCCGCTCCTGGGGACGTCAATTCAAAGGTGGAGCGCACGGCCTGACCATCCGCAAAGAAGAAAGCGAAGAGTTCCTCTACCTCTGCGATTACCAGCACGGCATAGTCACCAAGCGAACCTTGAAGGGCGAGGAAGTATTCACGCTGGGTTATCCGGTAGAATCCGACGCTTATAAACCAAAAGACAAGACCTCGACTGTTGCTTATCGGCCAACCAATGTCGCCATAGCTCCCAACGGCGACATTTATATCGGTGACGGCTACGGTTCGAGCTATATCAACCAATACAACCAGCAAGCTGAATTTATCCGAACCTTCGGTGGCCTCGGCAAAGCCGACGACCAGGTTGACTGCCCTCACGGCCTGTGGGTCGATACTCGTGGAGTGACAAAGGGAGGAGTGACGAAGGAAGACCCGCCGCTGTTAGTGGTAACCGACCGCGGCAATAGCCGGTTGCAGCGCTTCACCCTCGACGGCAAGCATGTCGACACCATCTCGGGTACGTCGAAGATGCCCTGCTATCTTCACGAACGGAATGGCGAAGTGGTCATCGCAGATCTTCTCAGCAAAGTAATCATCCTCGATCGCAACAACAAAGTCATCGCCAGCCTCGGCGACGGCGAGTACTCGAACAAAGATTGGAGCGCTGTTCGAAATCAGCCTCCCGGAACCCTAGCCCCCGGCCGTTTCGTCTGCCCCCACGGCGCCTGCTTCGATCACGACGGCAACATCTTCGTAGTTGAATGGGTCGAATCCGGCCGAGTAACCAAACTCCGCCATATAACCTAGTGGAAGAGCGGCGCTTCAGCGCCGCGTAAAGCTCTCCCTGTTTTGAAAGGGCGCGGCTTCAGCCGCGCCGCAACCGGCCCGTAGGGAGAAGACACAGAACGGACCACCAAACCCCAGCCCCGAAGGGGCGGCATAGTGCAACCCCGGACGCAAGTCCGGGGTAAGCCCACAAAATACGAACCGAGTCCCGGAAGCCGGAGAGACCAGAAGGAACCAACCTAATGGGGGAGACCTAGGAAGGGCGCGCCGACCTGTGGGTTACTGGCAGATATGGCCGAGCGTGATCCCGTTGAGGGTCACGGTCTTCGGGCTACCAGCGCCACTATCGTACAGGTAAAGCTTTCCTACGTTACTCGTTCCGCCCACGTACGTCACCTCGACGGTGCAAGATTGTCCTGGATTCAGATTCGAATTGGTGCTGCACGTTCCAAAACTGGCGCTGAATCCGGTGCCGCTTGCCACTGCTGTGTTAAAGCTCATCCACACTGAGCCTGTGTTCGTCAATGTCACATCCTCAGGACCGCTGATACAGTTGTGACCCTCGGCAAAAGTGAGGCTCGTTGGACTCACAGTGTTTGTCGGACCCGACGTCAGTGCAAAGGCAGTTAGTGTTCCGTTGCTGCCGACAAAAACCTCACCGTTTGCCACCGCCGGTACAGAGAACTTGATTGGTCCGAAGGGAAGGCTAACGCTGTACAGTTCGATGCTCAGATTCGCTGCATTATAGGCGTGCAACACTTGGCAGCAGGATGAGGCCCCGCTATTGTCCAGGACCCATACAATTCCATTGGACGTGCCATTTGAAGAGACAGATGGGGCAGGCGTCGGCCAAGCGAAGACCTCCGGACTTTTCGACGTAGGGCCCGTCAGCTCTGGATTGCCGGTAGCGTTGAAGGAGAATGCTTCCACGGGACCGGTTGGGCCGTTTTCATGTGCGCTCCCGTAGTACAAGTGACCATTCCAATACGCCGGGGATCCCCAGACGCCCACCGATGCACCCTGTATTTCCTGAACGATGTTGTCGACGCAATTGGAATAGCCACAGTACTTACCCATATCCCCAGTCGTTGTATTGACCAGGTATAAGACTCCCTCTTTCCCCATTCCCACCAGCCGAGATGTACCAGGTATTAAAAGGACGCCGCCGGAACCGACGTCATTATCCTCGTTTCCCTCAAGATTACTCGCGGAGGGAGTGAAATAGTCGACTACGGAGAATCCGGAAGGGGTGGGGGCGCTGAGTTTAAGGATGCTGTTTCCATAGTTGGGATCGAGATATTCATCGCCGTTTCCGGTAGCGAAATAGAGGTTGCCGCTACCGTCAGCCGCGACTCCGTTCCCAGACATCCAGATGCCTGCGGAACCCCCGTTTGGTTGAACATTAAAAATTGCCTCCTGCAGCAACGTCGAGGCGTTGTACGACATAACCCAACCATACCAAGGACCGTTGTCGCAATGAGAGCCCGAAGCGATGATGAGATGTCCGTTCTCTAACAGCAGTCCTGGTCGGATGTGTTGGTACGCAGCGTTAAAGGTGACGCCATCGTAGCTCCCACCAATCGCGACCGGCCCCGCGAATTTTTCCGCTCCGGTGGCCACCGCAAGAGCGTGCAGTTGGTAGGCGGGCTCCTCGTTCTGCAATATCGAAGTCACCACGTAGAGGGTTCCCGTCGTGGGGTTGATGGTCGGAGTGCTCGTGATTCCGTAATAAGGGGAGATGTTACCGCAGCCTCCGTTCGGCAATTCACTACTCGGTACGGGCGACCCAAGACTCTTCCACCAATAGACGGCGCCGGTTTCGGCGTCTATCGCGTACACACTGTCATTCTCGGTTGCGACGTAGACGACATTGTGCGTGCCACCTCCTATACTGAGGTTGCTGAGAACCAGCGGCTGTGCGTACACCTGGCCATCGACACCAACGGAGAAGAGCGGCCCGAAACTTGAACCTTTCACGTTGGCAGTCGTCAATGTGGTCTCCTGCGTGTTCTGACCGGTTCGCGCGACGTCATTGTGATAGGTGGTGACATTCACCTGGGCATCAACAAATATGTGAGCTGCGAGGCAGATGAACAGAATCGCCGATGTTCGCACTAAGTGGAGGAGACTTTTCATTTTCAGACCTCTCTTTATGACCATCCTCGTGGCGCGTCAAACCAAGGGTGGCAACGCTATAACAGAGCTCTGACGGCGCGTCAAGAGAATTTACATCAGCAGCGCCTGAATCTAACGTCGCGGGCTGCCGGGTGCTAGCCCGGTCTCTCGCCGGAAATGACGGGGGTATAATCGCATGCTGCTGTGGTCGGTCAGAGGAGTCCATGGTCTTTGCAAAGCGCCTTCGCGAAGGGGTGGTTCACGGGGGGCTGGCCCACGCTTGCAGCAACACTGAAGAGGCTGCCCCACCTTTCGCGATTTTTCGAAAGAGCCTGCCTTGAGCGGAGTCGATAAGGTGGGCACCACGGACCCCAACATCGCCCTCTATAGAATATACCTCGACAAATCCTGATCCTTCACAATATCCGTCAACATCTTCCGCACATAATCCGCGTCGATGTTCACGTGCTCCCCTTTTCTCTCCGGAGCGTCGAAGCTCAACTCATCCAGCACCCGCTCCATAATCGTATGCAGCCGCCGCGCTCCAATATTTTCCGTGCTCTCATTCACTCGAAACGCAAAGTGCGCGATCTCTGACAGCGCCTCCGCCGTAAACTCCAGCTTCACGCCTTCCGTCTCAAGCAGTGCCGTGTACTGCTTCACCAGCGACGATTTCGGCTCCGTCAAAATTCGCACAAAATCTTCCATGGTCAGCGACTGCAACTCCACTCGAATGGGAAACCGCCCCTGCAGCTCCGGAATCAGATCGCTCGGCTTCGAAACGTGAAACGCTCCCGCCGCAATAAACAAAATATGGTCCGTCCGCACCATGCCGTAGCGCGTGTTCACCGTCGTGCCTTCCACAATCGGAAGAATGTCGCGCTGCACCCCTTCGCGCGAAACGTCCGGCCCATGTCCGCCTTCGCGCCCCGCAATCTTGTCGATCTCATCCAGAAAGACGATCCCCGAATTTTCCACCCGGTCGATCGCCATCCGCGTCACCTGATCCATGTCGATCAACCGCTGCTCTTCTTCCTGGATCAGATATTCAAACGCCTCATTCACCTTCATCTTCCGCTTCTTGGTCCGCTGTCCGAAGATGTTCGGCAACATGTCCTTAATGTTGATGTCCATCTCCTCGGCGCCCTGGTTGGTCATAATTTCGAAAGTCGGAAAATTCCTCTCCCGCACATCGATCTCTACCTGCCGTTCATCGAGTTTCCCTTCACGCAACTGTTGCCGCAGTTTCTCCCGCGTCCTCGAAGAAGACTCCGCCAACGCCGTACCCCCATCGATCACCACTCCGCCAGCCGTCGTCGTCTCCCCAGGCCGGCTCGGCGGAGACGGCGGCAGCAGAATATCCAGCAGCCGCTCCTCGGCATTCAACTCAGCCTTGTCGGCAACGTCCTCCAACTTCTCCTCACGCACGTTGTCGATCGCAATCTCCACCAAATCCCGCACCATCGACTCCACATCGCGCCCCACATACCCAACCTCGGTAAACTTCGAAGCCTCCACTTTTAAGAACGGAGAATTCGCCAGCTTCGCCAGCCGCCGCGCAATCTCCGTCTTCCCCACCCCCGTCGGCCCAATCATGATTATGTTTTTGGGGATGATTTCTTCGGCTAATTCTGGGGTGAGTTTTTGGCGGCGGGTGCGGTTGCGCAGGGCGATGGCGACGGCGCGTTTCGCGTCCTTTTGGCCGATGACGTGTTTGTCGAGTTCGACGACGATCTCGCGGGGAGTTAGTTCGTCGAGGGCGAGTTGTTCTTCTTCGGCGCTGCTGGGTAAGTAGATGGCCATAAAGTATTCATGTGGGGACGGCCGCCCTCGGCCGTCCGACCGGGCGCGAGCCCGGGTGGTCCTGATGCAGGCTACAAAATTTAAGCAAAAGCAATCGAGCTGCGCTCGATGGACAGCCGAGGGCGGCTGTCCCCACACAAACCGTTACAATTCCTCTATCGTTACGGTGTCATTGGTATAGATGCACATTTTGCCGGCGATCTTCATGGCTTCTTCGGCGATCTGGCGGGCGGACAGCTGGGTGTGACGGGAGAGCGCCTCGGCGGCGGCCTGGGCGTAGGGGCCTCCGCTGCCGATGGCGGCCACGCCGCTATCGGGCTCGATCACGTCACCCTGTCCGCTGAGCAGGAAGGTTTGCTCTTTGTCGCAAACCAGCAGCAACGCTTCCAGATGGCGAAGGAATTTGTCGGTGCGCCAGTCTTTTGCCAGTTCGACGGCGCCGCGTCCGAGGTTGCCGTGATACTGCTCGAGCTTCGATTCGAAGCGGCTGAAAAGGGTGAAGGCGTCGGCGGTAGAGCCGGCGAATCCGGCGAGGATCTTGTCGTTATAAAGGCGGCGAATTTTCTTCGCAGTATGTTTGATGACGGACTCGCCGAGCGTAACCTGGCCGTCTCCGGCAAGAACCACGCTACCGTTGCGGCGGATGGATAAAACTGTGGTGGAACGAATCAGACGCTTTGGGGACATGGGCGCAATTGTTGATTATAGCAGCGCATGGGGAGGGTGATGGTCGTGAGGGCATGCCGAAAAATCATTTCACCACAGAGGCACGGAGGCACAGAGAAAGGAAACGCGACAAGCGGAGTAACGTGAAGGGGAGGGCTGTGCGCCCTCGTGGGCCCGGGCGTAGGGTTCGGTTCCCAAGTCTCGCAAAGGCGGCGAGACCTGGGGCATCCGGCGGGCTGGTTATTCCGCGATGACGTGTACGACCTGGCCGTTGTTCTCACCGGCATAGACCAGGCGGGTAGCGGGATTGCAGTCTATCTGGAAGCTGTCAGCAGTGACGCTGCCAACTTTGGTTTGGGTGTAGCCGTTGACCTCGGCGACGGTGGAATCCTGCGTGTTGGTGACGAAGACCAGGTTGGTGAAGATGTCGACGCAGACGCCGAAGGGGTTATTCCCGGTGGCAACGTTGGCCATGACCTTGGCATTCCGCATGTTGACGATCGCGATGGTGGAAGGCGCAAAGGTTTCGTTAGTGACGTAAGCTTCGCTGGTAAAGGGATTAATGGCGACGTTGGCGGCGAACTCGCCGATGGTTGCGCGGCCGATGATTTTGTCGGTGACACCGGACGCGATGTAAAGGTATGGTCCGTCGAGCGCGATGGCGACTTTATTAAGGGCGACATCGACGGCAAGTCCGAGGGGCTGGCCTCCACCGAGGGAGATGGAATCCATAATTTTATTGGTGTTGCCGTCGATTACATCGACTTTCACATCGCTTGCGTCGGAAAGGTAAATGCGGTTGGTGACTGGGTTGACGGCGAGCCCTTGAATGCCGATGCCCTGCGTGCTGGTGATTGAAAGCACGTCAAGGATTTTATCGGTGTTGCCGTCGATGACGGTGAGCGCGCAGGCATCAGAGACGCATCCGGCGGCATAGACGCGGTTGGTGGAGATGTTGACGGCAGTCAGCGCTGCGCCTTTCGGCGTCGAAATGGTGTCAATGACGGTATTGCTTGCACCGTCGATGACATTAACTTCGGGCGTTCCGTTGTTGGGCGGAGTAACCGCGACGTAGATGCGGTTAGTGCCGGGGTTGACGGCGATTCCGTCCGGGTAGCCGGAGACAGAAATGTCGGTGACGAGAGTTTGCGCGGGGAGTGGAAGCGTGCATGCGAACATACACGCTACGAGTACGAACCCGAGGCGGGACAGCATATGGACCTTCCTTGGATGTGAATGGCCAGGCGGAGGGTGGCGGATTCTTAGAAGGCCGGGCCAGGTAGAAGGTTGCACCGGGAAACTGGCCGACTCTTGATTTATTAGTGCTTGCACTATCACGACTGTGGCTGCCCTACTTTCCGCGATTTTCGGAAGGGCCTGTCCTGAGCGAAGCCGAAGGGTGGGCAACACGGGCCTCGACTTCCTAGTTCATTCGGCAGCACCGCGGCCGGGTGAGGGTAGGGATGCTTCGACTCCGTGGTGACGATCGCGTTGCGATCATCGCCGCTCCGCTCAGCATGACAGTTGTTATTGGGCTTGGTTGCCTCAGCGGCTGAAGCCGGAATCATTTTTGGGGTGCTGATGGCACGGCAGGAAGCCGTGCCCTTCCCGATCTCTGCTCGGCCGGCGGCGGATTAGGTGACGGCGAGTTGCATGGGTCCCTTCGACTTGGCTCAGGACAGGCTCCTTTGAAAAATCGCGAAGGGTGGGGCAGGGCTCTTGCTTTGATGGTGTCGGTGAAAATCAGAAGTGGGCCGGTTGCGAAAATCTGCTATAAGGAGTTGGGTGGGGGGTAGGATACTTCGACTTCGCTCAGCATGACAGTTGTTATTGGGCTGAGTTACCGCAGCGGCTGAAGCCAGGATCATTTTTGGGGCGCTGATGGCACGGCTGGAAGCCGTGCCCTTCCCGGTGTCTGCTCGGGCGGCGGCGGATTCGGTGGCGGCGAGTTGCATGGGTCCCTTCGGCAGGCTCAGGGCAGGCTCTTCGTCGGGAATCGCTCGCGTTGCGTGCGACTCCGCTTCCTCAGGATGACAAGTGCGTGGTGAAGAAAAAAAGCAGGTTCCTAACCGGGCTTGGCGCCCGTTTCGGAATGACATCCCCTAGAACTTGGAGTGGGCTAGCTCAACTTTGATTTTTTTATCATTGTACTGGCATGACTGAGGCTGTCCCACCTTCCGCGGTTTTCGGAAGAGCCTGCCCTGAGCCAGGCCGAAGGGTAGGCGACACGGGCTTCGACTTCTTAGTTCATTCGGCATCACCGCAGCCGGGTGATGGTAGGGATGCTTCGACTTCGCGGTGACGAATCGCGTTGCGATCATCACCGCTTCGCTCAGCATGACAGTTGTTATTGGGCTGGTTCCCGCAGCGGCTGAAGCCGTAATCTTTTTGGGGAGCTGACGGCACGGCTGGAAGCCGTGCCCTTCCCGGTCTCTGCTCGGCTAGGCGGCGGATTAGGTGGCGGTGAGTTGCATAGGTTCCTTCGGTAAGGTCGGGGCAGGCTTTCCGGTAATCGTGCCGACAAAAATCAGGCCGGTTACACTCAGTCGCCCTTCCGCACGGTGCGCCATGATTCTTTCGCCCTTTCAGGGCTAGCTCATTTTCCCTTTTTACCCACGGCTTGCGCCGTGGGCTGAATTCTTGCGCCGCTTCGCGGCTGGGGAGGAGTGGCGAAAAAGTTGTCAAGGGGGTGGGAGGGGGCGAATGAGGGTAAAGTGGTCATAGCATTGAGCAAATAATTGTGGAAGCTATGTCGCTTTTAGGTGTGGGGTATGGTATAATGGAAATATAGAGTAAAACTTTAAGAATAATGGGGACTTGCGGAATTAAAAGAGCGCGGCCTATCGGCTGCGCTTTTTTATTGGGGGCGGCAGAGAGTGTACGTGAGAATTCAGTCGTCCCTACGGGACGAGGTTCTCTTTTTCCACTTTTCCCAGCGCCAAAAGGCGCTGGGCTATTGTCAGTCGCCCCTCCGGGGCGGTGTTTCGACTGCTTCATCCACCAAAGATCCACCAAGGTAGTTCTCACACCCGGTGCGGCCCATCGAGTTTTTGGCGGCTGACGCGATCCTGACGAGCCGCTCTTCCATGGTAGTGGCGGCATTTACGTTCATGGGCGGCATTGTGACGGGCCAGAAGAAGCAGGTTCCTCCGCTGCGCATTCCATTCCTGTCGGAATGGAGTGCTTCGGTCGGAATGACAGGGCGTTAGATGGTAGCGGGAATCGGAACAACAAGTGTGTATGAAGTGAGGAGTGGGGAGATGACGAAGTGTGTGGGGTTTAGGACGTTTAAGGAGCGGGGGGAGTGGGTGGAGTTGCAGTTTATGGCGAGGGCGGTGAGGCTAGGGTTTAAGGTGTCGAAGCCGTGGGGAGATTCGTCGGCTTACGATGTGGGGATTGAGGCAGGGGAGCGGATTTTGCGGGTGCAGGTGAAGTCGACGGATTGCCGGACGCAGTATGGATATCTGTGTCAGTTCAAGCCGGGGGCGGGGAGTGAGCCTTACACGCTGAAGCGGGTGGACTTTTTTGCGGCGTATGTGATCCCGGAAGATGTTTGGTATGTGATTCCGGCGGGGGTGCTGTTGCGGGGGAAGCCGAAGAAGGCGGTGACGATTTTGCCGGAGAAGCCGAAGCATCCGGAGCGGTATCGGTATGAGGGGTATCGGGAGGGGTGGGAATGGATGCGTGGGGAGAGGCGTGGAAGTGTTGCGTGGGGTGCGGAGTGAGGCGGGCGGGGGCTGAAGCCCGTAGATTTGTTGACGGCTAACGCGGCTCTAAAGAGCCGCTCTTCCACTCTTGGACGGCTGACGCCGTCCTGAATGGACACTCTTCCATGGCGGTGGCGGGAGTTCGGAGGTGGCAGACGTGTCATGGGAACGGAGAGAAGCAGGTTCCTCCACTGCGCATTCCATTCCTGCCGGAATGGAGTGCTTCGGTCGGAATGACAATTTCCCCAAGGGACCGTGCGAGAAGTGAGCAGGCTAAAAGATCCAGTGCAGTGTGAGGGTTTTAAGGGGCGATGAAGAGGCGCAGGCGTATGATCCTCTGGCCGTTAAACTCACTCAGTTCAGGAGATGACTATGAAAAAGCTGTGCGGTCTAGTCGTTTTTATGTTGTTGCTGGCGCCGTCGTTGTTGGCGCAGGAGCATTACACCGAGGGGCCGGTGTGGCGCATTCAGTTGATTCGCGTGAAACCCACGCATATGGACGAATATCTCACGAGCTTGCGCAAGACCACCAAGCCCCTGATCGACGAGCAAAAAAAGCAGGGGACGATCGTGGACTACAAGATTTTCTTGAAGGAGACGAAGAACAGTCCGGAAGATTGGGACATTTGCGTAGCGATCGAATATAAAAACCATGCGGCGTTGGATGGGCTTGCAGCTAAGGGCGAGGCGGCGCGCGACAAGATATTGGGCGGAAAGGCTCCGGCGCAGGAACTTAGCGAGAAGCGGGCTGAGATTCGCGAGATCATCAGCTCGGAATTGCTGCAGGAAGTTTTTTTGAAATAGGCGAGATTGGGTGGCTCTCTGTCGAGCGGCCCAGGTTTGTCGGGCCGCTCGCCTCCGCCGGAAGTCAGACAGCAGATTCCTCCTGCCTCCACTTCGCTCCGCTCAGCATCGCGCGTCGGAATGACAAGGCGCGAAGTAGGGTCGAGTTTTGGATGGCACTGACTAGGTGCTAGAATCCGCCGCGAGGAAACTCTCATGAACGCTCGCACGCGGTCGATATTTTTCCGGGTTCTGCCGACGATCCTGATTGCTGTTTGTTTCGCACCTGATCTTGCACATGCGCAGGCTGGCACGGCGCAGGCAAAGCTCTCCGTGCATTGGGAGGAACTCACGGCGGCTGACTTTCGCGAGGGGATTCACCGCTCGCAGGGAGTTTGTTTGCTGCCGTTTGGCATCCTCGAAAAACATGGACCGCATCTGCCGCTGGGCACCGATTTGCTGGATGTGCGTTATGCGGCGCTGCACGCCGCCGAGCGGGAATATGCCGTGGTTTTCCCTGAGTATTATTTCGGACAGATTGCCGAGGCTCGCCACGAACCGGGAACCGTCGCCTACAGCCGCGGCATGCAGCTTGCGCTGCTGCAGGAAACTACCGACGAGATGGCGCGCAACGGCTGCAAGAAAGTGATGATCGTCAACGGACACGGGGGAAACGAGAGCCTGCTGCCGTACTTTGCGCAAACGCAATTGGATAAGCCGCACGATTATGTGGTGTATGTGTTCGACCGGCGATCGCCGGAGTCTGGCGGTCCGCCTAAGAAGACTTCCATCGACATGCACGCCGGAGAGAGCGAAACCTCGAAGATGATGATTTCGCGGCCTGACACGGTTCACCTCGACCGGGCGAACCAGGAATCCGGCGCGGACCAGCATCGGCAGAACCTGCCCGAAGATGTTTACACCGGAATCTGGTGGTACGCGCGTTTTCCCAATCACTATTCCGGCGACGGTTCGGCTGCGACCCAGGAACTCGGGAAATTTCAGATGGGTTGGTGGATCGATACGCTGGAGAAGGCCATTCGTGCGGTGAAGGCCGATGACGTCAGCTTGAAGTTGCAGAATGAATTCTACGAGAAGAGCAAGAACCCGCTGGAGACGCAGCCGTAGCGGGACAGGTCTTAGGTCTCAGGTCTCAGTCTTGAAACCTAAGACCTGAAACCTAAGACCCGAAACCTAAGACCTAACACCTGAGACCCGAGACCGACCGCTACGAACTCCCGATCAGCACACCCGTGATGAAGACGAGGACTCCGCCCAGGCCGACTTGGAGCGCGGCGGAAACCCAGGGTGTATCCATATAGCGGCGGCGGATCCAAGTGATCAGGCCGAGTTCGACGATTACGACTACTCCCGCGGCCCACAACGCCATCCGAAAATTGTTGATCAGGAACGGCAGCGTGTGTCCGATGCCGCCCAATGCCGTCATTAGGCCGCAGATCACGCCACGCACCCAGGGATGGCCGCGGCCAGTCAAGCTGCCATCATCAGACAGCGCCTCGGTAAATCCCATGCTGATTCCGGCGCCGACCGACGCGGCCAGGCCGACTAGCAACGCAGCGTGAGGCTTCTGGGTGGCGAATGCAGCCGCGAAGACAGGGGCAAGTGTGGAGATGGAGCCGTCGATTGCGCCAGCCAATCCCGGCTGAACGATCTGCAGGACGAAAAGCCGGCGTTGCGCCAACTCTTCATCGGCTTTCACGCTGGCGGGTAGCTTCTCTTTGTCCAGTTCCTGGGCGCGCTCTTCATGCTCGCGCTCTTCGTTAATCAGATCATCGAGCAATTGCCGTATGCCGGCATCTTGAGTGCGCACCGCCGCTTTCTCGTAAAATCGGCGCGTTTCGGCTTCCATCGTGCTGGCTTCCTTGCGCACCGCGTCGATGCGCAGAGGGCGGATCAGCCACAGAGCCGGGCGTTCGACGAATCCACGAACATCCTGCCGCCGGATCAGCGGAATATGTTCGCCAAATTTTTGGCGGTAGAGTTCGATCAGCCGGCGCCGGTGCCCGGATTCTTCTTCGCGCATGCCTTCGAACATGGCGGCCGATGCCGGATAGTCCTGGCGCAATCCCTCAGCAAAATCGGAATAGACCCGCTCGTCTTCTTCCTCCAAAGAAATTGCCAGGGCCAGAACTTCGCGTTCCGTGAGTTCTTGAAACTTCTTCATGGCGACATAGCTTACCTGTCCGGCGGCGCTTAGACAAATCGGAAACGTGATTAAGAAGAATCGCGCCTTCGGTGCTAGTATCCAGTTCATGACGCCGCGGAAATCATCGGCATCCGCAAAGCCCGCGCTCCCGCGCCGGAAGAAAAAAATTGTGCATGCCGCCGCAAATGAGCCCGCGCATTCCGCGGAACTCGTGATCATCACCGGCATGAGCGGTTCCGGCAAGGCGTCGGTGCTGAAAGCCTTTGAGGACCTTGGCTATTACTGCGTCGATAACCTTCCCGTCGAGTTGATCCCGCGATTCGCTGAGGTTGCGCTGCAATCGAGCGAGATCCGCCGCACGGCGCTGGTCGTGGATGTGCGCGAAGGTTCAAAGCTCGACCTGCTGCCGGGAATTCTGAAAGCGGTGCGGCGCATGATCCCGACTAAGGTCGCGTTTCTGGAAGCCTCAGACGCGGTTTTGATGCGGCGATTCAGTGAGACGCGCCGCCCTCATCCGTTGGGCACGAACGAACCGGTGAACGCTTCGCTGAAGGCGGAACGAAAGCACCTTGCGACCATTCGGGCCCTGGCCGACATTGTTATCGATACCTCGAAGTTTAACGTCCACGAATTGCGCGCGCACGTGACGCAGCGCTTCCGCGAACAATCATCGGAGAAAAATATTCTGGTTTCGTGCGTGAGCTTTGGATTTCGGTACGGTGTGCCGGAAGAGGCGGATCTGGTTTTCGACGTTCGTTTTTTGCCGAACCCGCACTTCGTGCCTGAATTCCGGCCACTGACGGGCCGCGATCCTCGCGTGGCCAAATACATTCGATCGTTTCCGCAGACCAAGGAATTCATCAAACGTATTTCCGATTTGCTGGTCTACCTTTTGCCGCATTACGTTCGCGAAGGCAAAAGCTATCTCACCATCAGCTTTGGCTGTACCGGCGGCCAGCACCGATCGGTGATGATTGCCGAGGAAGTTGGAAAAAGCTTGCACAAAGCGGGATACCGGGTGAAGGTTGCGCACCGGGACATGCCGAAGTAGAGGCGTGTTCGCTGGCATATAGACATCAAGCTTTAAGGCCGGGAAGAACGGGAGCCTGTAAGCGGACACCTTCCAGTCAACGACAAACCAACGCCAATCGCAGTAAAATAAAGCCCTTGCATCTCATGCCTACGCCGCCGCCAGTAAGCCGCTTCGGCCTCCCATTCGACAAGCTCAGGGCAAGGCTCGGAGTTGTATGCGCCAACTGATGCGGCTGGTTCGCTACGCACTCCCTTACTGGTGGCAAATACTTTGTTCAGTAATGCTCATGGCGTTGGTGGGAGCGCTCGACGCATTCAAGTTTTTGCTGATCCGCCCGATATTTGACCGCGTATTAAATCCTTCCACCGGATCGAAAGATATCCAACTGTTCGTGATTCCGGTTACGCACCATTCGGTTTACCTGCAGCAATTGGTGCCTTCGCGCTTTACCAATGCGTGGAACATGGTCGCGGTTGCCTTGGTGGGTTCGACTATTCTCAAAGGGATTTTCGACTACGCGGGAACGTATCTGATTAACCATGCCGGTTTCGGCATGATCACTGACCTGCGCGACGATCTTTACAACGCGATCATGCGGCGTTCGGCGGCGTTTTTTTCCAAGTACACCACCGGCACGCTGCTCTCGGCGATCATCAATGACATCGAGCGCGTGCAGTACGCCATGTCCACGGTGTTAGCGGAGTTCTTGCAGCAGTTTTTTACTTTCTTGTCAGTGGCCGCGGTGGTTGTGATTCTCGGCGGAGAACTCGCCTGGGTGTTGTTGCTGTTCGTTCCCGTGATCGTTTATTCCTCACGCAAGATCGGATCGCGCGTGCGCAGCACGACGCGGCAAGGCCAGGACAAACTGGCCGAGATTCAGAACATTTTGCACGAGGCCATTACCGGCAACCGCATCGTAAAAGCCTTCAACAGCGAGAAGTGGGAAATCCTGCGATTTCGCGGAGCGGCGCGCCGCCTGTTCCGGGCGAACCTGCGGTCGGTTGCCGCCACGGCAATCAGTTCACCGCTGATGGATATTTTTGGCGTCATCGGAATCGCGCTGCTGCTGAATTTGGGCCGCGAACAGGTGAAGCACGGCGAGATGACGCCTGGAATTTTTGTGGCATTTATAACTGCGGTGTTTAGCCTCTACAATCCGGTGCGCAAGTTCGCGCAATTTAACAATAATTTTCAGCAAGCTTTGGGCGCATCGAGCGAAATTTTCAAATTCATGGACATCGAAGACGATGTCCGCGAGAAGCCTCATGCCCGGCGCTTGCCTCCGTTTTCAAAGAATGTCCAATTCGATCACGTGAGTTTCACTTACGGCGGCGAGGGATCCGAGGCGCGGGTGTTGCACGATATCAACCTTGAAGTTCGCCGCGGAGAGGTTGTGGCCATCGTCGGCTCCAGCGGATCGGGAAAGAGCACGCTGGTGCACCTGATTCCGCGCTTCTTCGATGCGACCGCGGGGCAGCTGCTAATCGATGGCAAGGATGTGCGCGATGTAACTCTTGCCTCGTTGCGAGAACAAGTGGGGATCGTTACGCAGGAAACGGTTCTGTTCAATGACACGGTTCGCAACAACATTGCCTACGGCCAGCCGAACGTTCCACTCAAAGCCGTCGAGGCTGCGGCGCGGGCCGCGTTGGCGCACGACTTCATCAAAGCATTGCCCGCAGGTTACGATGAAGTGATTGGCGAACGCGGCGTGCGGCTTTCCGGCGGGGAACGGCAGCGCATCGCGATTGCCCGGGCGATATTGAAGAACGCGCCGATTTTGATTCTGGATGAGGCCACGTCGGCGCTCGACAGCGAATCGGAGGCGTTGGTGCAATCCGCGTTGCACAATCTGATGAGCGGCCGCACCGTGTTTGTGATTGCACACCGGCTTTCGACGGTGCGCCGCGCTGACCGTATTGCGGTAATCGAAAATGGCGCGATCGCCGATATTGGTGCTCATGAGGAATTGATGGCGAAGCTGGGTACGTACCGGCGCTTGTACGAGTTGCAGTTTGCCGATTTCGAGCAGAAACTGGAGCCGGCGCAACCCAGCTGACACCGGCGACAGCGGTTTTTAGAAATTCACATATGGCTATTCGCTCCATGACGGGTTTCGCCCAGGTGAAAGGCGAACTGATCCGCAAGGCCGGGAGAGGCTCCCGTTTCGCGGCTGGAGATTCGGCGGCGGCGGCTTCCGTTGCGCAGAGCGACGGCCACCTAGCTTTTTCGCTTTCGTTGAAATCGGTGAACCATCGCTTTCTCGATTTGCATTTTCGTTTGCCTTCGGGCTCCGACTCGCTGGAAATGCAGTTACGCCGCCTGCTCAAGGAGAAGATCGCGCGGGGACATGTGGAAGTCACGCTGAGCCTGGAGCGCGGAAGCAGCGAAGCATTGGCTCTGAATCGATCTCTGGTCAGCGCCTACATTGCGGCGTTCCGCAAGGCTGCCAGCGAGTTCGAAGTTTCATCGGAACCGGACCTCAACGCGATCCTGCGCATTCCCGGAGCACTCGATGCGCCCAGCGAACCCGAAGATGAAGAGATTGAATCGGCGGTGATGGCGGCGATCGGCGAGGCGCTTGAACGTCTGAATCAGATGCGCGAGCTGGAAGGGCGCGGCGTAGAGCACGAATTGCGCCAGCGTATGGCGCATTTGCTGGAAGCCGTCACCACGGTGCAACAGCACCGGCGCAACATGTTGCATAGTTATTTGGAGCGGTTGCAGTCGCGCATTCAGGAATTGCTCGGCTCCAGCAGCGACAAGGAGCGCGTGATGCAGGAAGCGGCTCTACTCGTCGACCGCAGCGATATTCAGGAAGAAATCGTGCGCCTGGAAAATCACGTGCAACATTTCCTGGGCCTGCTGGACGAGTCTGGAGAAGTCGGGAAAAAACTCGACTTTCTGCTACAGGAAATGAACCGCGAAGCCAACACTTTACTTTCGAAGACGTCGGGGCTGGCCGGCGAGGCGTTGAAGATCACCGAGGCTGGACTCGTCATGAAGGCCGAGATCGAAAAATCTCGCGAGCAGGTGCAGAACCTGGAATGAGTTCTCCGGTTCACAAACCAATCGTCTACATCATTTCAGCCCCGTCCGGCTCGGGAAAATCGACGCTGGTCAATGAGATTCTGAAATCGGTCAGCGATCTCGAATTTTCAATTTCCTACACCACGCGCGCTCCACGCGGCAGTGAAGCGAATGGCCGGCAGTATTATTTCATCTCGCGACCTGAGTTCGAACAGATGATTCGAGAAGAAGCGTTCCTCGAACATGCCGACGTGTTTGGAAATTATTATGGGACGGCGCGCCGTTTTCTGCACGAAGCTGAGCAGAATGGACGCGACCTTTTGCTCGATATCGACGTGCAGGGGGCGGAACAAATCCAGGGCAAACTGCCGGATGCCACGAGCATATTCATTCTGCCTCCGGATCGGAAGACGCTGGAAGAGCGATTGCGCAAGCGCAGCGAAGATCGCGAAGAGGTGATCCAGCGCCGGCTGGATGCGGCGACTCGAGAGATCGAGAATTACCAGCGATATAACTACATTCTCATTAACGACCAGCTCGAGGATTCCATTGACCTGTTGCGGGCCGTGGTGCGCGGCGAACGGCTGGTTCGCGCGGGCGGAGATCTCTCCGAGGAGGAAGCTAAAACCGTGGCTACAGCTGAGCGTTGCCGACTGGCAAATATGCGGAGCCGTATCAAACGGATTCTGGATTCGTTCCGGCCGGCCTGCGAAAATCCAGAGAACTAATCCGACGTAACCTTAATTTTAAGGTTGCCAGTCCCCGCAAGATTGAGTTTCGTGGGAAAATAGGGGAAGCAGTTCTTGGCTTCCCTGGCGAAGAACGAAGCGCATCCACTTTCGAAAATCAAAATCGTGTATCCCGGGTTTCAATGGGGGGAGAGACCATGAAATTGATCGACGGCTTCGACAGCAACTATCGCTATATTCTGGTAGCAGCCCGGCGCGCCCGCCAACTCCAATCGGGAGCACCGCCGGTGGTCCAAACCAATTCCCGCAAGCCTTGCCGCATCGCGCAGGATGAAATTCGCGCAGGCAAAGTAAAGTGGGAGATTCCTGAAATTCGAAGCGCCGCGGAACAGGCAGCCGAAGAATTGGATAAGGCTTTCGGGCAGGACGCCTGAGGCCGCCGCGCTGTAAATCGCGACGCGAGAAAATCAGTTCGAGAAAAAATGAAAGTTGCTCTCGGAGTGACGGGTGGCATCGCGGCTTACAAGGCAGCCGAGATCGTCCGGCTCCTGCAAGACCGCAGCATACGCGTGCAAGTCATCATGACGCACGCGGCTCAGGAGTTTGTTCGTCCACTCACCTTCGCGGCGCTCTCCGGCGAAAAAGTAATTACCGGGATGTTTTCGCCGGGCGAAGAACACGCGGCGAATATCGACTCGGCAATCGAGCACATTGCGGTGGCACAGTCGATCAACGCTCTGCTGGTCGCCCCTGCGACCGCTGATGTTCTTGCACACTTCGCGCAAGGGATTGCTAGCGACTTTCTCACGACGCTGTATCTGGCCACGACAGCTCCCGTCGTTGTAGCTCCTGCGATGAACGTCAACATGTGGAATCATGCCGCGACGCAAGCGAATCTGGGAATTCTTCGGCAGCGCGGCGTGAAGATCGTCGAGCCTGGCTCGGGATATCTAGCGTGCGGCATGACCGGGTCGGGGAGGCTCGCCGAGAATGAAACTATCGTGGCGGCGGTTCTGGAATCGCTGGGCGCGGCTCAGGATCTCGCGGGCGAAACCATTCTGATCACTGCCGGGCCTACGCGCGAAAAGATCGATCCGGCACGTTACATCTCGAACCGCTCCAGCGGTCGCATGGGATATGCCGTAGCTGATGTGGCGTTGCGCCGTGGGGCACGCGTGTTGCTGGTGAGTGGTCCAACCGCTCTCACGCCGCCGGGCGCGGCCGAGGTTACTCGCGTGGAATCGGCGGAGCAGATGCGCGATGCGGTGCTCGAGCTTTTGCCGCAGGCCTCCATCGTAATCAAGACCGCCGCGGTTTCCGATTACCGCGCAAAATCGGCTTCGTTGCAGAAGATCAAGCGCAAGGGGCCGATCGCGCTCGACCTCGAACCAACCGCCGATATTCTGAAAGAAATTTCCCAGCGCAAGCAGTCGCAAATTATTGTTGGCTTCGCCGCTGAAACCGAAAACGTCCTCGAAAATGCCCGCCAAAAGCTTGCGGCGAAACATCTCGACGCCATTGTCGTGAACGACGTTTCCCGCGAAGGCATCGGCTTCGACTCCGAGCGCAACGAAGTGACCATCATCACCCTGGACGAAGTCGTCGAAGTTCCCGAGACCACCAAATGGGAAGTCGCCCAGCGCGTGCTCAATCAGGTCGTGCGGATTCGCGATCGCCGCAAGGCTTCGGTGAAGGTCTGAGTCAAGTCTCTCCACAGAATTGAATATCGAGGGCGAGGCCGTTCCTCGCTGCAAATGGATTGGCCACGGGCGTACAATTCGTTCAAACTTTCTTAAGGAGCGCCGGATGACTCAGAAGATTATCGAAGTGATTGGAACGTCCAAAGAGAGCTTTGCCAAGGCGGCCGAGGCCGCGGTGGTCGAAGCGGCGAAGACCGTGCGCGGCATCAAGTGGGCGCATGTCGACTCGTTCGATATGCAGCTGGAGGGCGCGAAGGTTTTGCTGTATCGCGCGACAACCAAGATTTATTTTGATGTGGAGAAGTAGGGAGTGGCGCGCACCCTCGACCCGGATTTGCGGCGCGCCCTCGCCGAACGTGTCCGCTACTACCACGAGTTGGGCATCTACGATTTCTACCGGCGCGAGCTTGAGCCTTCACGGCTCATGGGAACTGAGCTGGCTGTCGAATCCACGCCAGCGTTCGTGGCTTCAACGTATTTACCCCAGTCAGAATTGCGAGAGGAAATGTCCGCCAGAAAATCCGCAGTCGTCACAAACACCATCGAGGACAACATTTTTGAAATCCTGACTCCCAAGCCGGAGCACGAAGTGTCCGACCCCGTCGCCGCACTCAAATTGATTCGCGAAGATCTCGGCGACTGCACCCGCTGCAAACTCCATAAAGGCCGCACCAAAATCGTCTTCGGCGTGGGCAATCCTCGCGCGGAGTTGATGTTCGTGGGCGAAGGCCCAGGCGCCGACGAAGATGCGCAGGGTGAGCCGTTCGTTGGACGCGCCGGCCAGTTGCTCAACAACATGATCAAGGCCATGGGCTTACGGCGCGAGGATGTTTACATTGCGAACATTGTCAAATGCCGTCCACCGGGAAATCGTCAACCGGAACGCGACGAAGCGGAGACATGCTCTCCGTTTCTCATGCGGCAAATTTCGGCGATCAAGCCGAAGGTTCTTGTCGCGTTGGGTGCAACTGCGGCCAAGAATCTGCTGGCGATGAATGCGCCGATGACCGAACTGCGCGGCCGCTGGTACGACTTTAAGCCCGCGGGCAGCGATCGCTCCTGGCCGGGCGCGCGGTTGGCTGTCACTTATCATCCGGCATTCCTGTTGCGCGATCCGCGTCAGAAGGGCGAAGCGTGGAAGGATTTGCAGATGGTGATGAAATATTTGGGGATTGTGCCGCCGAAAAAAGCCGCCGAGTAAGCCAATTACGCCAAGCGTCGAGAATGTAGCCGCGGCAAGCGGAAACCAAGATCCCTCGCTGCGCTCGGGATGACAATATTTATAAGGCTAGGATTCGGTCGTCGGGCCGGACCTGCTTAGCCACTGAGTTATTCTTCCAATCGATGCCGGATTTCTGCGATGTTGCCTTGCCCGTGCCGCTGGACATGGTCTTCACTTACCAGGTCCCCGCCGAAGCTGCTCCGGTGGTGGGTGGACGGGTGCTCGTTCCTTTTCGTCTGCGGCGCATGACCGGTATCGTCGTCGAGCTGCATGGTCGCAAACCATCGGTCAAAACCAAATCAATTCTCAGAGTCCTCGATGTCTCGCCAGTGCTCGACCAACAGCTCCTGCGCCTTGGGCGCTGGATCGCCGATTATTATCTCGCTCCGCTCGGCGAAGTCTTTCGCACCATGCTGCCGCTCAATGCGGAGTTCAAACGCGGCATCGCTTACAGCATCACAAAAGAAGGTCGACTGGCGCTGCATGTCGCTGGAACGTCGGGATCGCCCGCTCGTTCGCGGCGCACGCCGGACGAGCAGGCTGCGGAATTCCGCGTGTTGGACTATCTCGTTGCGCAAGATCCCGGAGCGCAAGATCCCACGGCGGAAGAGACCTCGCCGGTCCGCGAAGAGACTCTGCGCTCCGCGACTCACGCCTCCAAGTTGATCTTGAGCGGCATGGTGCGGAAGAAATGGATCGCCCGCGAAGATGTTTCGAACATTCAGGATGCCACGCGAAAAATAAAGATTGCGCTGCTGAAGTCCGCGGAGGGCAAGCTGAACAGCAATCAGACACAGCTTGTCGAAACGCTGGCCGCATCCGGAGGCCGGGTTCCCGTGGAGACGTTGCAATCGCTCGACGTCCCTCGAAGCACGCTGGGCACTCTGGTCAAGCGCGGGCTGGTTGAAGTGATCGAAGAGACTGCGGACTTCACGGTTTCACGAAGCAGCCCTCGACCGTTACGAGTCGCCTTCGATCTGAACCCGGCGCAGCAAGCCGCTTTGAATCGCTTGCGAGAAGCTGTCGATGCCCGGAAATTCGCAGGGATGCTTTTGCACGGCGTAACTGGCTCGGGCAAAACCGCGGTTTACCTTGCAGGCATGCGGTCTGTGCTTGAGGCTGGCCGTTCGGCGATTCTGCTTGTACCTGAAATTGGCCTCACGCCCGCCGTTGCCGCGGATCTGCACCAGACATTCGGAGACGAAGTTGCCATTCTACATTCGGCGTTATCGGATAAAGAGCGGGCACAGCAGTGGCATCGCATTAAGAGCGGAGGGGCGCGAATGGTTGTCGGAACGCGGTCTGCGGTGTTCGCGCCCGTCGCCGCTCTCGCGTTGATCATCGTCGACGAAGAGCACGATTCGTCTTACAAGCAGGAAGAAACGCCGCGCTACCATGCGCGCGATATCGCGGTAGTGCGAGCCAAAATGGCGGATGCAGTTGTGGTTCTGGGCTCGGCCACGCCATCGCTCGAGTCGTATTACAACGCAAAGAAAAATAAATATGCGCTCGTGGAATTGCCGGACCGGGTGGAGCAGAGGTTGCTGCCGGAGGTCGAAATCATCGACATGCGCCAGGAATTTCAGGAGACCGGGCAGGAGCAGGTTATTTCGCGAAAGCTCGCCGCGGAAATCAAAGAGCGCTTCGATCGCAAAGAGCAAGTCATGGTGCTGCTCAACCGCCGCGGATATTCTCCGGTGGTGCTATGCCGCACTTGCGGAAAAACTCTCGAATGCCAGAACTGCGCCATCGCGCTGACGCATCACAAGCGCGAGCACAAAATGGTTTGCCACTATTGTGGCTACATTGCGCCGGTACCAAAGGCGTGCGTGCATTGCGGCAGCGAGTATGTGTATTTTCTGGGCACGGGGTCGGAGAAGCTGGAGGAATTGTTGCACGGGATGTTTCCTCAGGCGCGCATTGCACGTCTCGATCGCGACACGGTTCGCGGGCAGGAAGATTTCGAGCGCACGCTGAACGCGCTCAGCGAGGGCGAACTCGATTGTCTGGTTGGCACACAGATGATCGCCAAGGGGCACGACATTCACGGGGTCACGTTGGTTGGAGTAGTCGGCGCCGACAGCGCGCTGGGACTGCCGGACTTTCGCGCGGCCGAGAGAACTTTCCAGTTGCTGACGCAAGTTGCCGGCAGGGCGGGGCGCGGTCAATCTCCGGGGAAAGTGATTCTGCAAACCTATTTTCAGGATCACTATGCGGTGCAGTACGCCGCGCGCCATGACTTTGCCGGGTTCTACGAAAAAGAATTACGGTTCCGCAGTTGGATGCACTATCCGCCGTTCTCGGCTCTGGCCAACGTTTTGATCCGAAGCGACAAACTTGACGAAGTCTTGCAATGGTCGGGTACGCTGGGGAAATGGTTTGAGCAAAACCGGCACGATGGCGTGCGCGTGCTGGGACCGGCTGCGGCGCCAATCCTAAGGCTCAAACGCGACTATCGTTACCACTTTGTGCTGAAGTCGCCCAGCCGCGAAAAACTCAATGCTACGTTGCGCGCGATGCTGGCTTATGCGGCGGCGCACAAGATTCCGCGAACGCAGGTGGTTGTGGATGTGGATGCGCTGTGGCTGATGTGAAAAAGGGTAGTGGGTCATCTATGAAGGTGTCGGCTCTGTCAAGGGATTCGTTGGGCGCACGAGTGCGTGCACTCGGAGAAGAGCGCCATTTCGTTCTGGTTGAAAAATGCTTTTCATCACCGACCCAGGCTCACTGCTAATCTTTCCGGGTGGACTCGGTCCGACCCAGCCATCTATTCGGCCACAACATCGACCATGATTACCTGTTCGAACTCCCTCGCGGGAGCGGAGCGCCCAATCAGTTTGACGGTGTTTGATAGGACACACCATGAACCAGCTCCGGGCTACTCCACGTGCGCACCGAACTTGGAAATTTGCTGATAGTCCCAACCGCGACGCCACATCCAGTACAACCGCACGGCCAGCTTGCGGGCCATTGCCACTTTCGCGATCGCACGGCCACGACGCATAGCCAGGTGCAGGAAGCGGCGGCGCCAGTCCGGCTCGTAACGGACCACGGCATGGGCGGATTCGATCAGTAGAAAACGCAGCAGGGAGTTGCCCTGTTTACTGATGTGCCCGAGACGCTGCCGGCCGCCACTGGATTGCTCGCAAGGAATGAGCCCCAGGTAGCTCCCCACTTGCTTGCCACATCGAAAACGATCGGGCACTCCGAGAATCAACACGAAAGCCAGGGCGGTGATCGGGCCCACGCCAGGGTGGCTCATGAGCCGTTGCGCCTCCGGTCTTTGTTCCGCGGCCTGCTGAATCGACGCGCTGAGTTCGTCGATCCTGGGGTTCAGGCGGTCTAGCAGTTCCAGCAGATCCTGCCGCCGCCGTGCACTCCAGGGCGCCAACTGCAGCGCTTCCAGCTGGGCTCGCCCGAGCTTGCTCCACAGCCCTTTCTGGCGTCGTAATCCTTCGTTCAAAGCGATGGCCTGCAGTTGATTTTTCACTCGGGTCCGCATCTGCACCAGCCGATGCCGGTGCCAGAGCAGTTGTCGCAGATCTCGATTCTCCGCACTCGGTACCCAGATTCGGGGAAAACGATTCTCCACCAGCAACTGCAACAGCAACTCCGCATCCTGACGGTCGGTCTTCTGCTTGCGCACGCGCTTGGTTCGTATCTCGCCGGGATCGCCAATCCACAGCTCGTGGTGCAGCTCGGCGAGCAACCGCTCGAACCAACGCGCGTGCCCGGTCGCCTCCATCCCTATCCGCACCTGCTGTCCGTGCAGACCGCGATAGAAGTTCTCGGCCTCTAGTTTGTGGCTAAGCTTGCGCTCGCCACACTCTCCTGTGCCAGTGTCGACAAACGCGATTTGCTGAAAACTCGGGTGATAATCACAGCCTATAATCATCATGCTCGGCTCCTTCCTTCCGAGCCTTTGGTCGGTGATGCTTCCAAAGTCTACTCAGTTCGAGGGAGCCGACACCTTCATGAAATCAGTTTGAAAAAGCAGCGTGCACTTCTCCCGTCGGCGTCATCCCGAAGCCCCGCAAAACAGCTACTGGCTACTGGCTTCTGGCAAAACGGCCGGCACGGCGCAACCTGCCCAGCGCGTAAGCCAAGCTGAGCCACCACTGTTTTTCTTTCTGGTTTCTTTTTGTATGCTTCACCGTCCGATGTTCTCCTCGAGAAGCCGTCTATGTTGGGTTTCCTAGGGTTTTGAATTTCGGTGGTGATGCAATTTGGCGTACGCGCCGGGCCGGTCAAGCGGGAGGTCCTTCGCTCCGCCTGAAAAACGGCTACACTCAGGATGACGCCGACGGGAGAAAGGTTTTGAATTTCCTAAGGTTTTGAATTTCGGTGGTGGTGCAATTGGCGTATGCGCCGGGCCGGTCAAGCGGGAGATCCCTTCGACTTCGCTCAGGGCAAGCTCTTCGCTCCGCCTGAAAAGCGGCTACGCTCAGGATGACGCCGGCGGGAGAAGTGCATGCCGCTTTTTCAAAGCGACCCACTACCAAAAAAGAGGGCAGCTACGCCGCCCTCCGCTGTATGCAGCTTAATCCCATCTCAGCGATCGATAGTCTGTCGCGCTAGTCTTTTTCTTTGATGAACGCCATGCCGTGAGGGCTGACCATTCCTGTAACCACGTTGGTGATCACACCTGTGTCGAGATCGGTTTTTCCCACCGAAGTCAGCGCCGCCGAGTATGCCGTGCCGGGGGAGAAAATATCTTTGGAGATCGAATAGATGGTTTCGCCATCGCGATCTGAAACCAAAATTACCCCGTGCGAGGAAGTGGCGTATACGGTGTCATCGATCTGGACCGCGGCTCCGTTCAGTGTGAGTGGGAGGTGATACACGGTCTGATCGACGGCGCCGGGATTATGAAGAATAATGAGCTCGCCGTCCGCCTGGCTATCGAGCACGAGGTCTCCTAGGGGATCGAATGCCATCGAATCCGGATCCTGCAGATTGAGCGCGATTGGAGTATCGGCGGGGATGTCGATGGCGCTGGCCGTTCCAATTAATACCGGGCTGATGCTTACTGTGGTTCCGGTGATCTGGGCGCGAACGATAGCGGGAAAATTGTTGGGGTTGTTGGCGGGATTGGACGCGCTAATGAAAACATCGTCGCCGCGAAAAGCCATGTCATCATAGCCGCCGCCGTGGGGCGGGGGGCCGAAGGTGTAGACCTGCTGGGTTCCGCTCATCGGATCGATGATGACTAGATTTGGGTTCCCGTCCTCGTTCTGCAATGCCCACAATTGTTCGGTGCGAGGATTCACCCTCAAGCCATCGTTGTGGCCAACGACGCTGTAGGAGGTAATCACGTTGCCATTGCGATCGTATTCAACAATGGTGCTGCTCTTGCCGTCAGAACCGTCTGGGGCGCGTTATTACCGAAGCCGATGTAGATGTGATTGTGGAGAACTGCGATGGAGTCTGGCTGAAAGTAAACCCCAAGAACGCTGGTAGCGAACGTGGAAACCGTGTACGGCGTCGAAGCCGTTACTTGTGCGCCGGCAGATAAGGCGAAGCCCACAAGTGTGCAGAGGACGATCGTTGGAATGGTGTGACGTGTGTTCATATGCGCTCTCCTCGGAAGGTATGCCCGGAGATGGAAAGGTGGGCTTACCCTTGGACGCTGCGAAAGCGATGCAAGTTTGTGAACAGTGTGTGAAAAAAACGGGTCGTTTGGGCGGAAGCAGAGCAATGGCAGTCCGATTCCAGCGCATTACTGAGAGCGATACAGATTAGTTCTTGCCAAGTCCGCCGCGGATCACGGCCACCGAGGCTGCCGGCAAATCATATATCGTGTTTTTATCAACGGTAAGTTTCGTGTGAACGATGGGGCCGTCGGGATCGGCCCAGCCTTTGCTGGTCGGCACGATCGTTGCGCCTCCGCTATTTTCGGCGTGCGCCATGAAGCGCGTCTGCGGCGGATGCCATTGATATTGCGCGCTGCCGAAGATTGACACTTCCACCGGCCCGGTGAAGCTGCTTGGTTGGCCCGTCGGCGCGGAGAATTCGATTCGGACGCGGTGCGCGTTCTGTTGATCTCGATTCACGGCCATCACTGCCCACTTGCCGTCCGGACGTTTCACGGCATAAGCCGTCACCAGTTCATGTTCGGCGCCATCGTCTAGGTCGCTCTTTGCTGCGAACACCTGATGCTCGCCGCCGTCGGGTTGCGCCCATTCTAGGTTGATGAGCTGCGCCGTAAAAAACTGCGCGAGCGGCTGCTGGATCTGGTAATTGGCGTCGATGGTGAACATGCCAAACGTGCCGGGTGAGCTGTTGCAGCCCGGCTCCATCTGCAGCGGCAGAAAATGGAAAAAGTAGACGCCTTTCCCTCCGGAGTTTAAGAATGATCCGATGTAATCGGCGAGCCAGAGGCCTGCAAAAATATCCTGATAAGTTTCGCTGGCGCCCGACGAAAGATTTCCCTCGGTAATGAACATCGGTATATCCGGTGGAACCCCGTCGTCATGCCACACCTGCATGATGTGGCGGACCAACTCCGGTTCGTCATACAACATGCCCCACGGCGTGCGGCACGGGTCGAAGGGATAATGCTCGAACGAGAAAAATGAGAGGTCGTTCATGCGTCCGTGCTGTTTCAGATAATCGATGAAGCGTCCCGTCCACGAAACTCTTCCGTTGGCGTCGGGCCAGACTTCGATGTCCTTGTTCACTCCCTGAAACGACGGGCCGCCCAGCTTCAGGGCTGGGTCTACACGATGGATCGCGGTCGCCCACTGCAGGTAGAGCGCGGCGTAATCTTCCGGCAGCATGTACTGGCCGTCGGCCTCTTCGCCCATTTCGATGTAAGAGATGGGATAGCCCCGCTTCTTCAAATAAGCAATCTCTGCCGCGGCGTTGTCGGGAGTGTCGTAGAGCATCGCGACCGGCATCATGGCGGGCAGGCCGCGCGTCACGCCGCTGGTGAAGAAAAGATCGAAACCCACCTGCGCCTGCTTGGTCGATCCCAGATTCGACGGCTTGTGCCAGGGGTCGACCGACGAAGAATAGGTTGTCGTCTGCTCCTGATCCGCGGTATGCCGCAAAATGTCGTGGAAGGCTCCGTCGGGGGTCGTGGTGCCGAGGTAGAGTTCGCGAATCGCATAGCCGACGCAATCCCGCGCGTCGTTATTATGAGAATCGGAGGCCTGAGAATCGACACAAGTGTTCGACGACTCGGTCATCCAGATTCTGACAAATCGCACCGCCGTGGGAGCGCTACTCAAGCGAAGCGTCTCGGTGTGGCCTTTTCCATCGAGGACCGCGCCTTGCGAAAAAGTCTGCCATACTCCACGGGTCACAGCCTTGATGGGGTCTTCGCCCGTCCAGTACTGCACCACGTAGCGTCGAGCGTAGGGCTCTCCCCATGCGATGCGGATGCTGTCGATCTGTTGCACCTGCGCCATGTCGATCACCACCCATTGGGGATGAAGTGCATCGCTTTCGCCGGTGAAATGCTGCGTGAGATATGGATTGCTTTTCCAGAACGTGTTCACGTCGCCATCGGTCAGGCGGGAGAAGCCGACATTATCGGTGCCGTCATTGCGCGTGGTGCCGCGGCGCGGCAGGGCATAGCCATAGGAATAGCGAATCATCTCTGTGGGATCGGCGGAGCCGGTGAAATATCCCTTGCCGCTGCCCGCGTCGCTACGGTCGCTCCATGTTCCTTGCGGATTCCAATGCCACGCTTCGATTGCGAGCTCGGTGTTTTGCCGGTAGGTGACGGGTTGCCAACCTGAAGCCAAAGTTTTGTCGAGCGTTGGTTGCAGCAAGTCTTTGTCGATTGCCTCGACTGCGATGCGATCCACGCCCGCTCCCAGAGTTTCTTTCGGCACGAAATGATTTGTGGGATGCGAGGCGTCAACCGTGATCGTCTGAGCGGCTAAAGAAAGAGATGCGAGCAACAGGCAGGTCAACCATGGCGCTGGAACAACGGGAATGTTCTTCATGCGTCGCTCTCCCAAGGTTAAATTAAAACGGGTTTCAATTAAAACGATTGAATAGAGGAGTATACGAGAGGATAAGCCCAGTTCGCGACTTGCGAGTCGTCAGATCGAAATTGTCGCCTTCTATTTTCTTATCGCGGCAATGATTTCCTGCACGGAGAAATGCAGAAAGGGCGCTGGCGCCAGGGTAAGCACCAGCATAACGACCGCGAAGCCAGCCAACAGCGCACGTGAACCAGCGACCCTCGGCCACTCGGCGACCTGGGGATGGCGCAAGCTGCTCAAGCGCAACAGAATCGCCCACACAAACCACACGTAGCAGAGATAGTAAGCCATGAACAGCAGTGCGATCGTGGTGGCCCACGAGATCCAGCGGTGGGCGCGCGGAGCGATCGAAAACACAATGTGCCCGCCATCGAGCTGGCCGCCGGGAAGGAGATTCAGCGCGGTGGCAAACATGCCCACCCATGCCGCGATCGAGGTGGGATGCAGTAGCACTTGATCGAGCGGCAAGCCGGCGACGCCCCGACCCGCGCCAACCAATACCAGCAGACGATGCACGACGTGAAAGATGAGGGGGAAGCCGAGTTCCAAGTCGGCAGGCGGAGCTCCGGCGTGGAGCGGCTGCGACAGCCCGAGCGAAACGGCGAGCACTCCAACCGCGACGACAAAACCCGCAATCGGTCCGGCGATGCCAATGTCAAACAGCGCGGTGCGCGAGCGGATTGGCGAGCGAATTCGAATGAAGGCCCCGAGAGTGCCAATCAAGGTTGGCGCGGGAATAAAAAACGGCAGGGTCGCCCAGACTCCGTAGCGTTTGCAGTAAAGGTAGTGGCCCATCTCGTGGGCGAGCAGGATCAACATCAGCGTGCCGGCAAACGGGATGCCCAGCAACAGGCGGGAGGGATCGGACAGCGCCCACTTCACAGGAAAGAACGAGGCTGCGCTGTCGTCGAGCAGGAAAATTGGCTGTCCGTGCAGGAAATGGTATTGCATGCGGGCTCCCACCACTAACGTGGTGAAGCAGGTCAGCACAAGAAGCAGCGCATGCAGCCAATAACGCGGCCGCGGCTGGCGCGCCGCATATACCGGGATCGACCGGTAGAGTTCGGCAGTGGAGGAGACAACGGGCAGGCTGGATTCCGACATACGATTCTTGGGCCGCGCGGTTGGGCGAGGGCTTCTTTAGATGCTACTACGAACTGTCAGGAATGCGGGCGAAGGGCGGTTCGGGAGTTTGTTTAACTTCACTAAGTGGTGCCGTAACAATCCTGCGAAGCGGAGTTTGGCTTACGCGCGGGGTCCAGTCAAGACTGATATCCTTCGCTCCGCCTGAAGAACGGCTGCTCTCAGGATGACAACGTCGCGGCGGTCCCGCTCAATCGATCGACTGCAGCTCTTTCCCGGGCTTGAAGCGGACGGCCTTCCCCGGAGGAATCGAGACCTCAGCTCCGGTGCGCGGATTGCGTCCGATTCCGGTTTTGCGCGGGCGCACATTAAACACGCCAAATCCTCGCAGCTCAATGCGATGGCCGTGGGCGAGCGCCTTCTTCATGCTCTCGAAAACAGTTTCCACTGCCAGTTCGGCCTTGGTCTTGGTAATGCCCGTTCTGGCTACCACTTCGTTGATAATGTCGAGCTTAATCACGAACGGCTCCCGGGTACGGCGTCTGGATGATCCCTCAAGTGATTGATGCTATGGGAGATAAGAGAGATTGTCAACGGGAGCATCTCTCCCGTAACTGACCAGTCTCGAAAAACGATTGAGTGATTGGAAAATTTCCGCATCAGGACTGTAATTGAGTGCGGAGGTTAGTTCAATTCCCCAATTTCCAAATTACTCCATTTCTAAATTAGCTAATCAACCCTTTTTCGTAGAAGCAAGTTGCGTGAAGGCGTGAAAACTACGTTTACGGCGGGCTGCTGGCGCTGAAGTACTACTAGCTCTATTCGACGCGGCGGGAGTGGTTTGTTCCACGATACATCGCATTACTGAAGAATGGATTCAATCAACCGCCGGCGGAACTGCTGAATCAGTTTCTCGGGATCGACCTTACCGGACAGGCTCTATTGAACGATGATCTGGTGTTGTTGAATCGCCGGCTGGACGAAATGGAGGGGAGTCCGAAGGTAAAGTGAATAGTAAGGTGAATAGCGAGCAAGCTTAGTTCCAGAATAGTAAGCAAGCTTCGCAACCTATTCCGGGTTACCGCGGGTTCTCGTCCTCTTTGAACATGTACTTAATCGCCGGCTTGTAGATCATCAGGTTCGGTCCGCCATTTTCGCGAACCACTTTGATGCACATCTTGTCGTACCATTCGATGATGCCGTGCACTTCCTCGCCGTCGCGCAGCACAATCACCATCGGCGTTCTCGACTGCATCTGTTTCTGGTAGTAGAAATTCTCCGCGTTGGTTTGCTCCAGTGGAGGAACCTTTCTACCGGCGCCACCACCCATCGACCGGTCGCCGCGATCGCCACCGCGTTCCCCTCGATCACCCCGGTCGCCACGGTCAAACCCGCGGTCCTGGCCGCGTTCCGGCCGATCATGCCGGGGCGGCCGATCGCGATGGTCGCCGGTAGATGTGTGGTTTGCATTGGCGTGGCTGGCGTTGTGGTTGCCGTGATTGCCGTCAGTGCGAGTGAGGGCAGGACGAATCAGCTTGCGGTTGGCAAAATTATCCTGATCGTCCGACGTGCGGGCCGGAGGCGAGTCCATCATGTCCTTCATAGTGGCGGTACTCCTGCACACGCTTTCGCGCTAAGCGACACCGAGGGGCCTGTGACAATGTGTTTACGAAGGCGTGAAATTTTACCTACCCTACCACAGGAATGGCTCCATGACAATGATCCTATGGGGCCTCGCGCATTTCAGTGTGCCAAGTTTTGCACTTATCAGCCCTGTTTCGTAGGAGCGCATTAGTTTGTGCTCGACATGTCCGCACCTTTTCGTTCCCGCCCGCTCCAGGTGACCAACGCCACCAAGGTTGCGATGATCAGGACGGTCCAGGCCAGCACCGGCGCAAATATGCCACCGTAGCGCTGCTCGGCCAGTTTGGCTTGGATAACCACATTACGCGAGGAGAGCAGGTTTCCGATCTGATAGGCGAAACCAGGAAACGTTCCCCGCACCGCCGACGGCGAAAGTTCGTTCAGGTGCGCTGGAATGACTCCCCAAGCGCCCTGCACCATGAATTGCATCACAAAACCGCCCAGCGCCAGCATGGGCACGGTATGCGAGTATGCCCACAAACGGATAACCGGAATCGCGAGCAGTGCGGCAATCACAATTGCTTTTCTCCGGCCGATTTTTTCCGACCAGGTGCCGAAGAAAATCCCGCCCAGGAGAGCACCGACATTGGCGATGATCGCAATCAGTCCCACCGTTTGCGGCGTGAAGTGATGGTCTTTTTGCAGAAACGTCGGATAGAGATCCTGCGTCCCGTGGCTGAAGGAATTGAAGGCAAACATCAGCAGCACCAGGAAAATAAATGTACCCACGTAGGTCATGATGTCCTTGCCCATGTGGCCTTCGGTTTTCCGCGCGACCTTACCTTGCACCCAGGCGGGCGATTCGTCGACCTTGGTGCGAATGTAGATCACCAGAAACGCGGGCAGCGCGCCTACAATAAACATTCCGCGCCAGCCGATGGATGGGAACAGAGTGCGATAGATCAGCGCCGCGAATAAGTAACCTGCCGCATAACCTTCCTGTAAAAGGCCGGAGAAAAATCCGCGTCCTTCCGCGGGCAACGTTTCAAATGCCAACGCTGCGCCTACGCCCCACTCCCCGCCCATCGCGATCCCGAACAATGCCCGCATGATGAGCAGGACCTTCAACGAGGGAGCGAAGGCCGAAGCGAGCTCAAATACCGAGTACGCAATGATGTCCACCATCAGTGTGAGCCGTCGGCCGAAGCGGTCGGCCATCACTCCAAACAGAAACGCGCCCACCGGCCGCATCGCCAGAGTGAGGAAAATTGCCTCTGCGACCGCGGAAACTTTTGCCTGGAATTGTGTGGCGATGGCGCTGACGCAGAAGGTAAGAATGAAGAAATCAAATGCGTCCAGCGACCAGCCCAGGAAGCAGGCGATAAACGTATTGCGCTGCACCGGGGTTAGCCTGCGAAAATGCCCGATAAATTCCATGGGGACTCCTCCACGAATTCGGTAGGCGCTGAAAGTCCTGCGAATGCTAGCATATGAGTTTCCATCGGCAAGCAAATTCAACCGTCGACGATCCCTACGCAATGCCTGAACTCGACTCGCTGCAGCGCCAGATGCCCGATTCGCTTATGCTCACCGGCTTCTGGTATCGGGCTCTGCCTGCCGGCCAGGTTCATCGCAATCGGCTGCAGAAAGCGATGCTGCTTGAGATTCCGCTCGTGATCGGACGGGATCGCCTGGGACATCCCTTCGCTCTCCGCGATGCCTGCCCGCATCGTGGCATGCCGCTCAACTGCGGCAAGTTCGATGGAGAAAATATCGAGTGCTCATATCACGGCTGGACTTTCGACGCGCACAACGGCCAGTGCCAGCACATTCCGTCGCTGACCGCGGACCAGAATTTGAAGGTCGACCGCATCTATGCCGGCAGCTATCCTTGCGAAGAACAGGATGGTTTTATATGGGTCTACATGCCGGACCCAAGCCCGTCGGGCGCGGGATTTACCGAACCGCAAGAGGCCCCCGATGCTGCGCCTCAGGTCGAGAAGTTCGGCGTGCCGGGAGGGGTGCCGCAAGAAGAGAAATATAAACTTGCCTACCTTACTGCAGATATGCCGGTCAGCATCGATCACGGAATCATTGGGCTGATGGATCCGGCGCACGGGCCGTTTGTGCATCAGGCGTGGTGGTGGCGCAGCCGCCACAGCATTCACGAGAAGAAGAAAAACTTTGAGCCGATTCCGAACGGCTTTCGCATGAGCGCCCACACGCCCAGTTCAAACTCCGCGCCTTACAAGCTTTTGCGGCTCTATGCCGACGCTGATTCGATCACAACCACTATTGACTTCGTGCTTCCCAACCTGCGCCGCGAGACCATTCGCGCGGGGAAGTATTGGTTCTCCTCGTTGACGACCGTGACGCCCATCACCCGCAATCAATGCCGCATCGACGTGGTCGCCGCCTGGAATATCTTCCGCTGGTTTCCGTTCGGTGCCGAATTGTTGAAGTTCGTCTTCGCCAAATTTGTCGAACAAGACCGCCGCACCATGGAATTGCAAGCCGAAGGCCTGCAGCACAATCCGCATCTTATGCTGATCGACGACGCTGACCGTCCCGCGAAATGGTATTTCCAACTGAAGGCCGCGTATTTAGAGGCGAAACGTACCGGCGGTGAGATGAAGCATCCAATGGCGGGGCCGGTTACGCTGAAGTGGAGAAGTTGAGGCTGGAATTGTTTCAGTCGCAGCATCCTGCGAGCGCCACGCAGCATCGAAACACCGCAAGCAGCGCGCGATAGCGCGAGCGCGAGCTTCCGCAATCCGATACAGGAGAATGATCCCCCGATGTCCGAACGTGAACTCGAAATTCCGATGCGGCAAGGCAGCAGCGATAGTGTTTTGTATTGCCCCGATGGCGACGGCAAATGGCCGGGCGTTCTTTATCTCACCGATATTGGAGGGATCCGCGCAGCCAACCGCGAATCCGGCGGCGCGATTGTCGAACGCGGGCTATGCCGTTCTCATGCCGAATATTTTCTACCGCACCGGCCGCGCGCCGCTCCCTGCCCTGCGAACCTTGGACGACGAAGCGAGGAAAAAACGCATGGCGGAGTTGAGCACTCCGCTAACCCCGGAACTCATCGAGCGCGATGCATCTACGTACATCGATTTCCTTCTGTCGCAAAATTGTACCCGCCCGGGCACGGTTGGCGTCGTAGGCTACTGCTTCAGCGGAAAGATGGCAATGTTCGCGGCCGCCGCGCGGCCCGATAAGGTCGCAGTCGCTGCATCCTTTCACGGCGGCGGCCTATATACCGATGCGCCCAGCAGTCCTCACCTAGCGCTGCCTCGAATCAAGGCGCGCCTGTATTTTGGCCACGCCATCAGCGACCGCAGCATGCCGGAGCAAGCTATTGCCAAGCTAGACGAAGCTCTCGAGCGCTGGGGCGGAAAATACGAAAGCGAAACCTACAAGGACGCCTACCACAGCTGGACTTCGTCCGACAGTCCGGTTTACAACCAGCCACAGGCCGAGCGTGCTTTTCAAGAACTTGTGGAGCTGCTCGGTCAGACATTGCGCTAGGCACTGCGCTGTGAGCCCGCTACGGCTTACATTCCGGCCGCAGCGTATAACTCGCATCCAGCCAGTGCAGATAAGTCTCCATCGCATGCCAGCACACCAGGCTATTCTTCGCGAAGTCGGACGACTTGAACGGATATGCGGTATCGACGTGATCGTATTCCAGCACTACCGGAATATGAGGCGGGAGTTTCGGCACTACGTCCAGCGTATTTACGATGCGCCATGAGTTGATGGGCAACAGATCGAAGGCCCGGGCGAACTCCAGCGTGCCCACGCGCGGCGAGGCAAACGTGCATGACGTAGTGATGTCGAATTTCTTCTTCGAAGCGTTCTCCATGACAAATAGCGTGGCCAGCGCCGAGCCCAGGCTGTGGCCGGTTATCACCATGGGCCGCGGCGGGCGCGGCTCATCCACGAGACGTCTCCTACCGCGGGCTAACTCGCGGCTGGTAGCCACTTGATCGAGCTGTTCGGCGAAAGAACCCTCGAATGTTTCGGGCGCGGCGGCAACGCCCGTGGCCGCTGCCGCCACAGCGCGATCCTCGGCCAGCCTGCGCTTCACCACTTTCAACGAGCTGTAGATTCTGTCGAATCCGCCGGCGACACGTCCCGTATGCGGCACTTGCCGGAACGGGGTGGGCAGCGCAGCCGCGTCATCGATCCACTCAATCGCGCCTTCCGTGCCGCGAATCGCGATGATGCGCGTGTCCGGGCTATCGATCTTCCGGCAAACGACGCCGTAGAATTCCGGATCCTTCAGGTTGAGAATAAAGTCCGACATGTGGATCCATGCGCCAAGCTCCCACCCTTCGGGAATATCTCCGGGTTGGGGTTCCGGCCTAAGCTGAGAAGGATCGCGCCGGAACATGGTGTAGGCGGCCTGTACGAACTTGCCGTAGAACAGCGCAAGTTGCTTATCGAGTGGTTGGCCCATGAAACTCCTCCTCAAACGAGTATTTGTAGACAGCGACCCAAGCTTGCCCTGAGCGAAGCCGAAGGGGCTGTCCGTCGAGCGAAGCTCGACATATTTTTTCCCGGGGATCGATAACTGCAGAAACCACAGCTTACCGCAGCCGGCTAATCCTGTACTAGCTAGTCTTGTACCAGCCAGTCCATGGCTTCCTCTCGCGTCTTGAAGGTGGGCAAGTCGCGCTGCGAAAAGTTCTTGAAGTGTTCGTAGAAAATGTGCGGCAGGTTTTCCGTACCCACCCACGCGGCCCGCTTCACGTACGGACGGTCGAGTACCAGAACTTCTTTGATGCGAGTCGCCACGTTCTTATCGACCTCCGCACCGGTGAAGTCGGCCAGCGTGAGCAGTGACCCGGGAGCGTGCCGCGCGATATCGGCACGAACCATATCGAGCAGTAACAGCATCTCTTTCTCCGCGCAATGCGTGAAGTCGATGATGTATATCGCGTGGCCTTTATGCTTGACGAAGTGCAGGCGCTCTTCGATGGACTTGCCCGGAGCGCTCATGCCAGCAGCGACTCCACTACCGCGTAAGCCTCGTCCAGCGCGGAATCCAGCGCCACGGCATCTTTTCCCCCGGCCTCGGCAAGGTCGGGCCGCCCTCCGCCTTTACCGCCAACTTTTTGCGCCACGGGGCCAATGACTTTGCCGGCTTGAACTTTATTGATGAGATCTTTCGTCACGCCGACGATCAACGACACGTTGCCGTTCGACGCAGACCCCAGCACGACCACGCCCGAGCCGATCTTGTCGCGCAGCTGATCGACCAGAGTGCGCATCTGCGCGCGTTCGAGATTATCGACGCGATGCGCCAGAACTTTCACGCCCTTCACGTCTCTAATCTGATCGCCGATGGTCGCCGTAGAAGACGAAGCCGACTTCATCCGCACCGAATCCAGTTCGCGCGTAAGCCGCTTGATCTCCGAATCTTTCTTGTCGAGCTCAGCCTTCAAAACTTCCGCGGGAGATACCGCATCGACCTGTGCGGAAATCTCCTCGGCCGAGGGTGCCCCATCTTTGCGCGGTTTTTGCGCAAAGGTGGGAGAGGCGAACGTTGACACGACCGCTTCTAACTCGTGATCGCGACGGAAGTGTGCCAGCGACCCCAAGCCCGTGATCGCCTCCACTCTCCGCACGCCCGACGACACGCTGCCTTCCTTCAGAATCTTGATCAGCCCGATCTCGCCGGTCGCGCCCGTGTGCGTGCCGCCGCAAAGTTCGGTCGAGAAATCACCGATGCGCACCACGCGCACCTTGTCGCCATATTTTTCGCCGAACAGCGCCATCGCGTGATACTGGCTGATGGCCTCGTCGATGGGAACGTCGGTAATGGTCTCGACGATCTGGTTGCGCAGCACTTCCTTGTTGATGATGTCCTCGATATCCTGCAACTCTTCATCTTCGACCGCGGTGAAGTGCGAAAAATCGAAGCGGAGATGATCCGGCGCCACCAGCGACCCCGCCTGCTTCACATGCTTGCCTAAAACCTCGCGCAGACCGGCATGGAGGAGATGAGTCGCCGTGTGATTGCGCATGGTCGATTCGCGGATGTCGGCGTTGACGACCGCATCGACCTTGTCGCCCACGCGGAGGGAGTCAAAATCCCCATCCTCCCCTGAAGGGGAAGGATGGGGCACCCTCGATTTCATGACAACCTGATGCGCGCGCACGCCTTGGATCGGGGAGTAGCATCCCGTTACTTCGGCGACAATGGTGTTGTGATCGTCGGAATAGAACCATCCCTTGTCGCCAACCTGTCCGCCGGAGTCGGCGTAGAACGGGGTGTGATCGAGGATGACTTCGCCGGATTCTCCGGGCTTGAGTTCTTGCGCGCCTTGTCCGTTGTGAATGATGGCTAGGACTTCGCAACCGTCAGAACGAGTCTGACGGTAGCCTTCGAAGAGCGATTTCGGAAGCTGCTGATACGCGGGGTTGGCTGTCTGTTTGGCTGCGCCTTTCCAGGAGGCGCGGGCACGGTTACGCTGCTCGTAGAGGGCGCGATCAAACCCGTCTTGATCGAATTCTATTCCACGATCATGCGCCGCATCCTGCATGAAATCCAGTGGCATGCCGAAAGTATCGTAGAGCGCGAAAGCGGCAGCGCCAGAGAGCCGTATTATTTCGTCGGCGATTGCAGGGCCAAGCGTCGAACTCAGGTGAATCGCGGCGTCGAGTTCCTCCTCAAGTTTTTTGAGTCCGGTATCCAAGGTATGTGAGAACCGTGTTTCTTCCGCTAAGACCGTCCTCGATACCAACTCCGCAGACTCCTTCAATTCCGGATACGCATCTTGCATCAAATCGCGGACTCGGAAGACCATCTCGTGCAAAAACGGTTTCAGCTGCCCCAGCAGCCGACCGTGCGTAATAGCGCGGCGGATGATTTTTCGCAACACATAGCCGCGGCCTTCGTTTGACGGCAGCACTCCATCCGAAATGAGAAACATCGCCGCTCGCGAGTGGTCGGCGATCACTCGGAGGGAAGCTGCCGACTTGTGGCTGGGAGAGCCTGCCGAGCTTTGCTCGGCTGGACGGACGGGGGCGTCCGTCCCTCCACGGCTCGTGGAGCCGCGGACACCTTCGTCCGCGCGCGCCGTCCCCGTCAATTCTGCCGCTCGCTTGATCAGCGGCGTAAATAAATCCGTATCGTAATTCGAAATCACGCCCTGCAACACCGCCGTCACGCGCTCCAGGCCCATGCCGGTATCAATCGAAGGCTTCGGCAGCGGATTCAGCTTTCCGCCCGTGTCGCGGTCGAACTGCATGAACACCAGGTTCCAAATCTCGACATAGCGCCCACAGTCGCACGGGAATCGGCAGTCCACATGTCCCCGCTCGGACGCCGCCGGGCCCATGTCGTAATGAATCTCGCTGCACGGGCCGCACGGGCCAGTGTCGCCCATCTGCCAGAAATTATCTCTCAGGCCGCCATCGAAAATCCGTTCTTTCGCCACTCCTTGCGCGACCCACAGATCGTAGGCTTCGATGTCGCGCGAGACCGGCATAGGCTCGCCCGAGCCTTCGAAAATCGTTACGTACAACTTTTCTTTGTCGATCCCAAACCACTCTTTCGAGGTAATCAGCTCCCACGCGTAAGCGATGGCGTCTTTCTTGAAGTAATCGCCAAAGGAAAAATTTCCCAGCATCTCGAAAAATGTGTGATGGCGGTTGGTGAATCCGACGTTCTCCAGGTCGTTGTGCTTGCCACCGGCGCGCACGCATTTCTGCGAAGTCGTGGCGCGGGAATAATCGCGCTTCTCCAGGCCCAGAAAAACGTCTTTGAACTGGTTCATGCCCGCGTTGGTGAACAGCAGCGTGGGATCGTTCGCCGGCACCAGCGACGACGAATGCACCTCCTTGTGCCCCTTCTGCACAAAGAAGTCCAGGAATTTTCGGCGGATTTCAGAACCAGTCAGCATAGGAGGAGACGTTTAATTTTAGCATCCGAAAATTAAACACAGAGGGCACGGGGGAACACAGGGTAATTCCCCTGCGAACCTCTGTGCCCTCTGTTTCGTGGCGTGCCCTTCAGAAAAAGCTACTTCACCGCGTCTTCGGTCTTCTCTCCGGCTTTCTTTACTTCATGGCCGGTCGCTTCGGCGCCCTTCTTGATGCCACTGCCAGTTTTCTTGGCAACTTTCTCAGTACCCTTCGCCGTATCTTTTGCCGCAACCTTGGTGTCGTGGCCGGCTGTGTCGGCGACTTTCTCCGTACCCTTGGCGGTATCCTTCGCGGCTACCTTGGTTTCGTGGCCAGTCTTGTCGGCGACTTTTTCGGTGCCTTTTGCGGTATCTTTCGCAGCCACCTTGGTATCGTGGCCTGTGGTCTTCGCGGCCTTCTCGGTGGCGGTGCCGGTCTTGTCCGCGGCTTTCTCCGTTCCTTTCGCCGTATCTTTAGCAGCGACCTTGGTTTCGTGGCCGGTTTTGTCGGCGGCTTTCTTCGTATCCGTTGCCACGTCCTGGGACAGCGCGACCGGAGCCGCGCTTAACAATACAGCGGCTAGAACTGCGTTCAAATTGAATTTCATAACGACCTCCTTTGAGCGGTAATTGGGATCGGTCTTGCAGTATGAAGCATTGAATAGGCTCTTGCCAAGTCGGACTTGATACTGTGATGCCGCCGCCCTCCGAAATGGCCACCCTTAACTGGCCTCGCTATCGAGTTCGCTCAGAATCTCATCATCGACGTTCCAGTTCTTGAGGATGGCGAAGATGGTCTTGCTGCCGAAGCCGGCGCGAAGCAGTTGCCGGAAGATGCGCGCCGTGGCTTTCTGATCGCCTTTCGGTGGTCTCACCATGCGCTTCTTGCGCAGGTATTCGCGCGCCTGCTTTTCCTCGCTCACGCCTTCGAAAGCCGCGTCCACGGCTTTGTCGATTACGTCTCCGTGCACACCTTTGATTTTGAGATCGGTGACGACGCGCCTGCGGCCCAGCTTCTGATTGTCACGGCGCAGAGAAGAAAAATAGGCGGCATATTGCGAGTCGTTCAAATAACCACGATCTTTCAATCGACGAATCACCAACTCAATCAGAGTTTGGCCGTACTCGGAGTCCGCCTCTTCCACGCGCGCGCGCAGCAGCCGCTTCAACTCCGCAACCGTGCGCATGCGCCGGGCCAGCGCGGCTACGGCGTATTCGTAGAGTTCTTCTTCCGAGTAATGTCTCTTCTTCGGGCGCGAGAACGGCATGCGCTAACGATAGCGCAAAATAGTACCTAGTACCCAGTACTCAGTACCGAGACAAAGAAAAAAGGGCGCGTTCTCACGCGCCCATCCAAGGAGAAACCAACAATCGCAAGCGAATCTCGCTACCCGAAAGTTAAAAGCCAAAGAGCTAGAAGCTAGCAGCTAGGAACTGCTCTACCGCCCGCCGAAGCCGGCTGACTGCATCGACTGCCGCGAGATGTCCGCTGTCGATGCGATGCCCTGCATGCGCAGTTTGAAGTCGTCGGCGTTGGAGGCATTCTCCAGCGCGGTTTCGTAGTTCACCAGGCCCGCCTGGAATAGATCCCACAGCGATTGATCGAAGGTCTGCATGCCGTATTGCGATGTGCCGGCTGCGATGGCGTCGCGAATCGAACGAGTCTTTTCCGGTACCAGGACGCATTCGCGGATGAACGCCGTGTTGATCATCACTTCGACCGCGGGCACGCGGCCCTCGGCGTCGCAGCGCCGGACCAATCTCTGACTGACGATCGCGCGCAGCACGGCCGCCAACTGCAGACGAATCTGTTTTTGCTCCGGCGGCGGGAAGATGGAAATGATTCGGTTTACGGTTTCAACCGCGTCGAGAGTATGCAGCGTCGAGAAGACCATGTGGCCGGTTTCCGCTGCGTGCAGCGCGGTCGAGATGGTTTCGAGGTCGCGCATTTCGCCGACCAGAATGACGTCGGGATCCTGACGCAGAGAAGCTCGCAGTGCCGAACTGAACGAAGGCGTATCCACGCCGATTTCGCGCTGGTTTACGTAGCCTTTTTTATCGCGATGCAGAAATTCGATGGGGTCTTCAATCGTGATGATGTGTTCGGCGCGGCTGGAATTCACGCGATCCACCATCGCGGCCAGCGTGGTTGACTTACCGGAACCGGTCACGCCCGTGACCAGCACCAGGCCGCGCGGCATTTCGCAAATCTGTTCGACCACCTTGGGCAAGAACAACTCGTCGAGCGCGCGAATCTTGGTTGGAATGACGCGCAGCACCAATCCCACATTGCCGCGCTGCTGAAAAATGTTCACACGGAATCGTCCCAGGCCGGCGACGCCGTAGGCCATGTCGATTTCCGTGGTCTCTTTGAACTTCTGCTTCTGCCGTGCCGACATCATGCTGAACGCCATGGTCAGCATGTCTTCCGCGCTCACGCGCGGCTGGTCGGTAAGCGGCGCGAGTTCGCCGTCAACGCGCAGGTGAGGATAGTTGCCCACCTTCAAATGCAAGTCCGAAGCTTTGCGTTCTGTGGCAATGCGCAGCAGGTCGTCAATATTCATCGAAGAGTTTCCCGGGAGGCGTGCTTCGCCCCGCAAGTTCTCCTCATGATGGACCGAATCGTAACTTTGCCCAAGATGACCTAGGTAATGGCTGTGCCTTGGCAGGTGGACAGCACCTTAGGTTCGGGGCGGCAGATTACGCTGCTCTACGACCAGTTGCTTTGGATTCAGCCATGCCCGGTTGTCGAACTGAACCGCGTCGTGGCCATGCCATGTGCGTCGAGTCGGGTTTGTTACGAATCGCGAACTGAATGTAAGCCTCCGCCTTTAGGCGAGAATCTTGCCATATCGTAAACTTGCTGCGCGGACGGGGGCAGAAGAAGCCGTCTTCCATCGTCATTTTTCGCGCAACCCTTCTGCGCTTGTCGCCAACCATATCTCATAAGGCAGCGTAGAATTGCAAACTACAACCTAGGGAGGAGCAATGAAGCGTAGTGACAACAATCGTGTGCTAGGTCGAACTGGCGCCCGTGAACTAACCCAGGAAGAACTGGCTCGCATCAGCGCTGGCGGGCCTTACGGCACGAATGTAATTACCGTGAACCCGCTCACCGGTCAACGGGACGGTGACGGCTAAATAAAAAGGAGGACAAAATGCAGACGAAGAGCAAACGAGTACTCAACCGTGAAGGCGCGCGTGAACTCACTCCGCAGGAAGTTGAGAATATAAGCAGAGGCGGAGGCGCTCATACAGAAACCGTGTGCTCCTTCGACCCAGTAACCAAGACGCCGGACGGAGATGTCGGAGAGTGCTGAGAACAGGCGGGCGGCGCAAACTGCGCCGCCTGTCTACTACCGCAGGAGGCGCGATGAAAGTCGTGATTGTAGCTTTCGCAAATGACAATCACACCGCTCCGTTGAAATGGGCTTTGGAGCAGGCTAGATACCAAGTTGCTTGCTGGGCTGGGGTTGGATGGAAAGAGGGCCGACAAGCGACACTCTCCTTCAATGGCGGCGTCCGGATGGTTCTGGGCTCTCACACCGTGGACCCGGGTGATGTCGTTTGGATTCGCCGTCCTAACCCGCCCCTGGCAAACCCCAACGTCGCCGCTCCGGACAAAGCCTTTGCGGATGAGGAGTACCGCTGGTTTTCCCTCTCGACGCTGTACCTGCTGGAGCACTTGCCGGTGCGATGCATCAATCCTTATTCTGCTTCCCGAGTGATCAACAACAAAGCCGTCCAACTCTACCTTGCAGCAAGGAACGGCCTGAATGTACCGGCGACGGTTATGACGAACGCGCCTTCGGCTGTCAGGGACATGTTCGAGAACTCTTCACGACGAAAGATCTGCAAAGCGTTTTTCCCGCATATTTGGAAGAAAGAGGAAAGCGAAGCGCTCGCGGTGACTGAGACTTTTGAGATCACGGCGGAAGCTCTCCCCGATGACGAGGTGCTAACCTACGCGCCAGCCATCTACCAGGAGATGATCGTCAAAGCCTTCGACGTGCGCATGGTGTTGCTGGGGTCGACTGTGTGTTCCTTTTCCCTACATACACCGAACGGAGCGCTCGATTGGCGCCAGGAGGTTGGGCAAGGTCACATCACGGTTGAAGAAGTTGCCACCCCAGGCGATGTCGAGGGAGCGGTGCTGGCATTTTCTCAGGAAGCTGGGATCGAGTTTGGAAGTTTCGACTTCGCGGTTGACCAAGACGGTCGCTGGTGGTTTCTGGAGGTCAACGAAGAGGGTCAGTTCCTGTGGCTGGACGAATTCAATCCGGCAATTTGCATGCAGGAAAAATTCCTCGCCTTCCTCACTCTGCCGAAAGGCGCATCCCGTGAAGAGATTGAGAAGAAGCAGATCGAATTTCCATCCTGGAAGGACTACCGCCAATCTCCCCAGAAAGAGCAGGTTCCGGAGGAGGTTCATCTGGCTGCTCCGATTCTCTCCGTGGAGCCTTAACGAGCAGGGAAGCCGCACTAGGCAATCCAGTTTCACTTTAACAAGCTCCGGGGTGGCGGTTCTCCGGTGGCGCGAGCAAAAAAAGCCCCGCGCGTTTGGCACGGGGCAGGGGTAGCGCCCTCAGGAAGAATTTCAGGCAGCTTCGCGCCGCTTCTGGATGCTTTGCAATTGCTGGCGGTATTTCTGCGCGTTGCCTACGATCTTGCGCTGCGGCAGGCTGCTCACCCACAAGTCGCGGGCAATACTGCGGCGCTCCCGGCGAGTGCCGACCGCTCCGCGGTTCGAAAGATTCGTCGGATGCTTCTCGGCGGTCTGTTGCTGCCAACCGCTGCCGGAGTTGACGTTGAACACTCCAATGTAGCCGTTTGTCAGCAATCCAAACGGAGTGTGAATTTTGTTCATGCGGTTGAACTGCGTCGAGCCTTCGGTGCGGAAGCTTTCAAACCATGCCGGGTAAACGAAATCGGACAACAGAATATTGTTGATCGAATAACCCAGGCTGTCGTCTTCGCAGGCGTCGCAGACTTCATAGGCGTAGAGAGTGCCGGCGGTATTGCTGTTCTGCACAAACACGGTGAGATTGATGTTGGGGTCGCCGAGCATTTCCAGCAATTCGTGGCTGGCGGTGACTGTCCACGAAGTGCCGGCTTTCAGATCGCTGGCGGCGAAGACCTTGCCGATGGGAAGACTCTCGGAGGTGAGGTCGTGGTAGCCGAGAGCGTTGGCTTGGTCGGAGTCGTCGAGCAATACCAGCCACCAACTTCCCGCAGGCGGCTGTGAACTCTTAGGGACGATGCTGAGTTCGGCGTCCACGCCCCAGACCGGCAGGAAGTCACTGCTGACTTGCTCTTGCAGCGCGGCTACGACCGGCACGACATCCGCGTCGGCCAGCACGGTGCTCTCATTGATTACGGAGATTTTGATGGTGGGAGTTTGAGGCTGGGTAGGTTGCGGCATTGATGTTTCTCCTTTTTGAAGAATTCGGAGAACGCGCAAGTTTTTCTGTTGCGTGACTCTGTGAGAAAAAGCTTATACGCTGTTGACACGAGCGGGACTGCCTTTACAAACAAAAAGTAGTGGAAGATTCCAAATTGGAACCATTTTCTTCCGCATTTAGTACGAGGCGGGAACTCGACTAATCTTGATTGGCATTTGCATCCACCATGCTTCGCTCTGCTGAACTCGCCGACATCGTAAGGCAAGCAGCGGCTGACGCTGGATTTGATCTCGTGGGCATCGCTCCAGTCGAAGATGCTCCGGAGCTGGAATATTTTCCGCGCTGGATCGCCGACGGCCACGCGGGAGAGATGAAGTATCTGGAGGCGCGCGACGAGCAGGGACGCCTGAAGCGCGCATCTCTTGGGCACGCCGTACCATGGGCGCGCAGCGTGGTGGTTTGCGCCATCAACTACAACACGGCGCATCCGTATTCCATAGAGGCTTCCGATTCTCCCGAGAAAAACCGCGGGTGGATTTCGCGCTACGCTTGGGGTAAGCAGGACTATCACGAGTCGGTGATGCCGCGGCTGCGCCAGGTGGAGGCGGCGTTGAGAAAGTCGTGCGTCGTGACGGACTGCGGAACGCGAGAGCAAGAGAAAGAAGAAGAACTCGTCACTCGCTGTTACGTCGATACCGGGCCGATCGTCGAGCGCGTCGCCGCGAAGTATGCTGGCATCGGCTGGATCGGGAAGAACACCTGCATCATTAATCAGAAGATTGGATCGTGGATTTTCCTCGGGGTGATTCTTACGTCGCTCGATTTCCGGACCGACGACTTCGGGATCGACGAATTGGGAAGCCGCGCTCCTGCGGGCAACTCTGCCGGATTCGGAGTGCCTGCGCCAGACCGTTGCGGCAGTTGCACCCGCTGCATCGATGCTTGTCCAACCGATGCGCTGATTGCACCTTATCAGCTTGATTCCAACAAGTGCATCGCCTATCTCACGATTGAAAAGCGTGGCCCGATTCTTGAGGAGCTTCGCGAAGGGATGGGGCGGCACATCTTTGGCTGCGACATTTGCCAGGACGTTTGTCCGTGGAACCGAAAGGCTCCGGCGACGGATGCTGCTGAATTTCAACCACGCCCGGAGTTGGTGAATCCAGCACTCGAGTGGTTGGCGGAGATCAGCGTGGAAGAATTTCGTAAAAGCTTTCGCGAATCGCCGGTGCGCCGGGCGAAACGCTCCGGCCTGCGCCGCAATGCGGTGATTGCCATGGGCAACAGCGGCGAGCGCAAATTTCTTCCGATACTGGAAAAGCTTTCAGGCGACGAGGACGAAGTCGTGCGGGAATCCGCTATGTGGGCAATCAAAGCGATTGAGTAATTCTGTAATCGGGTAAGCAGTAGTTAAGACTCCTTCGACGTTTGCTCGCCAAACATCTTTAGCCACTTGTCTCGTATTTATTGGCCTTGCCAGTTTTTCACGTTGACTGGCTCACCTGACCGACGGATAATTAACGCCCAAATCTCTGAGGAGGGGTTATGAGGCGTTCTCTCCGTCCGGGCAAGCCCTCTGCGGTTTCGGAAGCAAGCGGTTCCGAACCCATTGTTTCCGAGTCGAACTTTTTTCAGCCGATCCTTTCTCAACCAGCCTTTTCTGGGCCAGTCTTTTCTGAGTCAACCCGTGCACAACTGAACATGTATGCCCTGGCCGCCAGCGCTGCGGGAGTGGGATTGTTGGCATTGGCGGGGCCAGCCCAAGCGGAAGTCGTCTATACACCGGCAAACCAGGTGATTGGGTACAACGGCGTTTATGGCTTGGACCTTAACCATGATGGAACCGTCGACTTCCTGATTCAACAGTGGAATTACGGAAATTGGGCGTCGAACAATCAGTTGCTTGCGGACCCGGCGGTCGGCAATGGCGTGGAAGGAATTCGGCGGGCGGCGGCCGTGCTGCAGTCCGGCCAGCCTATTGGGCCGAGCCAGAACTTTATTGCGGGCGATCAGAACGGTGAGGTGATGCTCTCCGTGACTCACACCACGACCGGAGGGCCGAGTCATCTTCACGGTTCGTGGGCGAACCTCAGCAACCGTTACCTGGGACTGAAGTTTCAGATTAGCGGCCAAACTCATTACGGCTGGGCGCGGGTAAACGTGCAGCGGAAAGGATTTCACTTTCTTGCGACGTTGACCGGCTATGCCTATGAAACCATACCAAATACGGCGATCAAAGCTGGACAAACCTCGGGCTTAGCCAACGCTTCCGCAGGCCAGAGTCCATCGAATTCGAATGCTCTTCCGGATACAAGGCCGTCCAAGTCTCTGGGCGAGCTTGCGTTGGGCGCGCAGAACGTCCCAGTCAGGAGGCAGCTATGACTGCGAACGCGCAACGTCGGAGATTGATTCCAAAGATACTCGCGATCCTAGCCGGAATCCCACTCGCAATCTCGCTTATTGCAACATCGACGCAGGCCCAGACATTCACGCTGCTGCATGGATTTGGCCAGCCGGGGGATGGAGCCGAGCCAACATCCGGTGTGATCGTCGATCCGGCAGGGAACATCTACGGAGTCACTCCTAGCGGCGGCTCTTTCAATTATGGGATCGTCTTTAGCCTAGGCGCGGCCGGGAATGAGAGCGTGCTGCATAATTTTCTGGGCGGTGAGGGGCTATCTCCCGGTGGAGGTTTGTTCCTGGATGGAGCAGGTAACATTTATGGAACAACCGGAGGAGGCGGCATTCCTGAAAACGGAGGATGCGCCCACGGTTGCGGAACCGTGTTCAAACGAGACGCTGCGGGCGTTCAGACCGAGCTTTACGCCTTTACCGGCAAGACGGACGGAGGAGCGCCTGACGCAGCGCTGATCCGGGATGCGGCCGGCAATTTTTACGGTACTGGCTCAATTGGTGGCTCGCAGTCTTGCTTCGGTGCTGGCTGCGGTGTGATTTTCAAGCTGGATGCGGCTAACCAAGAGAGCGTCCTTTACATCTTCATGGACGGCACGGACGGCAAATATCCCCATGGCTTGGTCGCGGACACGGCGGGCAACTTATACGGCGCAACCTATGACGGTGGCGTCTACGGCAAGGGAGGCGTGTTTGAGGTTGATCCAGTTGGCACGCTGACCGTGCTGTATAGCTTCACCGGAGGCTCCGATAGCGATAATCCCACAGGGCATTTGGTGCGAGATCAGGCAGGGAACCTATACGGAACGACCTACAGCGGACTTTTTGAAGCCCAGGGCTTCGGGATCGTTTTCAAACTCGATGCTCAGGGCAAGCTTACAGTGCTGCACAGCTTTACCGAAGCGGCAGACGGGGAGTATCCAAACTCGTTAGTCATGGATGCAGCGGGCAATCTTTACGGTGTAACACTCGGCGGCGGCACAGGGTCGGGATGCTACTACGGGAGTTGCGGTACGGTATTCAAGTTGGATACCAGCGGCAACAAAACGGTGCTGCACAATTTCACTGGGAGCGATGGGCAGTTGCCGAATGCCTTGAGCATAGACAAGGCTGGGAACCTCTACGGCACGACCTTGGGTGGCGGGAAGGGCAGCCAGTGCTCCTACTACAAGGGTTGCGGCGTGGTGTTCAAGGTGACGTTTTGAGGGACTGCCTTGGGTACGGCTCCTCTGCGTAAAGTCGAATGCTGCTCTGAGTCGGATGAGGGTAGAAGAGTCAGAATCCACATCCTGCTGCAAAAAGCGCGGCAAGGATGGGGGCACCCTGCGATTAAATTTCCTCTCTGCGTTCACGGCTTTCTTGATTGTGGCAGCGTTGCGGCTAGTCTTTGAAGTTCGGCCTCCGATTGCAGCTTCGTGAGGAACGCGGGTTCAGCAGCCCCGATGCCGGACGCGCCTAGCTGTTTCAAGCGAAGCCACGCGGCGCGCACGATTGCCTTCTGGAAGTCGGTGAGCAGACCGTCTTCCGTGGGCTTGCTGTCTGAGACAGCCGGCACGGTGAGGCTGGGAACATCGCTGCTGGCGACGCCCAGCGTGGGGTTGATCGGAGTGGCTGCGGCTGCACGGTTGCCGAGAGCATTTGGTTGCACATTCCCTCCCAAGAAACAGTCCATGACCGTGCGCAGCACTGACGTGGGATCGTAGATCGTGTGGTCAACCGAATGAGGTTGGGCGATGCGCGGCGATATCAACACGGCGGGCACGCGGACTCCGTACCGGTTGAAGAGAAATCCGCTGTAGCCATCCTGGTTGGGCTGGATGATGCGGTTGTCGGGAGGCGTCGCGGGGCCCGGCGGCACGTGGTCGTAGCAACCTCCGTGCTCGTCGTAGGTGATGACCAGTAAAGTTGATTCCCACTGCTGGCTCGGCCCAGTGAGCAGGGCCTGATACACCTTGCGAATTAGTTCGTCGCCATAGAGGACGTTGGATGCCTGGCCGATTTTGAGGACAGCCGCATCGGGATGCATGTCATTCTCATAGCCGTAGATCAGGCTGTTCATGAAGTTGGGCTCGACGAACGAGTAGGCGGGGAGTTTGCCTTTCTGCGCATCGTCGAGGAATTGCTCGAAGGGATACATGCGGCGCGGGCCGAAATCGAACATGTAGCGCCCGATCTGGCCCTGTCCCAGGAACGTCATGCAGAGGAACCAATGGCTGCCGTAGTAAACGCGCCAACTTTTATTTTGCGATTCCAGCAGGTTGTAAATGGTCGGCGTGTCGTTGATGAAGATTGGCAGCAGGCCGAGCTTGTTGTTGACATATCCCGAGGCGGTGCCGGCATGGACGAAAGATCGATTGGTAAAAGTCTGCGAAGGCACCGAGGCGAACCAGCGGTCGCATGTGATGAACTGGTACGCAAGCTGGCAAAGGTTGAGCAGCGTCGCCGGTCGGAATCCGTTCATGATGTTTGGTGGCGTCGAACCTTTTTGCGCCGAGTAGTTGTTCACGAAGCCGGACATGGGTGGCGGCTGCGGAGGATTCGGAGGGACCGGGGTCGGCGGGGGTGGCGGCGAAACATTGTAGAGCTGCTGGTAGACGTCGGCGTAAACTTCGCCCGGGTCGGGGTACGGGTTGGTAGGATCGGTGGTCGACCCGACCGGCACCTGCACCGCTATCTGCGGGCCGGACTTATCCCACGGGTTCGTCAGATTTTTTCCGGAGACGCCGTCGAAGGTCTGTCCGCTGGGAACCTGTTTGAACGGCGGAGCGTTATTGCCATCGTAGAGCCAGCCCAGGATGTTATCGAAGGAACGATTTTCGAGCATGAGGACGACGATGTGCTCGATGCCGGGCAGGATGGGCGCTGTGCTTTGTGTCATCGGCGTGAGTCTCTCCCGTAAGTTTCAGGTAAGTCTGCGGGATACTACGCTTGCTTGCGAGAATGCTCGGGATCGGGTGCTCTTTGTTCGGATTTCGTAACAACAGATTTTGGGTAGGTTACACGGAGTTGTCGTCCTGAGCGGAGCCGTTCTCCAGGCGAAGCGAAGGATCTCCCACTTCACCTTCACCGGCCGGCCTCGCGCAATAAGCCAAACTGCAACGCCGCGCACCTAGTCTTTTACCCTCGCTATCCCTTTATTTTCCTGATAGCTACGCGTCATGCCCCGCATCCGATGGTCTGGCTGACTTCCGTAACTCGCAGGGGTTACAAACGGCAACTAATCTATCGAAAAGGGGTTCTTATCAGGGGATGTTTATGCCTTATCTGAGGGGAATTCGGCGCGCCTGGAGCATGTGGCTTGTGCTGGCGGCGATGTGTGTGCTGGTGTGCGCGACCTCCTCTTTGGCCAACGCGTCGGCTACCCTTTTATTGGAAGAGCCCTACGGGAAGCTCGGGTTCTTCACGGCTACAGGACATGCGGCAGTTTATCTGTCAGGCGTGTGTGCCGAAACACCGGTGGTTCTACGTACCTGCGCGCCGGGCGAATTGGGAGTGGTGATCAGCCGCTATGACGAGGTGGGAGGCTATGACTGGCTCGCGATGCCGTTGATTCCTTATCTTTATGCGGTTGAGCGGCCGGAGGATGTGCCGCTGTTTGCTGATCCGAAGATGGTGACGTTTCTTCGCGATCAATACCGGCGAAAATATTTGACGGCCATCGTGCCGGACTTGCCTAGCGGCGAAGCTCCAGGTGGGAACTGGTATGAGCTGGTAGGCTCGGCCTACGACCGCGCTTCATACGCTTTTGAAGTCGAAACTTCCGCGGCGCAAGATGAGGCGTTTATCCGCAAATATAACGCGGCGCCGAATCGCTCACACTTTCGAACTGTGTCGTCGAATTGCGCCGACTTCGCCAAAGACGTGATCAACTTTTATTATCCCAAGTCGCTGCACCGCAGCGTGGTTGCCGACGTAGGGATCACGACACCGAAGCAGATGGCGAAGACGATGGTGAAGTTCAGCGCGCGGCATCCGGAGTTGCAGTTCACGCGCTTTGTAATGCCGCAGGTTCCGGGAGTCGAGGCACGCAGCTCGCAAGTGCACGGAGTGGTGGAATCGTTCTTGAAGTCGAAAAAATATATTGTGCCGAGCGCGATAGTCAGTCCGATCTTTGCCGGGTGCGTGGCGGCGGTTTATCTGGGTACGAGTGCGGGCCGCTTCGATCCGGCACGGGGCGCGCTGGTGTACGGCGCTGAGCGTCCGCTCGATAAGCCTCTCGCCGCCGAGGATCGCCGTTACTACCAGAATGAACTGAATCGTCTGGTGGAGCGCCGTTCGGTCACCGAGCGATTGATGGCCGAGAACACTTCGGATACGAGTGGGGCTCGCCAAGAGAAAGAGAAATTGAGCCGAGTGTTACGTAATGCGTCTCCGAATCTCGATGCCGGCGGACATCCGGTACTGCGGATGGTCATTAGCGGGGAAGTGGAAAGCGTTGGAGTAACAGAGAGCAACATTCTCGCGAACGATGTTCTCTCGGCCAACTTCGGAAAATTCCAGGAACAGCTTCTGGAGAAGCGGTTGCAAGAGGAATTGCGCCGCGGAGCGCCACCGAAGGTTTCAGAAAGCGACGTGGCGCGTGATTGGCAACTGCTCCAGCGAGCCATGAACGAATCTGACGATCAGATGGCCGCGCGCTCGGCGAAGCTCACGCAGCCAAGTTCACAAGCGCGCATCGAAGGTACGGGCAATCGCCCGTAGCTCCGCCTAAGTCGCACCAATCAGCATCCTACTATTCGTTATCCGGCGGCTGTTGCTGCTGAGGCGGCCGCGGAATGCCCGGCGGCATCGGATACGGCCCCGGCTGCACTCCCTGGCCAGCTTGCCCAGATTGTTGTTGCTGCTGCATCTGTAGCTGGCGCTGTTGCATTTCCTGCAACATTTGCTGTGGAGTCTTTACCGGAGGCTGGTCCGGTTGTTGTTGACCCGCTGCTTGTTCTGCCTCTACGGCCTGGTCCACAGGCTCCTCAACCGGTTCATCGGGCGGCTCTTCCGCTGCCTCCGATGGAGCATTGGTCACTTCGGGAGCAGGCGCAGCACCGGGCGCCGCAGTACCAGCAGGAGTTTCCACCGCCTTCGCCACCAGCACGACGCGCACCAAAGCGTTAGCGTCCTGCGGAGATCCCAACAGAATGTAGTTGAAACGCGATCCATTCAAGAGTTCGGAAAGCACTTCGCGAGCCTGCCCCGGACCAAGCCGCGTCACGACTCGCTCGCTGGCGGTCGGCGGAATTTCGATATCTGCGGAAGTATGTTTGCGCACGCCACGCAAGATGTCCCCAAGAGTAGAGTTCGGAGCGACAATGGTCAGCAGTCCATCTTGAAAGCTCACCTGCGGAGCGATCGCCGGGATGGCATCCAGCGGCACTTGAGGCACTGGACCCTGCGTACCCGAGGGCAGTGGCGGCGGAGGATCCTGCTTCTTAGCCTTTAAATGGGTCTTGTGCGTGGGCTGAGTGTCGGCTCGCCCCGCCACGGGCAGGCACAGCGTTCCCACCAGCAGCAATCCTGTCAGCTTGATTCCAGTCCTCATGAAAGACCCCCTGCTTTGAATCCTTGTGGTTACCCTTGGTTACTCTGGGGAGACGGAAGCTATATAACAGCAATTTTAGCACCGCTTGACTGCCGGCGTGGCTGCCCATCCCCGACGCGGAATTCCCCTACCTTGTAGAATGTATTGACTTTAATCTCTTGCAGCGAAAAGTTGGATTGTAAGGGGCTCATCGCGGTGTGCAACCGATTGCATTTGTTGGGACACCGGGAGCGTACAATCCACTTCGGAGATTTACAAAGTGTTTGAATCTGGCTGCTGTTCAAAGAGCTCTAGTGGTGCGGTTCGGTGTTTTCCACTGTGTTGTCATCCTGAGCGTAGCCGCTTTTCAGGCGGAGCGAAGGATCTCTGGCGTCACGGGTATCGAGCGTCAGCCAAACTCCATAACCATCCGAGTCTCGATTTACAATTCAAGAATGGGGTCACAACTCGCGGCAGAAACGTAATGCGATGTGCAGTTCTCGGTCTGCTGACATTCTTCGCAACGACCGCCTTCGCCGAGACGTGCCTCACAGCCAGCGACATGGGAGACACGCGAACCGCGCTCACCTCGACTGCTCTCCGCTACTTCGACATGATCGCCAAGGGAGATACAGCATCGCTTCGCCAGAACTCGATCCCCAGTCTGGCTGCTGACTTCGCCAGCATTGAGAATGCGGTGAAGGGCGATCAAGCGGCGCTTGCCGGAGTGAAGGCCACCGCGCGTCCACCGTTTCTGCTACAGGCACAGGGTTCGGCGCCCATCGAACGGGCGGAGTTTTTTTGCGGAGTTTTCGGAAGCAAGGGACAGACAGCCGACAGTGCAGCTTTTGTTTTGAATAACCTTCCGCCTGGAAAATATGGCGTCGTTATTATTGATGCGCCGTCGGCCAAAGGTGGCTTCACGGCATCGATGATTCTGCAGCAGTTGGGTGCGGAGTGGAAACTTGGCTACCTCTACATCAAATCCGCACAATCCGGCGGCCACGGCAGCGATTGGTACGCCGCCCGCGCCCGCGAGTTCCAGGGTAAAGGCCAAATGCACGATGCCTGGCTTTATTTTCTTGAGGCGCGCAATTTGGTTTCACCTCTTCCGCTGATGAGTACACAAGCCACCGACAAGCTCTACGACGAATCGGAGAAATTGCAACCCGCCGATTTCCCGGCCGGAGGCAAGACTACGGACCTTCCAGCCGGCACTGCGACCTACAAGCTCACGGCGATTTTTCCGGAAGTTGTGGGCAACGATCTCGATCTGATTGTGAAGTATCAGGCAGCCGACGTTTCCAACACAACCACGACTTATAGCAGCAATGTAGCCGTGATGAAAGCGCTGCTTGCGAAATATCCTGAACTGCGCGGGGCATTCGTCGCTGTGGTCGCGCGCGCCGTAGAACCCAGCGGCCGTGACTATGGAACGATGCTTGCGATGAAGGATATTAAGTAAGTGGTCCGCGGCTAATGGTGTAGTGGTTATAGGATAGCCAAACTAGGGAAGGTTTGGGGGAGCACGACTAGGGAAGGGCACGACGTTCAGTCGTGCCGTCGAGAACCACGAAAAGACGAGGGCTTCAGCCTCTGAGGGACTTCGTTAGTCCGGTAGACGTGATGACGATTTAGCCTTCAGCTTTCAAGCTGACTGTTTCATCCAACACACACTCTTTCGGATCTTTGTCGTCGCGCAGGCCGAGGAACACTGGTGCGCGAAGTTTGGGACCGCCCCCGCCGCTTGCTCCCTCCGTCCATTCGGCATATTCGATCTCTGCTACAAGTTCGGGCTTGATCCAAAACACTTTTCTTAGAGCTTCTACTTCACCGTAGAACGGGTTTCGTTTGGTCTCGCGTTTCTGCAGCATCTTCCAAATTTCGTCGAGGGACTTCTGATTGAAACCGCTACCGGCCTGTCCCACGTGAATCAGTCGTCCTTGTTTGTCATACAGGCCAAGAACGATTGACCCGAAATGTGCGCGACTGCCTTCTGGTTCGGTGTATCCCCCAATCACGCATTCGATCCGGTGCCGAATTTTGATTTTCAACCACTCCGTGCTGCGGCGCTCCTGGTAGATGCTGTCACGTTTCTTAGCCAAAATTCCTTCGAGACCTTTCTCTCTCGCGATTTCAAAGAGCGCTTTTCCTTGATTCTCGTAATGGTCGGAATAGCGAAGCGCATCTCCGGCAATGATCAGTGCTGCGAGTTTTTTCTTGCGCTCTGCCAGTGGAATCTTCCGCAGGTCATACCCGTCGAGATAAAGCAGATCGAATGCGTAATACAAAATCGGTACGTCTGCATGGGTAACCCCACGGCGTCCACCGGGACGAAAGCCCGTTCGCTGTTGCATCAGATCGAAAGACGCCCGGCCCTGCTCGTCGAGCGCAACCACTTCGCCGTCGAGGATTGCCGTTTTCGCTTTGATGAACTTGGCGAGGTCTTTCAGTTCGGGATAGCGTGGCGTCAATTCATTCTGATTTCGCGAAACCAGACGCACTTTGCCATCTTCGATAAAAGCGATCGCACGGTAACCGTCCCACTTGATTTCGAAGACCCAGTCAGGTCCGTCGAAAGGTTCGTCGATCGAGGTGGCGAGCATGGGGTGAATGACGGAGGGCATGGGGCGCTTTACGGCGGAGGACGGGGCTTCCGCGGGAGTCGAAAAAACTTTTGACACAGAGAGTACAGAGGATTTCTTGGCTTCCGTTGGTCCGGGCGGATTTATTTCATGAGTGAACTGTTGAGGTACCTTGTGATCCTTGTTGCCCTCTGTGTTTATTTCTTTTGTTTTTTTTTAGCCGCCGCCTGCCTGTTGTTCGTTTTCTTTTCCAGCTTTTTCTTGTCGAGCTTCGCCACGGCATCGGCGAGCCATGCCGCTTTCAGCTTTCCGGTGCCGCCAGCGGGACGGCTTCTCCACTCTTTCGATCCTGAGTCTCCTGCGATTTCAGCCAGACTGCGCTTGCTCAGCACAGACTCGTCATAGGCATCGATGTCGTAGCCTTCGACTTGGTGATCGTCGTGTTTTTTAATCAGTAGCCATTCGGTGCCTTTACTGCCTGGACGGCGGCCCTTCATCTTCACCAGCGCAAAATCGCCCTTCAGTTTCTTGCCGTCGAGACGAAATTTCAAATCCCCCTTGGCGAGCATTGCGGCGGCTTCCGCGTCGGTTCCTGGCACATATTTTCCTTCCACCGCAACCGGAGAAAGCGGCTGCCATGTGCCCACGTCCCAAACCATCACCGTGCCCGCGCCATAGTTGTTTTCCGGGATGATGCCTTCGAAATCGAAATACGAAACGGGATGATCCTCGACCTGCATCGCGAGCCGCTTATCGGCAGGATCGAGTGACGGCCCTTTCGGCACGGCCCACGATTTCAGCACGCCCTCCATCTCCAGGCGAAAGTCATAGTGCAGGCGCGTGGCATCGTGCTTCTGCACCACGAATCGATGGCCTGTCTTGGTTTCGATTTTCGGAGGAGGTTCAGGTGTTTCTTCGAATCGCCGCTTCCGTTTGTATTCTTCCAGTGCCATAGCGAACACCATTTAACCACAGAGACACAGAGTCACCGAGAAAACCAACCCTCCGGAATCTAAAAGATTGTCATCCCGAAATGATTGTCATCCCGACCGGAGCATCTCATTCCCGAAGGGAATGGGATGCGGAGTGGAGGGACCTGCTGTTCTGTCGTGGTCTGCACTAAGCCGGACATGCTTTAGAATCCTTCCACGATGCAACGCGAATTCCCTGAAGTGCCGTTGATCGGCGTCGGCGCAATCATCATCGAAGACTCCCGCGTTGTGCTGGTTAAGCGCGCTCACCCCCCGCTGCAAGCCGAGTGGTCCATCCCCGGAGGCGTGCTCGAAGTCGGCGAACTGGTGCGTGAGGCCGCCGTTCGCGAGGCCCGCGAGGAAACTGGGCTCACCGTCGAACCGGGCGAACTGCTCGGAGTCTACGACCGCGTCCTGCGCAATCCAGAAAAGCGCGTGCAATATCACTACGTTTTGATTGATTTTCTATGCCGCCGGGTTGCGGGAGATCTCGCCGCCGCAAGCGACGCCGCAGAAGTGCGATGGTTTACCCGGGAAGAGTTGCCGGCATTGAAACTGGCGGAGGACACGCTGGATGTGATCCACAAAGGATTCGCTACGCTGAAGAGCACTTAATGGCCCGTGCGATAGCGCAATTCAATCCTGTCACGCTAGCTCCCCACCCCGACTGCTTGCGCATTCGGCAGATCTGCCCGACGTCCAGCAAGTAGCCAACCGATCCAGCAACTCACCGGCCAGGTGAGCAGCCAGGACAACCAGTACCAGTGCGGCCAGCCCTTGCTCCAGTTGGGAATGATTGCGGCAATGCCCATCGCTTCCCCAAGGACAAAGAACCAGAGTACGTGACGCGCGCTTCGGCCGGGAGCAAAACGGGCACAAAGCCACGCACAAAAAATGGAGACGACCACGAACATCGCCGTACTCGCCATGAGAGCCGTATCGGAAGGAATACGGCCTTTCACGAAATCGCCAGGAAAAAGACGAGAAAGCAATGGATCTGTTGCCAGTACAAGAACAACCGAGAGCAGGTAGCTGCCAAGGACGACGGCAACCGATTTAACCATTGTTCACCCCCGTATCGCGCTGAAGTCTCACTAAGCCGTGATCTGGAATACCGTGCCGTACCCGTATTTGCCGCCAAGCAGGGTCGATCCGTACAAAGTTCCACTAGAGTAAAGCAGCAAGCCTTGAGGCTCCGCCCCGTCAACGCCATTTCCAAAGGCATGTAGCAACTTCGCGGTCCAAGTTCCGCCCGCCGCCGGTGCCAACAATTCAGTCGCAGTGCCCGCTTGCTTCGCGCCAGCACCGCCCGAAACTCCGTAAAGATTGCCGACGGCATCGAGGACGAGGCCGATCGGCGTGCCCCCCGCCGGACAACCCTTCACTGCGCAAAAATCGTAGATCACACTCTCGGTCCAGCTACCCCCCGCGGGAGACAGTTCGAACGCCACTCCTCCGTCGCCGGTCCCTCCAGCCGCAGTGCCATACAGATTGCCTGCGGCATCCATGGCTAAATAAGGAAATGGCTCTCCGCCAGCGGGGAAGTTATACAACACGGTCTCGGTCCACGGGCTCCCCGATACAGGCGCCAGTTTGAACACCGTTCCCTGGCCGGTTCCTCCGCCGAACGTCGTCCCGTACAGATTTCCGGCCGAGTCCATGATCAACTGGCCTGGCGTGGCTCCATCCGGACCGCGGAAGGAATGCAGCACATGATACGTCCAACCCCCACCCGTTTTGGGGCTGATCTCATACACCACGCCTGACCTGTGAGGGCCTGAGCTAGTAGGCGTAGTGCCGTAAATATTTCCCGCGGCGTCAAGCACAACGCCCACTTGCGGGGAGGCTCCGTCGCCAGTCGCGCCAAAGCTATGCAGCATGATCTCCGTCCAAACGCTGCCTACTAGAGTCAGTTTGAACACCGCGCCCGAGCCCGCAAGGCCACCCGCGTATGTGGTGCCGTAAAGATTGCCGCTCGCATCCATTGCGAGGCCGGCCTGGGGGTTCCACGGTCTCGTGCCGCTCATGCTGAACACATGCAGCAGCTTCTGGGTATAGCCGCCAGTACCGGTGGGCGACAATTCGAATACCGTGCCGCAGGCAGCGCCGCTGCATGAATTCCCGAGGGCCGCGGTGGTGCCGTAAAAATTGCCGGCCGAATCCATAATCAGGTTGCCGTTCGGATAGCCATTCCCATTCGCGATAGTGGCGCCTTTGAAGACTTGCAACGTTCTGTCTGATTGGGCGCTGGCGAGCGTGGCCATCAACGTGATTGAAGCGATGGCAGTGAATATGAAACTCGAGGCGAGGGAAGATTTGGTACGCAGCATGATCTCTCCAAGGACAAGAAGTGCACGAACCCAAAGCGGAGGCCAGAGACGATTGGGGTGAGCATTGCACCGTCCGGAAAAGATGTCAAGATGAAGGAATTTGCGAATGGTCACGTTGCAGTACAACGGGCCTACTCGACCTTGGTGCTCTCGGCCCCGTCGTCTTCCCATTCCGCATCGCACGCATGGCAGCGCCAGGCGGGCCGCTGCACGGGCAGCGGCACTCGAAGGAATGCGCTCATATAGGCGATGGGACGGTCCAGTTCCTGAAAGTTCACGTCGAGCGATTGGCACTTGGGGCAGCGCGGCTGCTCGTACAGTCCAACGCCCTGCACATAGAGGCCTTCAAGAATCGGCTCGTCGAGCAGCTTGCGAGCGTTCGCCTCGTCCGTGGGCCGCACATTGAGCTTGATGCCGCCGATGAAGTTTGAGATAAACCAGTCCAAACGCACGAGGTTTTCATCGGCCAGAAAACATTCGATGCCCGCCGATTCCAGACTGCCCTTGGCGAGAAGCGCCTCCGGAAGATCGCGAAATTTTCGGACCGTGACGAGTTCCTGTACTTCAAGTTGCTGTCGTTTTTCTTGTGCTACCCCGGCGTACTCGTCTTCGGAATGCTCATCATCCGGAAGCTCGAGATGGCGGCGATCCAGTTCGTCTTCGAGAGTATCCCAGGCCACGTCGGTCAGCGAGTCCGCATTCTGAGCGAGCTTCTGCAACTCGCCGTCGGTCATGCTGGCGTAGTTATCGGCCAGGCGGCGGCGCTCCCGTTGCTCGTTTAGGTAGGAACCGTCAAGGTAAGACACCCGGCAAGGATACTGCGAGTGCGGTCAATCGGCCAAGTGCACGGGAGTAGAGGAATTCAGTGAACTGCGGTCAGCGTACGTGACGCAGCTACGTGAATGTTCGCGGACGATGAGCAGTCCAACCAGTTCTGCGCTGATCAACATTGCAACTCGTATGTACAGGCCAGCATGAAAAGCTTGGTCACCGGCGGCGGTGCGCAGAAGTCCTGAAGCGTCCTGATCACGAATAACACTTCTTATGTTTGTCATCCTGAGCGAGGATTGTGCTTCGCGCTAGCGAAGCACAGCCGCAGTCGAAGGATCCCTATCCTTCTGCACAACCGCCGACTTCTCAAGGAATTCTCCCACGGAACTTTCTCCGCACCCTCGCAGTGCAAACGTTGAAGTTATTCTGGTGGCGAAAATACAAACGGGCTGCACTTCACCGCCGGGACGCAGAACGCCGAGGTTCTGTAACCGCCGCGTCCAAACGAGCTGCGAGATCTGCGAAGCCTGGAGTCGGGCCCTTCCAGCGCAGTTCATCGACATCCTCGAAGAGCGCGATGTCAGTTCGGAGTGTCGCGAGCGTGCGAAACAGCATGGCTTGGTCGCGTTCACGGGAGAGGGTGTCGGCGAGCGCACCAGCGCCTGTAACGTTCACTTTCCACTCGCGCCAGTCCGCAGGGACGGACTCCAAGTGAAGAAACTTGGCAAGAACGGCCGCCGCCGACTTCGCGCCCCAGCCACGAAGTCCCGGATAACCATCCGCACTGTCACCCACTAAAGCCAGATAGTCCGGGATCGACGCCGGAGTCACTCCAAATTTTTTGATCACACCGGACTCGTCCAGAATTACGCGGGTTCGGCGATTCAGTTGGACGATGCGCGTGCCGCGCACGCATTGGGCAAGGTCCTTATCCGGCGTACAAATGATGACTCGTCCGACACGATCGTCTTGACCAGCCGCCGCCGCAGCCGCCGCGAGTGCGTCGTCGGCCTCGAACTCTACCATCGGCCAGACCACAAGGCCTGCCGCCGAGAGCACTTCTTCGAGCAGAGGAAATTGTGCCCACAGGTCGGGCTCGATGCCTTCTCCAGTCTTGTAACCCGGCCACAGATCGTTGCGAAAGGATTCGATCACGTGGTCGGTCGCGACGGCAACGTGCGTGGCTCCGCCGTCTTTCATCATGCCCAGCACCGAGGCTAGAACACCTCGAACTGCAGCTACTTCTCGCCCCTCAGCATCCTTAGCGGAAGGCAGCGCGTAGTAGTGCCGGAACAACTCGTATGTGCCATCGACCAGATGGATATCCAAGATGCAGCTCCAACAAAACCCTACAGTACTGCTGAAGGCACAATCAACTCCCGCTATGGAAGCGCAGAAGGGTGGGCACTCCCAAAAATACAAACGGCCCGCAGAATGAACCTGCGGGCCGTCCGGTGGACTGTTTGGGATTGACCAAGAGGTGGTCACTCTACGTGGCCTCTCACGGCGACTCCCGGGTCATGGACTGAAGACCGGGCCGAAGCCCAAGGTCGCAGGCCTTCGCGCGACCGACGCGATGCCTGCATCCGTAATCACCGGCTAGTGTGCGGGCTGTAGCTCGCGGGCGTTGCATTTCTTGCAATCGCTCCGGAGCCCCGCTTAGAGCAACCAGCTCTAAGTCTCAGCCACCTCACCTGGTCTTAGACTCCCACACTTACCACTACAATCAGAACTTGTCATTTGACCACCTCCTTTCCGGTGTAATCGCAGATTAGTACGGAGTCGCCCTGTGCGTCAACCGGTACGAAAGTGGGTGTCGAGGATGTCACTGTTTCTATCTGCTAGCTTGGAAGGCTTGGCCGACGGAATGACAATGACACGATGATAACGATGAGAAACACCACAAAACTATCGACCGTGGGAGACATTCTTCACCAGCGTTGTCCCCGCTGCCGCATGGGCAGCATTTTTCGCTATTCCATTTTTCGTGGATTCCCCAAGATGAATGAACGGTGCTCGATCTGCGATCTTAAGTTTGAGCGCGAACCGGGCTATTTTCTGGGCGCCATGTACGTGAGTTATGGTTTGGGGATCGTGATCGTTTCGCTCTTCGGGGCGCTCCTGTGGTCCATCACCGGATGGTGGATTACCAAAGACACAATCTGGGCCGTCGTCTTGTTTTTACCGCTCGCGCCTACGATCACCTTGTTCGCCCGCGTGCTCTGGATTTATTTCGACCAGACCGTCGATCCCGAACGGCGGCCCTAGCTCGCTCCACAAGGCGCGAACTCCGAAGAATATCTGCCTCAAGCCTTTTCCTCTGGAGTTTTGGATGATGCCACCTGTGGCGCTGGCACCTCTTCCTTTCCTTGCATCGCCGCTTTGAAACCGCGAATACCTTCGCCCAGGCCTTTGCCAAACTCAGGCAGCTTCTTTGGACCAAAAACCAGCAACGCAATTCCAGCAATCACCATCAGGTGCATGGGTTGAAATATGCCTTCGAACATCGGTGTTCCTCCGGTCGAAATGAAGTTCTTTTGCGGCCTTATGAGCGCGGTCTCAATTGATTTTGAAGAGGGCGCTGTGTTGGGGTCGAAAATAAACACAGCGCCCCGCCCCTCTCAAGTCAGTCATGAAGCCCTGGCCCAGGATCAGAAACCGCGTTGAGCCGCATCCGCTGCCGCTGCCAGTTTGTTCAGAGCGGCAAAGAACTCCTGCGATTGGCCGATGAAAAGCCCGTCGGCCGTGAGACCCTTTACCGCTCCCATCGCCGCCCCGGCCGTATTGGTCGGGCGAATGATGGAACAGGGCGGGAACTTGGGATTGAGGAATGGGCAAGGCTCCGGCATGATCAGGTTGCCTTGCAACGATTCCGGCTGGTTGGTCGAGAGTTGTTTGAAAGTAACCTTGGCGCCCGTCACCGGATCTACATCAGTCACAGTGAGGACGTTGCCGGCCTTGTCATGCCAGGTTTGAAAGTGCGCAGTTTCGGTGGGGCCAATGCTGAGCAGAATGCGCAGAACGTCCACATTGTTGACCCTTTGAGCCAGAGAAGGATAGAGGCTACTGCCGCCTTGCTCAATGGCGCAAAAATGGAATCCAGCGGTGAATGCGATTGCTTTGAGATGATCAGGGATATTAAAAGGAGCAATGTGTGCAGGGCCATTCAAATCATCATCGGTTCTCGGGATTGCGGTTCGATTCACGATCACTTCGGACTGTCCAAAGGCAAAGTTCGGATTCAGGTCAGGGTTTTTGGTGGCGCTGCGATAGCGGGTCCAAAAGCTGGTGTCCACCGTTAGGTTCATCAGGTTGGTGAGCCGCCCTATATCTTTGGCTCCCGTAGCTTTGCTGCTGGGCAGATTGGCGAACTGATCGAGGTTCACCGGCTCGGCGCCAATCGATTCCAGGAATGCGTTGATGAAGGCTTGATGGCTTCTTTCGTCGTCGGTGTTGTCGTGAATGTACTGTGCCATGTCACCGTCGAGAATCTGCAGCGCGGCCGTGTATGCAGGACTTCCGCCGTTCACTCCGGACTCTTCGCCGTCCTGCGTGCCGCCGAGTTCGGTGTACTGCTCCCAGAGATCGGTCTCGAGAATTTCTGCTGCCGCAAGAAAGCGGAGAATGTCGATATCACCCTTGGCGATGGTTGAATCGTTGGTCTCGCGGGCGAATGCGGGAAGCCCGCTGCCCAGAATGCCAGCTCCTACAGTCGCCACCGCGCCGGCGACCATGCCGTTCTTCAGGAATGAGCGCCGATTGGCGGCGCTTTCCAGTACCTCCGTAAGTTGCTTCATGAAATCTCTCCCTAATCACCGTATTCCTCTGCTGCATTGGGTCACGGTGTAAGCGGAGAGTAGCGCGCAGCGCTTCAGGCCCTTGTCATAGGCCAGTCAAAGCTTTGTATTTTCTTGGTGACGTTGTCTCTGCTGGAGATTTGTGATCTGGAATAGGCACGGAGGATGGGCGGGAAAAAGACAGGCAGGGAAAATTTCGTGGAGCATTCCTTCAGATATTCTCTAACGAACATGAGGCTATTCATGAGGCTATTATGGAAGCGCTGGCAACCCGGTCGAGCATCCGCACGCTCCTAACTAAGTTCATGGATAGAATGGGTGAAGTAGTCGCCTTCATTTCGGTTGTCGCAGGGTGCTCCCACCGGAGGAGCGATTTGAAAGGAAAAACTTGGGAATGATTCGTTTCGCTGCAACTGCCGCCTTGGCTTGCCTCCTTGGCTCCATCGCCCTCGCTCAAGACTCAACCCCGAAAGTGCAGGTATTCGGAGGCTTTTCGTTCCTGCACGAGGATACGGGCAAACTCATAGGCTTGACCCTGGATACGGCGCTGCGGGCGCCGTCCGACACGTTCGGAATAAGGTCCGACTTCACGGGTTGGACTGCGGAAGGCCAATACAATGCCAGCCGCTGGGTGGGAATTGCTGCCGACTTCGGCGGACATAGGGGCGCGCCCATCACAGCCTTGAAAACCAGCGGGGTCAGCGGACTGCCGGATGAGAGCGAGTATTACATTCTGGCGGGGCCGGTGGTCTCCTACAGAAACAAAACCAGACTGATTCCGTACGCTCATGCGCTGTTTGGCTGGGAGCGCACCAGCCTGAGCGCCAGTACGATTAGCGGGCTGGCATCTCCTGTCTCGGTTGCCGCTACGAGCTACGATGATTTCACCATGGCGCTGGGAGGTGGACTCGATTTTAAGATCATCCACCATGTTGCCCTTCGCGTCCCGCAGGTGGACTACTTCCACACAACACTGAACCTAACTAAGTTTTACGACGACGCCCTCGGCCCTCAACAGCTATTTCAGGGTCTGGCAACCCGGCAGAGAAATGCAAGAATCTCGGGCGGAATTGTCGTGCAGTTCTAAGGTCCTAAGGTTCCACTGCTGCGCACTGCATTCTAGCGAAAAACTAACCAATGCAGTGGCGCTTCCTAGGGCAGACCAAACGCATACACCGCGCTGCCTGCGGCGATCGCAACGTATTCCTTGCCGTCCACGGCGAAGGCTATCGGCGCCGCATAGACTGCGCCGCCCATCTGGAAGTGCCACAATGCCTTGCCGTTCGCCGCGTCGAGAGCGATGAAGTTGCCTTCGGCGTCACCGGTGAAAACCAATCCACCCGCAGTCGATAGCACGCCGGACCACGTTGGCGATGTGTGCTCAAACTTCCACTTGATTTCCCCTGTCGCGGGGTCGATTGCCTTTAGAAATCCGCGGTAGGGCTCAGCCTCGTCTGAAGGAAAATATGCGCTCCCGTAATAGGCATGGCCAGCTTCATACGGCTGCGGAGCCGTCGAAAAAATGTCGCACTGATCGCGCGCGGTTACGTAGAACAGCGTAGTCTTCGGATCGTAGGCCGGAGCCATGAAGTTCGTTGTCCCCAATGCGCCGGGGCAGACGGTGTGTCCGGCGATAGTCGGCGAAGCTTCGTTGTTTGCTACCGGACGGCCCTCGGCATCTTTGTGATCGCTCCACGTAATCTTGCCGTAGACAGTCGCCGAAATCAGCTTTCCAGTCGAGCGGTCGAGCACGTAGAAAAAGCCGTTACGATTTGCTTGTGCGATCAGATGCTTGTTGCCGGAATCGATCATGATCGGGACTTGCGTCGCGTCCCAGTCATGCTCGTCGTGCTTGGTGAACTGGAAGCTCCAGTTCATCTTGCCCGTATCGGCATTCAGGGCGAGCAGCGAGTTGCTGTAGAGATTGTCGCCTGCGCGGCCCTCGCCTCGGTTCGAGGGGGCAGGATTCCCGGTAGGCCAGAAGATTTGATTGGTCGCCGGGTCGTAGGTTCCAGTGTTCCACGCTGGCGCTCCGCCTACCTTCCACGAATCGCCCTCCCACGTTTCGTGACCAGGTTCGCCGGGGCCTGGAACCGTATAGAAGCGCCATTTTCGAGTGCCGGTCGTCGCATCGTAGGCATCAATGAAGCCCCGCACGCCGTACTCGCCTCCGGAAACGCCAATGACCACCAGATTTTTCACCGTGAGCGGCGCGACCGTAAAGCTGTAACCTTTTTGATAATCAGCGGCGACTGCATCCCAGGCTACATTTCCCGTCTTCGCATCGAGCGCGATCACGTGGGCATCGAGCGTGCCGAGAAAAACTTTGTCACCCAAAATAGCGAGGCCCCGATTCACGCGTCCGCAGCACGGGCGAATATCTCCGGGGAGTTGGCGCTGATACAACCAGATGGGCCGGCCGGTGCGGGCATCGAGAGCGAAGGCGCGATCGTCCTGCGCGGTTGCGTAGAGAATGCCATCGACTACCAGCGGCGTTGTCTCAAGCTTGCCCGTTGCCCCGGTTTGGTAAACCCACTTCGCCACCATCGCGCGCGCATTAGTTGGATTGATCTGGTCGAGCGGGCTGAAACGGCGACCGGAATAGTCCCCCGAATACGTGAGCCAGTTTTGCGGTTCCTTGCCAGAATTTACCAGGCGCTCGAACGTCACCTGAGCATAGGTAATCGTCGCTGCGAAGCTGAAGGCTAGAACAACGATCAGGGCGTTCCGACCTTTCATTTCGCCTCCACGCTGGTTAAGAAAGCGATGACGTCATCGAGATCTTTATCGCTCAACACGTCCGGCGTGTAGGTTGGCATGATCGATTGGCGGCTCTTGCTGAAGGAGCGCAGCTTGTCTTTTTCCAGCAAATAAATCTGCTCGCTCGAATCCATCATCTGAACGCTGAAGTTGTCCTCGTTCAAGGCGACGCCCTTGATTTTTTCCCCATCGGCCGTGACCACCGTGATGGTTTCGTACTCCTGAGGAAATTCCTTCGTCGACTCAGTCAATCCCCAGGCCAGGTGCCGGCTGGGATTGCGCACCGAATCGATCATCGCCTCCCTGGTGCGAGAACCGCCAACGGAGGTCAGCTCCGGGCCCAACCGTCCGCCTTTGCCTTCCACCATGTGGCACAGCGAGCAATTCGCATCTCCATAAAAAAGCTCTTTGCCGTGCGCCACATTGCCAATCGGCTTGGCCGGTGCTTTCACCTCAACGCTGCGAATATAAGTAATGATCTGCCACATTTCCTCGTCGGTCATTCCCACGCCCTGACCATTGGTCCCGTTCGACGGCATCGCAGTACCGGGGATTCCGTTGCTGATCACCTGAAACATCTCCGCATCGGAGTGAACATGCTTTTTCTGCGCGCGAGTCAGGTCAGGCCCACGCCCGCCGCCGTGCGCTCCGAGGCCGTGGCACAGCGCGCAGTTGATGCGGAATTCGTACTCGCCCGCCTTCGCGGCTTTGGCATCTCCCTCCAGAGGATTGCGATCGTCGGCTTTAGCAGCGATCGCGGAGAGCAGCAGCAAGCATACACAGGCTAATAAAATTGCCCGCGCCGGCAAAGCCGGGAGCACGAATTTATTTCGGTCTCGCGGTGATCGATAAATCATCAAAGACACTGGATATCCCACCCAGGGATTTGCCGCATTCTACGCCAGGAGATCAGGATCGTCGCTTAGGAAATCCGGGGAAAATGGAAAGAAGGTTCACAGCGACAATTCTTCCCGCTCGTACATGACCGCCGGGTATCTGGGACCTGCTCTGAGGGCTCTCTACACTAAAGTTCTCCCCTGTTACGCCGATTTTCATTAGGTTGAAGACTTTTTGCCTGTACGTGGTGGACCCGCCGCGAGCTTAACCCTTCCAACGGAAGGCATTGGGCTGGGGGAGCCCCAGATGGGCGAGCACGCGACAGGCGAACTCGCGGGCCATGGCATCCAGGCTCGCGGGGCGGTAGTAGAAGGCAGGAATCAGCGGAAAGATGGTCGCTCCTGCGTCGGCGGCTCGGTACATGTTGCGGATGTGGATTTTGTTCAGCGGAGTTTCGCGGACGCACAGCACCAGCGGGCGCTTCTCTTTCAGGCAAACGTCGGCTGCGCGTTCGATGAGGTGGGACGCGACGCCGTTGGCGATACGGGCCAAAGTGCCCACGCTGCAAGGGATCACGACCATGCCGTCCGCGGGGTAAGACCCGCTCGCCACGTTCGCTCCGATATCAGCGTTCGATTGCTCTTTAATTTTGACTCTGGCAGCGGAGTTTGCGCGGCGGGCTGAGGATTTTGAGAAGCGTGCGGGAGAACCAGCAGCGCCGAGGATTTGGCGGAGGAGATTCGAGCGGCCTTTGATGCCGAGTTCTTCCGCCATCACGCGCAGAGCGGAATCGGACGCAATGAAGTTCACGGTCTGAATGCGTGCATCGCGCTCGACTGTGAGTAGAAGTTGGCGAAGAAACACTGACCCGCTGGCTCCGGTGGTCGCGATGGTCAGATTTTGAGGTGGAAGATTTGCCAAGGCTTTCTCCGCGAGGCACCGCAGCCCCGAGTTCGGAGCATAGGTAGTCCGCGAAGCGGAAGTCAAGGCAGAGAATCTAAGAACGAGAGTTTAAGAACGAGAGTTTAAAGAACGAAGGAAGTGAGGCTAGAAACCAGTAGCTAGAAGCTGCTTTTATGGCATCCACAGTCAATTTGCGAATCCGGCGCAGCGCGGCGCAACTTCACGCACTGGCCGGGGTAGAACGCGAAATCCGCGCCCAAGATTCGCACAGCCGCCGCAAATATCTTCGCGAATTTACCGAAGCATTCCGCAGTTACGATTGCATTCTCGACTCTCAACAGATTCAGACTGCTTTGCGCGACGCCGACATTGTCTTGGTCGGCGACTATCACGCACTGGCGGCAGCTCAGCGCTATGCTGCATCTCTCATCGAGCAGCGCGCCTTGGCCGGCGACCGCCGGGTGGTGCTCGGAGTAGAAACGATTTTCGCGCGCGATCAGCACATCCTCGAAGAATGGTGGCGCCGCGAGATCGACGAAGACGAACTACGGCAGCGCATCCGCTTCGATCTGGATTGGGGATACGATTGGACTCCGTTTCACGAATTGCTGGTCACCGCTCGCGATCATGCCGATGGCCTCTACGGCCTTGATTGCATGCCCCGCGAGAACTTGCGCAGAATCGGCGCGCGTGACCGGCACGCAGCCGCGAAAATTGCCGAGATTCGCCAGTTGCATCCCGGCGCGGCCGTTTTTGTGCTCTTCGGCGAATCCCACCTTGCACCGGGACATCTGCCGCGCGTGTTGGAACAGGAAATTCCCGAGGCGAAAATCCTCACCGTTTTGCAAAATGTTGACGCGCTTTATTGGCGAGCGGCCGGCGAGCGGCCCGATAAGGTCGAGGCTGTGAAAGTGAACGACAAGATCCTTTGCGTCTTCAATGCCACGCCGCTCGAAAAATATGAAAGCTACCGTCTGTTTCTCGATCAGTGGAGCCGCTGCGATACCGGACCAGATTTCGCGCCCACGATTTACAATTTGATTGATAGTCTTGCCAACTTTCTGGAGATCAACCGCTATTCGCCGCATAACGGCACGCAACCGAAATTTCTCGTGGACATGTTGCCTGAGGTGCACGGCAACTCGTCCCATGCGATGCTGCGCCGGCTGCTTTTCCGCAAAGGTGTGAATGAGGAGGAGCGGGAAGCGATGCTGGCGACGGTCGAGGAACGCGGCAGCGCTTACTTGCCGCAGGTAAACGCCTTTTACGTTCGCGAATTTCAGATGGTGCACGCCGCTGAGGATGCGACTCGCTTTCTGCATCACGCCTGCCGCGGACTTCCGCGCCGCGTGGGAGCGGCGGGCGCAAACTCTGAAGGCCTGCACGCCTGCCCACGCGCGGCCTACGACAGTTTCTTTACTCAAGTGATCGAAGACGCCGTGGCTTACTTCGGCTCGCGAGTACTTTATCCATCGCGACCGTCGCCTGCCGAAGATGGTCCATCTCTGTCGCGCGCGGCCTTTGAAAAAGCAGCTCAGATCGCAATTCGCGCCGACGCGGAGAAATTCGAGGCGACCGCTCGCGATTGCGGTTACCGGCTGGGGAGCGCGATCTACGACGCTTATATCGCTGGAAGAGTAAAGCCTCGCGGGTTGCGCCGCCTGTTTCTCGCCCACATCGATGAACCGGGCCTTGCACGCAAGGTCTGCACCGCGGTCATTGCCAGAGTCCGTCCCAAATCGCGCGCTGCCCGCGATTGAAAACTCACATGCGCATCCGGTGCTAAGCTAGACTCCGCTTGGCTGCATGCTGAGCGCCGGATGCTGAATCCTCAATCGTGAACGCCGAGTCCATTCGCAAACTTTTCGAGCAGGTGCGCCGAGGCAAAATCTCGCCAGACGACGCTGTCGATCGCCTGCGCCATTTGCCCTTCGAGGATCTCGGCTTCGCCAAAGTAGATCATCATCGTGCCCTGCGCGTGGGCATGCCTGAGATTATTTTCGGAGAGCGGAAGACTGCCTCGCATATGGCAGAAATCTTCGCGCGCTTAGCAAAGCATGGCGGCAACGTGCTGGCGACCCATGCCGACAAAAAGCAGTTCGCGGCGGTAAAAAAGAAAGTCCGTGCGGCCGAGTATCGCGAACTGGCGCGGGCGATCGTGCTGCAGCGCGACAGCCACACCTATGGCAAGGGAATGATCGCCGTGGTCTCGGCGGGAACCAGCGACATTCCTGTGGCAGAAGAGGCCGTCGTCACGGCCGAGCTCATGGGCAACGAGGTGGAGCACTTCTACGACGTAGGCGTTGCCGGAATCCATCGGCTCCTGGCCAATCGCGAGGCATTGACGAAAGCCCGCGTCGTCATTGTCTGTGCCGGCATGGAAGGAGCTTTACCCAGCGTCGTTGGAGGCCTGGTGGGCGTTCCGGTGATCGCAGTGCCCACCAGCGTAGGTTATGGTGCATCGTTCCAGGGACTGGCTGCTCTGCTCGGCATGTTGAACTCCTGCGCGTCGAATGTGAGCGTGGTAAATATCGATAATGGATTCGGCGCGGGATACGTTGCATCGCTCATCAACCGCCTCCCGTGAATCAGATTCAAGCCATGAATCGCTTCGCCGAAGTAAATCGCACACCAGGACAAAAAAGGCGCGGCTTGCGCCGCGCCAGTTCCTCCCCCTCGAAGCAATTACATCCCTGCCTGGCCGGAGTCCTTCTCGACCACCAGTTTGTTCTCCACGCTGAAGGCGCCGAAAAGCTGGTTGGCTCGAATACCAGCGACTTCTTTGTCCATGGAGTTGATCACGGAACCGTAGAGCGTCACATGGCCGTTGTCGACAATGATGCGAATCGGACGCGCCGGATCGATCGCGTATTTGCTAAGTACCGGGTCGCGATAGATCGCCCGGGCCGCGCGTAGTCGCAGCCCGTCGTCGAACAGCGAAACCGGTTCCAGCGAAATATTTTCGACCACATCCTTCACGCCCGGCTGGTTATAAATGTCTGCCAGCGCTTCGTCGCGCCCCACGCCGGTGCGGTCCTGCCCCTCTACTGTCACCACTCCATCCTTCACGCTGAGCGCGAAGTAATCGAACGTGCTATCATAGCCGGAACGCACGTACGTGAGCTTGCGGGCCAGTTTCTGCTCCAGTTGCTCATCGGGAACGCCCGGCCCAGCAACGGTAATCAGGTTTCGCACGCCTTGCACGTCCACAGTTTTGCGGGCGAGCTTGGCCGCGTCGAGTTTGCGCTGGTAGAGATCGACTGTCCCGGCAAGCGTGACAATGCCGTCTTCCACTGTGGACTTCACATCGCGAAACTGGCTCTTAGCAGCCAGCTTCTGTGTGACTGTGTTTGTGATTTGATTGTCGTGGCGGGCCGCCGTGGTCTCTGCGACCAGCGTCGCGCTCAACAAACCTGCCGCCAACAGCAAACCCACCGTGCTCAACAAACCTTTCTTTGTTACGAAGTGTGTCATGAAGGTCACCTCCGACCCTTTGACGAAACTTTACGAATTAACTGCATGGTTAATTCTTTCGATGCGGAGGGTTGTGGAGAAGATGCATCGACGCAGCAGCAGGAGCGACCGCAACTTCTTCGACTCGTTGGGGTTAAATCTAGAGTAGAGCTGCGGCTCGGGGTCGCTCCTTTTTGCAATGACAGATGCAGAATTACTGCACTGTCACGGTCACCGTGGAGGTGGTCCGGCCGAACTGGTTTGTGGAATAAAGAGTGTACGTAGTAGTGGCGGTTGGATTCACGATGACGCTGGAACTGCGAACCTCCCCCGCTCCGGGCGACACGATGTTGAAGGTTGCGTTGTCCGTGGTCCAGGAGAGCGTTACATTTCCTCCTGACGACACAGTCGCCGGGTTCGCCGTGAAACTTCCGATCGTTGGTGCGGCCCCTGTGGGCGCGGAGGCGTTCGTGTAGACCGGATTCATCTGAACGACTTCAAAGGCCGAGGCGGGCACGGTTTTCAAAGTTTCCAGATCCGAACCCCAACGGCTGTCTGACGCGCCGGTTACGTACAGTGCGCTTCCATTGTCAGCCAGGATCAGTCCGTACTTCTGCATCGCGGTCAAAACCACCTGCATACTCGCGTCGAAACCGGAAATGTCATAACTGGATTTCAAGCGAATGCGCATGCCCATCGGCGGGGCGGTGGAATCGCTTGAAGTCGCTGCATCGTGCGAGGCGGGAGGAGTAAACGCTGCACTGGTGCGCGGCAGCGTGAAACGAAATGCGTGCTGGATCTTTCCGGCCGCGACTTCGTCATAGCGAACCAGCCCGGGAAAAATCGGCAGGCCGGCTGCATCCGCCGATGTCCAGGTGTAGGGGCGCTGCTCGTTTCCCAGCAAATCCCAGACCGCGGTCGAATCCGCGTTCCAGCTTCCGTCGGAATTCGGCGAAGAGTTGTACAACTCGTAGAGAAAGCAGTTCTGGTTGTCGAGCACAAGCACGTGCCGGTCTCCTGTACTCGATGAGCCTCCTTCCACTGGCGCATTCGCCGGCACCGGCATCGGACCGGGATCGCTTTCACTAGCGTAGGCGTTGAGGTTTACGTTTACCAGCGACTGACCGCCGTTCACCACTACATAGGGAATGCCGTAGGTGGGATCTGTTCCGAAATCCGGGTGCACATTCACAGATCCGATGAAGTTGCTGATGATGGTGGCGGAATTCGGATCGACGGGCACGGTAGAGATGTCAGTGTTCCAGGCACTACTGCTGTTGAACGGAACGAATCCGCCCAGACTCGCGCCCTGGCCGGTGGTCATGACGTTACAAGCCAAATTCGGGTTTGAGCCGCCTGTGCCGCCCTTGCCTCCAGTTCCAGAGTTGCCACCTGAGGATTGCGAAACTCCAGAGCAAGCCGTCAGCGGCAGCACGAGGGTGATCGTGCAGAAAAGCGTGTAGAAAAGCTGGGAGGGCTTGGAGACTCGGCGAAGGTCGGAAAGCATAACACGGCGATTCTTACAACGGACCCACTGCACGAAAAGAGGCCCGTTGGCCTAGCCTTGATCGCGAAAAGAGACATGAACGTTTGATCTTTGATAGCGCCCTACTGGCCCCCCTGCCGACCCCCTTTTTACTCAATCTGCTGAGAAATTATGACAACCCCATTGGGCGAATTGTCATCCGATTCGGCTCAATACCGTTTCGTGCGATGTACAGTCCGTCTGCCACGTCGCGAGCAAGCTTCCGGTTCATATTAGAAACAGCCGTTCGTCAAAAGGCGGATGCTCCGGGCACCGTCCAGAATTGTGAAGTCGGTGAAAGAGGGAAGATGGCCGAGTTCCGGGCGGAGGATCTTGCTTTCCGAGAGATGGCGAAGAGTCTCGCTTATGAAAACCTAGTCGATGGTACCGCCGGTTCGGCCGTTGATCATGTCCTTTCTGAGGACCGCTGGGCGCTTCCATCGTTTTTCATTATCGGGCCTCCCCGAACCGGCAGTAGCTGGCTGCATGAAATCCTTAGCCCACATACATTATTGCCCAGCCCTTCGAAAGAGACCCGATTTTTCGACACTCATTTTCACCGCGGTCTGAAATGGTACCTGACTCACTATGAGAATTCGAGCGGCGAGCGCTGTATGGGTGAAGTCGCGCCCACTTACTTCGCATCGGCGCAAGCGCGGGAACGGATGGCTGTGATTGTGCCGGATGCGAAGATCGTTTGTGTATTCCGCAACCCGGTTGAGCGCCTGTTGTCTCTCTACCGGTTGAAGAGTGCCTACGGCATGATACGCGGGAGTTTTGAAGAGGCGATCGAGAGCGACCCCGAATTCATGGAATCGAGCAGCTACGCCCGCAACCTGAGGCAGTGGCAACAGCACTTCGGTGCCAGGAATGTCATGGTGGGCATCTACGACGATCTCTGTGAACATCCACAATCGTTTGCGGATTCCGTGGGGGATTTTATCGGAATCTCCCGCTTCGTGCTTAAACCGTCGCAATGCGAGTTCCTGCACGGCTCAAAACCCATGACTCGCCCTAGGAGCTACTTTCGAACGCGGAGCGCGATGGTAGTGGCCGAATGGTTAAAAGCCCAGCGGCTCGATCGATTGGTTGTCGCTATAAAACGCACACCGCTGCGAAAACTGGCGCTAGGCGGAGGACCGCCTTTTCCACCCGTGCCTGAAGACGTCTTAAAGTGGCTATACAAAAAACTTCGACCGGAGGTCGAGGAGCTGGAAGAAATGCTCCAGCGCGATCTTTTCTCGTGGAAATCTCAGGGGTAAGATCACTTGCTGCGCAAAATGGTTTTGGCAGCGCCCATATTGTCGTAGCGGTCGTAAACTCGTACCACCACTACATGCTCAGAGGAAGCTTCACCATCTTTCGCGGCTTCCGGCGTAATTTTGAAATCGTAGTTCTCCGTCTTCGCGTCGGAGAGCTGTCCGACTGGCTCGACATACGTCCAGTCCCCTGCATCCACCGAATATTCCGCACGCTTGATCGGAGAAAAACCATCGCCGGCACGGAAGGTCACATGAATCTGTCCGCCCTCGACCACCGCCGCGAGATTCTCAATGCGGGGAGGCGTGGTATCGACCTCAAACCGACGGCTCTCTTTCGACGCAGTCAACGACTCGCCGGGCGAATGCGAAGGCGAGTCGGAAGCGACCACCTTGATGGTATAGCCGCCGTCCGGCAACAAGCTGGCGTCGAACGAGTACGCTTTGTCGGTCAAATCGTCTTTCAGCAGCAGCCAGCGGCTTTCGCCGTCGCCCCGGTAATAGAGGGAGTAAACCAGTTGGTCGTCATTCTCATCGTGCGCGTTCCACCGCACTCCAATGGAATCCCGATCGTGCGAACTCGTAGGAGACGCATCGAAGTGGCTGCCTGAAGAGATGCTCATGTCCGATCCGCTGCTGATACTTGCTCCCGATGATTTCGCCGCAGCCTGGTACTTCACTCCCACTTGCACCGTAACATCGTCGATTTCAGGAGCGGCATTCTTCGGAAGGTAATTGAGCACGACACTGTCGACGCGAGGCGCGGTGCTTCCCGCATGGAGGACGGCTTTCCACTGGGCGTAGCGCGCCGGCGGAATTCCGGTTTCCGCGTCTTTGGAAAGATCGATTTTCTTCCACTCGCACCAGTTGCGGTCGGGATTGTCCACGTTGCCGCTGCGTGCAAAGAGTTCAACGTTCCCGGCGCCGCGAAACTCGGCACGGCCCCAGCGCGAGAACAGTCTCGCATCGAACACATCGCTCTCATACGTGCCGCCGGATTCGGGTCGAGGCCCGAGTACAAACACTTTCCCCAGGTTGCTGGTCGCCGCGTATAAGCCGCCACCCGGAGCTTTGGCGAACGCCGTTACCTGCGAAACCGGAGCCTTGAGCAGATCGGAGAAATTTTCGAGACCGGTGACCGCAAAGATATGTCCGCGATTCCCCGTGCCGGCCAGTAGGCGGCCCTGCGGGTCAAAAGCCAGGGTATACACAATGTCTTCATGCGACGTCCACACCTTGGTGGGAGAACCGTCGGGCGCAATGCGATAAACATCGGAGCCGCTGCTCACGCCGCCGCCGGGGAACGGAAAGACTCCAGTGGTTGGCGGAGAACCGGGAGCGGGCACAATCGTCATGCCTGGAACTTGCGGAGCGGACGCTCCCAGCGGCATGTTGCCTCCCATCGTGATCAGCGCCGCTACCGCACCCGAGTTCGAACTGCCGCCGCGTTTTTCTCCGACCGCTGCCGCATAGATGTTGCCGGAGCGATCGAGGGCGAGCGCCGTGATCTCCTTCTTCGGCGCACTGTACAACACAAAGCCTTCGCCTGCGGGAGAAATGCGGTAGATGAGTCCACTGCCATCCGAACCCGCGATCAGATTTTCCTTCGCATCAAAGGCCAGCACGCGAATGTGAGTTTCATCGCTTTTGAAAAAGACCGAGTGTTCGCCTTTCGACGTAACCCGAAAAATTTCGCCGTGATCGCCCGTTGCCACATAAAGATTGCCGGCCTTGTCCAGAGCCAGATCCCAGATATATTTCGTTCCCGGCTCGAAATAGATAGAGGATTTCCACGAAGGATCGACGGCAGGCTTGGAGTTGTTCTCGGAAGCAGCCGCTGAATTCGACTCTGTTTTTGCTGGCTTCGATTTCCCGGCAGCCTGATGTTCGGGGTTATGTTCGAGCTTGTAAACTTTTCCGTCCGGAGCGGTGGCCGCAAAGATTGCGTTGCCGGGTCCCGCCCTCAGCGCTTGCACCTGCAATTCTTTCGGCTCAAAAATAATCGATGCCTTGCCATCCGGTGTGATTCGATAAACCCTGGCCGGCGCGCCCGCCGCCACGTACACGTTGCCGTCATCGTCGGCCGCAATCGCCCAGATGTAGGTAGAAGGCGTGGCGTACAGATTTTTAAACGTAGGCGCGAGTTCCAGGCCGCCGGTGCTTTGAATCGCGACTCCCGCCGCGGTGCCCTTGGTGAGCTCGTCGAATTTCGATTGTTCCCACGTCCGCGTACCCTCAGCAAACGACCTTGTCGGCAGCGCCGAATTGCAAAAGATGATGAGTAGGAAGGCAGTAAGGAAGAAGAAAAAAGACTTTCGAGCACTCTGCAATTTCATACCTCGATGCGTCATTGTAGGGAGAATATTCAAGGTTATCACGCCAAACCGGACCCAAGCTGCTGGCCGCCCTCGTGATTTCACTGCCCAAATTCTTGCCAATCCCGTAAATTTGATATCGTAAGGTTTCATGAAGACCTCGCGCTCAGAGCTGCTGCGCCTGCTTGCCTGTAAATCTTTCCGCCTCGGTGAGTTCAAGCTCTCTTCCGGCGGCACCAGCGACTACTACATCGACTGCCGCACCACCACTCTTGACGCCAAGGGCTCCCGCCTTACCGGCGAAACTTTCTTCGATGAAATCCGCGAGCGAGGCTGGAAGCCGCAGGCGATCGGCGGACTTACCATGGGTGCAGATCCGGTTGTGGTGGCGGTCTCGGTGGTAAGTGGTGAGCTGCACGGATTCCTAGTGCGCAAAGCCGAGAAGCAACACGGAACTGGGCAACGGATCGAAGGCTATCGCATCAAAGGTGCGCGAGTCGTGATTGTCGATGACGTTTGCACCACCGGCGCCTCGACCGTGCACGCCATCGAGGCCGCGCGCGAATTTGGATTTGAGGTTGTCGGCGTCATGTGTCTGGTGGAGCGCGAAGAAGCGAAAGGAAGGCCAACCGTAGAGAAAGCCGCGGCCCCGGCGCCGTTCATCTCTATCTTCACGGCGAGCGATGTGCGCGCCGAACATATTCTGCAGAATGACGATACTGTTCCGCCGGTTTTTGCGGTGGCTGCCAGTTGCGAAATCTGCGGCCGGCCAGCGGTCACAAATATTCCGGGAAACCGTTGTGCCGCGCATCGCGTGTAGCATTCACGAATTTTTCCCATATAATCCAAACTCCTATGATCCAAAGTATCGAGTGGACTGAAAACGGCGTGCGCTTCCTCGACCAGACGAAGCTGCCAACGGAAGAAACCTACGTCACCTGCAAAACTTACGTACAGGTCGCGGATGTGATCCGAACCATGGTGGTGCGTGGAGCTCCGGCCATCGGTGTGGCCGCAGCCATGGGGATCGCGCTCGGAGTGAATGACTCCAAGGCCGAGACCGTTGGCGAACTCAAGCGAGAACTCGACCACATGTGCGACGTGCTGGCCAAGACGCGGCCCACGGCGGTCAATCTTTTCTGGGCGATCCGCCGCATGCAAGATAAGTTCGAGAAGATCCGCATCCGGCCCATCGCGCAGATCAAGCAGGAACTTATCGAAGAATCCAAGCGCATGCACGCCGAGGACATCGCGGCCAATCGCGCTATGGGTCGCCATGGCGCAACGTTAATGCCGAGCCAGGGCGGCGTGCTGACCCACTGCAACACCGGCACTCTCGCTACGGCCGGCTACGGCACGGCTCTTGGCGTAATCCGTGCGGCGGTTGAGCAAGGGAAGAACATCCACGTCTACGCCGATGAAACCCGGCCTTTTCTGCAAGGCTCACGGCTTACCGCGTGGGAATTGATGAAAGATGGCATTCCAACCACAGTAATTTCCGACAACATGGCCGGAGCCATGATGAGCCAGGGCAAGATCGGAGCCATCGTGGTTGGTGCCGACCGCATCGCTGCGAATGGCGATGTGGCCAATAAAATTGGGACTTATTCGGTCGCCGTCTTAGCCAAAGAGCACGGGATTCCGTTTTACGTGGCCGCTCCCATCTCCACCATCGACTTCGCCTGCCCGGACGGCAGCCAAATTCCGATCGAGCAGCGAAATCCACGAGAAGTCACCCACATCGGTGGTAAGCAGATGGTGCCGGATGGCGTATCGGTCGAGAATCCAGCCTTCGACGTGACACCGGCAAAATATATCGCCGCGATTATCACCGAGCATGGACTCGCCCGAGCCCCCTATCACGAGTCTTTGCAGGAACTTGCTAGCGGAAAAGAAAGCAAAGTCGAAGTCTAGCTTGCCGGAGCTTCCTGGACTCTCCCGGCTGGATTTTTGCCGGCATAGCGTGATGCGGATCACATCCGCTGCACGAAGGGTCGGTAAAGTGCGATAGGACGGATTTTTTTAGCCACGCCGGAGCGCTTATCCGTCGTTCGCCATCTTCGTGCTCCGTATGGTTCAAACGTGCCATGGGATTCCACAGGCCTACTGTGCGAAGATGGCCGCCTCTACTGTTTGCGTCCTAGTCCGGGTAAAGCGGGAACCGGATGTACCGTAGAGGAGGCAACGTGCATCTAATTGGTCAAGTGGCAGAACATTCGGGGCAAGATGCGCTGCTGCGGGTGCAAGGATTGAAGAAGGTTTTCCGGTCCGGCGAATCGGACCTCGTGCTCTTTGAGAATTTATCGTTCGAGGTGAAGCGTGGCGAGATGCTTGCCATCGTCGGAGAGTCAGGAGCGGGTAAGAGTACCTTATTGCACATACTCAGCGCTCTTGATCATGCTTCCGCAGGTGACGTATACTGCGCCCAATTGAAGCTAAACTCTTTGTCGGCGGACGAGGCAGCGGAATTTCGCAATCGCGATGCGGGCTTCGTCTGGCAATTTCACTATCTGCTGCCGGAATTCACCGCGGCAGAAAATGTGGCGATGCCTCTCCTGCTGCGTGGGCGGACGTGGACCGAGGCAGAGCCGGAGGCCTTACGCTGGTTGCGCGAAGTTGGCTTGGAGCAACGTGCGCATCACCGGTCGGGTGAGCTTTCTGGCGGGGAGCAGCAGCGGGTGGCTCTTGCGAGGGCTCTCATCACTGGCCCGAAATTGCTGCTGGCCGACGAGCCTACCGGCGATCTCGATGGGCAGACGGCGGAGGCGGTTTTCGCACTGATCGCGCGATTGCATCACGAGCACCAACTCACTTCCCTCATTGCCACCCACAACCTGTCGTTTGCGCGCCGCTGCAACCGGGTCATGCGGCTGGAGCGCGGACGCGTAGAAGAGATTAAGCCGGAGTCGTTGCCGGCATAGCAGTAGAAGGCAGCAAGATTAGTTGGACCAAGATTAGTTAGAAAAAGTGCAACAATTAGGACGGTCGGCAGTCGGGAGAGATTTGAACAGGTTCCTTCAGTAACATTATAAAAACGTTTGAGTACTTGGGTTCGGTGGCCGTTTGATTGCATAATGAGAAAGTCATGGCAAGCAGTTCACAACGCAGAAACGTTAATGGGCGGGGATTCCGGTAGAGGTCGAGCGGGCACCAGCACCTTCTCGGCCAGAAAGTTTTAGGGGGAAGGGCATTATGTTTGAACGCTATACGGAGAAAGCCAGGCGCGTAATCTTTTTTGCGCGCTACGAAGCAAGCCAGTTTGGGTCCCCTTATATAGAGACGGAGCACCTTCTGCTGGGACTGCTGCGCGAAGACAAAGCCCTCACCAATCGATTCCTGCGTTCGCACGCCTCAGTGGAATCCATTCGCAAGCAAATCGAGGGTCACACCACCATTCGGGAAAAGGTTTCAACCTCAGTTGACCTGCCTCTGAGCAACGAGTGCAAGCGCGTGTTGGCCTATGCCGCGGAAGAAGCGGAAAGGCTATCGCATCGGCACATTGGGACTGAACATCTTCTTTTGGGTTTACTGAGAGAGGAGAAGTGCTTCGCGGCGGAGATTCTGCACGAGCGCGGACTGCGCCTTTCAGCCATTCGCGAAGAACTAGCCCGCACCAGCCAGGAAAAAGCGCAGCCGCAGCGGCAGCGGGAGTCCTCGCTGCTCAGCGAATTCTCGCGCGATCTCACGCAGGCGGCAATGGATAGCCAGCTCGATCCGCTGGTTGGCCGTGACGGAGAACTCGAGCGTGTCATCCAGATTCTGTGCCGCCGCACCAAGAACAATCCTGTTCTGATTGGCGAACCCGGCGTAGGCAAGACCGCCATCGTCGAAGGCCTGGCGCAGCGCATCGCCGATGGCGAGGTACCGTCGTTTCTGGCGGACAAGAGAATTCTCGCCCTCGATCTTTCCCTGATTGTCGCCGGAACGAAATATCGCGGCCAGTTCGAAGAGCGGCTAAAGACCATCATGAAAGAATTGATGGAGTCGCAAAACTCCGTCATCTTCATCGACGAGCTGCACACTCTTGTCGGCGCCGGCTCGGCGGAAGGTTCACTCGATGCCGCGAACATTCTGAAACCCGCACTGTCGCGCGGCGAGATTCAGTGCATTGGTGCAACCACTCCGGGCGAGTACCGTAAGTCGATTGAGAAAGATCGTTCACTCGAGCGCCGCTTCCAGGCAGTTAAGGTTCCGCCGCCCAACGAAACCGACGCGATCAAGATTCTCTTCGGTATCAAGGACCGTTACGAGAAATTCCACGCCGTTACTTATACCGATGACGCCATTAATTTCGCGGTATCGCATTCAAACCGCTATATTCCCGATCGTTTCCTGCCGGATAAGGCAATCGATTTGGTCGACGAAGCTGGAGCGCGCGTAAAGCTGCGCCAGACTTCGCAGCCCGAAGAAATCACCGAGGTTCAGAAGCGCATCAAGTTCATTGTGCACCGCATGGAGAACGCGATTGCGAACCACGAGTTCGAGAAAGCGCGCTTCTACTCGGATGAAGAACGCAAAGAGCGCGAGAATTTGCGTGCTCTGCGCGAGAAATACCATCTCGATGAGTCTTCCACCGGCGTCGTTGGCCGCGAAGACATTGAAGACGTAGTTTCGCGCTGGACCGGCGTTCCCATCACTTCGATCAAGGAAGAAGAAACGCAAAAGCTTCTCCGCATCGAAGAAGAGCTGCACAAGCGTATCATCTCCCAGGATAAATCGATCAGCGCGTTGGCCCGGGCGATCCGGCGTTCACGCGCGGGATTGAAGAGTCCGAACCGGCCGATTGGCTCATTCCTGTTCCTCGGACCCACCGGCGTTGGCAAGACTGAAGTCGCCCGCACTCTCGCCCAGTTCATGTTCGGAACCGAAAAGGCTCTTGTCCGCTTCGATATGTCAGAGTTCATGGAAAAGCACTCGGTCTCGAAGCTGATCGGATCGCCTCCGGGCTATGTCGGCTACGAAGAGGGTGGTCAACTCACCGAGCGTGTGAAGCGTGCGCCGTATTCCGTGGTGCTGTTGGATGAAATCGAGAAGGCGCATCCCGATGTCTTTAACATCCTGTTGCAGGTTTTTGAAGACGGCCAGCTTACTGACGGGCTCGGCAACACGGTCGATTTCAAGAACACCATCCTTATCATGACCTCGAACATTGGGGCCCGGCACTTGCAGAAGCGCGAGGGGTTCGGCTTCCAATCGACCAAGGATGAAATGGTTTCCGGCAAGGTTGAGGAAATGGTGAAGGGCGAGGTCAAGCGCACCTTCAATCCGGAATTCCTGAACCGGCTCGACGAGATCATTCTGTTCCTGGCGCTGAGCGAGGCCGACCTGATCCAGATTCTCGAGCTCATGGTCACGCAGCTCAATACAAACCTGGCGCAGAAGTCGATCACTGTGTCTGTGGCGGATGAGGCCAAGAAATGGATTCTCAACCAAACTCTCACCGACCGCACCTACGGAGCCCGCCCGCTGCGCAGAGCATTGCAGAAATATATCGAAGACCCGCTGTCGGAAGCGCTGATTCAGGGCACGATCACGACTCGTCCGGCATTTATCGAGGTCTTCCTCGAAGACAACAAGCTGTTCTACCGTCCGGTGGACGCGGAGAAGACCGAGGGAGTGCTGCTGTACGAGAATAGCTAGGTTTTCAGCCATCAGCTCTTAGCCGTCAGCTTTTGCTGACGGCTTTTGTTTTTTCCGGCCATCTTTGTTAGCGCGCGTGTATATTCCCGGATTGTTTCCGGCCGCGAGCGGTTATAGATGAATTGTCCTTCCCTGTGGGACTCGATCAGATTTGCTTCAGCCAACACTCGAAGATGATGAGAGATCGTCCCTGGCGTGAGCGGGCAATTTTGCATTACCTCGCCACAAAACATCTGGCCGCGAGACGAGATGGTCTCGTAGATGCGCAGGCGCGTCGGGTCGCTCAAGGCCTTGGAAATCTTAGCTAACGTCTTCTCTGTCATGCATGCACAGTATAGTCCTTAGTTTGCGGTGTCTAATTCTGAATCTTTGATATTTTGATATACATCAAACTATTCAGATTCAGCCGGCGAGTGTTAGTGGCTGCTCTTAAAGATTTCTGCATTCGACGATCGGAGGAATTTTATGGCGAAAAGATTTGAAGGCAAGACAGTAGTCATAACAGGTGGCAACAGCGGCATCGGACTGGCCACGGCCAAGCTTTTTCACGACGAGGGGGCCAGGGTCGCCATCTCAGGACGCGATCAGAAGACACTGGATGAAGCTGTAAAAACTATTGGTAACGGCATCCTGGCAGTGAAGGCCGATGTTTCGAAATTGGCTGATATCGACAAGTTCTTCAGCGAGGTGGGCGTGAAGTTCGGAAAGATCGATGTTCTGTTTGCCAATGCCGGGATTGCTAAGTTTAGCCCCGCAGACGGCAGCAGCGAGCAGCTGTTCGATGAGCAGTTCGATATCAACGTCAAAGGTCTTTATTTTACCGTGCAGAAAGCAATTCCTCTTCTTAACGATAACGGTAGTATCGTATTGAACTCGTCCGTAGTCGGTACGAAGGGCTACCTGGGCTCAAGCATCTACGCAGCCACCAAAGCGGCGGTGCGGTCGCTGGCTCGCACCTTTGGCGCGGAATTGGTGGGCCGCGGTATTCGCGTCAACGTCGTAAGTCCGGGACCAATCGAGACTCCAATTCTTGGAAAAGGCGGAATGCCGCAGGCCGCTGTGGACGACTTCGCGGAGAGCATCAAGAACCGCGTTCCTATGAAGCGTTTTGGCAAGCCGGAAGAGGTAGGGCGCGCCGTTCTATTCCTGGGTGGCAACGAAGCTTCATATATCACGGGTGTCGACTTAAATGTGGATGGTGGAACCGGACAGATCTAAATAAGACAACTTATCTCAGCCGTCGGTCGAAAAGCCGACGGCTTTTTATCCATCGGTGGCGCGTGGGGCCACAGGCACTACGTAACGTCCGATACAACCGTCAAGCGCGTGAAGGCGAGCATTCGTCCTAGGCCTTGCTCCAGTCCTCGATTTCCAGACCCTTAATTCTTCGAAATACGCGATCGTTGGTCACTAGGATTGCTTCTGCGGCAAGTGCTTGAGCCGCAATCATGAGGCCTAAATTGCCCATGGGCTCGCCATTTGTTTCCAGCGTAGCGCGAAGGCCGGCATACTGCCGGGCGACCGCCGAATCCCAAACCAATACCTCGACGCGCATCAGAAATTCTTCGACGACGATTCCCAGCTTTGTCGCTTGCGGCAGGCGAGCGACCCCGAAGCGCAGTTCGGCCTCGGTGATTACAGAAATTCCAACCTCACTCATTGGAACTTCCAGCAGGCGCTCCCGGACTCTTGGAAAATTTCCCTTGATGATGTAGCTGACGGTATTGGTATCGAGAAGATAGCGGACGGCCATTCAGAACAACTCGCGTTTTTGCGGAGGCGCGTCTTTGCGGTCGGCTAGAAAATCCTTTGGTACTTCAATCGCGTTCATCAAGATGAAGAGATCTTTCCATGAGTCAGGGCGGCGCGACAGAATGACATCGCCGGTCGCGGGGTCGCGGCGAACATAGACTTCCGATCCCTCGAATCGGTATTCAGAAGGCAAGCGTACAGCCTGACTGCGACCGTTTTTGAAGAGCTTAGCTGTTTTCTGCATGGTATATATTATGATATATACCAAAGGTTGTCAATGAATTCTATGCCTACTGCACCGTCACTTTCACCTTTGCCGTCGACCGTCCATAAGCATTGGTTCCCACTAACGTGTAAGTCGTGGTTCCCGTCGGAGTCACAATCACGGACGCTCCGCGCACGGCTCCCACCTGCGGCGAAACCACGAAATAGGAAGCTCCAGAAACGCTCCAACTCAATGTCACCGGCTGGCCGGAGGACACGGTCTGCGGATTTGCCGTGAAGCTGTGAATTACCGGCGCCGGTCCCGTCGGAACATCGTTCGGCGTATACAAAGGATCGATCAGCACCACCTCGAACGCCGACGCCGGAACCGATTTCAAAGTGCCGAGATCGTCGTTGTTCCAGCGATTGTCCGGGTCGCCGCTGATGAACATCGAACTGCCGTTGTCGGCCATGATCATGCCGTATTTCTTCAGCGCGGCAAGAATCGTCTGCGCCTGCGGCGGGAACGAAGAAATGTTGTAGGAGGCTTGCAACCGGATGCGCATGCCCATGGGCGCGGCATCAGGATTGCTTGAGTTTCCCGCCCAGTGCGAAGCCGGCGGCGTAAACGCAGTCGCGCTGTTCTGCAACGTAAAGCGCAAAGCATGCTGGATCGCGCCGCTGGCTACCTCATCGTAGCGAGCCAGGCCCGCGAACACCGAGAGCCCGGCGGCGTCGGCGGAAGTCCAGGTGTAGGGCCGCTGCTCGTCGTTCACGAGATCCCAAACCGCTCCTGAAGCGGCGTCCCAACTTCCATTCTTTTGCGAATACGAACTGTAGAGTTCGTAAAGCCAGCAGTTGTCGCGATCGAGCACGAGTACGTGACGGTCGCCATTGCCCGGATTCGGATAGCCTTCGATGGGAGCATTTTTCGGGACGGGCATCGGTCCAGGGTCGCTCTCTGAGCCATAGGCGCTATATTTGATCGGCACAAATGGTGATCCGCTGACCACAATGTAAGGAATACCGATGGTTTGGCCGCCGTAGAGTCCCGCGCCAAAGTCAGGATGCAGTGGCGTAGAGTCGCCGATGAAATTTATGATGGCGCTGGAGTTGGGATCGACTGGAGCCGCAGAAATATCCTGATTCCAGGCATTGTCGCTCGGGAAAGGAATGAATCCATTAAGGCTCGCGCCGCGGCCAAGACTCATGCCACTGCAGGATTGAGCTCGCGCGGCGGACGCAAAATATGAGGCACACAGTACGATGGCAAGCAGAAAACGGAGTCGCTGCATGAAGCACCTCGGGAAGGGAATTCGTTGAGGCCAGATTAGCACGATCTCAGCGCGCGGAAACCTTCGCAGAAAACACGGAAGTTCAAGTGCGGCGAGATCGTCGGGCCATGAAGAAAGCGTCCGAACGGACGATGTGTCTCGATAAGACCTCAAGAAGTTTTGCGACCTACCGCCGCACGACGAATCTGAATCCAGAAGACCTCAAACCAAAGAACTGCCACTGACTGGGAAAATCATGACGCAGAAAATCAATATTGCCGAGAAGTTCGCCAAAATTTCGGAATTCTACAAACCGCATATCGCGGCCGAATTGAACGGACAAATGGTGAAGCTGGTGAAGGCGAACACTGAGTTCGTCTGGCATCACCACGACCATGAAGATGAAATGTTCCTCGTGGTCAAGGGGCAATTTCGCATGGAATTCCGCGACCACGATGAATGGATCAAGGAAGGCGAATTCATCGTGGTGCCCCGCGGCGTGGAGCACCGGCCCGTCGCCGAAGAAGAATGCTGGATCGTGCTGTTCGAACCGGCGTCTACGCTCAATACCGGCAACGTGATTGATGAGCGAACCTTGCCTGAGCTGCAACGCGTGTAACGCTATGCAGCGCAGCGGTTTTCCCTTTTGCTGCCGGAGACTTTCTCGTATACCTCCGGCAGCGTTGAGGCTATTTATTTTTCGCGAGCTCATGAAAATCATTCATCTCACGCTGCTGTGCGTGATGGCAATCACCGCCGTAGCGCAATCAAAATCGAACTACGAGATTTATGCCATCCGCTACGCAACCATACCCGACTTCCCGGTTTATGACCTCGTGGCGGGCGCCGAGCCGGGCCGCAAGCTCGATATCGCCATGATGATCTGGCTGGTGCGTGGTAACGGCCGCAATATCCTGGTCGACTCAGGGTTTTATCACGATCGCTTTTTCAAGGATTGGCAGGTGAAGGACTTCACCAAGCCGTCCGACACTCTACAGCCGGCTCGGCCTGAAGCCCGAGGACATCACCGACATCATCATCACGCACATGCACTGGGATCACGCCGACGGCATGGATCTGTTTCCTAACGCCCGTATCTGGATTCAGAAAGACGAACTGCAGTATTACGCTGGCCAAGCCTGGCAATCGAACGACACTCACGGCGGCATCGATGAGGGCGACGTGCTCACTCTCGTGAAACTCAACACACAAGGGCGCGTCGGCCTCGTGGATGGCGATGCTCAGCAAATTATTCCCGGTGTGACTTGCTACACCGGCGGCAAACATACGTTTCAATCTCAGTACGTGGGCGTGCAAACGGCAGCCGGAACCGTTGTGCTGGCCAGCGACAATATGTATCTGTATGAAAATCTCGAACGGCATGTGCCAATCGCTGCCACGCTCGATGCTGCGTCAAACCTCCGTGCGCAGGATCGCATGAAACAAATCGCGACACGCCCGGAGTTAATCATTCCTGGACACGATCCCGCAGTCTTCACAAAGTTCCCGAACCCTGTGCCGGGGGTAGCCAAGATCCAGTAACCGCGGGTCCGCAGGCCGAAAGCTGCGACCAACTCCGCCCTGCTTTCATCTAGAATGAAACCATGGATGTGACCGTCTATTCTGCAGCGTGGTGCCCCGACTGCCGCGAAGCCAAACGCTTCCTGGACAAGCACAATATCCAATACAAAGATATCGACGTCCAATCCACGCCAGGTGCGCTCGAAGAGATCGTCAAACACACCGGCAAGCGCGCCATCCCGCAATTCGTAATCGATGGCGAATGGGTGCAACCCTATGTGCCGGGGCGTGGATTTCTATATGAACAAATGGCAAAACGGCTGGGCATCGAAAAACCCTAGTCCCGCCGCGCACTCAACTCAGCACGAATCCCTTTCTTAGTCGCCTCTGATATCTCCCGGTCATCATCTTCCGTACCGTGGAAAAGCCCTGCCGGACAAGGGAAGATGACCAATCCCCCGCATTCATCGCTGGTCGTTTTCCGCCTGCGGAAAGGGATCGAGCACGGGAGCTATCCGCTCATGTCCGAACCGGAAGATCGTCAGGCATCGAACGAAGTTAGCGACATCTGGCAGTGGATGGTGCAATCCGTGCTGGGAGTGGCGTTGGTGGCCGGCACGTTTGCTCTCTTCCATTACTATGCGCCCGCCACGGCGCAGGCCCCGCAGCAGGAAGAAGAACTCCAAAAGCAAGTCGGCCAGCTTTCCCAGCAGGTCGCAGAACTCGAAAAAGAACGGGCGATGCCTGCCCTGGTTCTCGCTCACTATCGTAATTCGATTGGCTACATCCACGGCGTTTTTCAGGTTGGATTTCCCAACCAGCCAATCGCGATTCGCGCGCGCGTATCGGGAACAGGCTTTCTGGTTGGCAACGGACTCCTGGCCACCAACCGGCATGTAGCCGAGCCCTGGTATGGCGACGCCGAGGCCGAAGCTCTGATTCAGCGCGGCGCCACAGCCCGCCTCGAGAGCTTGGTTGTATTCTTTCCCAACTCTCCCACGCCGGTGACCTTAACCCCCGGAACAGTTTCTTCCAGCGGCGATCTTGCCGTACTTAGAATTGAAGATAAAGAGGCTGTGAGCGGCCTCCCTGTGCTTCCGCTGGCGAAGGGAACGGCATCGCCCGGAGAGTTGGTGACGGTGATCGGCTATCCCATGGGAATCGCCGGGATGGTGGCGAAGTCGCCGAGCGGGATTTACCAGCGGCTCGCGTACCGGCACAATGACATCAATGCCGCGAGCGAACTGGCAGCATTATCGTTGATTCGCCCCTCGACCACTTGCGGGCATCTTGGCGATGTAGTCGGCGACAAGCTGATTTACGACGCCCCTACTGCGCACGGCGGCAGCGGCGGACCTGTTTTCAATTCGAATGCAGAAGTGATCGGCGTCAACTCCGCCTACATCGACGGATTCTCCGGCGGCACGCTGGGAGTCTCGGTAGAAGCCCTGCGCCCGCTGATCGACGCGATCGAGAAGAAGTAGTAGAGATTCACCTACTTTAACCCTGAAACATCCAGGCCAGCTTTCCTCGGAAACCATCCCGGTTCGCGCATGTGCTCATCCTGGAAACGCCGGAGCCGCGCGGCCATCACGCCACTGCGCCCCAAATACCCCACGACTTTGCGATGGTCGGCGCGTTCAACCACAGGCAAGCGACCGATGTCGTAACGCAGCATCTTCGACGCAGCTTCGGAGACAAGTTCGTCGGGGTGTGACACGACAAGTCGTGTGCTGCCCGCTTCCTGAACGGCCATGGCTCCGGCGGAATCTTTGTCGAAAGCGCGGAGCAGGTCGCCACGGGTGATGATACCGGCAAGCTTCCCGTCACCGTCGAGGATCAGCAGTGCCTCATGGCGAGCTACCGTGGGGTCGTGTCGCGCGATGCGTTCTGCGAGTTCGCTAATCTTCGTCCCAGCCGCGACGGTAGGCAGTTCCCGGTCCATGGTCTCGGAAACTTTGCTTTGCGACAGAGTGTCAGCTTCGTAGTCCTGATGGACATGCAGCCCGCGGCGCGCAAGTTTTTCCGTCATGATCGAACTGTTGGGCATCAGGAGCATGGCAATGCCATCGGCGATGACGCTGACCAGCATGAGAGGCAGCACGGAGTTGTAATCCCGCGTGATTTCGAAAGCGAAGATGATGAACGTAAACGTGGCGCGTGAGGCTGAGGCAAACACCGCACCCATCGCGACCAGCGCGAAAGCTCCCGGCGAGAGGTGCGCACTGGGCAGAAAATGATTGGACACTATGGCGAAAATGCCGCCCATCGCGGCGCTCCACATAAAGCAAGGCGCCAGCAATCCACCGGAGGTGCCGGAGCCGAGCGAGATGGCCAAGGCTGCGGCTTTTGCCAGCATGACGACCAGCAAAAGCTTCCACGCCAGCTGGCCATTGAGAATGTCTCCGATCGTGTCATAGCCGACGCCAAGGACGCGAGGTACGAAGAAGCCGATGATGCCCAGTCCGAGCGCGCCGATCGCCGGCCACCACAGCTCATCGAACGGAAGCTTGTCGAATTGATCCTCCACCCAGTAAAGCAGCTTGCTGAAACCGACGGCGGCGAGGCCGCAGATCAGTCCTAAAACCAGATAAAAAGGCAGCCCGCGGGGAATCGCAAAATCCATCGGCCTGACCTGAAACATCGGTCCCTGCCCCAAGAGTTGCATGTGGACGGCAGTTGCCAAAGTGCTTGCAATCACCAGCGGGATGAAGGAACGCGATTTGAATTCGAAGAGCAGAAGTTCAATGGCAAGAATCACGCCGGCGATGGGAGTGTTGAACGTAGCCGACATTCCTGCGGCGGCGCCGCACGCGAGCAGCACTTTGCGCTCGACCGCAGTGGTGTGGAAGGCCTGTCCGACAAGCGATCCGATCGCTCCGCCGGTCTGGATGATCGGGCCTTCCGCGCCGAAGGGACCGCCGGTGCCGATCGCGATTGCCGCCGAGATGGGCTTTAAAATCGCCACACGCGGCGCAATCCGGCTGCGGTTGAACAGCACGGCCTCCATCGCCTCCGGGATGCCGTGCCCCTTGATCTTCGACGTGCCGTACTTGGCCATGACGCCCACAATGAGTCCGCCAATCACCGGAACGACGATGACCATCCAGCCGAGGTGGTTGTGCTGGGCGCTCGAGAAGTCGGCCGACCAACGATGAAAGAAGAAGAGGTTGGTAAACAGGCCGATCAACTTATAGAGAGCGAAGGCCACGAGACCGGCAACGAGGCCAATTGCGGCGGAGAGAATTGAGACTAGCAACATACGGAACGGCGCGGGCGGCGCCGCGTCGATCGCCGTCCGAGCCCTGTCTCGCTCTGACGCAGTGGAGGCCTCGTTTGAGTTTGCTTGGAACTTTGAATGTTTTGAAGTTTGGTTGTCGTTCGTGCTCATGGATGTTTTACTGTCCTTCGTTTTTCGCGGGGAAGGGTTGAATGCGTTGCAGAAGCGTCGTTACCATCGCGCATGATGCGCTGAAGAGCAGCCACGAGTTCAGGTCCGGTTGAGCGCAATTCATAGTGATGATGAAGCGCCAGTTCGCTGAGGACCTTTTCTCCTTTGGCGGTGAGCGCGAGCAGAACCTCTCGGCGGTCGTCCTGCGCGCGTGTGCGGTGTACAAACCCTCCCGCTTCCAGTCGGTTCACCAGCTCCACAGTGCTGTGGTGGCGAATTTGCAGGCGGCCGGCTAATTCGCGGATCCGAGGCCGCACGCCCGCCGGCATGCCCTTGATCGCCAGCATGAGCTGATACTGCCCGCGCTCCAGCCCTGCCTGCTTCACCACTTGCTCACTGAAATGAAGGAAGCGGCGGATCTGGTAGCGAAACTCCGCTAGCGCCTGGTAATCCGATAAAGTGAGCTTCTTCATGCCGCCCGATTGCATCGTGCTGCGATCTAAATCGAATCGCGGGAAACTATATCGTCTAACGATATAATAGCAGAAGGCCAGGCGAGAATCGATTACTGATTGTTGATAGCTAATTGCCAATTGCTGATTGCCCCGGTAAAAACCCGCCGGACGTTTCGCTCTTAACTCAGCAATTAACAATCAGCAATCAACAATTGCCCGGACCCCTAGCCTCTTTTCCGCACTCCAGTTAGAATCCTCTATCCCCTATTGCCGCAATCGACAGGAGCGAATCGACTTTGATTCCACGCTACACCCGCCCCGAGATGGGCCGCATCTGGAGCGACGAAAACCGCTTCCGCACATGGCTGGCCGTGGAGGTCGCTGCCAGCGAAACCTTGGCCGGAGCTGGCATGGTTCCGAAGGAAGCGGCGCGCGCGATCCGCGAGCGTGCCGATTTCCGCGTAGAGCGCATTCATGAGATCGAGGCCGAGGTGCGCCACGATGTCATCGCCTTTACCACCGCTGTGGCGGAAATCGTCGGCCAGCATGCCCGCTGGTTTCACTACGGCCTTACCTCGAATGACGTGGTCGACACCGCGCAGGCGTTGCTGATCAAACAGGCTTCGTCCCTCATCGCCAAGGATCTTGAGCGCTTGGCCGACGTACTGGAACGCCGCGCCTGGGAATTCAAAGACACGCCAATGGTGGGACGTACCCACGGAATCCACGCCGAGCCCATCACCTTTGGATTCAAATTGGCCAACTGGTTTTCTGAAACGCAGCGCAACATAGTGCGCTTTCGATCCGCGGCCGAAGATATGCGCGTGGGAAAATTCTCCGGAGCGGTGGGAATCTTCGCCCACCTCACGCCGGAGATCGAAGAAAAAATCTGCGCGCGCCTGGGCCTGAAGGCGGCAGCAATTTCGTCGCAAGTCATCCAGCGCGACCGGCACGCCAATTATTTGGCTACGCTCGCTGTGATTGCCTCGACCCTCGACAAGATTGCGACAGAAATCCGTCACTTGCAGCGCACGGAGGTCCGCGAGGCCGAGGAGTTTTTTAGCGAAAAGCAGAAGGGTTCCTCTGCCATGCCGCACAAGCGCAATCCCGTGACATCCGAACAGATCAGCGGCTTGGCACGCGTGGTGCGCGGCAACGCGCAGGCGGGATTCGAAAACGTTGCTCTGTGGCACGAACGCGACATCTCGCATTCTTCGGCGGAGCGCGTCATTTTACCCGACTCGACCACGCTCATCGATTACCTGTTGAACAAGACTGCGAATCTGGTCGAGACCATGTTTGTTTATCCCGAACGTATGCGGGCGAACCTTGAGAGCACCCATGGGTTGATTTTCAGCGGACAACTTCTGCTCGACCTGGTCGAGCACGGCGTCTCACGCGAAGACGCCTACCGGCTGGTGCAGGGCCACGCGATGCGAGCCTGGAAGGGGAATCTCGACTTCCACCAACTGGTTCTCGCCGACAAGCAAATCACCGGAACAATTCCCCGCAAACAAATCGAATACGCCTTCGATTTGCAACGGCAGCTCAAGAATGTGGATAAGATTTTCGCCCGCGTCTTTGGCAAGGGCAGTGATCGATCCCGAAAACAGGGCACTTCAAAAAAAGGAACGAAGGTCGGATCGAAACGTTCCCGCCACTGAGTTGTCAGACCGTTTTTATAGGATCTTCCAGACGTCTCGTCCTCATCGCAGTGAGTTCCCCCGCGCGTCGCAACTGCGGGAATACCCAGGCCCATAAAGCGATTACGAAAAGCGTTCCTACACCCCCCAGCACTACCGCCGGCACCGTGCCAAACCACTGCGCGGTCAGGCCCGATTCGAACTGGCCGAGTTCATTCGACGTTCCGATAAAAACCATGTCAACGGCCATCACTCGTCCACGCATTTCGTCCGGCGTGCCGAACTGCACCAGCATCGCGCGAATGATCACGCTGACCATGTCGCATGCGCCGAGCAGAATGAGCGCTGCGAGTGACAGCACTAGGCTGCGCGAGACCCCAAAGATAATCGTGAAAATTCCGAATCCGGCCACGGACCACAAGAGCGTCGGCCCCGCGCGTCCGCGCAAAGGACGATGAGCCAAGGCCACGGCGGTGATCGCCGCGCCCACTCCCGGAGCCGTGCGCAGCAGCCCAAGGCCCCAAGGCCCCGTGTGCAGAATCTCCCGCGCATACACTGGCAAAAGAGCAACGGCTCCGCCCAACAGCACCGCAAACAGATCCAGCGAGATCGCTCCGAGAATGAGCTTCTCGCGCCAAATAAAATGCAATCCGGCGAGCACCGTCTTTCCGGTGAACGGTTCGCGGCGTCGTGCTTGCTCCTTCGCCTTGATGCGGAACGCCGAGAGCAGCGCGCCCAGAGCGGTCAGCATGGCCAGCGCATAAACTGCCTTGGGACCGTGCGCCAGCGCATACAGAATTCCGCCCAGCGATGGTCCAATAATTACGGCGGCTTGAAAGGTTGTGGCATTCCAGGTAACAGCGTTATGGAAGTGTTCCTCCGGAACGAGTTGCGGCAGAATCGATCGGCTCGCCGTTCCGTTGAACGACCGCACGACGCCGAGCATGACCAGAACAACGTAAATGGGTTTCACCGAATGCGTCTCACGCTCCGCAATCACCAGTAGCAACGCCGAGCATAGTGCGAACCCCGCATAACAAGTAGCCAGCACCTTGCGGCGCTCGAAGCGGTCTGAGGCGTGCCCAGAAGCCAGAAACAACAAAATCCCGGGAAGAAACTGCGCCAGCCCAACCAGTCCCAAGTCGAGGGCGCGCTTGGTGATCTCGTAAACCTGCCATCCCACCGCGACCGCCTGCATCTCGACCGCGGCAACAATCAGAAATCGTGCGGTCTGAAACAGCACAAAATCCGGATGCGTAAATGCAAGGAGCCCAGCTGTGGAGTCGGAAGTGGAGGCCATTTGAGGTCGAGTAAATCGATCCTTAAATAATACGATCCTTTAATGTGCCACAGAACGAGACCGCGCGCGTATGGCGAGTCCGCGTCGGGAAGTTTTTATTCGCCTGAATCCCGCACGTCCTAGGACTGATCGCTATAATCCGACTTGGCTGAAAGCTCGCATGCGCTTCGAAATTTTCATTGCAACCCGTTACCTTCGCGCGAAAAGGCGCCAGGCCTTTATCGGCATTATTACCGGCATCTCCATCGTGGGAGTTGCCGCAGGCGTGGCCTCGCTCATCGTGGCGCTCGCCATCAACAACGGTTTTCGTCAGGACTTGCAAGAACGCCTCATCGGCTCAACTTCGCACGTCAGCCTCTTGCGCATCGCCGACGATGGCATTAAGGACTGGCCGCCGTTGTTCGAACGCCTCTCCAAACAGCCCCATGTTGTTGCCGCCGCCCCAGCAATTTTCGAACAAGTTCTCATTTCGCGCGGTCCGCGCGCCCGCGGCGCTGTCCTCAAGGGCATGATTCCGTCCTATGAACGCAAGGTGGGCGATCTGCTCAATAGCGTAAAAGAAGGCTCAGCTTCCGCGCTCGAAGAAAACGAGCCGGGAAAAGATCAAGCGGGAACGCCTTCCTCGCCTGCCCTGAGCGGAGAGGAAGAACCTGCTCCGAGCCCGTCGAAACGGGCTGTCGACGGCGCGCAAGCGACCGACTCCGTCGATTCCCTCGCCGGTGTGCAGGCGCGTGTGGCCGCCATGCCTCCAATCATTCTTGGCAAAGACATGGCTGACAATTTAGGCGCGGCGGTCGGTTCGGTGGTGCTGGTGACCAGCCCCCAGGGCGAACTTACTCCGTTCGGCATGGTGCCCAAATACAGCCGCTTCCGCGTCGTAGGAATCTTCAACTCGGGCTTTTTCGATTACGACTCGTCGTGGGCCTTCACCCGGCTATCGGACGCGCAGCGCCTCTTCGGACTCGGCGATCTCATCTCGGTCATCGAGTTCAAGGTCGACGATATCTACAAGGCCAGCGAAGTTTCGCGTGAACTGGAAGATGCCGCCGGCAAAGGCTTCATGACCACCAACTGGATGGAGCAAAACAAAGCTCTGTTTCATGCCCTGCGTCTGGAGCGCCTGGTCACGTTCATCACCATCGGTCTGATCGTATTCGTTGCCGCCCTGAATATTTTGATTTCGCTGATCATGATGGTCATGGAAAAAACCAAAGACATCGCCGTCCTCATGTCGATGGGCACGCGCAAGTCGCAAGTGCGCAACGTGTTCATCGCTCAAGGAGTTCTCATCGGCGTAATCGGCACCGCCATCGGCCTGCTCCTCGGCTATGCCATCTCCTACGCCGGCGGCCACTACCACATGATCTCTCTGTCGCCGGAAGTCTATTCCATCGACTACGTCCCCTTCGCTCCGCGTCTGATCGACGGCGCCCTGGTAGCCCTGGTAGCAATCGGAGTCTCATTCGTAGCGACGCTCTATCCCTCATGGTCCGCTGGCCGAACCCTCCCCGCAGAAGCCCTGCGCTACGAATAAAAACGAAGCAATTTTGGGGGACAATAAGTCGTTTTGTCATCCTGAGCGAGGATTTTGCTTCGCGCCAGCGAAGCAAAACCGCAGTCGAAGGATCCCTGCCCGTCTGCATTACCGCCGACCCAGCAAGGCATTCTCCCACGGAACCTTTCGCACACCCTCACCGTACAATTAGATAGGAGAAGAATAAGGAGGTCTCCCCATGTTCACGTTCCTCCTCTGGTGCATCCTCTTCGTCGCCTGCTGGCCGCTAGCTCTGTTAGCGCTGATCGCGTACCCATTCATCTGGCTATTATTGTTGCCATTCCGCATCGTGGGAGTGGCCGTCCATGGAGTGCTGGAGGTCATATACCTCGCCATCACGCTTCCGTTTCGTCTGTTGGCCGCACCGTTCAGGATTTAAACGTTATTCAAGCAGCAGATTTCGTCCGGTAGTAATAGATCAGATCGAGCGGGGGAGGCGTCTTCCCAAGAGATCGCAGAAATCCGGACACCTGCCCGCGATGGTGCGTGGCATGATTCACCACATGCAAACCGATCTGCCAAAGCGGCGTTCGATGTGGATTTCCCTTCATGTCTCGGTAGTCGCGCCACTCGTTCAACGAATCGTCGGTCAGCGATGCGGCCCACTCTTTCCACCGATCCCCCAAACTCGTCCACTCGCGAGTCAACTTGGCTAGATCGTAGTCTGCAGGCTTTACCAAAGCATCGAGCTGTCTTCCCTCTACACGGGCAAGCCAAATGCGATCCGCGCCGAAGATATGAACCAGCGTCCCGTGTACGCTCTTGTCCGCCGTTCCGAAGTCACGCGGCAGTTCTTCCAAAGTAAGCTGCGCTGCTGCATTGAGCAGCCGACTTGAAGCCCACATCGAGTAATCGAAATGCATTCGAACAACTTCCGCCGAAACCAGCACGCTAGCTCTCCATCACTTTCAGCCGTTCGCCCACAATTAGCCTCGCCCCGGTCGCGCTCTGCACATCCTCCGCCGTCAATCCCGGAGCCACTTCCTCCAGTACCAATCCCTGTTTCGTCACCCGCAGGTATGCCATCTCGGTCACAATCGTATCCACCACGTTCACCCCAGTTAGCGGCAGCGTGCATTTCTTCAAAATCTTCGGAGCGCCCTCCCGCGTCGTGTGCTCCATCGCCACCACTACGCGCCGCGCCCCGGCGACCAGGTCCATCGCGCCGCCCATCCCCTTCACCATTTTACCGGGGATCATCCAATTCGCCAGGCTGCCCGATTCATCCACTTCCATCGCGCCCAGCACGCTCAAATCCACGTGCGCGCCGCGGATCATGGCAAACGAATCGGCGCTCGAAAAATACGACGTCCCCGCCATCTCACTCACCGTCTCCTTGCCCGCATTAATCAGGTCAGCGTCTTCCTCGCCCTCCACCGGATACGGCCCAATCCCCAGCATCCCGTTCTCCGACTGCAGAACGACTTCCATTCCCGCTGGAACATAATTGGAAATCAGCGTAGGCATGCCAATGCCCAGGTTCACATAGAACCCATCTCGCAGCTCGCGCGCAATCCGCTTCACAATCCGTTCACGCTTGTCGACATCTTTACCCGGTTTATTCATTTTTTAAGTCCTGTCATCCTGAGCGAGGATTTTGCTTCGCGACAGCGAAGCAAAACCACAGTCGAAGGATCCCTTGCACTGAGACATCGCCAATGCCACATCAAGGAGTTCTCTCGGCGCGCCTTACGGAGTGCTACGACGCCTTCCTCAGCGTCCGTTTCTCAATCCTCCGCTCATACATCTCTCCCTGAAAAATCCTTTTCACATACACTGAAGGCGTATGCACTAGATCCCCGTCGAGTTCCCCCGCTTCGACCAGATGCTCGACTTCCGCGATCGTCACCTTCGCCGCCGTCGCCATGATCGGGTTAAAATTCCGCGCCGTCTTCCGGTAAACCAGATTCCCCATCCGGTCGCCCTTCCACGCCTTTACAAACGCGAAGTCCGCCTTCAACGCGCGCTCCATCACATAAGGGCGCCCATCGAACTCGCGCGTCTCCTTGCCCTCCGCAACAATCGTGCCGACACCCGTAGGAGTAAAAAACGCCGGGATCCCCGCTCCCGCCGCGCGAATCCGTTCTGCAAACGTCCCCTGCGGTACCAGATCGAGTTCCACTTTTCCCGCCAGCACCATCGACTCCAGCAGCTTGTTTTCTCCCACGTAAGTTCCAATGTGCCGCCGAATCTGTCCCGCCGCAAGCAGCATCCCAGCGCCAAAGCCATCGACTCCCGCATTATTGCTGATCGTCCTGAGATTCTTCGATCCCTTTTTCACCAGCGCGCGAATCAGGTTTTCGGGAATCCCGCACAACCCAAAACCGCCGATCATAATGACCGCGCCATCGTTCACATCGCGAATCGCCTCATCGGCATTGGCCACAACTTTATTCATAAGCTTATTGAGAGGAACAACACGCACCGCCATCATACGCGGGACTCTTCAGCGCACCCGCAAGCCTTCGGATTTCGCCACCTTTGCTTGGCGGTCGTCGAATGTCCAAAATTCGTCCGCTCCGAGTAGGACGGCGCTGGCTACATGCAGAATATCCAATGTTCGAGTTCCGATAACTGCCGTTCGCTTAAGCGCAATCCGCCGCCCCAGATCGTAAACTGTCACAGGCATTCCAAGGACATTGTAGAACCCTTCGTTGATATGACCTTGTAATTCTGCCTGCGCTTCTGCAATTTCGGCTGCCGATAATTCTTTGCGAAAGACGCGCAATTCCAACGCGTTCGTCAACTCGAGTTCAGCAAGCGGCGTCAACATCAACCCGGAACCGAATCGGCGAACATCGGCCGCGGCCCCGGCTGAGTGAACATCCAAAGTGTACAGAGAAACCAAGAAACTGCTATCGGCGTAAACCTTCAACGGTCGCCCCGCTGCATCGCTATCAGCTCTGCTCCACTTATTTTAAGCTTCTTGTTGCCATAAATGCGCTTCAGCATAGCCATGAAATCGGGAGATTTTTTGGAAGCGGGCCTCTCAGGTACCAACCTCGCGATCACTCGCTTACGCTTGGTGATTGCGATACTTTGGCCGTCGCGGAGTTCCGCTTCGATCTGCGGGAAACGATACCTGAGGTCGCGCACGCTCATGGTCTTCATGTGACACATTATAGCATCACATGCAAATTGTCAGAACCGATGTTCGCACCCGAGCGCGGTCATTTCTTCTCCGTCTTCTTCAATCCATGCGCCAGCTCAAACTCCTCCGCCAATTGCCGAGTCGCCAGATTCTCCCGGATATGCGCCAGCCGCTGCTCCACCTTCAACAGCGCGTCCTCCAGATTCTTCTTGTTGCTGATCGCAATGTCCCGCCACATCGAATATGGACTCCCTGCAATCCGCGTCATCTCCCGCAAGGCCCGCCCGCCCGTCGAAAGCAGCGGCGCTTCCTCTCCAAACTCCTCGACCAGCGCCGCCGCCAGCGCCGTCGCAATCATCTGCGGCACGTGGCTGATCCAGGCACAGAGCCGGTCGTGCTCATCCGGCGGCAGCATCGCAACTCGCCCGCCAATCTCGTCGATCAATCCCGCGAATTCCGCGAACAATCCCTTTTGCAGATTTTGTCCGGCTATCGGCGTCAAGAACCAAACGGCATTCTGAAACAAATCGGCATCCGCAAATTCCACGCCGCTGCTCTCTTTCCCCGCCATGGGATGCCCACCCAGAAATCGCTTGCCCGCATTCTTTCCAAACACGCTCAGCGCCTGCTCCGTCACCGCGGTCTTTGTGCTGCCCACGTCCGTCAGCAGCGCATCAGCAGGAAGTATCGGGCCCAGTTGCCCAATCAAATCCACGATAGCCAGAACCGGCGTTGCCAGCATAACCAACTGGCTGCCGCGCACCGCCTCGACAGGTCGTACAAACCCGTCGTCGATGACGCCGCCAATCTTTGCGCGCTTCAGCGCAGCCTCGCGGTCGCAGCCAACAATCCGTCCTTTGAATTTTCTCTTCCGCAGCGCCAGCGCAAACGACCCGCCGATCAACCCCGTCCCAACGATCGTGATTTGCCGAATTGGCATAAAAAGAATTGAGTAATCGGGAAATTTAGTAATTGAGTAATTTGAAAGCGTACCGGGCGATTTTCAATCACTAAATTACTAAATTTCCCAATTACCCAATTTTTCTTCCCACCGCCGGCGCAATCATCCGCAACTCGTCCATCAGTTTCTCGAACTGCTCGGGAAATAGCGACTGCGCGCCATCGGACCATGCTTTGTTCGGGTCGCAATGCACTTCGATCAGCAGCGCATCCGCCCCGGCTGCCACGGAAGCCCGCGCCATCGGCGGAACCTTATCGCGCCGGCCCGTACCGTGCGAAGGGTCGGCCGTCATCGGAAGATGCGACAATTTGTGGATAATCGGGATCGCCGAGATGTCCATCGTGTTCCGCGTGTAGGTCTCAAACGTTCGAATTCCGCGTTCGCACAGGATCACGTCATAATTTCCGCCTGCCATAATATATTCCGCCGAGAGCAGCAACTCCTCCAGAGTCGCGGCGATTCCTCGCTTCAGCAGCACCGGCTTGCGCACTTTTCCCAGCTCGCGCAGCAGATTGAAATTCTGCATGTTGCGCGCCCCCACCTGCAAAATATCTACATAAGGCAGCATCATCGGAATCTGCGAGATCTCCATCACCTCGCTGATGATGAGCAGCTTGAACTTTTCCCCGGCCTCGCGCAGCAGCTTCAGCGCGTCTTCTCCATGCCCCTGAAACGAATAAGGAGAACTTCGCGGCTTGAACGCGCCGCCTCGCAGCACCCGCCCCCCGGCTTTTGCCACAATTTCGGCCGTCGAGAAAAGCTGCTCCCGCGACTCGACCGAGCATGGTCCCGCCATCACCACCACTTCGTTTCCGCCGACGCTGATTCCATTCGCCAGCTTGACGATCGTTCCTTCCGGACGAAAACTTTTCCCCGCCAGTTTGTACGGAGAACTGATGCGATGGACCGCCTGTACCCCCGGCAATAGCTCCAGGTTGCGGATGTCAAAATCAATGACCGCTCCCACCGCGCCCAGCACGGTTTGCCGGGCCCCAGTCGAGCGGTGCACTTCAAAACCCATCTTCACCAGGTGCTCAATCACCTGCTGCACCAATGCCTCATCCGCCGCTTCCTGCATTGCCACAATCATAAGAATCTCTGCTTCTCCCCTTGGCTTCTAGCGTAAAGCTCCTAGCCTCTAGCTCCTAGCTCCTAGCTCAAACCAACTCCTTGTCATTCCGAGCGCAGCGAGGAACCTTGGTTTCGAGTACCGCGCCGCTGCTTTTTCCCGCTTGCTTCAATCATTTACTTCCGAATCCAACTCCGTCTCCGTTCCTGCAGCATCAGCCGTCGGCCCAATTCCTTCCTTCTGAATATTCCGCATCACATCCATAATCCGTTCATAAATTCGAACCAGATCCTGGGCCGGAAGCGGCCCCGGATTTAGCTTCTGCACATTCTCAAACACAACCCGTTCCCGTTGCGGTTCGTAAATCGGCAAATTCGTATCCCGCTTCAAGCGGCCGATCTCCACCGCCGCCCGCGCCCGCTCACTCAGCAACTCCACCAGCCGCCGGTCAAGCTCATCGATCTTCTCTCGCCAATCCGCGATATCCATAACACTCTAATCTCTGTCATCCTGAGCGAAGATTGCGCTTCGCGAACGCGAAGCACAACCGCAGTCGAAAGCCTGCCCTGAGCGAAGCCGAAGGGGATCCCTTGCACTGCCCGTGGACCCGTCGGCCCTGCCGGGCATTTCTATCACTGGCTGCGCTTCTACATTCTCCCGAGCGCGCGATCAGTTCCTCGGCGAGCTATTAACAGTCAGCTTCCTTACAAATTCCCCCACTGCTTGCGCTTCCCGTCCTCGATTCCGTTCAATCGTCTCCACAATCGCGCTTCCCACAACTACCGCATCCGCAAACTTTCCAACTTCGGCAAACTGTTCCGCATTCGAAATCCCAAAGCCCACGGCGATTGGCAACTTCGTTACGCGCCGCAGCCGCTTAACCAGTTTCTGCGCATCGTCCGCCAGTTGCTGCCTGGCTCCCGTTACCCCGGTGCGCGACACGGCGTAAACAAATCCTCGCGACGCTTCCGCAATCCGCTTCAACCGCGCATCCGGACTGGTCGGCGCCGCCAGAAACACCGACGCCAGGTCGTTCGCCTTCATCGCCCGCAAGTATGGTCCCGCTTCTTCCACCGGCAAATCCGTGAGCAGCGCGCCGTCTACTCCCGCGTGCCGCGCCACGGCGCAAAACTTCTCAATTCCCATCCGCAAGATCGGATTCAAATATGAAAACACAATGATCCCGGTTGACTGTGCGTGCTGCCGAACTTCCGCCGCCAGCGTTAGCACCTGCACCAGGCATGTGCCGTGTTTCAGCGCCCGCTCACTCGCCCGCTGAATCACCGGACCATCTGCTACCGGATCGCTGAACGGCACGCCCAACTCAATCACATCCGCCCCCGCCTCGATCGCAGCCAGCACGATCTCCCGCGTAGTCGCGAGATCCGGATCGCCACAGGTCACATAAACCACGAGCCCCGGCTTTTTGTAGAAAGATAAAGGCATGGCACGATTGAATCATTGAATCATTGAGAGATTGACTCAATGGCTGAATCTCTCAATGACTCAATCTAGTTTTAGGCTCTCCCGCATAATCCCGATGTCCTTATCCCCGCGCCCGGAGATATTCACCACCACGACATCGGATTTCTTCATGCGAGGTGCGCGCTTCATCACCTCCGCCACCGCGTGCGCCGACTCGAGAGCCGGAATAATTCCTTCGGTCCGCGCCAATAACGTAGTTGCCTCGAGAGCTTCTGCATCCGATGCGGAAACGTACTCAGCTCTGCCCACATCTTTCAATGCCGCGTGTTCCGGCCCAATCGAGGGATAATCCAGCCCCGCCGAAACCGAGTGCGTCAACGCAATCTGCCCCGCCGAATCCTGCAACACATAAGAAAATGTTCCTTGGAGAACGCCTGGCGACCCGCCGCGAAACCGCGCCGCATGTTCACCCAGCGCTTCGCCACGGCCACCCGCCTCCACGCCAATCAAGCGAACTTTCTTGTCTTTTATAAACTCGTAGAAAATCCCAATCGCATTCGATCCTCCGCCCACGCAGGCAATCACCGCCGCCGGCAGCTTTTCTTCGGCTTTCAAAATCTGCGCCCGCGTCTCCCGCCCAATCACGCGATGAAAATCCCTCACCATCGTTGGGTACGGATGCGCCCCCAGCACGCTTCCCAACAGATAGTGCGTAGTTATTACATTCGTCACCCAGTCGCGCATCGCCTCGTTGATCGCATCCTTCAAAGTCCGCGATCCCGATTCGACTCCGCGTACTTCGGCGCCCAGCAATCGCATGCGGAAGACATTCAGCTCCTGCCTTCGCATGTCCTCGGTGCCCATGTACACCACGCAGTCAAAACCGAGCAGCGCGCAAACCGTCGCCGTAGCCACACCATGCTGCCCCGCACCAGTCTCAGCAATCACGCGCCGCTTTCCCATGCGCTCGACCAGCAGTCCCTGCCCCAGGCAGTTATTGATCTTGTGCGCCCCGGTGTGCAGCAAATCCTCACGCTTCAAATAAATCTTCGCCCCGCCCAACTTCTGCGTCAGCCTTCGTGCAAACGTCAGCGCTGTAGGACGTCCCGCATAAGTCCGCAACAACTCATCCAGCCGCTTCTGAAATTTCGGATCGCGCTTGGCCTTCTCATACTCGCGCTCAAGTTCATCGAGCGCTGCCACCAAAGTCTCCGGCACATATCGCCCGCCATAAACCCCAAACCGCCCGGGAACATTCGCGTTATTCCCCTTTCTTGTCATCCCGAGCGGAGCATCATCTTTGCGAAGCGAAGGTGATGCGGAGTCGAGGGACCTGCTCTTTCTTGCACCGAGTTGAACCTTCGCCGTCGCCACGCTCACAAACTCCTCTCCGCGTCCCGCACCGCCCGCACAAATGCCCGCACCTTCTCCGGATCTTTCTTCCCCGGGCTGGCTTCGACACCTGAAACCACATCTACTCCCCACGGCCTCAAAATTCCCATCGCCTCCCCAACATTCTCCGGCGTCAACCCGCCCGCCAATACCAATTGCCCAAATCCCCTGATCTCATCCAGTGTCTGGATCGAGGCTCTCCAATTAAATGTTTCACCCGTTCCTCCGAACCCTGACTGAGCGCCGGAATCCACCAGGAACGCGTGCACGACATCCGGATCCCATGCGCTTGCCCACCCCACAGGACTCGTGCGGTGCATAGAAATCGCCGCCAAAATCTTGAGTCGTGGACGCTGCTCAACCACAAGATCCGCCACATGCGGATCCTCATCGTCGCCATGCATCTGAACCGCCGTAAGGCCGGCCCCATCCGCGATAGAGCAGATCGATTCGTCGCGCTCGTTCACAAACACTCCTACCTTCTCCACCCCCTCCGGCAACTTCTCCACAATCTCTCGCACCGCCTCTACCGAAATATTCCGCGGACTCTTCTCATAAAACACAAACCCCACCGCATCTGCCCCCGCATCCACCGCAGTCAGCGCATCCTCCAAATTCGTCATCCCGCAAATTTTCACCCAAGTCATCTCACAAGGCCATTTTTTCAATTTGTCATTCTGAGCGAGGACTTTGCTTCGCGACAGCGAAGCAAAACCGCAGTCGAAGGATCCCTTGCATCGACCCGGTGATCGTCTCCCAGAGTTCTCGCGAGATCGTTGCGAATCTTCGACCGTTACACGCACGAATCATTGCGAAGGCTAGGTACTAGGTACTGGGTGCCGAGTACTCGCAACCAACTCCCGCAAAGCCCCGCCGGGCGAAACCGCCCGCATCAGCGTCTCCCCAATCAAGAACGCCTGATACCCAGCCTCGCGCAGCCGCGCAATATCCTCCCCCGACCGAATCCCACTCTCCGCCACTCGCACCACATTCTTCGGAAGCCGCTCCGCCAACCGGAACGCCGTCTCAGGATCCACTTTGAACGTCCGCAGATCGCGCGTGTTCACTCCAATCAAATCGCAGCCTGCATTCAAAGCGCACTGCAACTCTGACTTGTCATGCACTTCGCACAAAACATCCAGCCCGCGCGAACGCGCACTCAATGCCAGTTTCGCTAACTCCGTCTGCGTCAAAGCCGCCACAATAAGCAGCACCGCATCCGCCGAATGCGCCCGCGCCTCGAGAAGTTGGAATTCATCCACAATAAAATCTTTGCGCAGACATGGAACCTTCACCGCCTCCGACGCGTTCCGCAAATTCTCCAGCGATCCCTGAAAGAACTCCTCATCCGTCAACACCGAAAGCGCCGCCGCTCCCGCCGCTTCCAGTTCTCGCGCTAACTCCTCCACAGGAAACTCCGCCCGGATCAGTCCCTTCGACGGTGACGCTTTCTTCAACTCGGCAACCACGGCGATTCCAGCTCTGCTTTTTTCTTCCAGCGCCCGCCGAAACCCGCGCGGCACGTGCCGTTCCGCCCGCCGCTCCAGTTCGCGCACGTCGGCCGTGCGTTTCGCTGCCGCAACTTTCCCGCGGGTCGAGTGGACAATCTGATCAAGGGACACGGGCATAAACGGTCCCTGAATTATACGGGAAGGAATGATTCGCCAATCGAGACGGCGCTACTGGCAGGCGCTTTCCAGCTCTTTGTAAGGCTTGTCCGTGTGCTCAGGATACTTGATCTGCTTCACTTGCATCCATTGGTCCAGAAAAGTCCCGGCGTCGTGCAAAGCAGCATCCGGGTCGTCCTCATACGCGGCGTCGCTCTCCGCTTCCTGCAACGTCACCAGCGTAAAACCCTTCTTGTGCAGCAGATCTAGCGCCTCCGGCAGAATGGTGCTGCTGAACGCGCCGAGATGCAACAGCAACACGTAACTGATGTCCCGCCCGTAAATCAGCTTCGCCTGCGCCCGGCCAAGATCTAGAAATTCCGACGCCGTGCTCAAATAACTCGAGCGCAACCACGCAATCGATTTCTGATCGTTTTTCGCGGCGCACCTCGCATAAGCAAAATTCCACAGGTAGTCTTCCCAGTCAAGCGCCACCTGCGCAATCCTGTAGCCGTGCGTCTTCAGGTAAGCCCTCACCGCGCGCCGCTTCTCCACCGTATCTCCCTCATGCAGATACGGATACCGCAACCAGTGCCAGTCGTCCTTCGCCCGGAGCAGTTCGAGCACCGGCTCGTTCTCCTCAATGTCGCGCTCGAATGTCTCGGGATCATTCTTCTCGACGTCCATGTGCGAATACGTATGATTCCCCACCGGCTCCCCAGCCGCCCACAACTTTAAAGCCTCAGCGCCATCGGGATTCCCTTCGAGCCTCTTCGCATTCACGAATCCGTACACCGGAGGCACATGCTGTTTCTTCAGAATCGCGAGCACATTCCTGGCGGTCTCCGCCGGCGTCACTCCCGGCGGTAACTCGCCATTCAACGGCAGATCGTCGAAGGTGATGGCGACCTTCTGCGCAACGCACATTCCGCAGAACGCCCATAGCAAGCCAAATGAAAGCGATGAAGCTAGAAGAACTCTGAACCACGCAGATTTCTGGCGGAACGTACTAGGGGGATTTTCCATCCCAAGAGTTTACTTGAGTCGGAAAGGTAACAACGAAAGGCAGGGCCGCCAGGAGCGCGACGAGAAGAGATTCACGACCAGCAGAATTCGGGGCTAGCAAGACGATCAGCAATTGCCGATCGTATTAAGACCGTTTCTTTGGTGCCATCGAAGGGACTCGAACCCCCACACCCTTGCGAGTACATGGACCTGAACCATGCGCGTCTGCCAATTCCGCCACGATGGCAAGTAGACAGTCAACTGCGGCAGTCGGAACGCCGCCGCATCAGGAAGACCTGCGCCTCTATTTTACAGTGATGATCTCAACTGTCAAACGCGACCGTCTATAGACGAAACAACCTGCGTGCATTGCCGCTGGCAATTTTTGACCGGTCTGCCTCGTGGATTGCGGCGTGATCAAACCATTCCCCTGCCACGGCCATGTCCTCGAAGGGATAGTCGACCGAATACAGAATGCGGTCCGCACCAACTTCCTGCATAACTTCCGTGAGTGTCGGTGTACGGAAGTTGCCGCTGGTGGTGATGTAGAAATTTTCCCGCAGATAATGCCCAATTGGCTGCTTGGCTTTCGGTCGCGCACCTAGCGTTCGCGCGATTCGGTTGTCAATGCGCCAAATGTTGCAGGGCAGTCCTTCGCCGAGATGCCCAATGATGACTTTCAGCTTCGGGTAATCATCAAACAGGCCGCTCCCTATCAAACGCAGCACGTGAATGGAGGTCTCGGCTTCGAATCCCCAGATCGATCCCGTTAGCCATGCGTGCCCCTCGTAGGCGGGTTGGTGCTTTGGCAAGGGGGAGCGGGGATGCAAATAGAACGGCACGTCGAGTTGTTGAACCGTCTCCCAAAACGGCCTGTATTGCGGCAGATCGTAGAAAACCGTCGAATCCTCTTCCCCTACCTGGGAGAACCCATTCACCAGTGCTCCACAGAATCCGAGTTCTTTGATGCAGCGTGTAAGTTCCTGCGCCGCGGCTTGCGGATCCTGCAATGGCAGTGAGGCAAATCCCTTGAGTCGTTTCGGGTTCTTTGCGATCTGCTCGGCAAGATGGTCATTCGCTCTCCGCGACACGCTGATCGCCTGAGAGACGTTGGGAATCCCCTGAATTCCCGGAGCGGTCAGCGAGAGGATGCATAGTCCCACGCCTCCGCGATCCATCTCTGCGATGCGCATGCTACCGATCTCTTGAATTTGTTTCTGAAATTCGGGAGGGCCAGAAGCGGCGAAGCTCGCGCCCAGCGTCTCCGGGATTGCGAAGTGTTCTTCTAACGCAATTTTGCCCGAGATCGACGCACTCGACTTTACCGTTTCTTGCTCACTTGATTCGTATGCCGCCGCAGGCGTGACGCCAGCGAGCATTCCCGCTGTCGCCACGGCCCCGACACTGCGTTCGAGAAAACCACGTCGTGTAATCTGGCTTTTTTGATTGTCTGCCGTCATGGATGGGCTCCCGGACGATCTTCCTCGAAACGATCTGCACCGATGATCTTTTAGGACGAACGAGTCGACCGACGGATTACCCCAGCTTCGCAGTCATTGAAATCTTCGCGTTCAGTACCTTCGACACCGGACAGCCCTTCTCCGCCGCCTCCGCATATTTCTGAAACGTCGCCGCATCCGCGCCCGGTACTTTTCCCACAACATCCAGATGGCTCGCCGTGATCGTCCAGCCGGAATCCTGCTTCTCCATCGTCAGGGTCACATTCGTGCTGATGCTCTCCGGCGTCAGATTCGCGCCGCCCAGCTGCGCCGACAACGCCATCGAGAAACACGCCGCGTGCGCCGCCGCAATCAACTCCTCCGGATTCGTTCCCGGCCCGTTCTCAAACCGCGAAGTGAACGAATACTGCGTATCCTTCAGCACTCCGCCCGGGGCTGAAATCGATCCCTTACCATCCTTCAGCCCACCCTTCCACACTGCGCTCGCCTTACGTTCCATTGCTTTCTCCTCATCGTGCCTAAGAAAATTGATACTTGATCATTGTAGACGGAGAACGCGGGACCCGGGCAATAGGGGTTCGATCGTGATTCAGCTCAGCAAGGCGCGCCTGAACTCAATAGAAATCCGAGCAGCTCAAATAAAATCCACACTGCGGACAGCTCAACTTGCAGCGTTGCTCTTTCAACTCCGCCGAGCAGTTTGGACAAAATCGCTCCGGCCGCCCCGCGCCTAGCTTCACGTTGGAGTAAGTAGTCGTGCTTCCGAACTCTCCTGATCCGGCCGATCCAGTGTCCCAAGTCTCGCTGCGAACCTCCAACGAATTCTCTTTCCCGCCGATGCTCACTCGCGCAACATACGCCGACCGCATTCCCTCGACAAGTGGAAACCCGGCTTCTTTCCAGCCCCCACCCAAGGGGGAGCCCGCACCTAGCCCCCGAATCGAGGCTCCGACCGGTGAAAAAAGTTTTCCCTTCCACAGCCACTTTTGCGCTAGAATCCTTCTGCATTTGGAGAACGGGCGTCCATGGCCGTGGAACCCGCTCTTGGCCTTCCCCCAGGAGGTAGTAAATGTATCGCTCCTACTCGAGTTCCGTAGCGGACTCGCGTCCGTTTTTGGACGTTCAATCTTTGATTCGCAACCTGTGTCTGGATTTCGTCACGTCGTTTAACACGGCCAACTACGATCAGGTAGCAGCCCTTTTTGCCCAGGAAGGCGTCCTCATGGCGCCGCACCATGAGCCTGCCTACGGCCCCAAGTCCGTCGAGCGCCTGCTGCGCGAGTTCGGCGAGGCCGGATACGAGGATCTGCGCTTCGAAACCATCCGCGTCGATTCCTCCGGCGACATGGCGGTCGAGATCGGGCGCTACACCGTCGCCATCCGGCAGCCCAATGGCACCATCCAAGCCGACCGTGGCAAGTACGTTCGGGCGTGGCGGAGGCTTGGTGCGTGGCTTATCGTGGCCGATTGCTGGAGCACGAATCTCCCGCTTCCCGTTAACGGGCCAGCGCCAACGACTCGTTAGGCTGTAGTGACTCGGCTTGAGCGCTGCGCAGACGCGAGGGTCCACTGGAACTACGGTTTCCGATTACCAAGGCAGTCGAGGACTGCGGCTGCTTGGACCCGTTGCGATCTGAAAGTTGACGCTGAGAACTGCGTGGGAGCGTCACGAAGTAGCGTGGTGCTGCCTCTTCCGTCCCCGTCAAGTTCCGGCGCCGCAATCGCAGCTAGATCGCCTCTTGAGGAAATCGCGTGCTAAAATCTGACAAAGCACCCAAATTTGTAAGCTCGTCTCAACCCAGATTCTGAGAGATTCAGCTTTTGATTGAACTTGCACCATCGATTCTTGCGGCGGACTTTGCCCGCCTTGGTGAGCAGGTACGCGCTGCTGCTGAAGGCGGAGCAGGTGTCATCCACGTCGATGTTATGGATGGACACTTCGTCCCCAACCTCACGCTCGGCCCGCCGCTGGTGAAGTCTCTACGAAAAGTTACCGACTTGCCGCTCGATTGCCACCTGATGATCGAGAACGCGGACGAATTCATCCCGCTATTTGCGGATGCGGGGGCCGATTGGATTTCGGTGCATCAGGAGGCTTGCCGGCATTTGAACCGCACCCTGCATCTGATCAAGAGCCACAATTGTCTGGCAGGCGTGGTAATCAATCCGGCAACTCCCGTGAGCACGCTTGAGGAAGTGCTCGATATTGTCGATTATGTCCTGGTGATGTCCGTCAATCCGGGCTTCGGCGGGCAGAAATTTATCCCGTCTACTTTGCACAAAATGCGGCGGTTGGCCGAGATCCGCAGCCAGCGCCGTCTCACCTACCGCATCGAAGTGGATGGCGGAGTAGGGCACGATACGGTTGCCGACGTGGTGCGAGCAGGAGCGGAAATTCTGGTGGCAGGCAACGCCGTGTTCGGCAATGGCGATCCAACCAAGAACACGCAGTCGCTCCTGAAAGCGGCCACGGAAGCCGCGCTGCTTAAAGTCTGAACGTTTGAGAACGGAACCATCTGAGAATGGCACGACCCGGGCAAGAACGCCTCGAGTGACGGCAAGGCGGGCAAGGTGACTGGAACGGCACGACCGGGAAGGGCACGACTTTAGTCGTGCCGTAAAAGTCCTGAACAGATGTAGGCTTTAGAGAGTATGTGTAAGAACTGAATTTCGGGCGAAGATGTCGTACGCACCGCCGCATTCCAGTCCCGGCAGGGACGGCATATGATAGCCCCGCACTTAAGTGCGGGGGGTCAGTGGAAAAGGGGAGCAAGTCCCGTAGGGACGGAACAAGTTTTCGCTTTAGCCCCCGGCTGAATTCTGATTCGAGGTCCTAATGTTACGTCGAAAATCCCCCATCGCGATGCTGGTCATGCTGCTGCTAATCACGGCCGCCTGCACCAATAAGAAGTCCGTCAATCCGCTGGCCAACATCGGCTCGAAGCAGCCCGACAAAGTCCTCTTCGACAAGGCCATGGACGCGATGAAACACAACCGCTTCGACGTGGCGCGCATGACGCTGCAGACGCTGATCAACACCTATCCTGATTCCGAATTCATCGCCCGCGCCAAACTGGCGGTGGGCGACTCCTGGTATGCGGAAGGTGGAACAGCGTCGCTGGCGCAGGCCGAGCAGGAGTATCGCGACTTCGAGACCTTCTTTCCCAACATGCCGGAAGCGGCCGAGGCGCAGCTGAAAATCGCCAACATCCAGTATCAGCAAATGGAGAAAGCCGATCGCGATTACACCCATGCCAAGCGCGCCGAAGATGAATACCGAAACCTCATCATGCAGTATCCGGACAATCCCAAGCTGGTGAAAGAAGGCAAGGAGCGTCTGCTCGAGGTGCAGGAGGTTTTGGCCGAGCGCGAGTTTGAAATCGGCAGGTTCTACTTCCTGCGGCTGTCGTATCCCGCATCCATCGCGCGCCTCAAGACGCTCGTCGAGAAATACCCTCTCTATAGCCATGCCGATGAAGCCCTGTTTGTGCTCGGCCAGGATTATGAAGGCCAGGTTGCGCAAGTTCGCGCCCGGCCCACCTGCGTCAAGACCAGTCCGCAACCCGGCTGCGTTCTGGAAACCGACAAAGCCAACATGATCGAAATCCTCAGCAAAAATGCGGCTGCCGCATATTCCCAGATCATCACGCGATACCCGCTGATGGATCGTGGAGAAGATGCAAAGAAGCGTCTGGCAGCGCTGCATCAACCCATCCCGCGGCCAACCAAGGCGGCCGTGGCGCAGAATAAAGCGGAGGAGGACAGCCGGCGCGAGGCCGACGCGCTTGGCCGCTTGATGAGCGTCGTAAAGAAAGGCCCTGACGTTGCCCAAGCCGCCAAAGTTGGAGAGCCAACGTTGGTCGATCCCACCCCCGTCGCCGCAAGCACTGAGATCAGAGAAGTAGGACAAGCGGCAAATGCGATGAGAACTTCTGGCTCGGGGGGCGGGGAGCATGGACTCAGCATTGAAGTCGTAAATGGTGGAACCCCCGCAGCCAACGAGCCGGCTCCGCGCTCGGATGCGCCCCCCGTTGCCAAGGTCGATCCCTTCGCACGGCCCAACACCACCGCAAACGCGCCCGACCCCAATGAACTGAAGCCGAGTGGTGCGCCCGATCCCAACGAGCTAAAGCCAAATGCAGATCCAAACGCACTGACTCCGGCGGCTAACACTCAAGCCGCCGTTGCAAACAGCCAACCCTTGCCTCCACCGGCGCAGCTCAATGAGATTCAGCCCGGCCCGGCCTCGGCCAATGCGGCAGACTCAACTTCCACCTCCACTCCGGCCAGCGACCAAGATATTTCCAGCAGCAAGAAGAAGAAAAAGAAGGGACTGAAAAAGGTAATACCGTTCTAGCCAGCACGCCCCGCTGCAAGCTCCTGCGGTCCCGAAGCGTTGTCATCCTGAGCGTAGCCGTTTTTCAGGCGAAGCGAAGGATCTCTACCTTCACCGGCCACGTGCGTTAGCCAAGTGACCAAACTCACAACAACTGTGTAAGTCCACCGAATCGCACCACAATACCCCCGCCCGCGCACTAGGCGTTGACCACTGGTAACCGGGTAACCTCCAATGGGAACATTGACTTACGTTCAGCCTCAGGTTACCTTCGCCATATCTCCCCGCTTCGAGGACTTTCTTGGCCAGGAAAATACTGCTAGCCGACGACAGCGTGACCGCCCAGAACATGGGGCGCAAAATCCTCGCCGATGCGGGGTATGAAGTAATTGCCGTCAACAATGGCTCGGCCGCACTCAAAAAGATCGCAGAACTGAAGCCCGACCTCGTCATCCTGGACGTTTACATGCCTGGCTACAGCGGCCTCGAAGTCTGCCAGCGCCTGAAGGAATCGCAGGAAACCTCGCGCATTCCGGTGCTGCTGAGCGTAGGAAAACTTGAGCCCTTCAAGCCGGAAGAAGCGCATCGCGTTCGCGCCGACGCTTTCATCGTCAAACCTTTTGAAGCCAGTGAACTCCTGAGCGCGCTGTCGAAACTCGAAGACAAAGTAGTGCCGCGCGCCGAACCTTCCAAGCCCGGCCGTTTTGCGCGGGCGATCGCGGCGCAGGAAGAAGCCAGCCGTGGCGGCGCGAAAGAACCTTCCGGTGACGACAATGGATGGAAGAGCCGCATCGGATTTCCTCACGAAAAAACTGCCGAAGAAAAAGCAGCGGATGAGCCTTCCATTTATAACCAGATGAATCGCGATCTCCGCACTGTCGTGGACAAATCCCCGGAGCAAGCCGCGCCTCTTGCGGAGTTCCCGGAAGCGACCCAGGACGCTGTCGCGCCAGTCCCTCCAAACCTTTTGAACGACGTGACACCGGAAGAAGTTGCCGCCATTGCAGCCGCCGTTGCGCAGATGCAAATGGCAACCGCCGCCCAGGATTTCGCTCAGCTGGTGCCCGCAGTATCGGAAGAAAGATCGGAAGCAAAGCCCAAAACTGAAAGCGAAAACAAAGTTGATATTGCAACCGAAGCTGCATCGGCCCCTGCACCAGCGCCCTCGGCAGCCGAGAGTGAAGTGCCGGCCACCATGGCGGCCAGCGCCGAATCCGAAGTTGCCGCGAAAGACGACTCCCCACGCTGGAAAGCCGTCTCCGTCGCTCTGGATTCCGAAGAGGCGTCGATCTCTCTAGAAAACGAAATGCGCCAGGCCTATGCCGCATTTGTGGCAGAGCCTGAGCAAGCGAGCGCGGTCGCAGTCTCACCGGAGCCCGAACCCGTTGCGTCGTCAGCACCTGCGCCCGCGGGACAAGCTCCTTCTGCGGCGTATTCGTCTTCGTCGGCAGAGCCGATCACAGAATCACCGGTAGCGTTGCTTGCGCCTCCCGAACCCGAGCCCTCCTCAACCCTCGTGTCTGACGAACCGGCAACCGCCGCGATGGCGCAATCGGCTATCGAAGCCTACACAGCTTTCTCCGCAGTCGCAGAGCTGGAAAAACTTCCGGAGGTTGCTAGTGCTTCGAATGAACCGGTAGCGGCGGTTTCAGAGCCTACGCTGCATCAAGAGTTTGCTCAGGTAGCCGAGCAACCTGCCCCGGTCGTAGCGGAGGCAATAGCAGAAGCAACGCCTGCTTCGCAGTTGCATGAAGCTCAGCCCGCGCCTGAAGTCGAACCCGCGATCGCGCAAGCCGCGGCGGTCGGCAGCTACGCGACCACCGGCTACGCCCAAATTCTTCACAGAGCGGGGCACGAGGCGGATCCTAAGCCAGAATCTGAAGTCGTGAAGAGCACTGCGGCAGCCTGGGCCAGTTGGCGTCAAACCCGCGACAACGGCGAAGCAAAGGCCGATTCGGTCGCGGAGTCCAATTCGAGCGCATCCGCAGCGTCAGAGCCCGTCCCACAGGATTCCGCCGCCATGGCAGTTGCCACCGGCGCGGAGCACCTGGCGCAAGAAGTTTCCGCCGAACCCGCCATGGAACCACCCGCCGAAAATACTGAGGAACTCGCCAACATCGTCGACAGCGTCTTAGCCGACCTTCGCCCAAAGCTCATGGCCGAGATTTCCCGCAAAATGTCGCAGAAGAAATAATTCTATTGCCTTCGCCCTCGCCTTCAGATTCAGGCCCAAGTCAGGCCTCGACTCTCCGGTTTGTCCAAAGCCGCGCAGATCGTCGTTGTCTCGGTTGTCATCCTGAACGTAGCCGTTTTTCAGGCGAAGTGAAGGACCTCTCTCTGATCCGGCGTAGAGCGTCAGCCAACTGCACTACCACCACCCTCTGTTGGCCAACCGCCCAATCGGCGCTATTGCTCCGTGATACTTTGGTGAACGTGTCCATCCCGTATTACCACATCGATTCCTTCGCCGACGAACTGTTCGCAGGCAATCCTGCCGGCGTATGCTTCGTTCCCGCATTTCCCGCGAAGGAAGTCATGCAAAAGATCGCTGCCGAGAACCGTCACAGCGAAACCGCTTTTGTCGTTGCCCGTGCGGATGGCGATTTCGACCTGCGTTGGTTTACACCGGTCGCGGAAGATACGCTGTGCGGCCATGCAACTTTGGCTTCTGCGTATGCTCTTTCGTTGCGTGAACACGACACTTGGCCGGTTCGCTTCCACACGGTCGGCGGCTTGTTGACGGTCGATCGCGACCGCGAGCCCCATGATACTGATCGCCGCGATCTCAAGCGCCACAATCACGCCCGCTTCGAAATGGATTTCCCCTCCCGGCCGCCGGTATCCTGCGAAATCCCAGCGGGGTTGCTCTCCGCCCTAGGTCTAGAGTCCGCGGAAGTCCTGCGCGATCCTCGCGACTTTCTTGTTGTCGTCAACCACGCAGGGATCGTGCGCAACCTCAAACCCGATATCGCCGCCTTGGCGAAAATTGATATGGGCGTCGGTGGTGGAGCGATTGTTACCGCTGCCGGCGACAATGATGTCGATTACGTCTGCAGATTCTTCGCTCCATCCGAAGGCATCGACGAAGATCCCGCCACCGGCTCAATCCACTGCTCCCTCGTCCCCTACTGGGCCGGACGCACCGGCAAGCAAACCTTTCGCGTGCGGCAACTCAGCCCTCGTGGCGCCGAAATGTGGTGCACGCTCCTTGGCTCCCGCGTAAAGATCGCCGGCGAAGCGAAGCTCTATCTACAAGGGACCATCAACATCTAACTTGGAGTCAATGAGGGCAGTCGCGATCCTCACGCCCGGCGCGCGAACTCATCCGACTGGCATTCCTGCCCAAGCCACTACCAGATTGGCTTGAAGAGCGCTTCAAGAACTCTTGATCGCCAGCCATTTGCTCCCGCCCCATCCCCTCCGCTATAGTTTTGTAGTCGTGTTTGAAGACTTCACTGTCGTCGACCGCTGGACCAGGAAGCCGGTTCACTGCATCTACCAGGCGCTGATCGTTGCCATCGCGACGCGTCACGCCGATGCGGTCGATGTTAAGTTTCTGGTCGAGGGCAGAACGGTTACGGTTGCACTCCCGCACCCCGCATGGGTCGAATATAAAAAGCGCACTAGAAGGTCGATCACCGATTCTCTCGCTATCGAGATCGCCGGACATTATTTGAAAACTGCATTGGAATCTGGCGAAGGGCTTGGCCGCGACATGTATTCGCTGACTGTCGAGCAAACCCTGGAACATCTGGAAGCTGTCGTCAGCGAAATGCAGGCTCCCGCCCCAGCTTCGGTTTAGAATCCTTCGACACCAGCCTTCGACATTTACCGCTTATTGCTGCTGATCGCGAGCGCTGGCGTAATAGCCGGCACGGGATTGGATTTTGTAATTCTGTTTGGATTTGATTTCCAGCTTGCGGTAGCTGCCGTCCTGTTTGGTATTGGTCGGCGTATAACCCAGGTTGTACTGGCTGCGCAGCTCGGCAGAAACCTGGTCGAAAGCCTCTTTCAGCTTGTCGAACTTGTTGCCGACGTTGATCACGCGGCCGCCGGTCGCTTCGGTGAGCTTGCGCATCTCTCCTTCACCGGAATAGCCCATCTGAAACGATCCGTAGAAACCGCGATCGGCACAGAGCAGAACATATACGATGGCATCGGCTTTCTGAGCCGCTTCCATCGCGTCTTTAATTTTGAGCCGGCTGCCCTCGTCCTCGCCATCCGTCAGCAGGACCATGGCCTTGCGCCCGACTTCCTTGGCCAGCATATCGTGAGCGGATAGATAGACCGCGTCATACAACACTGTGCCGGGTGACTGGGCAGTGGGAACCGGTCCTCCACCCGCGCCGGGAAGCGTGGGCATGGTCACCCCGGAATTGATCTTGACCTTATTCAGCGCGGCCTGCAGGCGGTGAACGTCGCGCGTGTAATCCTGAATGAGTTCAGCGTCGATGTTGAAGTCCATCACATAGGCTTCGTCTTTGTCGGTGAGAATCTGGCGAAGGAACGCGCCGCCAACTTCTTTTTCCATATCGAGAACCCGCAACTGGCTGCCGGAAGAATCGATCAGGATTCCGAGCGTGAGTGGCAAGTTCGATTCGGCGGCAAAATACTTGATGGTCTGCTGCTTGCCATCTTCGAACACTTCGAAGTCGTCTTTGGTCAGATTGGGCATGAGCGCGCCGTGCTTGTCTTTCACGTTAAAGAACAGGCCAACGACGTTGACGTTCAGCTTGAGGGTTTCCGCCGGCTTGTCGTCGTCGGACTTCTGGGCGCTGTCAGGCTTTTGAGCAGAAGACGGCTGGGCATTCGCGGGATTGGACCCGGGCGAATTTGACGGCGCGGAACTTGAAGCGCCGGAACCCTGCGCCCAGGCAACTGGAGCGCCATCGGTTACGATTGCAAGGATTAGAAAAAATAAGGTGACGACGGTAGTGGCCAGGGTAGGCAGAAATCTCTGCTGAGCGGATACTTTCGGCATGCGAACATTCCCTCGGGCTTTTTGTTAGTCTAGTCTTGAAGGTTAGATGCACCAAACGGCCTGCCTTGGCATCCGAAGAGAGTGAAACTGAAAGATTAGCGGGACACGTAGAACCCATTTTCGGCCAACACGGCAAAACCACGATAGTCCGATCCAGCGAAGAACGAACCGAAAACGAGCCGAGGAACGAACCGAAAGAACGAACGGATGGTGCGTGTAACATGGTACTTGTGAACGGCGAAGCGACGTCGCGGGGTATTGCACGAAACAGAAGCTACTGGCTGGTAGTCGCTGTCTGTGTGACTCTGCTGGTTGTGTGTCTCCCAATCGGGGCTCAGCCGTCCGGCAACCAGGCGCCTGCGGGACAAACTTCGCAAAGCCAGCCGCCGCAAAGTGGCGATATCCCGGACGCTCCTTCCGCGGTTCAAGCTCCAGCGGACAATCCAGAGCCTCCGCCGATTCCCAGGCCGGAAGAAAAGAAACCCGCAGTCGAGCGCAATCCCTGGACGAACCAGCCCGTGAATCAGCCGGCATCAGCGCAGCCCGGTACTCAGCCAGCGGCAAATCCGGATGCTGACTCGACACCGCCGCCAATGCCGCCGGTAAAGACAGTGCCGCCGGGCAGCACCAGCAAAGCCAGTTCAAATCCCCAGGAGGATCTCTACAAGTTAAAAGTCACTACCAACTTCGTGGAGGTTCCAGTCACGGTGAAGGACAAATCCGGCCGACCAGTCGACGGACTGATCTCCTCGGACTTCGTCGTGAAAGAAAACGGGACGGTGCAGAAGCTAACCTATTTCACTTCCGATCCCTTCGCGCTTTCGGTCGCGATTGTGATCGACTTGGGTATGCCGGACTCCGCAGTTCAAAGGGTGAACCAGACTTTTCCAGCGCTGGTGGGCGCTTTCGCTCCTTATGACGAGGTCGCGCTCTACACCTACAGCAGCACGGTAAGCCAGGTGACCGATTTCACGGCCGCGAATCAAAAGCTGGCCGCGCTGTTGAACCAGATGAAGACCGTTCGCGGGCACGACAATGGAGCGCCGGTATTGGGCGGGCCACTCGCTCAGAATGGACCGATCGTCAACGGAATTCCGCTGGGCAGTCCCACCGAGCCGGTGAATACGCCGCCAAAAGAGGCTCACGTTTTGAACGACGCCATTTTGAAAGCCGCGCTCGACCTGAGCCGACGCGACCGCGACCGCAAGCGCCGCAAAGTTATTTTTGTGATCAGCGACGGCCGCGAGTTTGGCAGCAAGGCCGGCTACAACGATGTGAAGCGAGTATTGCTCTCGAATGAAGTCCAGGTGAAAGCCGTGGCGGTCGAAACCGGAGCTCTGCCGGTCTATCGAAAGATCGAACGGCTGCACATTCCCGACCAGGGCTACAGCGACATTCTGCCCAAGTACACCTCGGCCACAGGCGGGGGCACGCCGTATTCCGAACTCACGCGCAACGCCATCGCAGACGCCTACTCTGATGTAATGAGCGAGGCCCGCAACCAGTACACCCTAGGCTACACCCCGTCTCGTCCCAAAACGCCGACCTCCTCTGCTTACCGCAACATCGAAGTGGTTGTGAACCGTCCCGGCCTCAAAATCTACGCCAGGGATGGGTATTATCCACTTCCGCCAGCGCACCAGTGAATTGCTGATTTCTGATTGTTGATTGCTAATTGAACGGCCCCGGGGCCCGATAGGTTCTTGGGTTTTCGAATCAACAAGCAGCAATCAAGAAATCAGCAATTCCAATCAGCATTGCCTGCTTCTCGGCCCGTTTCCGCCCCGTTTGGGACAGGGGTCACCGGAGTAACCTGCCGTGCATCCGGCGCGTGTGATATAAAAGCCCGAAGCCCCCATAGGGACATTTTTGCGCGGAAGCGGCCGTTGAGCTGTGGCTCGCGCTATTGAGGAAAGTCTTGAGTTTCATCAACTTCGCAGCCCGCGAGATCAATTGCAAGATCGTGTACTACGGCGCCGGGTTGGGCGGCAAGACCACCAATCTGCAGGTGATCTACCAGAAAACCGCCGAACAGCAAAAGGGCAAGATGATCTCGCTGGCCACCGAAACCGAGCGCACCTTGTTCTTCGATTTTCTGCCCCTCGATCTCGGCTCGGTGCGCGGCTTCAAGACCCGCATCCATCTCTATACCGTCCCCGGCCAGGTTTTCTACGACGCCAGCCGCAAGCTGATTCTGCGCGGCGTCGATGGCATCGTCTTCGTCGCAGACTCGCAGGAACAGCGCATGGACGCCAACGTGGAAGCGCTCGACAACCTGATGTCGAACCTAAAAGAGCACGGCTACGACTTCAACAAAATTCCCTACGTGCTGCAGTTGAACAAGCGGGACCTTCCCAACATCCTATCGGCAGAAGCGCTGAGCAAAGAACTGCGCAAGAAGAATGAGGCCGTGGTTGAGGCTGTAGCTTTTCAGGGCTCCGGGGTTTTCGAGACTTTGAAGGAAATCGCCAAGCAGGTGCTCACCGAGTTGAAAGCCGGCGGATAGTTTAGGAAAGTTTTGAAAGGGTGCGGCTTCAGCGGCGCTAGAAATCCCCCATCCATTTCCACAATAGTCATCCTGAGCGAAGCGTGTCGGAGCGAAGCGAACGGCGCGCGCAGTCGAAGAGCCTGCCCTGAGCCTGCCCTGAGCGACCGAGCGTAGCGAAGGAGTCGAACGGGAACCTGCTTTGACTCCGCCAATGCTTTCTGCACGCGGCAGCATTCGTTTAGAATGGCAAGCGCATTGAAAGTCAGACCGCGAACGGTTCGAGATAATGAGCGCTGGGCACGATGAAACTCCCGACTGGAAACTCAACGGCCTGCGCATCATTCGCAGCGGCGAACTGGATAGCAACACTCCGCAAACGCCGGGGATGACCCGCGCCGAGGCTATCTCGCATGCCCGAGTCGGCGCGCAAAAGCTCTGGGCGGGAACGGTCGTGGTTCATCCCAACGCCAAGACCGGCCCGCATCATCACGGAGAACTCGAAACTGTAATCTACGTCGTGCGCGGCCGCGCCCGCTTTCGCTGGGGAAATAATCTGGAGTTCGTGGACGAGGCCGGCCCGGGAGACTTTGTCTACGTCCCGCCCTACGTTCCTCATCAGGAACTCAACGCCAGAAAAGATCAGCCCGTCGAAGCGGTGATCGTACGCAGCGGGCAAGAGCCGATCGTCGTTAACCTCGACATTCCAAGTCCCGAGGATGGTTCCGACGCGCCACAGGACGATCCGTTTCACTCCGCGCCGTGATGGCTCACTCTTCCCAGCGCAGAAACGCTGGCTACTTCGAGTGCTGCCTCGGGAGGGAGTGTCGGCTATCACCGCCGATTTCTTAGGGACGGTAAGGCGGGACGCCAGGACGATAAGCCAGAGGCTCCCAGGGCTAATGCTCCCAGCGTCGCGGGCGGCTGCGACGGCTTTGGGGCGGAAAGCATTTCACCCGTTGGGCTCGCATCGGCGCCGTTCTCGCCGAGTCCTGCGGTATCCCCGGCGATGATCGGTATATCCGGCTCAGTTTCGTAGGCGAAGCCGGTCAACGTGGCTTCGATCTTCAATTGACCGTTCCAGTTCGTGGTGAGGCGCGCCCAGCCGTAGTGCAGCTTGCCGTGAATCTTGAAGGCTAAGCCCAGATAGCGGTCGGAGACGTTGAACCAGGAGCCCTGGCTGTAGCCTCCGTAACTGCCGAACGAAGCCATGATGTTGTTGCCGAAGCTGGGCCTGCCGGATGGGCGATTCACTCCAACCATCGAACCGGGAAGCATGGCCTCGGCCCAACCTATGTACTGGCCGAGCACGGCGTAGCCGCCGAATGCCGGTAAGACCTTAAGCTGCATGTTGGAGCGGTGCAGACGATTCACGATGGTGAAGTCAGTCACGCCGTCGTGGTTGAGGTTGATGGGGAATTGTTCGTTGGCGGAAATTTTTTGATAGATGGGTGTATACACAACCTCCGCATCTGCGGGCTGAGCCAAGGCCAGCACACTCACTCCAGCCGCCCCCGCGGCAAGCGCATAGAGGCTGAGATCGCGATGCAGGCTCTTCGAAAGCTTCGCAGTTTTTCGTGGCATGGCACTCCTGACTATGTTGGGATTCTATTGCGCTTGGTCGCTGCGCCAAACTGAGGTTCCCGTTGCTCCCAGCGCGAGAGCGCCCAGCGTCGGTTGCTCCGTTGTTACCGGCTGCATTGGGACTAGCATATTGCTCGACGGGTCGTCGCCTGAATCATCCTGACCAGTGTCTCCTGCGCGAATAGCTTTGTTCGGCTGCGTCTCGTAGGCATAGCCTCTCAGCCTCACCTTGATTCGCCTCCACTCCAGCCCGACATCCAGCCGCGCCCAGCCATAATGAATTTCTCCTCCAATCTGAAAACGGATGCCGAGATAGCGATTCATCGCGTCACCCCAAGAACCGGAGTAATATGTTCCCCCCGGATCAACTGCCCGAAACATAATCGCTCTGTCGTCGAACTGATCAGAAGGTCCGATACTGGTGCCGCGCAGCAGGTCGGCTGCGAAATCAGCCTGGTAAGGGCTCCGTCCGATTCCAGCTCCGGCGCGGGCGACAGCCCTCACGGAGTTCCCCGGATAGTGATTGGTTCCGTATGCCCACGGCCTATCGACGATCGTGAGGTCGGTGACGCCATCGTGATCGAGATCGATCGGGATGGTGCCGTGGAATTGGATGGTCTCGTCGGCGGGTGTGTAGACGATCTGGGCCTCTGCAGGTTGAGCAAGAGCTAACGCACTTACTCCAGCCGCGCCTGCGGCTAAGGCGTAGAGCGAAAGATCGCGGTGCAGGGACTCGGGCAGCGGTTTCTGTTTGCGGGAGCGCACGGCAGCTCGTGGCATGGAAGACCTCTCCTCATCGAGGCGCTCGAATTATCCTTCGGAGGGAAAGTTATGTCAAAGGCGCGGGACGGCCCGTTTTGCATTGTTTGCGAGGATGGGATGGGATGCTGGCGCAAGTGGATTGCTCAGCGGTTGAACATGGTTCAGCGCTAGGCGTTTTGCAGTTTTGCCCGTCCTTTTTCGATCGGCAAGCTTGGAGCCTGGTGTTTGCCCAGGTATTCTCCAACGACACGTGCGCAGGCTTCGACAAAGTCCTGTTCGGGTTTCGTGAAGGTCCCTTCAAAATAGCTCTCGATGTCGAGCTCAGCCTCGAGTTTGTTTTTCATTAGGATGGGAACCACGATCTCAGACTTCACCAAAGCCGATCCGGCAAGATAACGCGAATCCTTCGTCACATCCTGCACCACGACCGAACGCCCGCTGCTGGCCGCAGCTCCGCAAAGCCCGGTGCTCACGGGAATGCGCGCGTTGGGCGTGAAGCTGCCGACAAAAGGTCCGACCAGCAGGACTGCGGGGTCCGCGGGATCGACCAGGTAAAAACCTACCCAGTTGTAACGCGTCATCTTTTCGTGCAGACGCTGGCAGATGCGCTCCATCACAAGCTGAGCCGTGGCAGCGGTCTTCGCGAAGTCCTGAAATTCCCGCACAAGTTCGTCGTGTTCCTGCATTTGAGTTCACCAATTGCGACCGATTGTAAATCGACTGCTGCACAATGGTAAGTATTCGGATGAGTAACCGGGTCCGCGGGTTTTCGAACGAAAGACCGTCCGACGCATGGCTGAAAGGTCAGGGGTAACGTTCATTACCCTTAGCTCGAAATCGACCTAGCGAAAAATTATAAGGTGCACTTCCGGTATTTTTGTCTCGAAGATTTGGCAGCTAGACTCTTCTACATGCCGGTTTTCATCGACGACGCCAGAACGAACGAAAAGAGAGTGAACACCCGAAGCGCAGTGGAGACTCAAGCCAGTGACGAGGCACAGGGCTCCGGCCAACAAGTGCCGGCGCTCGTCGACTTGTTGCGGAACCGCTCCTACGCCGAGATCCGCCAGCGCATGTACGACAAAGAACCCGGCAGCCCCTGGTGGGCGGCGTGTCGCGCTGAGCTCGACCTGCGCAATGGACAGCAACTCGGCGAAGCGTCCCTGGCTTTATCGCGAACTTCGGAGAAAATGCGGGCGTCGGTGCAGCACTTCGAGCAACTGGCCGATACCCTGCACCAGGCGACGGTCGACATCGCTGATTTGCTGCGTGGCAGTCAGGAAGCTGCGCGCCGGCTGGAGATCGCCGTTTACGTCGCCATCGGTATAACGCTGGTGCAAGTCTTCAACCTGGTTTTCGAAATCTTCCGCAAGCATTGAACCTCGCATTTTCTGGAAGCTGTCTATCTCATCAATCGTTTCGGGGGAAGTCATGGCTTCAGCCATGCTGCCCGAAACCAAGCCGTTCGAACTAGGTCGCCTAGGAATTCCCATTGCGGGAACGATTGAGACACAGTGTGCGGTAGCGTGCAGACCGAGGCAAATCTACTTCCTACACTTTTGGAAGACTAGAACAAGGAGCGCAACCGTGACCCCCGATGAGAGAGAACTGATGGCTATTTTGTGTGAGCGAATTGCAAAAGAGCAAGACCCCAACAAGTTCACATATCTCATTCAGGAACTCAACACTCTGCTGGAAGCTAACGAACGTCGCCTTACCCATCGAATCGACAATTCGTGGCGGAACACAGGAACGGGAAATATCCGCGGAAGAAATGAGAGAACATCGTCGATGGATTGAATCCGGGCCAGCTGTTTAACGGGAGCCCATCCAAAATCTATAAGCCAGCCCAACGAGCGAAATGGCAATCAGTAGATAAGGCCAGAGATCTGCGACTCGATTCCAGAAGGAAGCTTGCAGATCATCTTCTACAGCCGTGGGTTCCCGTACATTAGATTCACGATCACTGAAGCGACGTGAGGGCTTGGTTTGGTCGAACTGAGGCTTCGAGCTCACGCTGATTTTGTCTTGGCCGCCGCTCTAGGCAGAACTTTCCGCAAATAGCATTCTTCGTGAATTGCGGATCCATACTCATCGGTCTTGCTCGTTTCAAGCTCCACCGCTTCGTTGCAAATGGGGCAACTTGGCAGAACAGGTCTCGGATAAAATCTCATACGGCGCACAGTCTCAGGAATAATGAGGCGCATGAGAGAGTCCTCCAAAAAACTTCTTGAATCATCCGTCACACAAGAAACTGGCCGCCTTGTCCCAGCAGATCCAGCCGATGGGTAACCGACGTTCTCGATGCCATAATGCTACGAAACAAATGGCTTCGCGTCTGTCCCATTTCATCTATACATAAGAGCGGTTGCGTACATACGAATCGCTCGAAAGAGCGTAGACACGGTAGCAGGCAGGTAACTGTGGCCGGGGCGCCGAAGAAAAATGGCGCCGGAGGGTACCGGCGCCACGAGAGGCTCGCAAGATGCGTTCAAGCGAGTTCGTCAAATTCGAGAGGACTTATTTGGTTTCCGCGACGGGGCTGGCCCCAAAGTCGCGGCGGTTGTTGGCTGCGGTGCGCGCTGCGCGGGCAGCGGGCATGTTCGCAGCAGCGGCTCCGTAACGCTCCAGCAGAACCGGGGCCATGGTGTTTTCGGCTTCCTTCACGAAAATCATCTGATTTTCAGAAGCCATATCCACGCGCACAAAGTCTCCGAGCTTCACTTGCGCAGTCGCCACCAGGTTCGCCAGCGGAAACACGAGATGCCGTTCGATCGCCCGCTTCAGGTGACGCGCGCCGTAACGCGGGTCGGTGCCTTCTTTCAGCAGGAACTGCTTCGCGCTGGCGGTGCAATTGAACACAAACTGATTCGCACCGGCGGCCATCAGAACGCGCTGCTGCACCATGCCAAGTTCGATCTCGAGAATCTGCGACAGATGCTCGTCGCGCAGAGTTTTGAAGACCACAGTCTTATCGATGCGGTTCATGAACTCCGGCGTAAACTTGCGCCGCGCCGCTTCCACCGCGGTGCGCTGAATCTTGTCGTCGAAATTGTTGTCGACTTCCACCGCCTTAGGCGCAAAGCCGAAGCCGCCGTCCACCAGATCGGTCATCTCGCTGGCGCCCAGGTTCGAGGTCAGGATGATGATGCATTGAGAAAGATCGACGCGACGGTTGTCGCCCAGCGTCAGCGTCGCTTTGTCGAGAATCCCGAGCAGCAACTGCCACAGCGAGTCCGAAGCTTTTTCGATTTCGTCGAAGAGAAGAATCGAAAGCTTCAGCTTCTCGGTGAACCACTGATTCAACGCTTCCTGCGTCAACAGCGGATGAGTCTCGCGATGTCCGAGATATCCCGGAGGCGAACCGATCAGCTTGGCAATTTCGTGCGAGTGCTGGAACTCGGCGCAATCGATCTTGATGCAGGCGCGCGCATCGCCAAAGAGCGACTCCGCCATGGCTTCCACCACGCGGGTTTTTCCGGAGCCGGTCGGCCCCAGAAACAGCAGATTGCCCACCGGGCGTCCAGGAGCGTTCAACCCGGCGAGGAACATCTGATAAATCTCGGCGACCTTTTCCACCGCCTGGTCCTGGCCGACAATTCGGCGGCGCAGCGCGGATTCAAACTCCCCAGCATCGCTGCTGCGGCGGTTCGGATCGAGTACGGTAGCGAGGTTTGTTCTCATAAAGTGGCGTTCCGCTTTCCTGTTCCCGGGTCGCTTCCTGCGCCCTTTTGTCTGCGTTTCCCGGACTCTCATCCGTCCCTTCCAACATTCCGCAGGTGACAAAATTTGTCAGCCAGAACCTGCGTTTGCCAGAGCCGATGTAGCGTCCGTGGTGTCATTGAATAAGCAAGCTTCTGGCCACGGAATCAACCCGGGTACGGCAAAGCGAAAACCCTGCATCGGCAGGAGTTAGGGGACAGGCGACGATATTAGAACAGAACCCGGTGGAAAGTTAAGAGTGAGGAAGAGAAATTCTTTGCGCATGGGTGGAGAGCATGTACCGAGTCGCGAACGACGGTGGCCAGATCGGCCGGGCCTGCCTTGGTTCTAATGAACCACAAACCAGCAGCCACGATCCATATTTCTGATCGCTCCCGGCGGCCGACGGTTATGGACAGGGGGGAGATGACCGCTGGTAACTAGGCGAGCCGGGTGGGTGCGGGATAGCATCCGGGTAGGTCGCTCTGCCTGGAGGATTTCGTGCGCCGCTCGTCTCTTTTTAACATTATTGCAGTAGCCTGTCTTCTGTATGGCGTAGCCGCGCTGCGCCTGAGTCCGCGGCCGTCTTCCGCTCTCGCAGCCCAGGCTCAAACCGCGCCAAAAAATACCGCCCAGCTTCACCCGGCAAGTGCAACCGTCGCCGAGGCCGTGAAGCCCGCCGACATTCCGCCCGCGAAATCCTCAGTCGTCGGGCCGACCGAGATTTACACGGCGAAGCGCGGCGAGAGCCTTCCAGCGGTCGCGCGCCAATTTCTGCATCAGACTTCCTATCTCACTTCTTCTGAGTTGGCCGACGCCATTCGCAAAGTGAATGGAAATCGTACCGGCAACATCCTCAAGAATGGCGAGCAGATTACAATCCCCGGAATTTTGCCTGAACCCATCGTCGAAAAGACCGTTCCCATCGCTAGGGATTTTGAAGTGCGCGCCATTTACCTCACCGGTATTATGGCCGCCAGCGACCACGGACTCCGCATCATCCGGCACTGGCGCGAAGTGGGCGGTAATGCCGTCGTCTTCGATATCAAGGATTCCGACGGCAGCGTCACCATTCCCTTCGAGCACCCGCTGCTCGGCAAGCATCAGGTTTACATTCACGACCTCCCGAAGTTTATCCACTTTCTGCATTCCGAGAACATGCACGCCATCGCCCGCATCGCCATCTTCCGCGATGAGCACCTGGTGGTCGAGCATCCCGAACTCGCCGTGAAGTCGAAGCGCACCGGCCAGCCGTGGCGCGAAAACGGCAAGCTGGTCTGGACCGATCCCTCGCAACCCAAAGTTCAGGAGTATGACATCGCGCTGGCCAAGTTTGTAGCCCAATCCGGCGCCGACGAAATCCAGTTCGACTACGTCCGCTTCCCCGCCGAAGGCGACCAGAAAGATGCCGGCTTCGTGTTCCAAACCGGCGCGTGTGGCGACAACAACGGACCATGTAGCGACGGGCGCCTCGCCCGTCCCGCCGAAGCGAAGCAAGGCGGAACCACCACGACAGACGTAGCTGCCACTGAACCCGCACCGGGCAGTTCAGATCCGAAGCATCCAGATTCCAAGCATCGCACTGCGAAGCATGTTGTTGCTGCGGAGCGTCCAGAACCCGCTCCCGCCGGTCCGCAACGCTCCGACGTAATCACCGGCTTCCTGAAGAAGGCCTACGGCGAACTGCATCCCACCGGCGTGCTGCTCTCACTTGACGTTTTCGGCGTGATGGCGTGGCAGCGCTCCGTCGACCTCTCGCATACGGGCCAGGACATCGTTGGCATGGCGAAATACTGCGACGTGCTCTCGCCCATGATTTATCCCTCGCACTTCTTCGGCATGGATAACATCGCTCACCCCGGCGATGCTCCCGAACACTTCATCGGCGAATCCATGGAACGTTTCGAGCTGATCACCCATCCGGACGGAAACAGAGCCAGTGGGGTGGTGATTCGCCCCTGGCTGCAAGCCTTCCACTGGCGCACCAAAACCTACTCGCCGGAATACATCAAAGTGCAAGTCGCCACCGCCAAAGAAAAAGGCGGCATCGGATTCTTGTTCTGGAACGCCGCCAACGACTACTCGAAGCCCTACGAGGCCATGCCGGAAATGAAAGCGGCGAAGGAAAAGTATTTTCGCGGGGATGAGTTGCCCGGCGTCACAGTAAAAGCCAGCCTGAGCCCGGCAGCTGTTCCCGCGCCTGCAGTCGCAAGCCACTAGCAAACTCGTGTAGGGACAGCCGCCCCCGGCTGTCCAGCGGTCCAGGTGTATCGGGCCGCTAGTTCTTGCTAACTCTTGCTGGAAGCCACAAGACCCTAGTCATTCCGAACCGGGCGCGAGCCCGGCTGAGGAATCTGCTGTCCTGGATACTCTCATCACGGCCGCCTCACCCCATCCCTCGGCCAGATCTTCCCAAGTCGGATTTCGCTCCTCAATCAGGGCCACCTTTTTCTCCCGCCGCCATCCCTTGATCTCTGTCTCGCGTGCGATCGCGTCGCCGACATTCCGAAACGACGCCACATAAACCAATCGATCCACTTGATACCTCCGCGTGAACTGCCCGCCCCGGCCAGCTCGATGCCGAAGCACTCGCGCCATCAGAAATCCCGTCACGCCGACGTACACGACGCGGCTTTTGCTCGCCATGATGTACATGTAATAGGTTCGCTCACGCGGCATCGCAGCTCCTAAGGACAGCAGATTCCTCCGGGCCAAAACCGCCCGTTCGGAATGACAAACTTTAGGGGTTGCGCCAAAGGGAAGGCAATGTCATCCGTCACAGCCAAGCTGTGCAAAACTCCTTGTCATTCCGACGCGCGAGCGGAGCGAGGCAGGAGGAATCTGCTGTCCCAGCTAGAGGCAGGAACTCCGTCCCCAAACGACTACACTGTGGCGCTAGGCCTCCCGACTGTCCTTTTTCTCTTCCGCCGGGTTCATCGCCGCTTTGAAGCCGCGTATGCCATCTCCTAATCCTTTGCCCAACTCAGGTAGTTTCTTAGGGCCGAAGACCAACAGCGCGATGGCGAAGATCACGATGAGATGCATGGGCTGAAATAATCCTTCAATCACAGGTCCTCCTTGAATTTCGATTCAGTGTTTTCCAAAGTTTCCGGTGAATGCTTTCTTCAACGTCCGGCAAGGCCGCGAGTTCCGAAGAACCCACGACTCCAGCCGGACAAGCAATCCCCCAGCCGCACTCAGCAACCCTTGAAGGAAATAAAATCCCCCAGCGGATTTGGCAAAGTTGGATTGAACGGTTCGAAGGCAAACGACTTTGAAGTATCGAATCCCGCAGCCTGAGCCGCGTTGACGTCGACAAAAGGCAGCAGCGCATTCACCGCCTGGTCGATCCTGCTCAGGCACAGAGTTCTCTCGTATCCATTGTTATTCGGAGGAGCAACGCTTTCCGGCACTCCCTGAAAGCCGGTGATGGTCATGATCGGCCCGCCGTCCTGCGCCGCCACGTCCGGGCCCAGAACTCGCGCCAGCGTCCGGTGGTCGCTCTCGATGCCCATGATGCGCGCCGCCGTCACTCGCAGTTGTCCGGTGCTGAAATTCCGCACGCCAATCAGGTAAGCCGCAATGAACGCGTCCTCCAAGGTAACCAGAGTGTTCAACGTGGTCTGCGCATCGGCAAACATGTTGAACGGATAGTAGAACGAGGTAAATGGAGTCAACTGATCCGTCACCGACTGCTCCAGCAGATAGTGCGACATTTCCTCCTCGCGCGCACCCACCAGGTAGCCCTGATCGTCGATTGGCAGGCGGGTAAAGAAGGGAGAGGTGTTGATGATATTGGTGTAGGTCGTGACCGCCAGCGCCTCGGCAATCTCAGCCGCCAGCAGGATTTGGCGATCTCCACTCGCCAAACTACCTTTCGCGATTTCGTCGTCGCTGGTGGCGCTCGCTCCTTTGTCTAATGCCGAAGCCAGCGTGACCAGCCCGCTAATCGCGACTGCACTCGTAGCTCCGACCACCGTCGCCCGCTTGAAAAACGAGCGCCTCGACATTCCTGACGGATTCTCATCGACCGGTGCCGTATCTTTTTCAATATCCATGTTCTTGGGCAGGTTCATACCAATCTCCTGGTTTGATTTCGGGATGAGTTGGCAGATCCGCAATCGCGGCTTGAAGCAGCCAGATTGCGGGCCAACTCTCCCGTGCATCCTGAGTACGCATACAATTCCCTAGCGGATTGCACGGCCAGGAATGTTTCCAGGAGATCGAGATTCTGACAGCCCGCAACGGGCATTCCCGCCCGTCACCACTCGGTATACAATTTTCCCGCGTTCCAATCGAACCGGAAGTCACGCGAAAAGACGGAGACTGAATGGCCACAGCCGCCCTGCCACGGAGCACTGCTCAAAAACCCGGAGCGCGATACGACAACTACTTTTTCTCAGGAATGGCGTTCCTCATCCTGATCACGGTTTTTGTCGGCTTTGCCCGCACATATTTTCTTGCGGGAGTATTCCGCGCACCTTTGCCGAACCTGCTCATCCACATACACGGCGTGGTTTTTTCGAGCTGGATCCTTTTATTGATCACGCAGACCATGCTCGTCTCCGCGGGACGCGTCGACATTCACCGGCGCCTCGGCCTCTTCGGCTTTGGACTGGCATGTCTCATGGTGATTCTCGGCGTGTTGGCCGCAAGCAATTCCCTGGCCTGCGGATTCGCCCCTCCCGGCTCCGGCTTCGATCCTCGCACCTTCTACGCCATCCCGATCGGCGGCATGATCATCTTCGCCACGCTGATTTTTTTCGCGTATCGTGCCCGCTTCAATCCCGCCGCGCACAAACGCCTCATTATGATCGCAACCATCGCGCTGCTCGACGCTCCCACCGGACGCCCGCCCTTCACCGTCATTACCGCGCGCCCATTCTTCGACAGCACCTTCATCTTCCTCTTCCTGCTGCTCCTCATCGCCTACGACCTCTGGTCAACCGGCAAAGTGAATCGCGCCACAGCCTGGGCTGCCGCCTTCGTGGTAGTCGTCGGACAACTCCGCGTCCCCATAGGCAGCACCACCGCCTTCCACAACCTAGCCAACTGGGTGCAAGCCATCGCCTGCGGGTCGCACTAACCTGAGCGTCCCGAAAACTTGCTGCGGCCCGATACACCTGGGCCGCTGGACAGCCGGGTGCGGCTGTCCCTACACGAGCCGCTTCGGCATTCGAATGCTTCACCCCACATGGTCACTCACCCCCAGATGACTCTTGGCACCGCGGAGGCTTCGTGTTCGGCTATAATGTTCCAATCTGCGCTAAGGAGTTCGCATGGCGATCGAAAAATTGGAAAGCATCTGGCACAATGGGAAGCTCATTCCCTGGGACAAAGCGACGATTCACGTAATGTCGCACGTGGTCCACTACGGCTCCTCGGTGTTCGAGGGGGTTCGCTGCTACGCGCCGCAGTCGCGCCCAGCGATTTTTCGCGCTGACGATCACATGCAGCGGCTGCTCAATTCCGCCAAGATTTATCGCATCAACGTCGACTACACTCGCGACCAGTTGGTGAAGGCCATGCTCGAAACCGTGGCCAGCAACGGCGCATGGCCTTGCTACATTCGGCCCATCATTCTGCGCGGCTCTGGCGAGATGGGATTGAATCCGTTCAACACGCCGACCGAGGTTTACATCATCAATTATCCGTGGGGAAAGTATTTGGGCGGCGAAGGCGCGGTCTGCGACGTTTGCGTTTCTTCTTGGACGCGCATTGCTCCGAACACGCTGCCGGCGATGGCGAAGGCGGGCGGGAATTATATGAACTCGCAGCTCATGAAGATGGAAGCGATCGTCAACGGCTACACGGAAGGCATTGCACTCGACATCAATGGCTTTGTGAGCGAAGGCTCCGGTGAGAATGTTTTCATCGTGCACCATGACAAGCTGATTACGCCGCCGCTGAGCAACTCACCCCTTCTCGGCATTACGCGCGACTCGGTGCTGCAGATTGCGCGCGATCTAAACATTCCAGTCGTCGAACAGGCGATTCCGCGTGAGATGCTCTACCTCGCCGATGAAGCGTTCTTCACCGGCACGGCCGCCGAGGTCACCCCTATTCACTCGGTCGACAAGATCACGGTGGGCAACGGCGGGATGGGCCCCATCACCAAAGCAATTCAGAAGGAGTTCTACGCCATCGTGCACGGCGAAAAGAACGACCGGCACGGCTGGTTCACTCCAGTGCCGGTGAGCAGCAAACAGCCGGTAGGCGTATAATCCCTTCGATTCGTAACTGAGCCTGGGGCGCGTGCGGCGCCCCATTCGGCTTTTCGCACACAAACGAAACATAACACCCTGACGAGGAGGAAATATGTCCGCTCCACAAGGTTTCACTTCAGAATTCGCTTTAGGCTACCGCGCCATGATGCTGGACGGCATCGCGCGCGAAGCAGAAATCACTAAGAAAGTGATTGCGGCCGTGCCCGACGCGGCCTCCAGTTACAAACCCGATCCGCAGGCGCGGACCGCGAAAGAGCTGGCGTGGCACATCGCAAACTCCGACATTCAATTCCTGGACGGAATTGCGGACTTGAAATTCAACATGGAAAATCCGGAGCACAAGCCGGAGACTTCGGCCGAGGTCGTGGCCTGGTACGACCAGAAGATAAAGAGCGGCGTGGCACGCATCGCGGCCATGACGCCGGAGCAGTTGCTGACGCCCGTCGAGTTTTTCGGCATCTTCAACCTGCCCGCGGTTCTGTATCTGGGCTTCCTCAACAATCACAGCATTCACCATCGCGGTGAGCTGGCAACGTACCTGCGGCCCATGGGATCGAAGGTGCCTTCGATCTATGGCGGCAGCTACGATGAGCCGTTCCAACCGCCCGCAGCAGCGGAGAACGCGGCATAGGAGCCAGTTTAGTTTTGTATTTGAAAGCCGCCTAAAAGGGCGGCTTTTGTTTCACACAACGGTGGTCGCTGAGCTCGACTATTCGGCACTCCCGGGAACGGCTGCGGCAGCGGCCTCAAATCCTACTTTGCTGTGCGTTCCATCACAGAACGGCTTGTTGGTGGAAGCGCCGCAGCGGCAGAGAGCTATTTTTTCTCCCGCTTCAATTTTGTTGCCGCTGGCATCGGTGAGAGTGAATTTTCCAGCGACAAGATATGGACCTTTGGACAGAACTTGAATGGTTGGATCCGGCATATTTTCTCCTCTTAAAGTTTGGCATTGACTGCGTAACGTTTGGGATTGACTGCGATGAAAACTTCGGACGACAAATCACGAAATCATTTTGAGCGCGAGTCTAGGCTCCACGGTCCCGAACCCACCTGTGTGAAGAAGAGCGCCGCGCCCAGCATCGATACATTCTTCATGAACATGACGAACTGCATCTGGTACATCATGGGATCGGTGACGGTCCAAAAATTGTGCATCATGGGTGTGACGCCGATTAGAAACAGCGCGATCATCCATGCGCCGATCTTCGCGTGGTAACCCAACAGGATCGAAAGACCTCCGAGAAAGGCAAGCACGCCGGAAAACGGCACGGCGATCGAAGCCATGGGCACGCCTTGCGATGCCGCGTAGGCAATGGTCTGGCTCATGAAGTGCCGCGGGCCCGACATTACGAAAATGAGCCCAAACAAGATGCGACCTAACAGGGCGATAGATCCCGAGGCCGCGGATGAAACGACAGCGGACTGCGATCGGTTGAGAACCACTGAGTTGCTGGCTGACATTTTACTTCTCCTTCGTTACTGAGAAATTCTGGCTTGGCGAAGGACAGGATGCCCTTCTGCCGCACAGTTGCTTTGGATGAAGGTTGTTTGATATAGGTTACAATAAATAACTTGAAATACTTTACATATTAAGAACTTCAGAGTAACCTAGTAACTATATGAGCGGGAAACGACGAACTCCACCAACTCCTTCCGGCTGCGCAATTGGAGGAATGCTCGAACTCCTTACGCGTCCCTGGACGCTTCACATCTTGTGGGCATTGAACCACCAGGGGCCGCTGCGCTTCGGCGTGCTCCGGAAGCAAATCGATGGCATCTCCGCGCGCGTGCTGACAGAACGGCTGCGCACCCTCGAAGGCGCTGGATTTGTCTTCCGGCACTATGAACAGACCATCCCGCCGGCCGTGACCTACGGCATTACGGAGAGAATGAAGGACATCGAGAAGGTACTGGCCCAGATGGAGGGGCTGGCGCGGAAATGGCAGGGCGAGGGAACGGCAGTGGTTGTCGATCGAGGGACTTCCGCGAGGACGGGCGTTAGCGCATAGTCGAGCATCAGATGTGCCCGCTCAGTGGTGAAATTGCCTGCTAACATCAACTATCTTCTAAATCGTTTCGGAAACAAGTAGGCTTGAGCTAAATTCCGGAGTTGGTTAAGCACTCATGGGGTCCTACCTCATACTCAGCGCTCTTTTGCAAGAATCCCCAAGCAAGACCTCCGCTTGGCTGACTTTCGTTTCGACGTTAATTTGGCAACTTTTAATTGTCTATTTTCTTTGGTCTTATCGGGGTGTTCTAGAGGAAGTTTTTCGTCGTCTATCCAAGTTAAAGGTCGCTGGGTTCGAAGGCGAATTCCAACAGCAAAGCTCTTCTGCTACTACCTTACCGCCTACCACCAGCGTTGAGATCAAGAACATTGACGTGGATGGTTTCTTCACCATTGATGGTCTCAAGCAGTTAATTCGCGGCTCAGGGCTCTTACAGCCTGACGAAGAAGTCCGAGAAACGTTGCTACTGTTTAGGACGAAAAAGCAGAGAACGTGGCTAGTGTCAACTAGCAGAAGTCTCTTCTGTGTGCTGGACGATGCAATTACCCGCAAGGGAGGAACACTCGTTCAGTGGAGGCAACCCATTGCGGGAATTAGAGACATCCGAGCCAGGCTAGGCCGTAAAAGCGAGCAACCCGTCGTCGACATAGGAACGGCAAAAGGCTGGCTCTATTCAGTGAGCCTCCATCCTGATCCCATAGAACTGGAAACCGAAATTAGATCGCTTTTGGCTAAGGCTTCTTAGCGGATGGGTGCCGGAGGGGCAGAGAAAACCCGCCAGAGAATACTCCGGTCGCTGAGTCAACGAGCGCAATGCCCTGATTTCTAACTCTGGATGCCCCACCCGTGGCAGTTTCACGGGTGGGCCGCGATGCCGACCGGCTCAGGAAATTTGCGGATGTGAAGCTCCGATTTTCGGGCCTCATTGACTAGAACCGGGCCGCGTTCGCCATAGGCGTAATGTCGGAAGCTGCTCCATAACCACTCCTCGGCTTCAGAACTAGGCCCCGCTGAACGGGATTGCAATGCATGTAGCGCAGCTTTTCCACGCGTTTCTTCTCGGTAAACACAACAAAATCGTAGAAGCGGCGTTGCAATGTGTCCCACGACGACGGGTGTACTCCAAGGCGCGTTTGAAGGGGACGGCGGTGATAGCAACTTGTCGTAATAGAGTGGGAGTATCCAGAGCCGTAGTAGCGGTGCAGGTTTGTCGGCATTGGAACGATGTAACAGGAACGCTAGGATTTAGCTGTGACCGATGGACATGCAGGAAGAGTTCGCCGCAGCCCACCCGTGAAACTGCCACGGGTGGGGCATCCTGTGTCGTGTTTGAGTACAGCCGGGCCGTCCCCCACCAGGCTAGATGTAACAGAGGGGCTGTGAAAGGTTTAAAGCGAAGGTCTAAAGCGAGAGGAGAGCTCCATTCGTTATGCGTTCCTGCACAAAGGTAACCTACTCTGGAGTCGAACTCGGCATCAAACTTGGTCCATGCCGATTTGGACAAAAACCGGCACAACCGCGGTCCTAATTTGCGGGCTTGCTCGAGTCTGGCGAGGGCTGGCGCAGAACCTGCAACGAACAAGAGCAATGCCTCCACCGCCGTGCGTCCAGGCTCTGGGAGTTACAAGCCACAGGCTGATCGCACGCTGAGCCAGGATGATCGTTTGTCGGTGATCGCCGCCGCGCTCGACCCCAAAGTGCGTCAACATTCGGCGAGCGATTGTTCGCACCTGGTTCATGCTATCTACGAGAAAGCCGGCTTCCGATATTCCTATGCCAGCTCCAGCGATCTCTATCTTGGAGTCGAAGGGTTTCAACGAGTGCCGCAGCCACAGCCGGGCGATCTGGTGGTGTGGCGCGGGCATGTGGGAATTGTCATCCGGCCTTCGCGACACGTTTTCTTCAGCCTCATGACCACGGGCCCGGGCATTGCCGATTATGACGCGCCGTATTGGAAAGGCCGAGGACGAGCGCGGTTCCTTCGTTACGTCAAATACGATGCCTGCCTGGGTTGTCCGCGTGCCCGGCAGGTTGACTGACCTCGCCCTTCAGTTCGGCCTTGCAGCTGGTGTAACGGGAACGCGACGATTTAGCTGTGCCCTAATGAACATGCAGGACGAGTTCGCAGCAGCGACTCGTGAAACTGCCACGGGTAGGGCATCCCATGTCGTGTTAGAGTGCGGCTGGGCCAGCCCCCGAGCGCGTGAAGGCAGGATTGCCTAAAGTCTCCGCGGAAAACAGCCGATATCGATTGAATGGCAAAGCCCGCTCTGAAACCAGACTGTGCTCCGAACGGACGGATACGATTCATCGAGCACAAGGGCAAGCACGTCTTGCTTTTGGATTTTTCGCTGGCAACAGCTCCACAGATGCTTCCTTTGCTTACGCAGGTTCGGAATACTGTAGCGCAGCACAGCCCGAAATCAGTGTTAGTGCTGGCCGATTACGAAGGCGCCGAAATTAATCATAAGGTGGAGATGAAGATCAAAGAAGTGCTTGCACTCGACCGCCCGTTCGTGAAAAAAGCGGCTTGGCTGGGCACGGAGCACATTCCGCGCGCCATCGTCGATAACTTCTCGTTTTTTTCCTGGCGAGAGACTGCCACCTTCAAGTCGAGGGAAGAGGCGTTGGAGTGGCTGGTAGACGAATAAATCTCAGTTCGCTGGATGCCCCACCCGTGGCTGTTTCACGGAGCCTGCCCTGAGCGGAGCCGAAGGGTGGGCCGCGATGCCGATGGGATCAGGAGATTTTGCGGATGTGAAGCTCCGCACGTCGCATCCGCGGCAATCATCTAGTCTTCGATGGCATCAACACCACGCTGCCTTAATCGTTCAACGTTAGCTTTCATGTTGTTGAGTTCATCGGCGGAGTGGCCTTGCCAGTCGATGACCTCTCCTATCACCCGAAGCGGGTCTTTGGAGCGATAGGACAACGTCGGATTGCCTGGGTACTTCTTGTCAGTCAGATTGGGATCATCTTCAATAGGGCCGGTCGCCTCCACAACGTAGATTCTGCCGGGTTCCTCGCCGAAGGCCAACTCGGCTCCCCAGATCGCCGCATTCAAAGTACCTGACAGATAGACATAAGTAGCCAACGCCCTTCCCCCGTAGTTGGAGTTGTATCCTGGCTTGATGAGATCTCCTTGTTTCAAGTTGGCCTTGGTGCCGTGGAAGAAACTTCGACCAGGGAACACAGGGTTGGTCACAAATATCTCCTGTTTACGGTCGGTTGGCCGATCAGATAAGGTTCACGTCGGCTCACTCCCCCGAGTCGTCGTAGGAGCCGGTCCGCAAAGGACCGCTGGGCTTGTAGGTGCTGATGATGACGCCCGAGCCCACAGCCTTCGTGCTGACGAGCGCGAGTTCGCGCGGCGGGGTTCCCTCCGAAAAGATACGTTTGCCAATGCCTAACAGAACCGGAAAGACGAGCAGCAAGACCTCATCCGCCAGCCCGTGTTCGAGTAGCACCGGCGTCAGCGTCGAGCTACCCCACACGATCAGCTGCGGCCCGTTCTTCGCCTTGACGCGGCGAATGCCCTCAACGATGTCCGGTCCAAGGTCCTCGGCCGGTCCCCATGCAAGACTCTTCGACCTGTGGGTCGCGACGTATTTCGTCGCCGCGTTCAGACTGTCCGCCATCGGACTCTTCGGTGCTTTCGGCCAAAAGCCGGCAAAGATATCGTAAGTTCGGCGGCCCAGCAGCAGATCGAAAGCCTCGCCGTGTGCCGCGGCGATGGCCGCCCCTCCCTCCGGGTCGGCATGCGGCACCGACCATCCACCATAGGGATAGGGTGGGTCTTCGTTCGGCCCGCCGGGAGCCTGAATCACGCCGTCCAGCGAGATATGTTCGATGATCCTGATCTTTCTCATAGCGTCTCCTTTAACACCGGTTTGGCGGGTGGCCCAGCCTTTGAATTGCCGAAGTTACCACAATTGTAGGTACCCCGTCCCTTCGCGCTCGACCGCCCGTTCGTGAAAAAAGCGGTTTGGCTGGGCACGGAGCACATTCCGCGCACCATCGTCGAAAACTTCTCATTTTTTTCCTGGCGAGAGACTGCCACCTTCAAATCGAAGGAAGAGGGATTGGAGTGGCTGGTGGGGGAATAAATCTCAGTCTGCTTTCAACCATGAGTGACTGAAGCCGAACAGCGCCGCAAGCGCCACATGGCCAGACAGCCGAGAAAAGGTCCCACGGCGAGAGAGACGATCGCCCAGGACCATCCCCAGCGGGCGGCGATGGAGGAACAGGCGCGGATCGAGAATGTGGTCAGCAAGAACCCCAACGCGGTTTGCAACGTGAGCGCAGTGCCCACATATCGCTGATCGGAAACTTCGCTCACGACGGCAGAGAACTGGGCGGAATCGGCAACGATCGCAACACCCCAAATCATGGAGACCGCGACCAGCGCGGTGAAGTGCCGAATCAATCCGGCAGCGAGCAGGCAACAAGTTCCGCTCGCCGTCATACAAATGATGGTCACACGGGCCCGGGCCGCAATGCGAGACGAATTGTCCGCAGCTTGAAGAGTGTCTCCAATCCTGTCCGCGAAAATTCCTGCTGCAATGCACCCTATAGCGCCGGCCGCAATGGCACAAAAACTGGCCGCCTCACGCCACTGACGGCTGACGGATTGCGCCGATGGAACGGCGAAAATCACGGCAATCCAAGTCCACATGGAGTACAGCTCCCACATGTGTCCCAGGTAGCCCAGATTTGCCAGGCGCAAACGCCGGTTGCGAACAATTTCTCCAACTTGCGAAAGATTGAAAGGAGGGTTCGGAAGCAGATATGGACCTTCTCTCACAAAAGCCCAAACGATCACGGAAGCAATCAGCGTAAGCACCGACGCCGAAAAGATTATCCCTCGCCATGGAAGCTGGCCGGTGGCGTATAAGGCGTGCGGCAAAGCGGACCCTATGGTCAAGGCGCCTACCAGAGCGCCGAGGGCAAATCCACGGCCGTTGCGATACCAACTCGCCATGATCTTCATGCCGGTGGGATAAACGCCTGCCAGAAGCATTCCGGTCGCAAAACGCAGGACGATGCCGGTTCGCATATGGTCCGCCGCAACCCAGGCAAAGAGGGCATTCGCCAGCGCAGCCATCAGGCTTGCCACGGCGAAGATGCGAGGCGCGCTGAAAACATCGGGGAGGTTCAGAGTGGCCGAGAGGAGGGCTCCCACTACGAATCCGAGTTGCACCGCGATGGTCACCCAAGCCGCCGTGGCTCGATCGGCATGCCAAGCCGACTGGAGTTGAGAGACCACCGTAGATCCAGCGAACCACGGCGTCATGGCGAATAATTCAGCGGTACACAGCAGCAATAGAGTCTTGCGCTGAGAATCCGCAATTCTTCCCGAGGAATGGCTGGCCATTGGGCTGAAATCTTAGGGCCAGACGCAGGGCGCGTCAATGAAAGACCGTAAATCCAAAAGCTTCTTCGAGGGGCTGGCCCAGCCGACGCATTTTCGTCCGACCTGGCGTGAACAGGATGCCCCACCCGTGGCGGTTTCACGGAGCCTGCCCTGAGCGGAGCCGAAGGGTGGGGCATCTCGTATCGTGTTAGAGTGCGGCTGAGCCAGCCCCCGTCAGTTATGATTAGCGAGCGTCTCATCCGGCAACACTGAGCGATCCAACATCAGCTGCTGTAAGGACAAGCGATAATGGCGTTCCTCCTATCTTTTCTACTTGGTTTTGTAGATGGTTTACGCTCCATGACCGCTCCTGCAATCGTGTGTTGGGCGGCGCATCTCGGCTGGTTGCATTTCGCCGGAACGAAATTTGCCTTTATTGATCATCGGTCTACGCTAATCGTGTTCACGCTGCTGGCCATTATCGAGCTGGTCCTGGACAAGCTCCCCAACACCCCGGCGCGCACAGCAGCTGTGGGCCTGACCGCGCGGATTGTCCTTGGAGGGGCAAGTGGTCTGGCCCTGGCTACCGGGGTTGGAATATCGGGGCCTTTGTCTTTGTCCTTGCCTTTGGCGGGAGTGATCGCCTCAATCGGCGCAATCGCTGGGGCGTTTGCCGGATATCACATCCGGCATGCGGTAGTGTTGAGGGCACACGTGCCGGACCTCGTTGCAGCAATTGCAGAAGACGCGATCACAATTGCAGGCGGATTGCTCATCGTCTCGCACATCTAACAGATGGTGGGGGGCTGGCACATCCGACACATTTCGTCCGAGCTAGGCGAACCGGATGCCCCACCCGTGGTAGTTTCACGGGTGGGCGGCGATGCCGATGGGGATCGGGAGATTTTGCGGATGTGAAGCTCTAAAAGCCGTAGTAGCGGCGCAGGTTTGTCGGCATGGAAACGATGTAACAGGAACGCGACGATTTAAGTGTAACGATGAATATGCCAGGGAGGGTTCGCCGCAGCCCACCCGTGAAACTGCCACGGGTGGGGTATCCTGTGTCGTCTTAGAGTAGGGCTGGGCCAGCTGTGATCTTTCAACACGTTGTTCCCCTTCTTGGACTCTAGGAACACCGTAGCCGCAGAGCGGTGTGAAAGTGCAAATCGGCTGTATCGATTTGCAAGGCGCGGACTTATCGTGCCGTCTTTTGCACGGCTCGGTGTCAAACCAAGTCCAATCAACCTGGTTTCGATAGGTACAACGTCTTGAGGGATCACAGCCAGCCCCCACAAAACGCAAGGACAGGTCATCCACAGTTTTAGAACTGCAGAGAAAAACAGGGCGTGAAAGGATGAACTAACCGCCCCCTAGAAAAACATATCAAGCGCGAACCCGGCTACGTCTGTGAGAAGGTCGCAACTGTGTAATACCAAATCCCCGAGGTAGTCTATCGCGTCCGTAAAAGGAATTGCCGCAGCGAACATTCCGGGAATCAATACTTCTTCCGGGCTGCGGCTGTAACGACTAACCTTGACCGCAATAATACGATTGGGGGCTGGCCCAGCTTTGCTAGCGCTGCCTCAACTGAGGCTGCCCCAGCTTTCCTTCAATTGGAAAGGCCTGCCCTGAGGGGGCTGGCGCAGCCAACCATTTTTCTGACAAGGCTTGCACGAACTGGATGCTGGATGCCCCACCCGCGGCACTTTCACGGGTGGGCCTCGATGCCGATCGGGATCACGAGATTTTGCTGATGTGACGCTGCTTCTCGAGTCCCATTGACTAGAACGGGGCAATGTTCATGCGACCCGCGCCGCAAAACGTAAGATTTCCACGCCCACCATGTGACATCTCCACTTGCGTACCTCCGCAATCTCGAACATCATGAAACGTGCGCGAAAACAGACTCAGGTTGCATGCGACCCGTTCTATGAGAGTAAGACTTAAACCCTTTATCCGCGAGGCATTGCCGCCGAAAACCCACGAAGCCACTGATTCTGAATAATTTGTAAAAAGCAGGGGGAGGGGGGTAGCCCTCAACCCAGAGGCACACAAAAGCCCCGATGCCCATCATCGACGCACCCAAATGCCAACACCGGAGGGAAGACGGCACCAGCTGCCAGCGCCCAGCCCGCCACAGGCTGCGCCTCTGCGATTTTCATCATGGCGAGCACAAGCGCAACGCCAAAAGAATTGCCGAACGCGCCCGCCAACGCTGGTTCGAACGCGTAGCGCTGGACGATCCAAAATCCGTACAGAAGGCCTTAGCGCAGGTCATCCAGCGCCTTCTGCGCGGCGAAATCGACAGCGACCGAGCGGGGCAGCTACTACACAAACTTCAAATGGCCAGAGAGTCGCTTTCTAGTTGATCGGTGGGTAACACCTCACGTGTACCTTCTCCCATGCCAGACCTCGTGAACATGAGAGAATCGTTGACGAATTTCGCCGCGGGAGATCGCAATCAGCACAACTACTTTTCTTGTTTTATTGATCGTATTCATCGCCACGCTGATTCGATCGGCATTCGGCTTTGGCGAGGCCCTGGTCGCGGTTCCGCTGCTCGCGTTCTGCATTCCGCTGGAGGTCGCCGCGCCGTTGGCGGTGCTGGTGTCGATTACGGTCGCGGGCATCGTTGTTGTTCAGGACTGGAAGCACATCCACCTGCACAGTACAGGCTGGCTCGTATTCTCCACTCTCTTCGGCATTCCACTGGGGCTTTTGCTTCTGACGAGCAGTCATCAGAGTATCGTGAAAGGCGCGCTGGGAGTCATCATCCTCGGGTTCTCGATTTATTCTTTAGTGGGTCGCGCACCGCTCGAACTGAAGCGCGACAATCGTGCATGGCTCCTGGCATGCGGATTCTGCGCGGGCGTGCTCGGCGGCGCTTATGGCATGAACGGTCCGCCGCTAGTGATTTACGGAGCGATGCGCCGCTGGTCGGCGCAGCATTTCCGCGCTACGCTACAAGGATATTTTCTGCCCGCGAGCCTCATCGGCATGGTCGGCTATTTCCTGGCCGGCCTCTGGACTCCTGCCGTAACTCGTTATTACTTACTTTCCCTGCCGGTCACGCTCGCGGGGATATTCCTTGGCCGATTCATCAATCATCGCATCCATGGCGACAATTTTCTAAAGTACATTTACATCGGACTGGCCTTCATCGGAGGAATTCTGGTGATTCAGGCAACCGCGGGTGGCTTGTAGACTCCGATTCCGATGAGACTGCTGAGCGGCAATGATCTCCTCAAAGCCGCGCCCATCCTGTGGTCTCATTGATTTGCCGGTTTCAGAAACGCTGGTTTCCCGGGGCGAACAGTGGTAAGGTATCTGAGCCCATCGCCGCCTCAGCGCCAGCCCCCTGGGCGCACCAACGACATGAGATCTCTCAAGGGAACCTCGCGAAGTCTGACCGCCCTGGCATGCCTCTTACTAGCGGCCCAAGCGGCGGTCGCGCAGTTTGAAACCCGAGGTAGCTTCGTAGCTCTACCCGGATCGTTCGCATACTCCGCTGCAGTGGGGGATTTCAACCACGACGGCAAACTGGACCTCGCTGTCGTCACTTACTGCTGTGCTGGGAGCGGGGTGTCGATTCTGCTGGGAAACGGCGATGGGACTTTCCAGCCTCCCGTACAATATGCGGTCGGCGACCAACCCTTCTCCATCGTGGCGGGGGATTTTAACAACGATGGGAATTTGGATCTTGCGGTGGCGAACTCCCTGAGCGATTACTTAAGTATCCTGATTGGAAACGGAGATGGAACCTTTCAGCCAGCTATGCAAAGCCCGCCAGTGTCATCTCCGGACTTTGTCACGGCGGCCGACTTCAACGGCGATGGCAAGCTTGATCTGCTCGCCTTCTCGAAAGCGAACCCGTGCAAATGTATCAGCGTGCTTTTCGGCAATGGCGACGGGACCTTTCAGAACCCCGTGATTACCGCACCTACATTCGCGGTTTACACCGTCGGCGTCGGCGACTTCAACCACGATGGCAGGCTGGACCTAGCCACTGCCGGCGAGGTTGGTACCCAGAGGTATCTAAATATCTTGCTCGGCAACGGTGACGGAACCTTTCGCCAAGGGGCAAGTTATCCCGGCGAGAGTTCGCCTGCATCCATCGCCGTAGGGGATTTCAGGGGAGATGGCAAGCAAGATTTCGCCGTCGCCAACTCCGACACAGGGATCAGTGTGTGGCTAGGCAATGGCGATGGCACCTTCCAGCCTGCAGTCGACTACGCGACGCTCTTTCCGGTTTGGGTCACGGCGGCCGATCTCAACGGCGACGGCAAACTCGACCTGGTTGCCGCAAATTTCGGCACCGCCCATTCTCCGGGAGGCGCCAGCGTGTTTCTGGGCAATGGCAATGGCACTTTCCAGGCTGGTGTTTTCTATCCCGCAGTCAATGAGGGCAATTTCGTTGCGGTGGGCGATTTCAACGGCGACATGGAGCCCGACTTGGTGGTCGCCGATCGCGGGTCTGACGATGTCGTCGTCCTGCTCAACACGGGCGTGGCTAGCTTCTCGCCCACGACTCCGCTGGCATTTGCCGCGCAACTGCTCAACACCACCAGCGCCTCGCAAACTGTAGCCCTTACGAATACCGGCAAGAAGGCGCTGACCATCGCTTCCATCTCCGCCCGCGGGCCGTTCCAGCAGAGCAATACCTGCGGCAAGAGCTTGGCCCCGGCTGCAACCTGCGATCTCACCGTCACCTTCAAGCCCACCGCACAGGGAACGTTCAACGGCCTGATCACCCTGAACGACAGCGCGTCGTCGAAACCCCAGGCGATTGAACTTTCCGGCGCAGGCACGGTAGTCCAGCTTTCGCCGCAAACTCTGAACTTCGGCGACCAGAAAAAGGGTACCAGGAGCGCGCCGCTGCCTGTGACCATAACCAACACAGGCAGCTCAGCCATTACTTTCAGCAGTATCAGCCTTGGCTTCCGCAACACCAGCTTCTCCGAAACCAAGAACTGCGGTGCGCAGCTCAAACCGGGAGCAGCCTGTACCGTCAGCGTCACCTTTATGCCGACGAAGACCGGCCCTCTCGTCGGCACGCTCTTCGTCCAAGACAACGGCGGTGGCGGAAAGCAAACTGTGGCGCTTACTGGTATTGGCGATTAAGGCGAGACCGCAGGCGACTATATCCCGAGCTTCTTTACTTCCTCGTTGTAATACTTGCGGTAGAGGATGTCCCACTCCTGCGAGCCTTCAAGAATGGTGCGCTTCTGGCTTTCGATTTTCTGCCGCGCGGCTTGGTCGATCCGCTCTTCATGGTTGAGCAAATCTTCGAGAATCTTGCGGGTTTCCTGGCGGATGGTGTTGGGGTCTTCGATGAAATCCACTTCGTCCATCGCTTTGAGGGCGTCAGCGACCGCCCGCGCCAGCACGTTCACTTTGTCGCGGCTCAGTCTCACAGCACCGCCTTGTATTTGCGCACCAGTTCGCTCTTCACTTTACGAAACATCTCCTGGTAGTTGGCGCCGGTCTTGTTCATCTCTTCGGAATAAGCTTCGAGGATCACGCGCACTTCGTCGTTGATGCGGTCTTCGAGCGTCATTTCCTCGAGCAGCGCCGCATGCACGCGCTCGGTGACTTTAGGCACGGCCGTGGTTTCGATGGCCTTGCCCGCAATTAATTTCTTGGTAACTTCGCGGGCCAGGTAGCCCACATATTCCTTGGAAAGAAGCATGTGCGGATAGAATGTCCTGTATCAGCAGGGGCTTTGTATTTGAATCATAAAGTGTAACACGGGATTTCGAGCGAGTGGACGCCGGACGCCGCAAGACTAAGAAAATGGACGTCGCCCGTCAAAGTACGACAGGCGCGGCATCCTTGTCGCGTTATGTTGCTCACGCTGGCACCTTCATGCCCAATCGGCATACAATAATCAATCGTAAGCAAAGTCCACTATGTCACCCACCCCAGACGATTTATCCACCGTTAAAGATGACATGATTGCCTTCATCGAAGGCCATGGCATGAGCCGTTTCCACGGCTACGTGGATTACGACGAGGTGCAGTGTGTCATGTGGGAGATGGGAACGAATCCCGACGGCTGGAAGGATTTTGTTGAGCTGGCGAAGAGCGCTGGTACGGCGTTTCTCACCATGCATTCCTGGAAGTTGGAGCGCGAGGAACTCGACGAGTTGGTGCAGCGGCTTTCCCACTCCGAATTCACCGACGGCGATGACGTGGAGGATGCGCGCTGGTTGCGGGCGCACATTGGCAAAGTCGGATTCCTGCAGCTGGGCTGGGCTTATCAGGGATCGATGTTTCTGTGCGAAACCAGCACCGAGTGGTATGACCGCTATCAGCATTTGCTGGAGATGTCGGAAGATTTCGGCGGCATCCCCATCGACGATCAGGACGAAGAGAGTTAGTGGTGCGGTGGGAACTGGCGGCGCAAGATACAGTTCGGTCGCGAACTTTGGCGGCGGCCCTGTGCGACTTTCCCGGATTACCCTTCAATTTTAATAGCCGCGCATCAGCCAATGGCGCAGGTCGCAGTCACTTTGACACGCTGGCGGGGTTGCTGATCCGGCGCGATATGGCCGACCCAGAATCCGCAGCGCGCTTTCTTGCTCCTTCTCTCGACCACCTTCATGCACCCGAGCAGATGGCTGGCCTGCGCGCCGCCGTCGACCGCCTTGACGCGGCCATCGAACGGAAAGAGCCCATGCTGATCTACGGCGACTACGACGTGGATGGCACGATGGCAATCATCATTCTGAAGACCGCGGTTGAACTCTGCGGCGGCACCGCGGACTTTCATGTTCCCCACCGCATTCGTGAAGGTTACGATCTGCGCGACGATGTGATTGAGAGCGCCGCGGCTGCCGGAATTCGACTGATCATCAGCGTCGACATGGGCATTCGCGCCTTCGCCCCAGCCGAAACCGCGCAACGCCTCGGCGTGGACCTCATCGTGACCGATCATCACTTGCCGGGGCCAGACGGCGTGCCGAAGGCTTTGACGGTGGTCAATCCGAATCAGGCAGGGTGCGTTTATCCGTATAAGCAGCTTTGCGGTGCGGGAGTGGCGTTCAAAGTCGCGCAGGGATTGATGCAGCGGAGGCTCGACGCAAAAGATCAGACGCGAATGCTGTTGTCGTTCATGAAAGTGGTCGCCATCGCAACCATTGCCGATTCCGTGCCGCTAACCGGCGAGAATCGTGTGTTCGCCAAGCTCGGCCTGGATCAACTTCGCCGTGCGGTGAATCCCGGGCTGAAGGCACTGCTTGAAGTCGCGCAGATTTCCACGAAGCGACCGCCGAACTCGACTGAAGTTGCGTTCCGCATCGCGCCGCGCATTAATGCCGCCGGACGCATGGACATTGCCCGCGATGTGATCGATTTATTCAGCGTGAAAGATGCCGATCAAGCCCGGCTGCTTGCCGGCAAACTTGATCGCCTCAACGCCGAGCGCCAGGAAGAGGAGCGGCGAATTCTGCGCTCCATCGAAGAGCGCGTCAGTGGTGATCCGGCGCTCTGCGAGGCGTATTGCATCGTGGTCGATGGCGAGGGATGGCATCGCGGCGTGATCGGCATTGCGGCTACACGCGTCGTCGAACGCTATCACCGACCGGCTATTGTCATCTCGCGCGATGGCGAGGAGGCCTTCGGCTCCGGCCGCTCGATTCGCGCTTTCCATTTGCTCGATGCAGTCGAATCGAGCGGCAATCTTTTTACCCGCTACGGCGGACATTCTCACGCCTGCGGTTTCTCCATGCCATCGGCCAACGTCGCCCGACTTCGCATGGAACTCGATTCATTCGCGCGCTCCCGGCTTACTCTTGCGGATTTCGACCCCGTGTTAAGCGTGGAAGCGGAACTCGATCTTGACGAAATCACTCCCGCACTTTTTCAAATGCTGTATCAACTCGAACCGTACGGAGCAGGAAATCACGAGCCCGCATTTTGTGCTCGCGGTGTGTCTCTCATCGCACCCCCAAAAATCCTGAAAGACAAACACATCAAGCTGAAGCTGAAGTCGCGTGAAAAAAATGGCGACCCAATATTTTCTGAGGCGGAGCAGCCAGAGTTCTCGGCGGCGGCCATCCTTGCAACTCCGCGCTGCCATCCCGATGGCGCTGTCATCACCCGCGCACAGAAAACCGAAGCCACGAATGTTCGACTGAAAACTGAGAACCAAAAACTGAGACCTGTGTTTAGCGCTCTCGGCTGGCATATGGCGGAACGCCTGCAGCAATCCCCGCTCCTGGTTGGCGACGCCATCGATATCGCCTTCACCATCGGCCACAACGACCATCCCGACTTCGGCGGACTGGAATTGGGGCTGAAGGATTTCGTGGTTTCCGGATCGGAAAATTCGAACAGGGGTTGAACTCGAGCGAGTCTCCCCGCTAGAACCCACAGTACTCCGGCGCAGCCCGACGAAAGCTTCTGGCAATCATAGGGATCCTTCGACTCCGCTCTGGATGACAGTTCGAGCGCGAATCGCCGGGTTCGTTTGGATTAGACTGAAGCGAGGATGCCCCTTCCCATCTACCGCCTGCGACGCTGGTTGGTTGTCATCGCCGTGCTGTTCATTGCGGTCATCGCGGGCATGTATCTCTATGCTCGCCTGCGGCAGCTTAGCGCCCTCAAGGCATTCCCCGGCAAGATTGGCATCGACATCAAGCAGACGGCGAGTGGCTTTCAGTTTTCGAAGTCGGAAGCGGGCCGCACGGTTTTTTCCATCCGGGCCAAGAGCGTGAAGGAGTTCAAGCTCAACGGCCACGCTGAACTGCACGATGTCAGCATCGTTCTTTACGGCCGCGATACGTCGCGCTTTGATCAGATTTACGGTGATGACTTTACCTACGACCAGAAATCGGGCGACGTTACGGCGCGCGGGGATGTGCAGATCGATCTGGAAGCGAACCCATCGGGGGTGAGTTCACCCGATCAGGCGACTCCGAAGGAGCTCAAGAATCCCATCCACCTGAAAACCAGCGATCTCGTTTTCAATCAAAACAGCGGTAATGCCTCGACCGATGCGCGCGTTGATTTCAGCACGCCGCAAGCCAGCGGCTGGGCGGTCGGCGTGCAGTATACCGCCAAGAGCAACACGCTCACGCTATCGTCACAAATTCATGTGACGTTGAGTGGAGAGCATGCGGCCACGTTATTCGCCAGCCACGGCAGAATTACGCGCGAGCCGCGTGAAGTCGTGCTGGAGAATCCGCGCCTCGATCGGCAGGGCGGGATGCTGCAAGCGGAGCAGGCGACGTTCTTTCTTACCGCAGACAATCAGGTCGAACGGGTACTGGCGAGTGGGAACGTGAACGCTATATCGGCGGCCGGAGTTGCCGACCAGATGCGTGCCCATGCCGATGAAGCTGAGCTTTTACTAACGGACAAACAAAATCTGCTGCGCACGGCAACGCTGACCGGCAATGTCCACGCCGAGCGCAGCGGATCTCAGCCCATGCAGGGCGATGCCGGCCGCGCGGTTCTGGACTTTCGCGGCCAGAACCAGCTGCAGAAGGTGCATGCCACGGATGGAGTTCGGTTGGCCCAGCATGCCGCAAGCACGACCCAGTCCGCGGTTGACGGATCGAAAGCTCGGGCCTCGGCGGTCGAGAGTTCAACGCCACAGGATTTCGACCTCAAAGCACCGATCGTGGATTTCTTTATTGCGGATGGACGTCGTCTCAACCGCGCCGAAACTTCCGGCGCAGCGCAGATCACAATATCTCCGGCGCAGAATTCAACTCCAGCGAGCGCACAAGCTGCTGGCCAACGCACCATAATTACTGCTGGCCGCTTCGATGCGAAGTTTGCTCCGACCCCCGAGGGCAGGAGCCAGCTAACTTCTATCCATGGTGCTCCCAACGCAAGAATTGTGAATGTCGCTGCCGGTGTACCTGATCGCGTGAGCACGAGTCAGATGCTGGATGCGGCGTTCCTCCCAGAGGGAGGGATTGCATCCATCGTGCAACAGGGGAGCGTAGCGTACAGCGATGGCATGCCTCCTGAAAAGCGTACCCAAGCATGGGCTGATAAGGCGCGCTACACTCCTGCCGACCGGATCTTGGTGCTTGCCGGAAGCCCGCGTGTCTCGGATGGAGGGATGGTCACAACTGCGCGGACGATCCGCATTAACCGCGCCACCGATGATGCGGTCGCCGAGGGCGAGGTCAAGAGCACCTATAACGAGTTGAAGGAGCAACCCGACGGAGCGTTGCTGGCTTCGGCCTCGCCGATTCACGTGACCGCAGCCACCATGACGGCGCACAATTCGCCAGCAGTTGCGGTTTACCAGGGCAACGCGCGGTTGTGGCAGGACGCGAACCTCATCGAGGCTCCTTCGATCGAATTCGACCGGGACCAGCGATCTCTGGTTGCCCAAGGTACGGCGGCGCAGCCGGTTTTGACAACACTGGTTCAGGGGAAGGCAGGGAGCAAACCCGAGATCGCTTCCGCCGGCGCAAAGATCGGTCAGACGCCGACGCCGCGAAGCGGCAAGCGCCAATCGAACCCCAAATCTCATGAAAAGATCGACGAATCCAGCCCCATCGCCATAAGTGCGGCGCGGTTTTCCTATTCCGATCCCAAGCGCCTTGCGCATTACGATGGTGGCGTCACAGCCCGCGGCACTGGCTTTACTGCGACTTCCGCCGAGATGGATGTTTATCTTCTCCCACGAAGCCAAGCGTCGAGCAATCAGTCACTTACGAGTCCTGGCCGGTTGGACCGCATGGTCGCCCGAGGCAAAGTTGTGATCGATCAGCCGGGACGTCGCGCGGAAGGAAATTCGCTGGTTTATACGGCCGCAGATGACAAATTCGTCCTCACCGGCGGACCGCCCAGCATTTTTGATGCCGAACGGGGCAAGATTACCGGGGTTTCGTTGACTTTCTTTAGACGCGATGATAGGGTTCTCGTAGAAGGCGAAGCAAACACTCCTGTGGTAACACAAACGCGAGTGGCACGATAAATGCGAGCACGTTGATGCGCACTCTGGCCACGGATGAAATTGGCAAGTCTTACCGCGGCCGCCGCGTTGTGAATGGTGTCAACCTGCGGGTCGAGCAGGGTGAAGTTGTTGGTTTACTTGGCCCTAACGGCGCTGGCAAGACCACAACGTTTTACGCGATCGTTGGTTTGATCCCCCCTGATACAGGCCGCGTGCTGTATGACGGCCAGGACATCACTGACGTTCCCATGTATCTGCGGGCGCGCCAGTATGGCATCAGCTATCTCCCGCAAGAAGCTTCGGTCTTTCGCAAGCTTACCGTCGAGGAAAATATTCTCGCGGTGCTTGAGGCGCAGCCTCTGTCGTGGCACGAGCGCCGCGAGAAGATGGAAAAGTTTATCGATGAACTTGGTTTGGAGCACATTCGGCACAATCGGGGCTACGCCCTCTCCGGGGGCGAGCGCCGCCGCGTGGAAATTGCCCGGTGCCTGTGCATCAATCCGACATTCATTTTGCTCGATGAGCCGTTTTCCGGCATCGATCCCATCGCCGTTCTCGACTTGCAGAAAATCATCAGTGGCCTGCGGGCCAGCGGCATTGGAGTGTTGATTACGGATCACAACGTGCGCGAGACGCTCTCGGTAACGGACCGCGCCTACATTATCGACGACGGCAGAATTTTCCGTCACGGCCAGCCCGAGCAGTTAGCCAGCGATCCGGAAGTGAGAAGGGTGTATTTGGGGGAGAGCTTTTCGCTGGTGTGAGAAAAATGTCGTTGGTCGCTAGTCGTTGGTCGTTGGCAAAATCAAAGGCCTGGCAGCAACGACTTGCAACCAACAAGATCGTCCTTAACACGAGAAGAGGGGAGAACGAGATGACAATTGACGAACGGCTCGAAGCCCTGACGCGCAATTTGGAGCTGTTATCCCTAGAGAGCGAAAAACATGATCGCCAGCTTGACCGGGCGGCAAAGCTGGTCACCGAAGTTGCTGAAGGCACAGCCAGGCTGCTCCAGGTCGCGGAGATGCACGGGCGTTTTTAGTGACTTTGAAACCTTGAAACTCGAAACATGGTCCTCTTACAGCACAAACTGAGCGTCAAACTATCTCAGCGACAGATCCTCACCCCGGGTCTGGTGCAGATGGTCTCTGTCCTCGCGCTCAACAAGCTCGAGCTCAAGGACATGATTAATGCCGAGATGGTCGAGAATCCGGTTCTCGAAGAGCTTGAAGAATCCGTTCCGCTCATCGACGAAGTAGGCCGCAAAGATGAAGACCGCGACCGCGCCACCGCCAAGACTTCCACCGAAGAAGCCCCGATCACGGCCGAAAAGAAAGATCCATTCGAAGAGATCGATTTCGGATCGTTCTTCCAGGATTATCTCGACCCCGGCTACCGCACCCGTGGCGAGATGGAAGAGATTGAGCGCCCGTCGTTTGAAAATTTTCTTTCGAAGCCGACCAATCTCACCGATCACCTGGCTTGGCAACTCGGCGCTTTGAGCCTGCGACCCGAAGTTCGCGAGGCCGCCGAACAGATCATCGGCAATTTAAACGAAGACGGCTATCTAATCGCCAGCGACGAAGAGATGCTGGGCGTCGCTCCACCTGCGCCGCCGGAGGCCGATGCTGCCGCGGCCAGAGATATTGTTACCGAGGCGCAGGCTCTGGGGTTGGCTTCCGATGAGCTCGCTGACGGCGCGGCTCCCAACGAAGGCTCAGACGAAGCTACCGCGGATGCGGCACCGTCTGATGAGGCCATGCCAGAGGAAGCGAGTCTCCGTGCATCGGCTAATACAAGTGACTTGTCCAATCCGATCGGGTCTGCGGCTTTCGAATTGCCAGGCGCTTCGGGCGAACATACCATCGACGAAAATTCTTTTGCCAAACTCGCTTCGACGGTCGAGCCCCTCGAGCCTTCTTCTGCGATTACCAACAATGGAAATAGCGCAGCCACCGTCGCTCCCGCACCCGAGTCTGCATCTGTGCCCCAGCGCCCCGTTTACAAATCGAACTTTACCGCCGCAGACCTTCAGGAAGCGCTAGAAGTGGTTCGCCAGCTCGATCCTCCGGGCGTAGGCTGCCGCAGTCTGCGCGAATGCCTTCTCCGCCAGTTGCAATGTCAACAGCAGCAACTCGCGCTCAATAAGAACGGAGATCATAAGAACGGAGACAAGGTCACAGAAAAGCTCGGCGAGAAAAATGGCAACGGAACCGCAACCGCGCAGCTGTTGCAGGATGCAATCTCCATTGTCGATCAGCATCTGCGCGCCTTGCAGAGCAAGCAGCATCGCGAGATTGCTAAGGCCATCTCCCGCCCGGCCGATGCCGTGCAGCAGGCGGTCGATTACATTCGCACGCTCGATCCCAGGCCCGGCCTGCAATACAACAAAGGCACGGCGCGCCTGATCGAGCCCGATGTCGCATTCATCAAGCACGGTGACGAGTGGCTCGTCCTGATGAATGACGACGACCTGCCGCAGCTTCGCCTCAACCCAGCCTATAAGAAGCTGCTAACCCGCGACACCAACGACAAAAATACCCGCGATTACGTGAAAGAACGTTACAAGAGCGCGATCCAGCTGATCAAGAACATCGAACAGCGCAAGCAGACCATCACCAAGGTGTGCTACTCCATCGTCGCGCGGCAGTATGATTTCCTTGAGAAGGGCATCGACCATCTGAAACCGATGATGATCAAGGAGGTCGCGGAAGAGATCGGCGTGCACCCTTCGACCGTGAGTCGCGCGGTCGCCAGCAAATACGCCCACACCCCGCAAGGCGTTTTCGAGTTGCGTTATTTCTTCAGCGAGAGCGTGCAGGGGCCCGAAGGCGGCAACACTTCGCTGCTGATTCTGAAACGTCGCGTCAAGAAACTGATTGAAGAAGAAGACCCCAGCCGTCCTCTGACCGATGAGCAACTCACCCGCATCCTGCAGTCGCAAGGCATCCAAGTCACTCGCCGCACCGTCGCCAAGTACCGGGAAGATATGCGCATCCCGAGCACGCACCAGCGCAGGGTAAAGGAATAAGCAGAAGTAAGAAAAGAGCGATTAAGATTGCCATCTCTGACCTCTAACTTCTAACTTTGCAAAGAGGCGCTTCATGAACGTGGAATACACCGGCAGGCACTACGAAGTAACTTCCACCATCCGCAAAGAAGTTGAAACCGGCCTCGTAAAAATCCGCAAAATCCTGGGCGACAGATTTGAAACCAAGGTGATTCTCGCGGTCGAGAAGCATCGCCACAAAGCTGAAATCACCATCAGCCCGCGCAACGGCCCGATCGTCGGCCTGGCTCAAGCCAAGGACATGACCATCGCCGTGAACGAAGCGCTCGACCACCTGGAGAAGCAGGCTGTGAAATACAAAACCAAGTGGCAATCGAAGAAGCGTTCCGCACGCAAGAGTGAAGAAGTGAAGAAATGGAACGGGGAGTCCGTGCAGTCGCGCGAAGACGCGCAGGCCAAGGTCGGCCTCACGGAAAAAACCGCCGTGCCGGTCGTCGTGCACCGTTATCCTGCGGTTGCGAAAACCACTGAGGTTCACCTGGTTCGCTCCGACGAAGCCGTCGCCATGCGCCCTATGACCCTAGAGGAAGCCATTAAAGAAGCTCACTTCCGCGACCGCGACGTATTCGTCTTCCGCGATCCCAAAGGGAAAGTTATGATCCTCCACCGCACGCGCGATGGAAAGATGGAACTGATCGAAGCCCCGTAAAGAGCAGCTTCGGTTTGAACTCAGAGGCGAATATCGACCCGTGTGGGGAAAATTCTGGCGGGAACCTTCAAGCCGATGCCGCCGCGGCGGAAAGAGCTTTGCCGTTCTTGGGAAGTCGTATGACGAAGGTTGTGCCCGTCCCTTCTTCCGTTTCAAAGTGAATACTTCCATTGTGTTTGTCGACAACCACGGAGCGAGCGATGGCCAACCCTTGCCCGGTCCCCTTGCCGATTTCCTTGGTGGTGAAAAAGGGGTCGAATACCTGGGCTCGTACTTTTTCTGGAATTCCAGTCCCCGTATCTTGGATCCGAATTTCAACCCAATGCGGACAGTTTAAAGTTTGCACCGTAATTTTCCCCTTGCCCGAGCTTCCTTTTTCTACAACGTCCGCGATTGCATGCGCAGCATTGACAATCAGATTCAGAATCACCTGATTGAATTCACCAGGCAGACAAGGGACTGGGGGAAGCGATGGATCGAATTCGGTTTCTAAAGTGGCGACGTATTTCCATTCATTCCGGGCCACCGTAATCGTGCTTGTGATGGCGCGGTTCAGATCCACCGGGATCTTCTCTTTCATTCCTGGATGGGAAAACTCTTTCATTGCGCCTACCAGCGTTGACACTCCGTTCAGCCCTTCGATTGACTGTTCGATGGCCTGGGGAATCTGCTCAAGCAGATAGCCGGCGTTTGCGCGTTCGACCGCCGCCGCAACTTCCTGAATCGTTTCACTACTCAGAGTGTTGGATCGCGCCGCAGCCAGAAGCCTTTCATAGTCGGCCAGAAGGCCCGTAAGATCCTGAAAAGCATCCTTCAGGAAGCGCACGTTGCTTCCAATGTACTGAGTCGGGGTGTTGATTTCGTGAGCAATCCCTGCCGCAAGCTGACCAATGGACTCTAGCTTCTGCGCCTGAAGAAGTTGCCCCCGCAGGAATTTGCGCTCTGTGATGTCTTCCATCATCCCGTCGTAACGAACCACGACGCGGTTCTCACGAACCGCACGCCCACTGCAGGAGATCCAAATCTTGCTGCGATCCTTGCGATAGGCCTCACATTCCAGGCTCAACATGCTTCCGAGCCTATCCATCACCTTGGCAAACTCTTCGTAACGTCCGGGGTCGACATAGAGCTGCTGGGAAATATCGGCGACGGCCGCCATCATCTCGTCCGCAGAAGCAAACCCAAAGATGCGGGCCATGGCCCGATTTACCCTAAGGAAGGTGCCATTCGGCATGCTCTGAAAAATTCCGACGATCGCCTCGTCGAATATTTCGCGATACTTCCGTTCCGCTTCCCGCAGCGCATCCTCGTTCCGCTTGCGTTTGCTGATATCGTGTCCTACGCCGGCGATTCCCGAAATCACGCCGTCCGCGTTTCGCAGAGGCACTTTTGTGGTCAAAATATGGATTGTATTGCCATTCCGGTCCACCATTTTTTCTTCGCGGTTAAACAGGGGCTGCTTGGAGCGCATCACCTGTTGTTCATCGGCGTAGAAAGTAGTCGCAACGTCCTTGGGGAAAAAATCGAAGTCGGTCTTTCCCAGCAGGTCCTCGACTATAGTCGCTCCGAGGGCCTGAGCCGTATGTAGGTTGGCAATCAAGAACCTGCCTTTCCTGTCTTTCACGTACATGAAGTCCGGGATGTTGTCGATTAAAGCGCGAAGCATTGTCCGCTCGTTGTCCAGGATGGATTGTTGAGCGGAGAGTCGGCGATCAACCAGAGAGGTGACAACCACAAAGGCCAAAATGCAGGACGTCACGATGATTATGGCGGAACTTGCCAGCGCCGATATGTCCGCAGACCACGAGAGATCAGGCGAGAGATTGGTCCGCGTAAAGGTCACGGCGGCCATGCCCGTATAGTGCATCACGGGAATCGCCAGACCCATCACCAATGCGATGGCAAACTTGGCCAAGCCTCCGCGGCTCTGCTTCTGAGAATACGAAATGAGCAGCAGTCCTACCATCGAGATCACGACCGCAAGCAAAACAGATAAAGTCCACAATCCGCGGTGATAACTGTGCATTGCAGCCAGACGCATGGCCGCCATCCCGGTGTAATGCATGGTCGCAATACCGGCGCCCATGAGGACGCCTCCTAGGGCAACGCGGATCGGCGTCATACGATCCCGGCTGACGACAAACAGGGCGATTAGAGAGGCCATGATCGCTGCCAACAAGGACGCGATCACTGTAGGAACGTGATAGACAACCCGCATCGGCAGCCGGAAGGCGAGCATTCCCGTGTAGTGCATCGCCCAAATTCCGCTTCCCATGGCGAATGCGCCCCCCAGCAGCCATGCGAAGCGTGCCCGACCTCGATTTGCGTTCACGCGTCCTGCAAGGTCCAGGGCCGCGTAAGAGGCAAATATCGCGATGAGCACGGAGATCGCGACCAGTCGATAATCGTAGGTTCCCTGTATCGGAGTTAGGTTGTTCATGGCCGGGTTGGTGCAGCCGATGGGTCTGTGCTTGCATGGTCATCGGCTAAAAAGGCAGTTACTTTAGATCGCCGAGCACTGATCAAAACCGCCGCTAGACCTAAGCAAGTAATGAATCAACGCATTCTGCCGATGAAGTGATCACGCCGGTGCTGGCCATGCCATGGCCGGTTGCAGCTACTTGCACCTTCGAGTCGAACGGGAATCTGAAATGCCAGATTCGCCGCTTCCATGACGGCGAGGATGAAATGTATTTAGAGGAAAACCATGGCTGACAAAGTCCTCTTCGTAGATGACGAATCCCTGGTACTGGAGAGCTATCGAAGGATGCTTTACCGGGAGTTCGAAGTGGAGACAGCTCTTGGCGGGGAACAAGGCCTCACCGTCATGCGCGAGCGAGGTCCGTTCTCGGTCGTGATTTCAGATATGCGGATGCCCGGCATGAGCGGGGCACAATTCTTAGCGAAGGTGCGCCAAGCCAGCCCGGACGCGGTCAGGATGCTGCTGACCGGTTACACCGAAATGATGGCAGTCATCGAGGCGGTGAACGAGGGAAACATATTCCGCTTTCTCACCAAGCCGTGCGAGAAGGAGATTTTAGCAACCGCCATCACCACCGGCGTCGCTCAATACCGCCTGATTACGGCCGAGAAAGAACTTCTCGAAAAGACCCTCATGGGAAGCATCAAGGTATTGTCTGATGTGCTCGGGGCCGCAAGCCCCGAGGCTTTTGGAAGGTCAATGCGAATTGCGCAACTAGTCCGCCACTTGATTGGCAAGTTCGGTGTGCCTTCTCCATGGCGTTTCGATGCCGCAGCCATGCTGTCACAGTTGGGCTGCGTTACCCTCGATTCCGAAGTTATTCAGACCGCCTATAGGGGAGAGCCTCTCTCCCCGGGAAATCGGGCACGGTTCGATGCTCATCCTCAAGTTGCCCGAGACCTCCTCGCCAACATTCCCCGGCTTGAGTCTGTTGCCTGGATGATCGGTCAACAATTTGCTAAAGAACTCATTGCCAAAGTTCCTGACGCGCCGGCTTCACCTGCGGCAGATATTGTTTTTGGGGCCAACGTCCTTAAACTTGCAATTGCCTTTGATAACTTCAGAATGAAGGGGACGTCGGACGAACAGGCGATTGCGAGCCTTCGCTGCCGGCGTACCGAGTTCGACGCAGCGATGGTCGAAGCATTGGTGGGCGTCAAAACTGAGGGCGCCAAGATGGAACTAAGAAAGGTTCAAACATCCAAGCTCACGAAAGGCATGATCCTGCAGCAGGAGATTAGAACCCGAGCGGGAATGTTGGTCGTGGCAAAAGGCCAGGAAGTGAGTCAAACCCTCGTGATCAAGCTTGAGAACTTCTCGCGCGCGGGGACGATTGACGAAGAAATTATGGCGATGGTTCCAGCATAGATCGAATCCCGCGCAAGCCCCTTTTCCGTACTTCTTTACCTTGCTGCCTGGTGGTATACCGATGCACTGAATCCACTGTTTCACAGACCAAGTTTCGCACACCATGTGCAGGCTCTATCCAAGCAGGCGCTGAAGGATCGAGTGAAGATGGAGGGCAGCGCAGTCGACATGGGGAAAATCGGTATTGGCGGGGCTGAAGACGAGAGAGAGGTCGGTGCCGGCGAAGATGATGGCGTCGAGAGGTTCGCGGCGGATGAGAGTCTGTGCAAGGGCGGTAAGGCCGCAGTGCTGCAGGCCATCTGCGGAGGGCTTTCCGGCGCGCGCAAGTTCGAGATAGGTGTTGTGGATGAAGTCGATCTCGGGTGATGCCGGAGCGATGACTTCTATGTTATGGAGTTCGCCGAACAGCGCGGACTCGATGACAAAGCGGGTACCGAAGACGGCGACGCGGCGGGCTGATCGCGCGGTGAGTTCATGGACAAGAGGGTCAAAGATGTTGATGACGGGCACGGGAGAGATGGCGGCCAGCTCGCGGATGCAGTAGTGAGGAGTGACCGCTGGGATGGCAACGAACTCGGCCCCGGCGGCGTGGAGGCGGCGGATAAAGCTGGCGAGGTATTCGGCAAGACCGGGGCGATCATTGGCCTGCACGTAGGAGAATACGCGCGAGGTCTCGGCGTGGGCGATGATGATGTTGAGAGTGCGGCCATGCGGGTCGGCCTCGTGAGCTTTGGCTAGTTGCGAGTAGTAGTGGATGGTGGCTCCGACGCCGAGTCCACCGATGAGACCTAAGCAGCGACTTGTGTTCATGGAAGTTAGGGATAAAGCGGAAATTTGGTAAATAGGGTTCGATGGGCGGCGCGAAAAACTAGCTGGCGACTGCTCCCACCATAAAATCCAGAGCGCGAGCGATGTACGGCTTGAGTTCCTTGCGATGGACTACGGCGTCCAGCATGCCGTGGTCGAGCAGGAATTCGCTGCGCTGAAATCCTGCGGGCAATTTCTGGCGGATCGTTTGCTCGATCACGCGCGGCCCAGCAAAGCCGATCAGAGCGCCCGGCTCAGCGATATTCAGGTCACCCAACATTGCGAAAGATGCGGTGACGCCGCCAGTCGTCGGGTCGGTGAGCACGGAAACGTACGGGACTTTCGCTTTGTCGAGACGCGCGAGAGCGGCGGAGATTTTGGCCAACTGCATAAGGCTGACGACGCCCTCCATCATGCGGGCGCCGCCCGAAGCGGAGACGATAATCAGGGGCATATGCGAATCAACCGAGCGCTCAACCGCCCGGGTAATCATCTCGCCGACGACTGCGCCCATGCTGCCGCCGATGAAGGCATACTCCATGGCGCTGACCACGACATCGCGGCCAAGCAGCTTGCCTTGGGCATTGATGGCGGCATCTTTCAGTCCAGTATCGTGCTGAGCCTGGCGCAGGCGGGTCGAGTAAGCCTTCAGATCGACGAACTTCAGAGGATCGGTCGAGGAAAGATTGCCGTCGAAGGTCTCACAGTCACCGTCATCGAGTAGCAGAGCCAAGCGGGTCCGTGCGTCGATGCGAAAGTGTTTCGCGCACTTCGGGCAGACGTTCAAGTTTTCTTCCAGATCTTTCTTCCAGATGATCTGGCGGCAGTTTTCGCACTTCACCCACAAACCCTCGGTGCGAACGGTCTTCTTACCGGAAGTGTCGAGCTCGCCGGATTCGCGCTTGAACCAAGCCATAATAGTTGACAGGACCTAGTACCCAGAAAGATCAGGGCTCTTCTGGGTACTTGGTACCAAGTACTTAGTATTCGATTCCTCTCTGCGCCATTACACCCTTTTCGTAGGCGTGTTTTACCTGGCGCATCTCGGTGACCGTGTCGGCGGCCTCGACAATTGTGGGGTGCGCGCTTCTTCCCGTCAAGATGACATGCACCATCTCAGGTTTTCTTTTCAGGCTCTCCACCACCTTTGCAGGATCAAGCATGCCGTAACTGATGGCATAATTGATTTCATCTAGCACCACCAGATCCCAGTCGCCGGAGTGAATTGCCTGATCGGCTTCGGCCCAGGCCGCTTCCACCATCTTGACGTCTTCGGGGTCGGGCTTTTCCGTGCCCACTTTTACGAATCCGCGGCCCATCTGTTTCATCACGAACTTGTCGCCGAAGGCCTTCACCGCGTCCAACTCGCCGTAGTGCCATGAGCCTTTCAGGAACTGCAGCATTAGCACGCGCATGCCCTGGCCTACGGCACGGAGAGCAGTTCCCATTGCCGCCGTGGTTTTGCCCTTCCCCGGGCCTGTGTTCACGATAATCAGACCGCGGCGGACGTCATTCATAACATCGGGTTTCGTAACTCGTAAACATCGGCCCTATTCGCCTGAGGTTTGATTCTACTAGAATGCGTTGCGAAGCACGGTTCGGTGCGTACGATGTTCCGCCGAATGTTGAACTTTCGTTGGAACTCCTGCATCCAACTTCGCGTACCCGGGTGTAAGCAGATCTCTGTCTCTCAGGGCAGACATCGGAGGTCTCCGTGATTAACAATTGTTTCTTGTTATTGTTTTGCATGCTCGCGGCATTGCCGGCTTTTTGCGGGCAGCATGTGGCTCATCCCAGAGCCTTTGACTCAGTCGAGCAGGAAACGATCCGCCAGATCGTGGATATGGAGCGCCAGGCTAAAGAGGCCAGCCTGCGACGCGACGCGGAGTTTCCATTGCGCACCCTTGCGGAGGACTATGTGGCCATCACTCCGCTGGGGCAAGTCACCACGAAACAGGAAACGATTTCTGCCCGGCGCAGTGGACAACTTCGCTACGAAGCGATGAATGTAACGGACATGGTCGTGCGAGTCTATGGCGATACAGCCGTGGTCACCGCGCGCGCCGATGTGAAGGGCCACCAGCTCGGCGAAGACTTCAGCGGACCATATCGTTACACGCGGGTGTGGGTTCGGCGGAATGGGCAGTGGCAAACCGTGAGCTATCAGGCTACGGTGACGCAGTAGGCCCCCTGCTCGGAAAAGAACTCGGAACCGACGAGAATTCAGCTCAGATGGCTTGTTCCCCTGGCGACTGGTTGAGATGGGACGGGCTCGGCTGGATCGTCATCGCTGCGCAACAAGGGCAGGGCTACGCGCAAGGCTTCGACTTGGCGCTTTACTTTCAACAACTCTTGTTCTTTCGCGCGCAACAGTTCCATCACGTTTTTCATGGATTAGGGCTCCCAGAGTTCTATTCGCGGTTCTGATTCAACCACTGTAGGCCGCGCCGCAAGCCGGGAACAACTCACGAAGGTGCATGTTGGGGCAGTGCATCCTTCTGACATCCCCGTTCTTTCGTACCTCGCCGCCCTAATGGCCGGAATGATAGGGATGGCCCTTCAAAATGGTGAAGGCGCGATAGATTTGCTCCAGCAAGACCACGCGGGCCAGTTCGTGGGCAAGCGTCATTTTGCCGAGCGAGAAAGTGTGCTGGGCTGAGGCGCGAAGGTCTTCGCTGAATCCATTGGCGGGGCCGATGGCAAAGACCAGCGGCAGCGGATTGCGATCCTGATAGTCTCCTAGAAAACGCGCCCACTCTTCAGAGGAGAGTTGCTTTCCGCGAGAGTCCATCAGCACGATTGTCGACTTGGCGCGAGTGAGTTTATTTTTCTCTGGCGCAACGCGACCGCTCATTTGCAGAAGCGCAGCTTCATCACGCAATGCCAGTCCTTCCACCGGGAGGTAGCGCGAGATTCGCTTGAGATATTCGTCGGTGAGCGCCTGGATCGCCGGCTCTTTCGTTTTTCCTACCCAGGCAATTTTGATCTTCACAGTTTGGTCGTCACGACTAGGATAATCAAAGTTCAGTTGTTTCCGGATGCCAGCACGACCGAAGCACCGAACTCGATGTTTTCTCCGCGGACGTATTGCTTGATCGCAGCGATCACGTCGGCGTGGATCTGCGGCCGCTGGTCTTCAGGAACACGATCCAGCAGGGGGCGGAATGGCACCCACACTGCTTGCGCTTGCTCCCATACTTCTTCAGGCGTACCGGGCCACGTCCAGGGAACTGTCCTGGTTTCTTCGTGAACATCGTGGAAGCCGGCAGCTTGCAAAATTGCGGAGAGACTTCCCGGCTGCGAGAAACGGAAGGGATTGGGACCATCCGGCTGCAGGAGAAAACCTCCTACATGCCGGTGCACGACACCAATTGTGCTTCGCCAGTAAGGTTGATCGATCAATCCCCAGACTAGAAAACAAGCACGGGCGTTCGGGCGTAGAACGCGACGCAATTCGCGCAAAGCCAAGGTGACGTCGCGGAAGAACATGATTCCGAAACGCGAGGTAGCCAGATCGAAACTGTTGTCGCCGAAGGGGAGCGTGTGTGCGTCGGCTTCTCGCGTGGAGAAATTTTGCAGGCCGCGCTCCTGCGCTCGGTTTTTTGCAATCTCAAGCAGTTCGGTGCTGAGATCGAGAGCAGTAACGTGCCCTTGCCCGCCGACGCGCGCTGCGAAGCTGATGGCTGGTTCGCCGGTGCCGCTGGCGAGATCCAAAATATGCATGCCCGGCCTGGGGTGGGCGTACTCCACCAGGGCTTCGGTGACGGCTTTCCCCATCACAACCGACTTCGCCTTCCACTTTTCGGTTGCGATGAGGCGGTAGGAATTTCCCCAGCTAGGTTCGGCCGATGTTGATTCGATCGTTATTTCGGTCTGTGTGGGCTCGGCTTTCTGTGGAGTTGACATAAGCTACTCAGCGTTCAGCAGACAGCCGAAGCCTCCCGCGGTTCGAACTAGGCTCGTTTGCGGCCAGTGGTGGCGGGCCTGCGCGGCGTTGCTTTCGTCTTTTTCCCAACTTTTGTTTCACGCACCGGCTTGGAGCGCGGCTTCGATTCCAACTCCGAGGGCTCGAGACGCTTCGCCGTCTTCCACAGACGTTCGAGATCGTAGAACTTGCGCGCCTTCTCGGAGAAAACATGGACGACGAAATCCGTGTAATCGACCAGAATCCATTCGCCTTGTTTGTAGCCCTCGACGTGGGCCGGATACACCCCCGCGGTCTTCAAACGCAGCTCGACCTCGTCTGCGATGGCTTGCACCTGCCGCGGGTTGGTGCCGCTGCAAAGGACGAAATAATCGGTAAATGCCCCTGATCCTTTTTCCATTTCGAGGATGGAAAGTTCTTCCGCTTTTTTGTCGAGGCAGGCTTGAATAGCCGCAGCTACTTGGCGCTTCAGATCATTTTTTTTCATGCAGAAAGTCGTTCAGTTTGTAAGTCGTTCGTCGTTTGTTGTCAGTCGTTGATCGTTTGCCCTGTGGACTGAGTTCTCATTGTAAATGACTCCGGGCGTTGAGCGATTTTGCGCAGGATAATGCTAACAATAACGATAACGACTAACGACTTTTGTACAGTTCGGTTTTCTTAATGTAGTCGGCAACGGTGGGATCGACGATGCGTGCCAGCGATTTGCCGGTGGTGGCGGCCTGGCGAATCGCGGTGGAGGAGACGGGCTGATAGACCTCGTCGAGCAGATGGATGGTCACGCCGGTCAGCACAAGGTCCCCCGTGGCGGCTTGCTTTTGAAATGGACGGGTCGCCTCGGCGCGCGGGCGCAAGCTTTCAGGCAGGGCGTTGGCAACATCCGCGAGAGAGTAGCCGGGCCTGCTGGCGACGACGAATTCGCACTCGCGAAACAGCGCCTCAGGCTGATGCCACTTGGCGATGTCGGCGAAGGCGTCAATTCCGATCAGCAGGAAAAGGCGATCCGTTTTCTTGAATGACTGCTTTAGGCACTTCACCGTTTCGATGGTGTAATTGGGCTTTGCGGACGCGCTCTCTTTGCTCTTGTTCTTCCTTTTATCGATCGGCTTCACCTTCTCCACATTTTTGGGCACGCTATCCGGAACATACTCTTCGGGAGCTTCGAGCAGCGAGGGCAGGAAATCCTTTTCCTGCGCGGTCGCCAGAACGAGCATGGCATAGCGATGCGCGAAGGCCGAGAGTGGCTGGCTCTGCTTGTGCGGCGGCACGTTCGCCGGAACAAAGTAAATGCGCGAAATCTTGTAGCGCTCGCGCGCGGCGCGCGCCAAGGCCAGATGTCCGCGATGAATGGGATCGAATGTACCGCCGAAGAGGCCGATGTTCATGAGCCGCTAGTTTCTTCGTTTCGAGGGGCGGTTGGCAAGTCCGACGATTCCTGGCTCGCCAGAGGCGAAGAGGGTACAGGGGCATTGTCCGATCGGACATCGTCTGATCGGACTCGCCCTGCTGGGCAAATAAACATCTGCCTCCGAGAGATTGGAATGTACTCATGTAATCTCGCGAGGTTACGCTTTTAGCAATAGTATGGTTTGCATGCGAGTAACCCTCCCCCTACTTCGCATTCCTCCCGCCCGCGCACCCATCCTGCGTTACGGCGTAGCGGTGCTCAGCACGACCCTGGCGCTGATCCCGGCTCTACTTCTTCCCAACATTACCGAAAGCCGGCTGGCGGTGTTTGCCGTCGCGGTGATGGTGAGCGCGTGGTATGGCGGCTGGAAGCCCGGATTGGTGGCCACTTCGTTCGCCCTCACGGTCAGCGCCTATTTTTCGTTTACCGGAGAACACACGCCGGCGCAATACCGGTCGACGATGATCCGGCTGGCGCTGTTCGTTTTGCTGGCGATGCTCATCTGCTGGTTCAATGCGGCACTGCGAGCGACGCAGGAAGGGCTGCGACGCTCGGAAATAAATTTCCGGTCTCTGGTGACGAACGCTCCCTACGGAATTTGCCGCTGCGACGCCGCGGGCCTGGTGCTGGACGCGAATCCGGCGCTGCTGACGATGCTGGGATATTCCTCAGTTCAGGATCTCAGGGGCAAGCATCTCGGAGGACTTTACGCCGATACGAATCAGTGGTTCGAGCTGGCGGATCATCTGCTGGCTGCAGTTCCTTTCACTGGATTGATTTCCGAATGGAAGCGCAAAAACGGCACTGGAACCGTGGTTCGTGTTTCCGGGCGCGCTGTGCGCGATGGGAAAAAAGGGAAAACCTTCGAGTTGTTTGCCGAGGACGTGACCGAACGCCGCACGCTGGAGGAGCAACTGCGGCAGTCGCAAAAGATGGAGGCGGTCGGAAGACTGGCCGGCGGAATTGCGCACGATTTCAACAACCTGTTGATGGTGATTTCAGGGTATTCGGAATTTCTGCTTGATCGACTCGGTCCCGACCCGGCGCTGCGCGGACCGGCACAGGAAATCAAAAGCGCGGCAGAACGCGCTTCCTCACTCACGCGGCAACTGCTCGCGTTCAGCCGCAAGCAGATGCTGGCACCGAAGATTCTCGACTTGAATGCCGTTGTCACAGAGAACTTCAAAATGCTCACGCGAGTGATCGGTGAGGACATCGATCTGGTAATGGTCCCGGGAGCTGCGCTGGGTGCGGTGCGCGCCGATGCCGGGCAGATCGAGCAGGTCATCATGAACCTCGCAGTGAACGCGCGCGACGCAATGCCCTCAGGCGGGAAGTTGACCATTGAGACCTCAAACGTTCTGCTCGACGAAGACTATGCGCGTTTTCGTACCCCATTGAAACCAGGAGACTACGTGATGCTCGCCATCAGCGACACCGGCGCAGGAATGGATTCGGAAACTCAGTCGCACATCTTCGAGCCCTTCTTCACCACGAAAGGAATGAAGGGGACCGGGCTGGGCCTATCCACCGTGTACGGCATCATCAAGCAGAGCGGCGGCTACATCTGGGTTTACAGTGAGTTGAACAGGGGGACGACGTTCAAGATTTATTTGCCCCGCGTGCCTGAACATGCGGACAGCGTTGCACAGGTGGCCTCGGCGCCTGCGGAGAATGCTCTGGCAGAGACCGGAACTGAGACGATCCTGCTGGTAGAAGATGAAGCGAACCTGCGATATTTGGCGCGGCAGTTCCTCGAAAAACAAGGTTATCGCGTGATTGAAGCCGCCGACGGAGCGGTGGCGATCCAAGTCGCCGTCGCGCATGACGGAGTGATTCACCTCCTGCTCACCGACGTGATCATGCCTGGAATGAACGGCCGCGAGGTCGCGCGGCGCATTTCTGAAATTCGCCCCAATACGAAAGTGCTTTACATGTCCGGTTACACGGAAAATGTGATCGGGCACAATGGCACGCTGGACGCGGGCGTACGCCTGCTCCAGAAACCTTTTACCCTTCGCGACCTGAAAAACAAAGTTCGCGAAGTGCTGGATTCCACCCCAATCCCCCGTGAGGTTGCCATGCCAGTTCAAACCGTTCATGCTTCGGCGGCGCAAGGACGCGATCCATCGACCTTGTCGCGCGCACAACGTTTTCAGCTTCACCTGCCCTTGAAATATCGCCGCCTCGACGAAGAGAAATGGCACGCCGGCGAAACCAGAAATATCAGCCGCTCCGGTTTGCTGTTTCAGGCCGAGGATCTTTTGCAGCCAAATGTCGTGCTGGAAATTAACCTAGTGCTTCCGCCGGAGATTGCCGGTCTTTCGCCGACAGAAGTAATTTGCAAGGGAGAAATCGTGCGCACGGTGCATTCGAACGGCGAGAAAATGCCTCCCGCGTTAGCAGCGAGGATTCTGCAATACCACTTTCAGCACGGCTCGCATTTGCCGCAGGCGTAGGGATTTCAGGAGGATTAGCCCCTGTAGGCATCAGGCGCTGTAGCTGTCGGCAGCTTCGGCTTGCTGCAGCGCCTGCTCTCGCAGAGCTTCTACTTCCTTTGCGATGGCGAATTTCAGCTCTTCGATCCCTTGGCCAGTCACGGCTGAAATCTCATAGAGCTTCAGCTTGTGCTTCTTGCAATATTTCTTCAGCGCTGGAACTTTGTCTTTATTAGCGACGTCGATTTTCGACGCAACCATGATCATCGGCTTTTCTTCCAGGTGAGCGCCAAAGCTAGCCAGTTCGCCGCTAATCACTTCCACGTCTTTTACGACGTCGGGACGTCCGCTCGCGTCCGATACATCGACTAGATGAACGAGCAGGCGCGTGCGCTCGATATGGCGCAGAAACTGCGTGCCAAGGCCCGCGCCGGTGTGCGCGCCTTCAATCAGGCCGGGAATGTCGGCGACAACGAAGCTTACTTCGTCCCGCGGATCGCCGACTACGACAACTCCGAGATTCGGTTCGAGGGTGGTGAAAGGATAGTCGGCAATTTTAGGACGGGCTGCGGAGATGCGGGAAATAAGCGTCGACTTGCCCACGTTCGGATAGCCGACCAGGCCCACATCTGCCAACAGCTTTAATTCAAGGCGATAGTTGTGCTCTTCGCCGGGACGACCGGGCTCGTGCTCCCGCGGAGCCTGATGCACCGAGGTTGCAAAGCGCGCGTTGCCGCGTCCTCCGCGCCCGCCACGAGCGATCACCATACGCTGATCGGGAGCGGAAAAATCGAAAACTTTTTCGCCGGTTTCTTCGTCGTAGACGATTGTCCCGACAGGAACCTTCAGTAGAACGTCAGCGCCTTCGCGGCCGGTTTTGTTCGAGCCTTCGCCGTGGCGTCCGCGCTCGGCTTTGTATTCGGGATTGAAACGGAAGTGCACCAGCGTGTTGTGGCGCTCGCTGGATTCCATGACGACATCGCCGCCCTTGCCCCCGTCGCCGCCCGAAGGGCCGCCGCGCGGAACATATTTTTCGCGACGAAAGGCCATGCAGCCGTTGCCGCCGTCACCGGCTTTGACGCGAATTTTAGCTTCGTCGATGAACATGAATGGATAGGAAAAACAAAAGCCTCGTCCCGAAGGCGAGGCTGGGAGCGGCGCTCGACAGCAGGCCGCGGCTTGCGAAAACGCAAGGCTCGATTCGCGAACGGAAGCGAACTATTCCGCGACTTCCATCGGCTCGACCATCACGAACTTGCCCATCGAGCCCTTGTTCAGGAACTTGATGCGGCCCGTGATCTTGGCGAAGAGCGTATCGTCTTTGCCGCGGCCGACGTTCAGCCCAGGTTTTACGCGGGTGCCACGCTGCCGCACGATGATGGTGCCGCCGGGAACGATCTGTCCGCCGAATGCCTTGAAGCCCAGCCGCTGCGCGTTCGAGTCGCGGCCGTTTCGTGATGTGCCTTGTCCTTTTTTATGTGCCATGAGTCAGTTCTCAGTTCTCGTTTCTCAGTCCTTAGCGAAATCGCATCGGAGACTGAGTTGTCCGGTTTTACTTCTTCTTTTTTGCTGCCGACTTCTTGGTCGCAGATTTCTTAGGAGCGGCTTTCTTCTTGGCATGGCCCTTGGCCGTCTTGGCTTCGGACTTATGCTCGTGCTCGGTCTCGTGTTCTTCTATAGCGGCAGCCTTCTTCGGCTTGGGCTGTTTCTTTGCCAGCTCGGGAGCCTTGAAGCTTTGGCCGTCAAAGGCAATCTCGCTGATGCGCACGGCGGTGAATGCCTGCCGGTGGCCGCGCAGCTTCTTGTACTGCTTCTTGCGCTTGTAGTGAAAAACCAGAATCTTTTCGCCGCGACCTTCTTCAACCACATGGCCGACCACGCGCGCTTCCGATTGCGGCTTGCCGATCTGACCTTCGCCACCCGACACGGCCAGAATTTCGGGAAACTCCACCTGGCCATCGGTGCCCGTGGTCATCTTCTCGACTCGAATCACGTCCCCGGGCGCCACCCGGTACTGCTTGCCGCCGGCGCGGATAACCGCGTACATACGCCTGCCTCCGTCAAAATATCGTGAAAGTTCAGCGTTGAAACATGGTCCTTGTGCGCACACGGGCGCAACCTAGACCTGCTGAACTGTCTCTGCTTGCTGTGTTTCCCCCGCGGCGTTTCAGCAGCCAGGGCGAGCCTGCCCAGAACGGGCCGGCGAGTACAGGCAAACTCAACTATTTTAGCGTGTGTTGTAGAAATCGGTCAATGTGCTGTTGTCGTGGTTGGTGTCTTATCTTCACTCTAGGCGAAAGAGGCGTCGAGCTTCGCTCGAACCGACCGGACAGCCGAGGGCGGCTGTCCCCACATTATTTCGTCAACGGCGAGGCTAGTGTTTGCGGAACTTTGCACTTCGGTGACCTCTATGCGAGAATTCCGGCGGCCTCCCGGATGACATGGGACTAAACCAACCGAGGATACTCAGAATGAAGCGATTGTCTGCCGTTTTGCTGTGCCTGCTCAGCCTCACCCTGTTCAGTTTCGCGCAGCCAAAGGCTGCTTCGAAAAAATCTACCTCTCCTGCCGCTCCCGACAAAGCTTACTTGCAGAAAGTCTGGGATGGCTGGGCGATGCTCGATCCCGCGAATGTGGCGAAGTACTATGCGAGTGGCCCGCACACTTTCTTCGATCTCGCGCCTTTGAAGTACGGAAGTTGGGAAGAATATGAAAAGGGAGTGAAGTCCCTGCTTGCTGGTTACAAGAGCGCCAAGTTTACGCTCAATGATGACCTGGCCATACATCCCCATGGGGACCTGGTATGGGTCACTTCCACCGTGAAAAGCGAGATGACTACAATAGCTGGAAAAGTCGAAATGGCGACCTTTCGCTGGACGGCGGTTCTCGAAAGTCAGGATGGCAAGTGGGTGACGGTTCACGAACACGTCTCCGAGCCTTTGCAGTAATAAAGGCTGATCACGGCGCAGGCGATATGGCGGCCGGGTGTTCACGCGGTTACCTCTGTAATATTTTCTAACTCGGCTTGCAGAAACAACTCGGCTGCGGCAGGGTTACTATTAATCGAGGAGAACTGTGATGCGTATCGCCATTTTGCTTTCGCTTTTTCTGTCAGCCGGCGTTATGTGGAGCCAGCAACAGGCAATGCCCAGCGCGCCTGCCAATTCCCAGCAAAGTATGCCCGGCATGGATATGTCGACACACGACATGTCGAACATGAAGGGCATGTCGATGGGAGCGGATAAAGGGGACGGCGATAGCGACGCTGGGGCCCATGCCATGCATTCCATGGAAGGGCACATGGACATGGGTCCGCATATGAAGATGACGGCGTTTCGGCAGTCGAAGCCCGGCGATGCCGAGCGGGCGAAGCAGATTGTAGAAACCGCGCGCAAAGCCTCAGAGAAATATCTCGATTACCATGCCGCTTTGAATGACGGCTACAAGATATTCCTTCCCAACTTTCCACAAAAAATCTATCACTTCACCAACTATCAATATGGGTTTGAGGCAGCTTTTAGCTTCAATCCCGAACATCCCACCTCGCTGCTGTACGAAAAGCACGGCGATGACTACAAGCTAATTGGTGTGATGTATACCGCGCCCAAGCGGTTCGGTGAGGATGAACTCGACCAGCGCATTCCGCTCAGCGTCGCGCAATGGCACGAGCACGTAAATTTTTGCACCGCGCCTCCCGGACGAAAGGGTGAATACCTGGCACCGCATCCACAGTTTGGGTTAAAGGGATCGATCACCACGCAGGAAGCGTGCGATGCCGCGGGAGGAACTTTTCATCCCGTAATCTTCAACTGGATGGTGCACGTGTATCCGTTCGAAAAAGATCAAGCCAGCATCTGGTCAGTGGACCGACAACACGGTGACGCAGACTGAAAGCACGGAAGTAATCTGCACGCGCTAATTATGAAAGGGCCGCTTAGATCTCGCGGCCCGTTTTCCTTCTATTCTTCTAATCGCCTACTCGCGCCATTGAGCGGCGCATCCTTGTGCTTTCTGGTCCGGTAACAAAACATGACACCAAAGATTGTTCCGGAATCACTCATGGCCGGGAAGTCTCCGCCGATATTGGCTTAGTCTCTTGCTAACCGAGATGTCGAGGCTACGTCAAACCAGCGTGATTGGAACTTTGCGAAGTCAGTTTAGAGTCATGGAACTTTCCCAGAGGACGGCACGTAGTAATCAGTGTTCGCTATCGAACAGTGGAGTTCGGAGACGGACATCAACCAAATGATTTGTTTGCGATATTAGTCAACTTCTGTCTACCAATTTCAACGGGTTGCGGGCTGCGCAACCTCGGCAAGAGAATTGCAGGGACGCAGCCGGAAATAGAAGCTACTGGATCGTTGTAGTAACAGCGGAACTTTGCGGGGTTAGGGATTTTCTCACTTTCGGTTTGGCGGCCCTGGTGAGAAAACCCCGATGCACAGCATGCAGGCCTGACGGCCTGTCTGCTGAACCCCAGCGGGTGAATTGTAGGCGATTCGCGGCAAAACACAACTGTTTTCTCGCGGAAGTCGCGAACCGGAGCCGCCCCAACCGTTCTCTGACGAAATTCGGAGAAGAAAAAAAGGAGCAATCATGAAGTTCGCGACAGTTTCTAAGACTCAATTAGTGAAGATTCTCGTACTGGGGTTGGCTTTGATGTTGGCCTCGAGCGCCTTTGCTGCGAGCAAAGGTAATCTGCAACTCGGCAACGCGGTCATGCTGAATGGAACCACGCTGAAGCCCGGAGAATACAAGGTTCAGTGGGAAGGCAGCGGACCGAATGTCGAAGTGAGCATTTTGAAAGGCAAGAGTGTTGTGGCGACGACGACCGCGCATGTCGTGGATTTGCAGTCGCCATCCGACAACGATGCTGCCTTGACACGTAGGAACGACAGCGGCCCCAACTCGCTCTCTGGTCTGCGCTTTCAGGGGAAGAAATTCGCTCTTGAGCTGACGGATGCCGGCCATGGCATGCAGGCTGATGCCTCCAGCAAGTAAAACTGCATCTCGAAAAAACTGGGGAGAATTGAGGGAGCACATGTGCTCCCTTTTTCATTTGCTTCTAATTCGACGCCAGCACGTCATCGTAGTAATTGATTACGGCCCGGCGTGGCGTTTCCTTCACGCCTTTCAGAGGAATTTTCTGCTCAAACGTACTGCTACCCGTCAGACGCGCACGTCCCAGAAAGGTAGTGTTGCCGTTCGCCAATTCCAGATAAATCGGCACCAGCATGCGGAACTTTTCGTCGACATTCGACTGCACCATTTTCACGTTCATGACTACATCGCCATCGGATCCTTTGTCGAACGTGGCGTTCATCTGGTACGAGGGGAGTTGCGTGCCGTACACGTACTCGTCGAAGAACCAGTCCAGCTTCTGATTTCCCTCGATGTCCATTTCCCGAGTCATATGTTTTTCGATCATGGCCTTGAAGTCTTCCGTGGTCGCGGCCTTGCCGGAGTAAGTCTTGACGAAATCCTGCATTGTCTCTTTGAATCGCTGATCGCCGGTCTGGCGGTCCCACATCATCATGCGGACCATATGCAGAACATATGCGCCCTTTGGATAAATCAATCTTCGATAAGTGCCGCCGCCGGTCCTGGAATTGCTGGAGCGGTATCCCATGGTCAGCGGTCCAACATCAATGGCACGAAAACCCTGCGCGTTGCGCTCCAGCAGCAATTCACGCTCATCGTTCCAAAAGGTGATGAACTCCTTCGGCCCCTTGGGACCGTAGACATTTAGCAGGAACAACGACGCCGAGAAATCTGCGAAACCTTCGCTCATCCATTGATCGCGATAGGAGTTGAAGCCTACAGTTTGTCCCCACCACTGGTGCGCGACTTCATGGGGAGCGACTACCTTCCAATATCCACGGTTACCCCAGTCCAATCCGAGTTGATGTTGCACCGTCGTATCGTAGAACGCGCATGTGGGCAACCAAACCAGTTCAGGCCAGGATTGACCGAAGTCGCAAGCGCTTTGCTGCGTCATGGCCAGCCGCTTGAATGGAATCGCGCCAAAATACGACGTATAGAGACCCACGGCGATTTGCGCTTCAGCCAGAGGCTTCTTCATGAGGCTGATGGTGCTGAGGGAGCCCATCGTGCCGCCTCTAAGGCGCGCAGCCCAGTCCGGCGGATCTTCATTCGCGTAGGCGGCGACAAGAAAGTCCGCCGGCGAGGTCAGCTTTACTTCCTCTTCCTTCATTTTTCCAAACTGAAAGCCGGCGACAGCCTGCGGAACTTCGCTCTTCCAGACAGTGATGTTCTGCGAGCCGTCGTCCGCGCTGCTCACTAGGTTGCCGGTTGCGGCAATCTTCATTCCTTTCGGAATGCGAAACGTCATATCGTAAGACTCGTACTCGCCGAAGCGGGCATTGGGATACCAATCTTCTCGGGCAACCGGAAAGTAGTTCCCTCCACCCTCGTTGATGATCGCGTCCTTACCGCCATAAACCGTGGTGATGGTGCACTTTTCGCCCTTGGCCAACGGCTTCGGCAGAATCACGAAAAATTCAGAATCGTCTTTTTTGTCTTCCTGAATAAAGGAGAGTCCCTGACCTCCCACAGTCGCGCTTTGCACGCGAAGGGACGGAAACAGATCGAAGGGCACGACTCGCAAACCGTTGGTGTGGGAAAGGAATGTAGTTTCAGCTTTCCCCGTCAAGTTCGCATTCCTCTCAACCGTCGTGTCGAGAAGCTGATGTTCAATGCTGATCTGACTACCGGTTCTTCCGTGCGCACGTTCCCCGCTCGCCGGAAACGACGCCCACAGGCCGAATTTGTTGTCATCATAGGTCGCAAATTCAATCTGATCGTAGCCGCGTCGCGGGTCGATTTTAAACATCTCATCACCGCTATACCGTTTGCCGTGGATGAACGCAACGAAGAGAGTTCCGGGTTCTGGGTTCAGCACATCTTCCAGAATGCGAGCTTCGAGATTGTTCCTCAAAACGTGGCGGGTGGTGTTTTGGCTTTCTTTCAGCAAGCCAGCCTCGCAACCGCCGGACGCTGGGGTTGCGGCTTTCTTGATTTCCTCATAAGTCGAATCCGTGAAGCGCAACACCATATGGCCGAAGTTTTCGCTGAATTCGTTGTCTTTGGTCAACAGCTTCAAACTTCTGCGTTCCCCTTCCGATGGCGGGTCAAGCACAAGACTGCCTTCCCCCACGAAAACCGCGCCTGTAACCCGGCCTTGCACCGGACTGACGAAACAGACAGTGCCGGAACGCAGGTGGAAGGTAGCGGCGTCGCGCTTGAGATCGAAATTGCTGATGCTGACCGATTCGCCGCTGAGCGTGAGGTTGCGCAGACTCTGATACGTGGGGTCGGAGTTAGGGCCTGTGGGAGAAGAATTCTGCGCGGCAGCAGGAAAAGCGGCAAGGAATAATCCGACGACTGCGAGGAGTAGCAGTATGGCAAGGGTAGCGAGCCCCGCCAGACACACTAATGCCGAGCGGTGAGAACGAATGAAAGAAAGCATGAAACCTCCCAGGGGGAAGGAAACCGGGTAATTATGCCGGATTTGGGGAAAAAGACAAGGGCCATAACAGGCTGCGCACCAGATCGGGGCAACACCGGATCACGAACGATTGCGATCTCTGCGGGCTCCTCCCTGCGCTATAGGTTCTTCCAACGTCGATGGGAAGCGATTGCGCCTATTATTGGGCTGGGCTCAGCGCGACGTCCTCATCAACGTAGGCAGTCAAGGGAGTGCCAGCCTTCACTTCTACGTTCTTGCCGTGTTTGATCAAACCAATAGGCCCGAAGAGTACAGTCAGGGCTACGGCGGTGCCAACTCTGCCCTCGCCCTCCTTGGCCTTTGCTGCCACGGAGCCGAACTCGCTGGTCGTCTACGGTTAGGTGTTCGAGTCGCAAGTTCAGTTCTCCAGCTTTACCCATCATCCCCGCTTTTTTGGCATTTGTTACGGTCCCGACTGCCTTGCATCCCGCTTTAGCAACCACTACATCCCCGACCTTCAGGTCTTCATCCAAGATCAGATTAACGGGATCATCGTCGACGGCGGTCTTCGAGCTGAGGGCATCCGCGAATTTCAGCTTCACATCCGTACCCTCCTTCAGAACCAATTTGCCTGTGGGAGAGACGGTTGCCTGCTGGGGGGCTGGGGAAGTTGTGACGGCCGGTTGTCCTTGAGCCACCGGTGCATTCTGGCTAAACAAAATCGCAGGGGATCCGCAGAACAATATCGCAAAAGTCAATGCATAAAATTCTCGTGATCTCATAGAGATTCTTTCATCCTTCCGGGATCTCGGAGCACTACTACAAAAGTTGTTTTATTTCTTACTGGGGCCCGGGTGCGGCAGTTGCATCTATCTTCGAGGAAAGAAAAAGTGTCCTAGAGGTACGCGGAGATTGTGCGTTCGGAGTACTACTTTGTCAAGTAATTCCCAGCGAAGCTCAGAGTTTAGTTTTCAGTTAGCGTGACGATTCTACGCGACCTTGTTCGCTTGGCAAAAATTTAGGCCTATCGCCTCGCACGAATGAAGGGTTACAAAGTCGCTTTCAGTACTTCGGCACTTTTGGGTCCACGCGATCCGACCACGCAGTGATACCGCCTGTCAGGTTGTGAACTTTCTTAAACCCGGCTTGTTGCAGAAAGGCGACTGCTTTCGCGCTGCGGCCACCCATTTTGCAGTGCACGACGATTTCGCGGCTGGAATCGAGTTCGTTCACGCGCTTCGGCAGATCGTTGAGCGGAATCAGATGTCCGCCGATGTTGCAGATTTGATATTCGTTGGGCTCACGCACATCAAGGATGAAGACGTCCTCTTTCGCATCCAGACGCCGCTTTAGCTCTTCGACTTGAATTTCTGGAACTCCATTGGACACCGGCTTTTCCTCCCCGCGAATTCCGCAAAACTCGTTGTAGTCTATCAGCTTGGTCACGGTCGGATGCGTGCCGCAGACGGGGCAATCGGGATTCTTGCGCAGCTTGAGTTCGCGGAACTTCATGCCCAGGGCGTCGATCAGTAGCAGCCGGCCGATGAGCGGATCGCCCACTCCGAGAATCAGCTTGATCACTTCGGTGGCCTGCATAACGCCGACCAGCCCGGGCAGAATGCCGAGCACGCCGCCCTCAGCGCAGGAGGGAACCAGACCGGGCGGAGGTGGCTCGGGATAGAGACAGCGATAGCACGGGCCCTCGTCTGTAGCGAAAACGCTGGCCTGGCCTTCAAAGCGGAAAATCGATCCGTAGACGTTTGGCTTGCCGGTAAGCACGCACGCGTCGTTCACAAGATAGCGTGTGGGGAAATTGTCGGTGCCGTCCGCGACAATGTCGAAGTCGCGGAAGAGTTCGAGAGCGTTCTCGCTACTGAGACGGGTGTCGAACTTGCGCAGATTGAGAAATGGATTAATGGCGGTGAGCTTTTCCGCGGCAGAATCCAATTTCTTCCGCCCCACGTCGGCGGTGGAGTGAATGATCTGCCGCTGCAGGTTGGTGTAATCGACGACATCGAAATCGACCAGGCCAAGCGTACCTACGCCGGCCGCGGCCAGATACAGCGCCAGCGGCGAGCCGAGGCCTCCCGCGCCGATGCACAGAACGCGCGCCGCCTTCAGCTTCTGTTGGCCATCCATGCCGACCTCGGGCATGATGAGATGGCGCGAGTAGCGCAGGATTTCGTCCTTGCTCAGGGTGACTGGAATTTCGGTGGTGGTCGTAGCCATAAAGTCCTCGATTGAAATTGAATTGCGCTGTCTCGGGCTAGAAGCAGGAGGGGCAACAACAGCAGCGGATTGTGGCGGAGGGATTCAAGTTTGTGGTCCTAAGCTATGCCTGCGTACCTCAGAGGCTAAAGCCGCTCTTATTCGGCTCATCTTACAGCGCGACTGAAGCCGGTCGTTTCAAAACACCAACCACGATCAGGCCGCGCCGCCCGCGATGGAAGGCACTATCGAAATGTTATCACCGTCCTTTACCTCAGTGGCTTCTTTCTGCAGGTAGCGAATGTCTTCGTCGTTGAGATAGAGGTTCACGAAGGCGCGCAACTTGCCGTCATCGTTATAAAGGTGGCGTCGGAGGTCGGGATGCTGCGCCAGTAAGGCTGTCATGGCTTCAGCCACGGTGGTGGCTTTTACTTCCACGGTGGACTGTTTGCCCGCATATTGGCGGAGAGGGGTCGGGATGTGGATCTTGCTCATAGGCTCAAGGATAAAAGATGCGGTAGGGGATTGGGAAGATTCAAGGGCCTAGTCTAGCAGTAGCGCACCTGGGGGGCCTTTATGCACATCGACTGCAGAGCATAACAGCAATGGACGCTTTTGCGCCTAAGATGACACTTACCACCGGCTTGACTCCGCCTTAAACTTGCCACGGAGAGAGACTACGATGACGATCTTTGATCCGGGCCGGGGCAGAATTATTGATGGTGGCGGGCATGGCGGTGGCGGGCTTCTGCGGCTGATCGGTATTGGCATCGCCGCATTTCTGCTGGTGATTCTGCTGTTCAGTTCCGTCACCAAGGTGGGCACGGGGCACGTTGGCGTGCTCACGCTGTTTGGCAAGGTTCAATCGGGCGAGTCGCTCGGCGAAGGCATTCACGTCATCAATCCGCTGAAGACGAATAACGAACTTTCTGTGCAGACCCAAACGCTGAAGGAGTCCGCCAGCGTGCCTTCGAGCGAAGGCCTCATGATGAGTCTGGATACGTCACTCATTTATCATTTGAACCCCGACCGGGCCGCGGAGGTCTTCCAGAAGATCGGCGCGGATTACGAGAACGTTGTGGTAGAGCCGACATTGCGGTCTGCTATTCGTGAGGCAACGGCGTCGCACACCGCAAACGCTCTTTACACCGGCGAGCGCGAGATGGTGGCGAAGCAGATTCTCGACCAGATCACACAGGAACTCAACAAGCGGGGGATCACCGTGGAGAACGTTCTGCTGCGTGATATTCAATTGCCGGCAACGCTGAAAAGCGCGATCGAGGCGAAACAACAGGCTGAGCAGGAATCGCTGGCCATGAACTTCCGTCTGCAAAAAGAAACACAGGAAGCGCAACGCAAGCGCATCGAAGCAGCAGGCGTGCGGGACTTCCAGCAGATTGTGGCGCAAGGGATCACTCCGTCGTTGTTAGAGTGGAAGGGTATCGAAGCAACCGAAAACCTAGCGAAGAGTGCCAACTCGAAAGTCGTGGTGATTGGAAATAACAAGAATGGCCTTCCGCTGATTTTGGGGCAGTAGGGAGCGGGTCTCGGATCATAGGTCTCGGGGGGCATAGGTCTCAGGTGTTAGGCAACGGGTAATTGTGCTGCACCTAGAGCGACAGACGAATCCTAATACCTAACACCTGAGACCTATGACCTGAGACCTGGAACCCGCCGACGCTGCTACCATGACATCGTGCCTCCGCTTCTCGAAGTTCGGCAGCTGAATATCGACTTTCCGATCAGAGCCGGAGTTGCGGCTACCAAACCCCTCGATGCCCTGGAGCAGAGCCCCAAGACTCTTCCCGCCGTTCGCGATCTGAGTTTCTCTATCGATTCCGGCGAAGTCCTGGGGTTGGTCGGCGAATCGGGCTCCGGCAAGTCGATTACTTCTCTGGCTATCATGCGGCTGCTTCCGGGACAGGCACGGGTTTCCGGCGATATTTTTTTCGCCGAGAAGGGCATGGCACGCAATCTCGCAGCGCTTTCTTACGACTCGATGCGCCAGCTGCGCGGCTCGAAGATTGCCATGATTTTTCAGGAGCCGATGACGGCTCTTAATCCTGTCATGCGGGTTGGGGACCAGATCGCCGAGGCCGGGCGCGCGCATAGCTCGTGCTCGCGCAGCGAGGCAGCGAAGCTTGCGGTTCAGGCCATGGCCGATGTCGCAATCCCTGAACCGGATCGCCGGGCGCGCGATTATCCTCACCAGCTTTCTGGCGGTATGCGGCAGCGCATCATGATCGCGATGGCCATCGTGAACCGTCCACAATTGCTCATCGCGGACGAGCCCACGACTGCGCTCGACGTTACTATTCAGGCCCAGATTCTGGAGCTACTGGCTGACCTGCGCGCCAAGTTTGGACTGGCCATGCTTTTTATCTCGCATGATCTGGCCGTCGTGTCACAGGTAGCTGACCGCGTGGCCGTGATGTATGCGGGAAATCTGGTAGAACTTGGAACCAGGCAGGAAATTTTTCAGGCTCCGGCGCATCCTTATACTCGCGGGTTGCTGAAGGCGGTACCCGACCTCAAAACCGAGAGGAATCGCCCGCTGCAAACCATCGAAGGCACGGTTCCGCCGCTGCACGCCATGCCGGCGGGATGCGCCTTCGAGCCACGCTGCGGCTTCCGCGTGCCGGCGTGCGCGAGTGAACTGCCGCCGCTGGTCGAGGTTTCGCCGGGACACCGGGCACGCTGTCCTGTGGTCAATTCGGGATAGCGATTTCGTAATAAACTAAGGCAGGTCTCCTCATTCGGCTCCCGCTCGTTCTATAATCGCGGCTTTGTCTGGTGCTCATTGCGCATACTGCTGCTTAGCGACATTCACGCCAATCTCGAAGCTCTTGAGGCCTGCCTTGCGGCGGCGCCGCCGTTCGATCTTGTAGCGAACCTCGGCGACGTCGTGGGCTATGGGGCTTCCCCGAATGAAGTGGTCGACCGCGCGCGCGGCCTGGGTAAGATTTTCGTGCGCGGGAATCACGATAAGGCCGCGACTGGCCTGCTATCACTGGATGATTTCAATCCGATGGCCGCCGCTGCCGCAATTTGGACACGTGACCAATTGACCCCTGAGCATTACGAATGGTTGCACTCGTTGCCACAGGGTCCGCTGCAGTTGGAGGCGGAAGGCCTTCCGCACGTGCAACTGGTTCACGGTTCGCCGGTCGATGAAGACGCGTATATCGTTTCGTTGGGTGATGCGCTCGCACCTCTCATCACCTTAGCCGTGCCAATCATTTTTTTCGGACATACTCATCTGCAGGGCGGTTTTTTTGCCAATGGTTCCAGCGCGGATGGATTCCGGCCAGAATATGCGACGGTCGGGCAGGCTGAGTCGGTGTCGTTACACTTGAAATCGGCAACGCGTTACATGATCAACCCCGGTTCGGTGGGGCAGCCGCGCGATGGAGATTGGCGCGCGGCATTTGCTCTGTTCGACACCGAGGCGCAGGTCATCCACTTTCACCGCACACCCTACAACTTGAAGTCGGCGCAGGATCGCATCTTTGCGGCGAACCTGCCTTCGCGGTTGGCGACGCGCTTGGCCGCCGGGCGCTGATTGTGGACCACGCGGCGTTGTAAACTCGTACATGCCTTACCCTCGCAGCTCCTCAAGCAAGTCCCTCTTCTCCTCCCGTGAAGATTCTCACAGCCAGACCGCTCCCGAGCATTATCTCGTCGCGCACAGCGATGGCGGCGCGCGCGGCAATCCGGGCCCTGCCGGGTATGGCGTGGTCATTCAAGATCAGGCGGGAAAGAAAGTCGCCCACTTGAGCGAGTACCTGGGCCATCAGACCAATAATTTCGCGGAATATCAGGGACTGATCGCCGCACTCGAATACGCGTTGCAGCACGGGCCAAAAGCACTGAAGTTAATTAGCGATTCGGAGTTGCTGGTCCGGCAGATCAAAGGTATTTACAAGGTAAAGAATCCGACGCTGCAGGATCTTCACGGCCGCGCCAAAGAATTGATCGCGCAACTCGACTGGTTCTCGATTGGCCATGCACTGCGCGAGCACAATACGGAAGCGGATCGATTGGCGAATGAGGCGATGGACAAAGGAATGGGACGCAGTGTGTCGCGGGCGAGCGTTGCGGTTCAACAGCCAGCTAAGATCGACTCACAGCAGGAATTCGAGGGCCTGATCCGCAATGGGGCCGTCGAGCTGACGAACGGGAAACTGCCAGAAGGCACGCGAGTCCAAGTGCGAGTGAAAAAGTAAGCCGAGCCGAACTCCTCCGGCAAGTATTCTGCGACCTTTATTCCGCGGCCGAAGTATGGTCGTGAACGATTTTCCATCCGTCGGGAAACTTGCGGAAGACTAGCGTGAACAAACCATGAGGCGTCTTGCCGTCGGACATCGTCAGATGCCACTCTCCCAGCACGAACGCTGCTTCCGGGCCTAGCATCTCGATGCGCAGATTGGAAAATTGAAGCTTACCCATTTCATGCCCGCCGCTCGCATAGGTTGCGCGATAACGGTCCATCGTGGCTTGCCATCCATCGTGCTCCTTGGCGCCCGAGAAAAACGTGAGCTCGGGAGAATTCCAGTAGCCGGTCATGAAGGCTTCGAGATCGTGACGGTTCCAGGCTTCCTGCTGGGCGAAGATGACCTGTCGGATGGCGGCCGAGTCATTTGACGTTGCGGAGCTAGATTGGGCGTGACTTGCGGGCGAGAGTAGCAACGGCAATCCACAAAGGAAAAGAATGCAGACGGACAACTTGATGTGCATGGCCAGCCTCCGGAATCTACAGAGGCATTAGTTTGCACGGCAGGAAGGCGACTGCGCAAGAAGAGTGGCCAAACAAATCGAGTAACGCAGCACCGAAATCGTTTTTGAGATCCCGCTTTAAGTTTAAGCGCGGCCTTTCTTAGCCGCCGCTGCAGCGGCTTTGCCGGCGACCTCCCACGGGCGTTTCGGGCGATTGACTGGCGCTTTGTCGTTATCTTTCACGCGGTCGTAATGGTAGGACTCGCTCACCGTACCGAGCGACTCGTTGTAAAGGCTGGGCAGTCCGAGACCCTCTTTCAGTTCCTCGGTGAATGACTGCAGAGCTTTGAGGTGGTCCGCAGTCGCGGGGACCTCAGTCTTCGAGTTTTTCAGGAACTGCTGGTAGCCGCGGTTCACCAACTTCGAAATTTCGCTGCCGATCAGGTAGCCGGGATGCGCGAAGACCTTGACGCCATCCTCGGGCGTCTTCTGAATCGCAGCAGACACATTGTATTTTCTGAGGAAGACGCGGCCGTTCGTGCCCGGCGCTTCCGTCACATCAAACGCGTGCTCGCGCAACCAGGCCAGCGCGTCATCGTAAGTTCTTGCTTCTATTGCTTTGGACATTTTTCTCCACTTCCAAATCTCTTAACTAATCCTCTTTAGATGCAGCAACCCGCAAATCGTACGGCTCCCCGCGAGCGCTGCATCCGCTTGCAATCTTTTTCATCTAAACACACCATACTACATAGCGCTTTTCATGCTTTCTTGCATATTACGATAGTCACAAGGAAATAGTTCGATCATGGTGCAAACTCCCGAAAGCATGGCAGCAACTTTTCCATCGGATGCCACGCCAAAGTCCGCCACTCCGCGGCCGGGTCAAAGTTTGCTCGAGCGCATCGGGAACACTCCGCTGCTGCGGTTTGATCAACTCACGGCGGATCTTCCTAACGTGACACTTTTGGGCAAGGCCGAATGGCACAATCCCGGCGGCTCGGTAAAAGATCGCGCCGCAGCTAACATCGTCGCCGAAGGCCGCCGCAGCGGCCGGTTCAGTTCTGAAAAAATTTTGCTCGACGCGACCAGTGGCAACACCGGTATTGCCTACGCCATGCTTGGGGCGGCCGAGGGATTTTCGGTGACTCTCTGCATGCCGACCAACGTCTCCGCGGAGCGCAAGAAAATTCTCGGCGCGTACGGTGCAAACATTCTTTATACCGACCCGGGCGAGGGTTCGGACGGCGCCATCCGCAAGGCGCGCGAACTTGCGGCGAAGCATCCGGAAACATATTTCTACGCCGATCAGTACTCGAACCACGCTAACTGGCAAGCTCACTATTACGGCACCGCCAACGAAATCTGGCAGCAAACCGAAGGGCGGGTGACGCACTTTGTCGCCATGCTCGGGACAAGTGGAACCTTTATGGGAACGACACGGCGATTAAAGGAACTTAATCCCGCGATCCGCTGCGTTTCGTTGCAACCCGACTCGTCGTTTCACGGCATCGAGGGCGCCAAGCACATGGCCAGCGCCATCGTTCCGAAAATATATGATCCGGAACTGGCGGATGAAAATTTGGAGATCGCGACCGAAGATGCCTACGTCATAGCTCGGCGCATTGCCCGCGAATGCGGATTGCTGCTGGGAATCTCAGCCGCGGCAGGCATCGCCGGAAGCATGAGGGTCGCAGAGAAGCTCAGGCCAAGAGACGAGCATGCTGTGATCGTCACGATTCTGTGCGACTCCGGCGACAAGTATTTGAGTGAAAGATTCTGGACGGAGAAGTGAGGTGTTTGCGTTTTGGGCGTTTAGTTTTCGGGGAGAGCATTGGAATTTTTGGGAGAACCCGTGAAACAACACAATTACAAAATTCAAGTGGAATGGACCGGCAATCAGGGGCAAGGCACCAAAACTTACGGCGGCTATAAGCGGGACCACACGATAACCGCGACTGGCAAGCCAACTCTATTGGGCTCGTCCGATCCGGCGTTTCGCGGTGACCCGGCCCATTATAACCCCGAGGAACTGTTGGTCGCGAGCCTTTCGTCCTGTCATATGCTTTCGTACCTTCATCTCTGCGCCGTCAATAAAATCGTGGTTACGGAATATCAGGATGACGCCACGGGTGTGATGAGCGAGGATGCGAAGGGTTCAGCCGCATTTGTCGAGGTGACTCTGCATCCGCAGGTGACGATTGAAGCGGATTCTGACGAAGCGAAGGCGCTGGCGCTGCACGAGGATGCTCATCATTATTGCTTCATCGCCAACTCGGTGAATTTTCCAGTAAAAAATGTTGCCCGGATCATCCGTAAAGCCGCGGCTGCGTAGTGAAGTGATGGAAGGCTCTGCCATGCGTCGTCGAATGTGAGATGGTTTTTCAATCGATGCTCAAGATCAAGCCCAAAGAATATGAAGCCCTCCGCCGTCACGGCGCGGAAACCTATCCGCACGAGTGCTGCGGCGTGCTGCTCGGGCAAGATGACTCGAACGGTGTCCGCACGGTGACCTCGACGGCGCGTTGTGGCAACACGCGCACCGATTCACCGCGAAACCGCTACAATATCGATCCCCGCGAACTGGTGCGTATTCAGCGCGAAGGGCGCGAGCGCGGCGAGGATATTGTCGGTTTCTACCACTCCCACCCCGACCACCCGGCTTGCTGGTCGCAAACCGATCTCGCCGAGGCTCACTGGATCGGCTGCTCCTATGTAATAACCAGCGTAGAAAAAGGCAAGGCTGCGATTACCAACTCGTTTGAACTTACCGGCTCCGACGAAGCGGACAAGAAGTTCGTCGATGAACCGGTCCAAATCGGCTAGGTTGCTCTCATCGCTCGGGAGCTCTGTTAACGTCACGGCTCGGCCCGCGTCTATACTTTGGCGCTTCTTTCGCGGGCAGGAGGATTCATTGCAAGACAAACCTAGAAGCTTCCTTCTTCTTTTAGCCATTCCAGTTGCCCTGATACTCTGTGCCGCAACGCAACCCGGTTCCAGTTCTGATCAAGTCTCCTCGGAACTTGCCGCCCGAATTCAGCGGGTCGAAAACGGCATCCCACCTATTCCCATCAGCGATGCAGGACCGCCACTGCAGCTCAACCTCGAGCAGTTGATGCAAACCTACAAAGTGCCCGGGCTGAGCGTAGCTGTGATCGACAACTTCAAAATTGCCTGGGCAAAAGGTTATGGAGTCACCGAACCCGGCTCCCACAACCCGATCACGATCCACACGCTTTTTCAGGCCGGCTCAATCAGCAAGCCGGTGGCTGCAACCGGAGCGCTGTCTCTAGTGCAACAGGGAAAACTGTCGCTCGACGAGAATGTGAATGACGAACTCAAGTCGTGGCAGGTTCCCGACAACGAGTTCACCAAAGACCAGAAAGTCACGCTGCGGCGCATCCTGAGCCACAGTGCGGGCCTCACCGTACACGGATTTCCCGGCTATGCAGTTGGCGCTCCGATCCCGACACTCATACAGATCTTTGACACTCATACAGATCTTTAATGGCGAACCGCCCGCCAACACCAAGCCAGTGCGTGTGGATACTGTGCCCGGAACAAAATTCATCTACTCCGGTGGAGGCGTCTCCATCGAACAGCAACTGCTGATCGATGTGACCGACAAGCCCTTTCCGCAGTTCATGCGCGAAGCCGTGCTTGACAAGATCGGCATGGCAGACAGTACGTACGAGCAACCGCTGCCGCCGGCTCGCGCCGCCATAGCCGCAACTGGGACGCACGCAGATGGCATGGCCGTCCCCGGTAAATGGCACATCTATCCGGAAATGGCCGCAGCCGGTTTGTGGACCACAGCTTCCGATCTGGCCAGGTTCGGCATTGAGATCGCGTTATCGAAACAGGGTAAGGCTAACCATGTGCTCTCCGAGGCAATGACACGTGAGATGTTGAAGCCTCAAATCGACCAGGTGGGGCTCGTTTTCTTTCTTGGACAATACAAGAACCCCGCGGAATTTGGACACAACGGTGACGATGACGGGTTTAAGGCGATATTGATTATGTTCGCCGATTCGGGTAAGGGTGTGGCCATCATGGTCAACTCCGATAATGGCGTCAATGTTGCAAATTATCTGGTTCAAAGCGTGGCCAAGGAATACAGATGGAACTACACGCCGGAACAGGAATCCGCTGCCGACCTGCTGATGCTCATCGCAAATCTGAAAGGACCACAAGCGGCTCTGGCCCGCTACGGGGAATTGAAGAAGGCGGGCGCATCCTCGCCCTACGCCATGGACGAAAACACCCTGATCGTGATCGGCTATCACTTTCTGTCCTCAGGCGAGACCGACGCTGCCATTCAAGCGTTCCGACTCGGCGTACAAGACTACCCGAAATACTGGAACGCGTACGACAGCCTGGGCGAGGCCTACTTGAAAGCAGGCCAGAAAGACTTAGCTATACAAAATTATCAGAAATCCATCGATCTGAATCCGCAGAACCAGAATGGTATTGATGCCCTCAAGAAGATCCGCGATCAGAAGTAAGCGCACGCGGATTCCTGCTCCGCGCCCGTTCTGCGAGATTTTCACAAAGTGGAGGAGGGCAGAGATGGCGCTCCACGCCGCTTCAACGGCGACTCCAATTCTCTCCTGCTTGATCACGGGAGACCTTCACACTGAACTTGCCCGACTATCTGCACCAAATTCTGTCACCGCTCTGTGGACGCTGCGCACTCGGCTGAAAACAGGTGAGTTACAAACCCGCAATTTTCATTGACTCGAAAAATAAAAAGAGTAGCAACATAATCGTTCTTTGACAGCTTCTAAAGTTTTTCCGGTTGGTGCGGCGTCCGGGACTCAAGCGCCAGTCACCCTCTTCATGCAAATGAAGAGGGAGGGCAAGCAAGGGTCTATAGCAAAGCGCTGGTCGAGGAGAACAAGAAGAAATGTCGAAGGCAGGATAGAGTTCCGAGGCGTTGGGTAGGTTTTTCCGGTTGGCGGTAAGCCCGGAGCCCGAGCGAAGATCGCACGCGGCACCCCGCAAGGGAAGCTGCGTTGCAGGTCGAGCAAGGGTCTAACGCGAGCTACTGGCCGAGACGAATGGACCCAACACCACCTCGGAACTCTTATTTTTTCAGCCCTCCAGTATCTTCACTCGCCATTCCTTAGTCGCAAACCCGTCGCAGCCGCTCCGGCGAGCGCATCCCGAAGTGGCTTAGAATCGCTATCGAGGAACTCCAATCAACCTTAGCGGTTGGCGAGGCAGGTAAACGATGGCGCGTGTGTTCATCACAGGGTCTTCTGACGGGCTCGGCCGAATGGCCGCACAGCTTCTCATCGAACAGGGGCATCGCGTGGTGTTGCACGCTCGCAACGAACAGCGTGGCCGGGAAGCTGTGGCTGCAGTTCCGGGAGCAGAAAAAGTCGTCATTGGCGATCTTGCGAGCATTTCTCAAACCCGAGACGTTGCGGCACAGGTCAATGAACTCGGAGACTTCGATGCAGTTATACATAATGCGGGTGTCGGATACAGAGAGCCGCAGCGCATCGCGACCGAAGACGGGTTGCCGCATGTCTTCGCCGTCAACACGCTTGCCCCCTACATTCTCACTGCGCTTATTCGTAAGCCAAAGCGGCTCGTTTATTTGAGTTCCGGCCTGCACCAGAATGGAGATGCCAGCCTAAAGGATCTCGCGTGGGAGCAGCGCCCGTGGCGCGGACAGCAGGCCTACTCGGATACCAAGCTGCACGATGTGCTTCTGGCGTTCGCGATGGCGCGCCGCTGGCCAGACGTTTTCTCCAATGCCCTTGAGCCGGGTTGGGTTGCAACCAAGATGGGAGGCCCGGGAGCGACCGACAACCTTGATGCCGGACACCGCACACAAGTTTGGCTCGCGGTGAGCGACGATCCGGCCGCGAAGGTCACGGGGGAATACTTCTACCACATGAAGCGGCGCACTCCGAATCCCGCGACCCGCGACGTGGAACGGCAGGAGGAATTGCTCGCTGCGTGTCAACGTTTCTCCGGAGTCGAGATGCCTACAAACTGAGTGCAGTAAATGGCGGGCCCGGTTGGCTAACTCAGGTTCGCGCGTACCCCATGCCAGCCAATACGCCTCGCATGTAAGCAAAGCTGCCGATAACTCCTGGCATCGGGTCGTCAGGATGAATCTCATACTCCAGATCGACAAAGCCTTTATATTTCGTCGCGACAAGCGCTTCGAACATCTTTCGCATCGGCATAATGCCGTCTCCAACCGCGACCTGGCTTTCCTTGCTCTCGAAATTCGTAAGGTCCTTCATATGTACGTTGAAAAGTCTTGGACCAACTTCGTGAATCGCCTGCACCACATTTGTGCCAGCCCGAACCGTATGCCCAACATCGATGCAGCACCCGAGGCGCGGGTCCATACCCTTGACCGCTTTCAAAATATCCAGCGGCGAAGGCCACAATTTGTCTTCCGGCCCGTGATTGTGAATCGCGATTCGTATGTCGTACTCCTTTGCGAACTTTTCAATACGCGGCAAAGTTTGTGGCGCAGGATCGCCAGCCACGACAACGCCAATCCCCGCTCGCTTGCAGTATTCGAACTTTGCCCTGATGTCCGCATCTTCGTCTTTTGAGAAATAGACGGCTCCGGCAGCATGAAGCTTGATGCCCGCTGCTGTATATTCCGCCAAAGCTGCGGACTCCTGATCGGGATCCATCGGGAGATGATCTTTCACATCCTTCGCATTCAGCGCAAAGACGTTGAGTTGCTTCATGAAGCCGATCATCTGTGCACGGCTGAAATTACGAAACGTGTAACTGGCCAAACCGAGATGAACCGGCGATGCTTCGTTTGCTTCGGGTCGTTCCTGAGTCAGCGCGAAGGCATCGGTGGGAGCAGCAAATGCCGCAGTAACCAATGTGGCGGAGCGAACAAAATCCCGGCGTGAGACGACATTTTTCGATTTGGGGTCAGCCTCAGACATGCGGGGCCCAGCCCTTCTCATACTCGCGGCCCCACATTTTCATCGCCTCCGCATCCCCCAGGATGCGGCCGTCCTTCGAGTCGACGTGCAACTCACGGTTAACTTCCCACGCGATATTTGAAAGCTGCAGCATCGTGACAGAGACATTGCCGACAGATATTGGCGCATTTAGCTTTTCGCCTTTTTGGATTCCTGCGATGAAGTTCGCGAAATGAGCATCCGTCATGGAATCGCGGCCGATAAGATCGCCGGACGAACTTTCACTCCCCGCCTTGAACTCGCTCGTCTTGCTTCCTTTGAGATCGTAGATCTCGTAGCCTCCGCGATCGACGAGTACGGTACCGGCGGTCCCCATAATTGCGGACCCACGATCGCGGCCGTAGTACTTCATTCCCTCGCAGCTCTTCCCTTCCCAGGAAATCATTGCGTCTTCGTATTCGAAGCTGGTCACCAGCGTGTCATAAAATTGCCAGTCGTCTCTGAAGTGATATCGCCCACCCGACGACGTGACTCGCTCCGGATAGTCGACACCCAGCGCCCAACGGCAGACATCGACCTCGTGGGTACCGTTGTTAAGCGCTTCTCCCGTGCCGTAATTTCTGAACCAGTGCCAGTTATACGGATGCACGTTATCCTTATATGCACGTCGAGGCGCCGGCCCCTGCCACAGGTCCCAATCGAGTTGCGGCGGGACCGCCACTTCCTTACCCGTGCCAATCGACTTCCTCACATTGACGTACCAGGCCTTCGCGAGGTAAGGCCTGCCAATTACGCCCGCCCGAATTTTTTCGACGATCTCAATTGTGTGCGGAGAGGAGCGTTGCTGCGTACCCATCTGCACCAGCTTTCGATACTTCTGCTGTGCCTGCACCAACATCTCTCCTTCCTCTGGATTGTGGCTGCATGGTTTCTCTACGTAGGCGTGCTTGCCGGCCTGCAACCCGGCGATGGCCATCGGTGTGTGCCAATGGTCAGGAGTAGCGATGGTGATGGCGTCGACATCTTTCGAATCAAGAATCCGGCGGAAGTCTTTCTCAGGTATTGCGGCTTCGCCTATTTCTTTTTGCGCCACGCCCGCGAACTTACTGAGAATATCTCCGTCGACGTCGCAGACATATGAGATGCGGGCCGCACTCTTGTTAGCCTTGAGTGAAGCGAGATGAGCATAGCCGCGGCCGTTCAGTCCTATCACCGCAAAGTTGAGGCGGTCGTTAGAGCCGATGATTCGAGCATAGCTTTTCGCGGTCGTCCCTAAAGCAATCCCCGCCGCGCCCACTGCCAGTGCATCGAGAAACTCGCGTCGTGTAACCATCGCTTCTCCTTTAATAACTCACCGCTTGCCGCCGCGCTTGTAGCTAACCGACAAGATATATTGCGATCAGCAGGAGATACCAGCCTTCTTCAGCGTTCCCTTAAGTCCGTCCATGCTGGCACGAGTTGATGCTTCGGGTGTCCCCGCTCCGCGCCAGTGGGTTTCGAGGCTGAGCCCAGAGCGGAAACCGTTCCGCTGCAGAGCCTGCAACTGGCCAACCCAATCCACTACTCCGCTGCCAACTGCAGCCCAATCGTATTTGCCGTCTGGCTTGCGGATTACATCCTTACAGTGGCAATGGCCGATGCGATCTTTGGGCAACAATTGATAGTCCGCTGGATAAGGTGTGTTTCCTATGGCGGCCGCATTGGCAGGATCCCAGTTCACCATAAAGTTTTTGTTTGGAATCACCTTCAAGACCTCAGCCGCTTCCTCGCCCGTTGCCGTGTTGCAGGACATTTCATTCTCGAGCAGAAGAATAATGTTGTCTTTGGCGCAGCGCTCTGCGGCCTGCTGCAGCTTGACATTGATGGCAGCCCGAAACGACTTCTGGTCGTCCAGCCGCCAGTAGTCGAAACAACGAATCCGGTCCGTGTTGAAAGTCTTGGCAAGCAAGATACAGCGCTCCAGTAGCTCATCCTGCGAGCTGGCATTGAAATCCGCATGGAACTGGTCGCGCGCTTCACTCTGTGACGAACGCGGAGCGCCCGGCCAATCCGTCTTGAACAGCGGACTCGCAATATCCGTCACTCGTAGTTTGTATTTTTCAAGAAGCTTCTTCGCGTCGTCGACTTCTTTGGCATTGAGCTCGGTTACATTCTTATTCCACATCGAGCGCAACTCAATCCAGCGCAACCCGAAATCGCCGCCGACAACTTGGCACGCCTTTTCGAAATCCTGAGTAATTTCATCATTGATCACCGCCAGCCTGAACGGACATTCACCTGAGCTTGACGGCGGCGATTTCCCTCGTGACGGTGCTTCCGCGTTCTTCGCCAGCCCCGGCATTGCCGCCTCGAATCCAGCCAAGCTCAAGCCTAGAAGCACGCTGCGACGTGTATACGCCATTTACTGCACACCTCCTGAATCATTGGGTGTAACCAATTCGAGCGCTAACAAAAGGAACGCTCTGCGACTGTTACGCGCGCTCGTAGAAGCGGAAGAATAGCGACTGCTTCGCGACCGGTTGGGCCTTCTCAGTGAGCGTGGCCATCTGTTGCTGGCTGAGCGGAGTGAAGTCCCGCGCCAGGTTCACGTTTTCTTCCAGTTGGGCAATCGAATCGCAGCCGATGATCACCGTGCTGACCGGCAAAGAGAGCGAGTAGTACATGGCTTGTCGCATATTGAGCGTTCCAGCAGTGGGCGCCGGGACCATCCCTTCCCACATGTGTTTCTGCTCCTCCAGCGATGGCGGCGTCCAGGTGGAGAGTAGACGTCCGCGTGCTGGAACCTTCATCCCGATGATGCCCATCTGTTTTTCGACCGCCAGAGGCAACAATTGCTCGGAAAAACTGAAGTGATGAGGATCAGCGGCGTTTACCGCCATAAGAATGGTATCGAACGGATAGCGATGAATGGCTTCGATCAGCGCGTCAGGCCGGTAGTGTCCGGTGATGCCGAGGTAGCGAACAATCTTCTGGTCACGCGCTTCGAGCAGCGCCTCCATCGCTCCGCCCTTAGCGAATATTTCATTGATATCCGTCATAGTGCCGATGTCGTGCAGCTGCCAAAGGTCGATGTGATCGGTTTGCAGCAGCTTCAGAGAGGTCTCGATCATGCTCATAGAACCATCCCGCGTCCGCTCTTTCGTTTTTGTCGCGAGAAAAGCTTCGCTGCGCCGGTGTTTCATGACCTTGCCGACGTATTGCTCGCTCCAGCGTTCCGGTCCGCCGTAGATCGAAGACGTGTCGATGTAATTCACCCCAAGGTCGAGAGCTTTTTCGACGATGGGGACGGCGACATCTTCGTTATGAGGATGTTCGAGCGCAGCCTGCCCGCCGAGGCTAAAGATACCGACCTTGTACCCAGTCTTGCCGAGGTTCCGCGTGGGCATTGACTCACGCCGGGGCGAATCGGCGGGGGTGGGCGCTGCTGCCGCAGCAGTGGGCAGTTTAGGAAGAGCGGTCGAGCCGATGAAGGCCGCGGTCATCACTCCACCTGATTTGAGAAACGCCCGCCGATTGTTTCGAGAAGATTCGTTTGACTGTTTCTTGCTCACGGTGACCCTCCACTTTGATCGAAAGCTGCACGGACAATGGTAACCGTTTCATACTTCCCGTCAAAATGAGCGTTTATGCGCGGCCAACCCGCGCAAGGAGCCATTTTCCCCGCCTTCTAGGGGAAACCCTGTAGTTCCAATTTCTACTGACCCTCCAATGGACTCTCCAACGTCTAGACGACGGCAACTCGCATGCCTTGCTGGGCATCTACACCTCGACTCGCCGATTCAGATACTCGCACGAAATATATGAAAGCCACAATGTCTAAAGCTTTTAGTAAGTTCTCCGGCCCCTGCCTCGCTCTAGGAATAGCTTTTACACTGGTCGGTTGTTCGAGTTCGAATAATTCGTCAACAACCCCGCCTCCTCCACCTGTGGTCAGCGTTACGTTGAACCAATCGACCGCAAGCGTCCCCGTCAGCACGAAAATGCCATTTACCGCAACTGTAACCGGCACGACGAACACTGCCGTGACTTGGTCTGTAGATAGCGTTAGCGGAGGCAATTCGACAGTGGGCACAATAAGCACGACGGGCCTTTACCTCGCACCCTCTTTAGTTGGTAGCCACACTGTTACGGCGACCAGCGTGGCGGACACGTCAAAAACCGCGAGTGCTGCAGTCACGGTCACGGGTGTCGTGGCCGTGTCCCCGGCGTCGGTTGACGTGGTCGCGACTCAGGCTCAACAATTCAGTGCAACCGTACAAGGATTTTCGAGCTCGACGGTGACCTGGGCGGTGGATCAGATTAGCGGAGGAAACTCTACCGTCGGCACAATCAGTTCTTCCGGGCTTTATGCTTCGCCGACCACGCCAAGAAGCCACACTATTACGGCCACCAGCACCGCCAGTAGTTCAGTAAGTGGCAGCGCTCAGGCAGCAGTTTTTACGCTTTCTCTGTCGCCATCAGCGCCGACCATTACTACCTCTTCCAACGAACAGTTCACGGCGACCACTCAGGGACTGTCGAGCCCGGTGCTTAATTGGACTGTTGATCAAATGAGCGGAGGAAATTCTGCCGTCGGAACGATTAGCGCATCTGGACTTTACACCGCACCCGCCACGGTTGGGAATCACACAATCGCAGTCAGTGTCGTAAGCACGCCAGCCACCGCGGCTACTTCTGTTGCGGTCTTTGCGCTCTCAATCTCGCCGACGTCGGCGACGGCTGCCCCCTCAGGAACTGAGCAGTTCAGCGCCACAGTTCAAGGGTTAACTAACAGCGCTTTAACCTGGTCGGTAGATGGAGTGGTCGGAGGGAACTTAACGGTGGGCACTGTTAGCTCATCCGGTCTCTACACAGCTCCAGCTTCCTTAGGTCAGCATACGATTGCTGCTAGTCCGGTGGCCGTTCCTTCCGCCAGCGCTCCAGCTACACTTACTGTCATTAATGTAAGTCCGGGGACGGTACTCACTTACCACAACGATGACGCCCGCGACGGCGCGTACCTGGAAGAAGTTTCTCTTACACCATCCAATGTGAACTCCACCCAGTTCGGCAAGCTGGTGTCATACCCTGTTGATGGCCAGATTTATGCTCAGCCGTTATACCTTTCGCAGGTCAGCATCAATGGCGGAACGCATGATGTGGTTTACGTGACGACTCAGAACAATAGTGTTTACGCCTTTGATGCCGATGCAACCGCGGCACAACCTACTACGTTCTGGCACATCAATCTCGGCGGAGCCGTTATTAAGAATGATATTACTGGGGTCAACCCGGTTGTTGGGATCCTGTCGACACCCGTGATCGATGTGACGACCAACACGATGTACGTAGTCGCCGAAGTTACAGGCACGCAAAACAACCAACCATTTCAATTGCACGCGTTGGATGTCACCACCGGAGCGGACAAATTTGGCGGACCCGTCACCGTGATTGGCAGTGTTCCCGGCACAGCGTCCGATAATGTGAATGGGAGTATAACTCTCGGAAGCGACTGCTATCAGCGCATGGGTTTGGCACTCGACCCAGTTACTAACTCAATTTACATACCCTTTGGCAGTTGTAACCACGGTTGGATTTTGGCGTATGACAAAACAAGCCTGAAGCAGACGGCGATTTTCAGCGATACGCCCGATGGCGATGGCGGCGGGTTGTGGGCAAGCGGAGGCGCTCCTGCCATCGACGACGCGACTGGTGATATTTACTTGATGAGCGGAGTCGACGCTACTGACATCGTCTCCAACGGGTACAACGATTCATTCCTGCGCTTGAAAGCGACGGATTTGTCAGTGTTGGATTACTTTACTCCCGACGATAGAACGACGCTTGAGCAAAATGACGCCGATTTGGGCGCCGGGTCAAACATTATTGTGCCGGGCTCTGCGGCGAATCCGAACATCACTCTCGGAGGAGGGAAAGACGGGAACATTTTCGTCGTGAATCGCGACGACATGGGTGGTTATAACAGCGGCACAAACAACGTTCTTCAGACGGTTCAAACTGGTAGCGGCGTAAATCCCGATAACAACATTTTCTCAACCCCTGTCTACTGGAACGGCTCTATCTACTATCACTGCAACAACGATGTGTTGCGCGCTTTTACTTGGACTGCCGGCAACCCTGCTGGCCAGCAGCTATCAAGCACACCTACCTCCAAGGGTTCTAATGTCTACGGGTCACACGGAGCAACGGCCTCTCTCTCAGCGAACGGCGCAACGAGCGGCATCATCTGGGACACCGATAACTCCGCTTATAATGGGACCAATCCTACGCAAAGTGGACCTTTAGTTCTGCATGCCTACGATGCCACGAACGTCGCGACCGAGCTCTATAACAGCTCGCAAGCCGCAGCGGGTCGTGACACTGCAGGGCTAGCTCTAAAGTTCACCGTGCCAACCATCGCGAACGGCAGGGTTTTCGTTCCAACGGCAAGCGAGCTCGACATATACGGGTTGCTTCCTTGAAGTTTAAAGAGAGGCGTTGAGGCGAAAGGTCGGCTTCAGGCATTCCAAAGGCGATTCGTCTACGCTGTGTAACTCCTCTGGGCATTTCAACTGAATCGTGAAGCGCTTCGCCGCCAGTGGCCAATTGGCCACTGGCATTTCTTACAAGAGTCTAATCCCATTCGTAATCTGGGCAGATCCTTTCTCGATCGATAGAGTCCGACTTACGGACTTTCCCATAGAGCGTCCTGCTGGACACTCCCTTCGAGAGATGGATCAATGCGTTATTGCTCCCCCGATGTTGTAAAAGCAACTCGCGTACGTCTAAGCAAAGCCTTCAAGTACGCGCCGTTGGGAACGATTCTGTCGCTCCTACTTACGCTGACTGCATGTGCCGGTGTCTCCGTTCCCGGCAGCAGCAGTACTGCATCGACACCAGCGCCGACTCCGACGCCTACGCCAGCGCCACCTTCACCTCCATCTCCACCACCATCAGCTTCTAGCCTGACGATTTCGGGCACGCTTCCTTCTGCGACCGTCGATTCGAGTTACGACGCAACCTTGAGCGTAAGCGGCGGAACGGCACCCTACGTTTTTTCGCTGGCGTCTGGCCAACTTCCCGCAGGCGTACTCCTGGCCGACGCGACTGGGGTGATTTCCGGAACGCCAACCGCAGTTGGAAACTTCGTTTTCGCCATCTCAGTTACAGATTCCAAGGGACTCTCGGGTAAGCAGTCGTTACAAATAACGGTTTCAAATTCATCCACTACCCCGGGCAACTCGTTCTCGAACTTGCAACAGAGCACGGGATGGGCAAGCTACGGCCAGGGACCACCCGATTTTGTGGATTGCTCCCCTTCTCCCTGCGATGGAATTACTTTCTCCATGAGCCAAGGAGCCAGCTCGCCTTCGATGAGTGGATCCGCTGCGCAATTCAATCTGGGGGGAACGGCGGTTTATACCGACGCGCTGTTTAATAACCACTTAATCGGCGCCTTTTCGTCGCAGGGCATGCCTGACAACAATCACACGCTGGTTCCTACTTATCACACTTTTACTTACGATGTATATTTCTACGGAACCAATCTCGAGCTTTCGCAGGCGGTTGAGTTCGACATCAATCAATTTTTCAACAATCTCGGTTTTATCTGGGGTCACGAGTGCCGTATTGCGGGCGGACATGAATGGGATGTATGGAACGACGTTACCGCTCACTGGGCTCCCACAGGCATCCCCTGCAACCCCGTGGACAATTCGTGGAACCATCTGACGATTCAGGTTCAGCGTACGCCTAGTAATCAGTTGCTGTATCAGTCAATTACTCTGAACGGCGTGACCAACACACTCAACCAATACTATGATCCCGGTTCTGCGGTGAATTGGTATGGCGTAACCATCAATTACCAGATGGACGGAAATTCCCAACAGTCGCCCTACACTGTTTACCTCGACGAATTGACCTTCACGTACGAGTGATTCCCGATTCGGTGCGCGCACAGAGTTCGCCCGCCCCGCCCTTCGTTACTTCATCGGTGGCAGATACGGTATATATCGCGCAAACAACCAGCACAGGAAAAACACTACCGGTATGTGCACCATCAATTGCAGCACGCCGTAGCCTACAATGTCACGTGCCTTTAACTTCAGAATGCCCAACAAAGGCAGCATCCAAAAAGGATTGACCAGGTTCGGCAGCGCCTCCGACGCGTTGTAAATCTGGACCACCCATCCGAGATGCACCTGGTGCAGGTTGGCCGCCTGCAATACATACGGTGCTTCAATGACCCACTTGCTGCCGCCAGAAGGAATGAAGACTCCGAGCACCGCGGAGTACACCGCGACCAGCAGGGGATAAGTATTGTGCGTGCTGATGGAAGCGAACAGTTTGGCGAGCGTATCGGCTATTCCAGTTCCCACGATCATGCCGAAGATCACGGCGTAAAACGGAAACTGTATGAGCACGCCGCCAGTGGCCGGAATGCATTCCGTCACAGCGCGCATGAATCGCTTGGGCCGCCAGTGCAGCAAGAGTCCGACGGTGATGAACATCAGGTTGTAAGTGTTAAGGTCGAGCGCCGCGAGGGCACCTTGCGGTGAGGTGCGGAATACATCGATCAAGTACCAGCAAAGCAGCAAGCCGACCAGAATTGTAAGTAGAGGACTATATTCCAACCACTCGCCCGGTTTACTGCGTATCTCCAAACTTGAGCGAATCGGTTCGTATTGGATGCCGTAGGACTCAACGGTTCTCGCATTTTCCGGCGACGGCGTCGAGAGATAGGCAATCAAAACCGACAGCACGATCAAGATCACGGTAGTCGCGATGCTTTGCCATAGAAAAAGCGTTTGAGTAAGTGGAATCAGGCCACTGATGCTAAATAACGACGGGGGCATCGCTGACTTAGTAGCCATCAACATCGCCGCGGACGAAGATAGTCCCATCGCCCAAACCGCACCCAAACCGAGGTAGGCAGCGGCGCCGGCAGCCCGGTAGTCCATCCCTTTTACGCGATGCGCCAGCTCGCGAACCAAGAGACCACTGAAAATCAGGCTCAAGCCCCACGAGATCAGCGAGGTCAGCATAGAAAATAAAGCGACCATAGCAACAGCCTGCCGGGGCGTCTTGGGGATTTCCACGAGTGCGCGAATGATGCGATACACAATCGGCGTCGAGGCGACGACATATCCGCCCACGATGATCATCACCATCTGCATGGTGAAAGGAACGAGCGTCCAGAAATTCTTTCCGCCCTGAATGGCAAGTCTGGCGGGGCTTTGACGAAGCAAAAGGCCGACGACGAAGACCACCACGATCCCGATCAGCGCGAAAATCAGCGGATCCGGAAACCACCGTTCACTCCATTTGGCAAGTCGTAGCCCAAAACGTACCAGGCCTTGCTCGGTCTTAACGGGTTGCTGCTCCTGAGGCATTGGCATGCTCGAATCCTTTCGGGGGCGCTTTGTGCCGGACATTCTAGCGCGGGTTTGATCAAAGGCAACTGAATTGTGTGGGATTCCGCGATAGGTGTAGGATGCTTTCGATTGCGGAGGCAGGCAGCGCCGTTCCTGCCAGCCGGGAACTCGTGATGAACACCTTCTCTGTTTTATTGGCGGCACTGTGTGTCTATGCCTTGGCCTACCGTTTCTATAGCGCGTTTATCGCCGCGAAAGCGCTCTCGCTTGACGATCGCCGCACGACTCCGGCGCACGCTTATCCAGACGGCCATAACTATATTGCGTCTCCACGCTGTCCTCGACGTATTCGATGCGGCACGGCGCTGTATGCTGACGCTCAACGGTGCTCCGGCGCCGCAGGAGGCCTTTGGTCCTCCGTCAACCAGCGCCGGCGAAGTCACGATGGGATGTTGCTAGGGCTAGTCAGTTGAACTCGACTTTTGCTCCATCTCCCGCCGGACAGATGTAGATCGATGGCTGGGTCCGCAAACGTTTCGACGAGGTGCGGGGAATACGCTCGGCTGGCACGATGATGCATAATTATGGCTAATGGTCGCATCGACGCAGGAACATAAGCCGCCACCCTCAGCATATCAACTTAGATGGCAAGTGCTTTGGGGAACCAGCGCCTGGCTTCCGCAGACGGTAGCGCCAAAGTTACTGGTGATCCAATGAAGGTGGATCTTTATGAGGATCCGCATCGCCGGTTTAATCCGCTTACCCATGAATGGGTGCTGGTCTCGTCGCATCGCACACAGCGGCCGTGGCGCGGGCAACTCGAGGCGACCGTTTCTGCACCCGCCCTCGCCTATGATCCCGGTTGCTATCTGTGCCCTGGAAACGAGCGCGCCGGCGGAGCGCGCAATCCCAAATATGAAGCGACGTTTGTCTTCACCAACGACTTCTCGGCGCTGAAGCCTGAGGCCAAGGCGGTGAGAGAAGATGAGTCTGGACGTGGTTTGTTGCTTTGGGAGTCAGAGGCCGGCACCTGCAAAGTTGTCTGTTTTTCGCCGCGCCACGATCTGACGCTGGCCCGGATGCCGCTGGCGGAAATAACCGGCGTCGTCGATGTATGGGCCCAACAGTACATCGAGCTTGGCTCCTTGGCCTATATCAATTACGTGCAGATTTTTGAGAATCGTGGCGAAATCATGGGCTGCAGCAATCCGCATCCGCATGGACAAATCTGGGCCAATCAAACCATCCCGAACGAACCTCGCAAAGAACAGGAGTCGCAACTGGCATACATGGCGAAGAACAGCGCTTGTCTGCTGTGCGACTACTTGAAATTGGAATCAGAGGCACAGACGCGGATTATCGTCGAGAACACGCATTTCGTTGCCCTCTTGCCCTTCTGGGCAGTTTGGCCTTTTGAGGCGATGGTCGTTCCTAAGCAACACATGGGCAACATGGAAAGTTTTGACCTTGCCACGCGCCGGGCTCTGGCCGACGTTCTCAAACAACTCACCACGCGCTACGACAATCTTTTCGAGATCTCATTCCCTTATTCGATGGGCTTCCATCAGTCGCCGACCGACGGTGAACCGTACCCGGAATGGCACTTCCACGCGCACTTCTATCCGCCATTGTTGCGTTCGGCCAACATCCGCAAGTTCATGGTGGGATATGAGATGCTGGCAAGCCCGCAGCGAGACATCACCCCCGAAGCTGCCGCCGCCACTCTCAGGAATCTAAGCGGAATACACTACGCCGGCGCACGGGCCGAGGAATAGAATATCTTCAGGTGCATGAAAAGGTGCCGGCTCGCACCGACTCTCCGCGATGGCACGAGGAGGCTCACATGTCTAGGAACTTGAAGCTCGGGAAGCCTGTGATATTGACGATCATTCTGACCTGTTCCACGTTGTTCGCTCAACAAACGCCCCCCGCGCCAAGCCCATCGCAATGGCTGGAGTTCCCAGTGATCATGCGGCAAAACATATCTGCCGGCAAAACGCCCGTGGGTACAAAGGTCGAGGCTAAGTTAATAGCCGCCACGCTCGTAGGCACGGTAGTGATCCCCCAAGGTGCCACCTTATCAGGCGAGGTGACTGAGTCTGCGGCAAGAGCTGCAGCCGAACCGTCGCGCCTCGCCATCCGCATGGAGTCCGCGGCTTGGAAAAATGGATCGACACCAATCAAGGTGTATCTGACGGCGTGGTACTACCCGATGGCGACATTGCCGAATCAGGATCTCTCCTACCAGCCGCCAGACGCCGCTCGCAGCCCCAAGAACTGGAATGGCGCCGGCACATACCCGGACCCGAATAATCCCGCATCACAGCCTTTTCCCGGACGGGACAACAACCAGGAACCGAACACAACACCCTCGCCATCGTCCAATATTTCGAAACATCGTGTCCCGCTGAAAAACATCGACTCGACCAGCCAGACTGACGGCGCTATCACCCTTCTTTCGACACACATGAACATCAAGCTCGATAAGGTCACCACCTACGTCCTGGCGAGCGGCGATCTCATGCCTCGAAAATAGGACCACAATTGCGTGTCTTTTTTCCGCGACGTTTCTGCCTGCGGCCATCCCCGCAGGAGCGATCTAATACGAAAATGTTAGACACTGGAACGGTTCTTGTAATCCGCCGGATGCGTGTTAATATACGATGTCGTTAACGTACACGAAAAGGGAACGCCCGCGGACTGGGCTCCGTTGATTTCTTATCGCCGCGGCAACTGGTCGGAATGCACCTTCTGGGGATCGACGTGGGGACCGGGGGTACGCGTGCGCTCGTGATGGATGCTACAGGTGCCGTCGTGGCTTCCGAAACGGAAGACCACCGGCCGTTTACATCACCTCAAATCGGTTGGGCAGAGCAGGCTCCTGAGGATTGGTGGCGCGCTTGCGGCGTGGCTGTGCGCAAGGTGCTCGCAAAGAGCCAACTACCTGCCGAGGAGATCGAGTGCGTCGGATTGTCTGGACAAATGCATGGGGCCGTCCTGCTGGATGAAGGGGCCCGCGTAGTACGGCCTGCATTGATCTGGTGCGACGTCAGGACCGAAAAGCAAAGCCGGGATTTGACCGCCAAGATCGGCGCCGCCAAATTGATCGAGCTCACATGTAACCCCGCCCTCACCAATTTCACACTGACCAAATGCTTATGGGTCCGGGAAAATGAACCCGACAACTGGAGCAGGGTCCGCTCAGTGATGCTGCCTAAAGACTATGTGCGGTTTGAACTAACGGGCGAAAGCGCAACCGACGTGGCCGACGCCTCTGGCACGCTGCTGCTCGATGTTGCCCACCGGCGGTGGTCGAAGGAGATGTTAGATCGGGTCGAGATGAAAGAGTCGCTCCTGCCGGTTCTTTATGAGTCACCCGAAATCTCCGGTCGAATTTCAGCTGCAGGCGCAGCAGCAACGGGCCTCAAGATTGGGACGCCAGTTGTGGCGGGCGCGGGAGATCAGGCGGCGGGCTCGATCGGCATGGGAGTGGTTTCCCCAGGAACGGTGAGTGCGACGATCGGAACCTCGGGAGTAGTTCTCGCTGCAACCGATCGTCCCGCGCTCGACCCCGGAGGGCGGCTGCACACATTTTGCCATGGCGTCCCTGGGCGTTGGATGGTGATGGGCGTGACCCAGGCGGCAGGACTTTCGCTTCGCTGGTTCCGCGATCAGTTTGGCCTAAGTTCGGGGGGCAGCTTGAGTCCTATCCCAGCCTCATGGACGAAGCGGCCAAGTCTCCTGCCGGATGCGATGGGTTGCTCTGGGCTCCTTACTTGATGGGCGAGCGCACGCCATATCTCGACCCCGCAGCGCGCGGGATGCTGGTCGGCCTGACGGCATCCCACACGCGCTCCCATGTAATTCGCGCGATCTTGGAAGGTGTCGCTTTCAGCCTGCGCGATACCTTCACAATTTTCAAAGAGATCAACGTTCCCGTGAAGACGATTCGTCTGGGCGGCGGCGGGGCCAGAGCGGCTCTCTGGCGGCAGATTCAGGCGGACGTTTACGGACAAGAAGTCGAGACCGTCGAGGCAGAAGAAGGCGCTGCGTACGGGGCCGCAATCTTAGCGGCTGTCGGCGTGAAAGTGTGGCCTTCGGTTGACGTCGCCTGTGACGCCGCCGTGCGTGTATCAGGCAACGTGCGCCCAGACGCCGAAAGCTCGCGAGTCATGGAAAAGGCGCACTCCGCATATCGCCGTATTTATCCCGCGATGAAATCCATCTTGAATTGACAACTGCTGCAACATGAAGAGGATGCCATGATGAGTTCGAACGACTACCAGCCTCGTGCGGAACATAAGTTCACGTTCGGGCTTTGGACGGTCGGCAACCGTGGACGGGATGCGTTTGGCGATGCGGTGCGTCCGCATATTTCGCCCGTTGAGATTGTCTCGATGCTTGCGGAAGTGGGCGCTTGGGGAGTCAACCTGCACGACAACGATCTGGTTCCGATCGATGCCACCCCCGCCGAACGCGACTGTATTGTTCGCTCTTTTAAGAAGGCCTGCGCAGATAGCGGCATCGTTGTTCCCATGGCAACCGTTTCTCTCTTCTTTCATCCTGTGTTCCGTGACGGGGCTTTCACCGCCAACGATCCTGAGGTACGCGCCTATGCTCTGCAGAAAACCATGCGCGCGATGGATCTTGGAGCCGAACTGGGCGCGAAGATTTTTGTGTTGTGGGGCGGCCGCGAGGGCGTTGAGACTGATGCTTGCCGCCGCGCGGACGAAGCGATCAAGCGCCTGCGCGAAGCCATCAACTATCTTTGCGAATACAACATCGAGCGCGGATATGGCATGAAATTCGCCCTGGAAGCCAAACCGAATGAGCCCCGGGCTGACATTTACATGGCGACCACGGGCCAATATCTGGGATTTATTCCGACGCTTGATCATCCTGAAATGGTCGGCGTGAATCCGGAGGTCGCGCACGAACAGATTTCTGGGCTCAACTTTATGCATGCCGTCGCTCAGGCGTGGGAGGCGGGCAAGCTCTTTCACATCGACCTCAACGATCAAATGCCCGGTCGCTTCGATCAGGATCTCCGCTTTGGGTCGGCGAATTTGAAGTCGGCATTCTGGCTGGTGAAGTTCCTTGAGGATGTGGGTTATTCAGGGTCACGTCACTTCGACGCGCATGCCTATCGCACCGAGGACTACGAAGGAGTTAAAGATTTCGCACGCGGCTGTATGCGAACTTATCTGATCCTGAAAGAGAAGGCGCAGCGATGGAATAGCGATAAGGAAATCCAGGAAATCCTCACCGAACTTTCGCAACACGGAAACGGCAATGGCAAGCTAGGTTGATATTCGAAAGAAAACTTATCTCGATTGCTGGCTCGTAACTTCGACAAAGATGAAATCCTCAAGAGGCGTTTGCCGTACGAGCGTCTTGATCAGCTAACCGTCGATCTGCTGTTAGGTGTCCGGTAGGACTGTCTCCCTGCATTCGGGTTCAGGCTTCGCAAGGCCGTATACAGCGCAGAACTATAAGTAGCGCTCTTACAGAACAAATGAGGAACCCTCAATGACGTCACTGGCGATTGCAGTGCCCGCGCGGCTGGTGCATTTATCTACTATCGACGTGGCGATCGTGGTTTTTTATTTTGCACTGGTGCTGTCGATCGGATGGTATCTGCGGGGGCGGGCTAACACCGGCGAAGATTTCTTTATGGCGGGGCGGGAGATGACGGCGTGGGTGGCCGGTCTCAGTTTTCTTTCCGCGAATCTGGGAGCGCTCGAGTTGATGGGCTGGGCTGGGTCGGCCTATCAGTACGGCATTCTAGCGACGCACTGGTATTGGATCGGTGCTATTCCGGCCATGCTGTTTCTCGCGCTGGTCATGATGCCGTTCTATTACATTTCGAAAACCCACTCGGTGCCGGGCTATTTGCAACTGCGTTTCGGCGAGCCCAGCCGCGCGTTATCGGCGGTATCGTTCGCTTTCATGACCGTGCTCATGAGCGGCGTCAACATGTTTGCCATGGCCAAGGTGATGCAGATCGTGCTGGGCTGGGACATCAATTTCAGCATCTGGGTCTCGTCGCTGACGGTCGCGATTTATGTAACTCTCGGCGGCTTGCGCTCGGCCATTTTTAATGAAGTGCTGCAATTTTTTTTGATCTGGGCCGGGGCGCTGCTGATTCCGATTCTCGGCCTCTACGAAGCTGGAGGATGGACCAACTTGAAGTTGCAGATCGCGCAGCGAGCTTCGGAGCAGTACGTGCATCTGTGGTCGGGTTTGGGTTCGTTCACCAACAATCCGATGGGAATCCACTGGACCGGGATCGTGTTTGGGCTGGGCGCGATTATATCTATGGGCTATTGGACCACGGATTTTCTGGTGGTGCAGCGCATCCTGGCGGCGAAAGATATTCGCAGCGCGGAGATGGCGCCCATCATCGGCGCCGGCTTCAAAATGCTGGTGCCGATCATCGTGATTCTGCCCGGTCTGCTGGGTTTGGCGGTGTTGCCGGAGAAACTGGTTCCGGAATCGGTGGCCTCGGTCACCGGAGCTCATAGCTATAATGACGTGCTTCCGCTCATGCTGGCGCGCTATTGTGGTCCAGGACTACTTGGCCTGGGAGTTACAGCGCTGATTGCCGGCTTCATGTCGGGCATGGCGGGAAACGTCAGCGCCTTCACCACGGTCTGGACCTACGACATCTACCGTCCCTTTATCAACAAAACGGGCAGCGATCATCACTACGTGAACATGGGGCGCTGGACCACGGTGATCGGGGTGCTAATCAGCGTGGGCACGGCTTATCTGGTCATGCAATTTGCCAGCATCATGGATTATGTGCAGGCATTGTTCAGCTTTTTCATCGCTCCTCTGTTCGGCACGGTCGTGCTGGGAATGCTGTGGAAGCGCGCGACCGGGGCTGGCGGATTTTTGGGATTGCTGTCGGGAACGCTGTGCTCGATCAGCATGTGGGCGTGGGTGAAGGTTGATCCTACAGCTTTGCGCTATGTTGCGCTTTCGCCGCACGCGAAAGGATTGGCGCAGGATATGTATCAGGCCCTTTGGTCATTTATTGTGTGCGTGGTGGTAACAGTACTAGTGAGTCTGGCCACCAAACCCATGCCGGACGCGGCTTTGACAGGTCTGGTCTATGGCTTGACAGAAGTTCCATCGATTGGAGATGTGCCGTTTTATCAGAAGCCGCTGTTCTGGGCAGCCGTGGTCACAGTGATTTTCTTTGTGCTGAATATTATCTTTTGGTAATAGTTTTTATTGGTAATAGCTTTATCTTCGATGCTGCGGTGCTGCACTTTTCTGGTTCGCGGGATTTTCGAGGAAGCGGAGGCGACGCGGGATGATCTCAATCTGGTTTTTCATCGGCATTTCGCTGGCAGTGAACGGCGCACTGATCCTGGCCGCCGGCGTCTATCAACTGGTGAATCCTCCAGCCAACCCCGGCGTCGTGTTGTTCAATCTGCACGCCAACGTCTGGTGGGGCGCCGCACTCTTGCTGATCGGGCTGATTTATTGTTTTAAGTTCGCGCCGAAGCGAGCCTGATCTCTGTCGCTCAACCTCCCCCTGACAAGTGCATACGCTACTGCGGCAGCGGTGGAGGAGCAGCCGACATTTTCGAGGCAAGGGAGTCATCTTCTTTCTGGTGCAGCTCTCGAACCCTGGCAAGCTCTTTTTGCGACTCAGCCATCTTGCCCAGAGCTTGATACGTCTGTCCCAGTCGATAGTGCGCGTCGGGCTGGGAAGGATCCAATGCCTCCGCTCGCTGAAGCGGGGCGACGGCATCTGCGAATTTTTTCTGCCGCATAAGAATGGCGCCCAGGTTGATGTAAGCGAAGCGAAGATCGCTTTTCGCGCCCAGTGCCATCTTCAGTAGCCGAAGAGCCTCATCCAGGTTCATCTTTTTCATCTCGATATCACCCAGGTAGGCCAGAGTTTGCGGGTGGTTTGGATCAATGGCTAGCGCACCATCGAACTCGCGCTTCGCGTCGTCGTATTGATGGGACTTCCAGAAAAGATAGCCCAGGCCAAAATGCAGATTCGCATCCTTGGGCGAGACCTTCTCAGCAGTCTGAAACTCGGCAATTGCTTCGGAGGTTCTCCCCAAGCCGTCCAACGCTTCTCCGCTGAGCATGTGGGCGGCCGCCGAATCCGGTTGCTGTTGCAGAATCTGCCGAAACTCGCCCAGAGCGCAGGCGTATTTTTTGGCCCAAAGACAACTCTGCGCTAACACGTCGTGCAGTTCAGCGTTGCCCGGATCAGCCTTTGCCGCCACTTCCAGATACTTAATCGCCTCCGCAAAGCGCTTTTCACCGTAATAGCTAAGGCCCAGCAGCGTCGCTGCTTGCTGGTTATGCGGGTCGGCAGCTAGCGCAGCATGGAATGGAGCAATCGCCGCCTGAAAGTGTCCCTGCTTAAACTCCGCCAAGCCTAGGTTCAGTTGCACCGCCGGCAACCTAGGGTTCAAGGCAATCGCCTTTCGATAGGCCGACGCCGCTTCCAGGTATTTTTGTTGTTTCGAGAGGACGACTCCCAGGCTGGCAAACGCCGCAGCGTCCTTGGGGTCTTTCTGGAGCACACTCCGCCAAACTTCCGCGGCTTCATCCCATTTTCCCTGTTGTTGGAACGCGATGGCATCTTCGGGACTGGACGATTGAGCAACCGCGCTGAACGCGGAAAAAACGAACAGCGCGGCCGCGCCCCAAGCAAAAACCCTATTCTTCATACCGGAGAGACGCAGTGTCAGAAAATCTTCTCAGTGCCTTGCACAACAGAATAGTCACTTCGGCATGTTGGCAGCAACCTAGGCAGCTACACGCGATACATTTAGCGACTAAACATAACGCCGCCGCCTTTGCCTTAAAAAGATCATGCCCCGCTCAGAAGGATGAGCAGGGCATGACGTTAAACTCGGGTTAGTAGATCAGCTTCAGTCCGAGTTGAAATTCCCTCGGGTCGAAAGCCGACGTTACGGAGCCAAAGCCGCTAGCTGTCAAGTTCGTGGTGATGCCGCCATTGTTGTAATCACCCTTAAACTGGGTATGGTTCCAAGTGTTAAAACTCTCTACCCGGAACTCGATTCTGCTCCCTCGCTCCTGGCTGATGACAAAACTCTTGAAGAGTGAGAGATTCCAGTCATCTCTGCCAGGACCTCGCACTGCATCGTGACCGAGATTGCCGAAACAATCCGGGCCGGTGGCGCAAAGCGGTGCCGTAAAGGCCGCCGGATTAAACCACTCGTTGGCGGTCTTCGGATAGGAGACGCTGCCGTTGACGTCCGGCCGATTTCCGGTTTGTGTAACAAAGTTTCCGTTGAAGAGGCTGGAGACGTTGGAGCCATTTACTCCGATTGGAAGCGGCGCGCCCGTTTCCGCGGTGATGATTCCCGAAAGCTGCCATCCGCCGAGCGTCCCTTTCAACAAGCGGCTCTGATTGCCGTTAAAGATTGGGAGCGAATAGACGAAGTTGACGAAGGCGACATTCGAGCGGTCGAAAGGAGAAGGGCCGACGTCGTAGCGCCAACCGATATACGGATTGGTGACGTTATTGAGGTCGCCGCCGCTCCCGTTGCTGGTCGCCGCATCGATCGCTTTGGAATAGGTGTAGCCAAATTGCAGTTGCAGGTCCTGCCTAACGTTTGCGCGGAGGTCAACCTGCATCGAGTTGTAATGGCCATTCGCCTCGTTTTGAGCTAAACGAATGTCCCCAAAACCAAGGTATGGCATCTCCTGGTTGATGTTAAGTTTGGAGCCGGGAGCGACCAATGCCGGCAGCAAGTTCTCGGCCGGCAAGTTGATCTGCTGATAGTCGTTCTGATGGCGGTCCTGGCTTCCGACGTAAGACACGGACAGCACCGACCTCGCCCCCAATGCCTGCTGAACGCCGAGGCTAAATTGATAGCTCACTGGAAGTTTGTAGTCGTTGGCATTGATCCCGCTGACCACCAGCGGAAGAACCGGCAACGCCGACGCAGTGATGATCTTGCCCGTGCTTAGGCTCTGCCCCGGATTCGAAAGAGAAACACCGCTGAGCTGAGGTTGCAAATCTCCCGGCGGGTTGACGGCGCCGTTATACATGTCGTTGCCCTGGATGCGTTCATACATGATGCCGAATCCGCCGCGGACCACAGTCTTGGCTTGGCCGGTGAGGTCGTAGGCAAACCCGATACGCGGCCCAAATGCAGCCCAGTGATTGTTCACCAACCCGTTTGGAATTCCGTTCTTACCGCCGATGCCGATGCCGTTCGTGTAGAACTGCACGCCCGCCAATATCGGATTCGGACTGCTGCCCAGTCCTGGGCTGGGGCCACTGGCGCAGGCGGGAACGGAATTTACACTACAAATATGACCGTTCGAGTCGAATGTCGCCGCATTGGCGGGGTTATACAGATTGGGATAGAAGTTCGAGGACTGTTGGTTTGCTTCGTAAGTGTGAGGTACACCGTCCCAGCGCAATCCGAGGTTTAACGTGAGGCGATGGGTCGCGCGCCAGTTGTCTTGAACATAAGCAGCATAAGAAACATTGTTCCACTGCCCGCTGATCTTGACTGCATCTTCCGTGTATTGCTGCGCCTCGCCCAGCAGGAAGTCGGCAAAGTCGATACCGGTGAATCCGCCGTTGAAGTTGAAATTTCCTTCCGTATTGGCGAAAGCATCCTGTGTCTTCTTGTAGATCGCCCAGCTTGCCCCCATCCTGATCTGGTGCGCGCCCTTAGTCCAGGAAATGTCGTCGCGAAATTGATAATCGTCCGCCTTGTTGTTCCACGGGGTCCAATTGGAGGTGTAGTTCGCTCCAGTTCCACCGTTCAAATTGATTGATGGAATGCGGCTGTCAACGTTAGGACCGTTGAAGAGCCGGTTGAAGGTAAACGCGCTTGGCGCCGTAAACAAGCCTTGAGGAATGATATGGATGCGGTTGCCGTTGTAGTTAAATGCCGCCTCATTCAGCAGGGTCGGGCTTACTACATAAGTGGTGTGGATCACGGCGCTGTAGGAGGGATTCCCGAAAACATCGCTGACCGTGGGAACGTTGTCACCACTCCACTGGGTGGTTCCGTAAGTCTGTGACGTCTGTTCCGAAATCCAATGCCCAAATATCGAGAACTTATCGGTGAACTGATGGTCAATGCGGGCAATCTCTTCCTTCACGCTGGTCGGTGAGTTGTTTCCGCCGATAAATTGTCCGGTGCCTTTTGTATTCCCTCCGGTACCGGTGAGGACGGTGGTTTGGGCAGGGAAGATCCCTGCCGCCAAAAGGGCCTGAGCATTGGGATCCAACATGCAGGTCGGAATCGTATTATTGGGGAACGGTTTACCAGCCACCACACCAGCGGGAAGAACCCCGCCGGGACAATTGGCTCCGAGGTTAGCGATCCCCGTAGGAACGGTGATGAGGGCCGCATCGGCGCCAGTCGCCGGGAAAACGCCGCCGTATTCACTGGTCAAGGGAACCGCTTGGTTCGTTAAACCTCCCTGCACCAACCTGCGCCACTCCATGTTGTAGAAAAAGAACGTCGGATGGCTCTTAAAGAGAGGAACTTGGCCACCGGCATTGAAGCCGAAGGTATTGAATCGAAGTTCGGCAACTTTGGCCGGCGCGGGATTGAAATAGTTGCGCGCATCAAAGGCGTCGTTACGATCAAACTCCCAGGCGGATGCATGGAACTGCTTGGTTCCCGACTTGATGGCCGTAGTAATGGTCGCTGCCGACGAAAGACCATATTCGGCGCTGTAGTTCGAGGTCAAGTTGCGGAACTCGGCAATCGCGTCCGACGAGGGCATAACGCTGGCACTGCTTCCGCCGCGGTCGAGGTTTTCGCCGCCATCCAGGATTTGCAGATTATGACCGGGACGCTGGCCGTTGATGCTTACGTTGCTATCGCCGCTGACCGCCGTTGGAGTAACAAAGTCGCCCTGCACGCTGGACGCCCCTGGGGTCAGCGCGAACAGAGTGTAGATGCTGCGCCCGTTGGTGGCAAGTTGGCTGACCTGCTGGCCAGTGATCACCGTGCTCACCTCGCCCGAATCCGATTGCACGGCGATAGCGGCGGCCTCTACGGTGACCTGTTCCTGGATCGCACCGACGGTCATGGTGAAGTCGATTCGAGTCCGGTCGCCCACGTTCAGAACGATGCCTTTTTTCTCTTCGATTTTGAATCCCGTGGCCTTGGCCGTGACGTTGTAATGGCCGATGCCCAGACCCGGCGCGACATATTGACCGGTATCATTCGTGATGCTGTTGCGCGCCTCGCCGGTTTCGACGCGGGTAATGGTGATCGCCACATTGGGGACGACCGACCCGGACGGATCGGTAACCGTTCCAACGATGGTTGCTTCCTGGCCGAATGCCTGGAGGGATATGGCGAGACAGAACAGAAGACAAAGCCCCAGACCGAGGCTTCGATTTTGCACGGCGAGAGCCAAAGTCCGGATGAGTTGAGACAAGCGAGAATTCATACCATACCCCCGAGAGAGCTAGAAGTTCACTCCGTTAACGTTAACGACCCCGTGCAGCTTTTATCGCCTTTCGATAAGCGTTGTCAAGAAAAATCTCGAATGACCCGAATCCAAACCTTCAATTACACGGAAATTGTGACGAAAAGGGAGGGTTATCTCTCGAGTTTCCTGGTCACTTTGGGCCGATTTGGGGCAGATAGGGCGGAATCGTCAAATCTCACTTGCGCCAGTCTGATCTCCCGGAACAGGTGCAGGTTCGAGGACATTACGACCCCTGGACTGAGATGAACGGTGGGAGGGAACAGGGCCTTGCTGCTGAGATGGTCCGCCATAAGCCGTACGGCCAGCTGACCCTGACGGTGCGGTTGCTGATAAATGGAGGCGGTAATCGTTCCTTTTTCGAAGTAGGGGGACATTTCAGCGAAAAGGTCGGTGGTGATTAGCTTTGTTTTTCCGGCCAAGCCTCGCGCGCCCAAGGCGCGGCAAACCGGCAGGCAGTTGACGGTATTCACGTAGAGTCCTGCCAAAGTCGGAACGCGCCCCAGAAGGTCGAAAGTCTTCTGAAAACTCTCGTCTTCGTCTTCATGCCCTTCGATAACACTGGCAATCTGGCCACCAGGGCAATGCGACGGAAATGCCTCGGAAAACCCCGCCGTTTTCTGGCGATGGTCTTCCGCGCTCAACATGCCAGCGACCACCGCCACCTTGGATCCGGGCGGAACGAACTTGCCCATCAATTCCCCCGCCAGTCGCCCGTTTAGCCACGGTTCCACGCAAACGATACTCGAACGCCGGCTTTCGGGAGCGTCGGTGGACACGCAAACCACCCGAATGCCTTTTTCTTCCGCGTCGTCAATCAGAGGCTTGAGGCCTTTGGGATTTCCCGCGGTGAGGACGATTCCGTTGACGCCGCTTTCGACGAGTTCTTTGAACGCTTCTGTGTCGGCTTCTCCCAAAGCATGAACCGGCTGGTTTACAAACTGGATGCCGAGCGGCGCAACACTGCGAGCTTCGTCCAGCACGCCGCTCCAGAGTTGATCGTAAAAAAAATGAATTTCACGAGGGATGCAAACTCCAATACGTGCCGTAGCTTTGGAAACCGACAAAGCGCGCGCCGCCAGATTGGGCGTATAGGAGATCTGTTCGGCAATTCTTAGGATTCGCTGCCGGGTGGCTTCATTGATTCCGGGGCGGCCATGCAACGCACGGTCCACCGTTCCGATGGAAACTTCAGCCAGTTCCGCGATGAGGTGGATCCCGCGCCTGTGTTTTTTCATCTCGTCCTACCACTCACTGCGCCATCATTCTAGCGTGACACGCAAATTACTCTGCGAAGAGTCTTCCCCCGGCTCACGTTGACGCTGAATCGCCCTTCGCAGTTAGCCTATCGGACAAATTCGAGACCCAGCAAAATCGAATTTGTGCATTTCGTGTACGGTGACGGTGCTATACTGCGTCCCGCCTTGGACCAAGCTCCACGTCGGAAGAATGCGTCCGAAGGAAACTGCTGCAATTAGGAGATCGTTTCATGCCTGGACGCCGCATTCGGATGTCCGCACTGCTCGTTGTCGTCTTGTTTGTAGCAGTATTCCCCTCGGTTGTGCAAACCACAGAGTCTGCAGCGTGCGCGCCCTACTTGAATCCGTCTCTGCCCATTGAGGAGCGCGTGAATGATTTGGTGTCGCGCATGACGCTGGAGGAGAAGGCATCGCAACTGGTGAATCAGGCGCGTGCCATCCCCCGCTTGCAGGTTCCTGCGTACGACTGGTGGAGTGAGGCCTTGCACGGCGTCGCAAGAGCGGGCACTGCTACGGTGTTTCCAGAGCCGGTGGGGCTCGCGGCAACTTTTGATGCGCCTTTGATTCACGACATGGCGGTCGTGATCGGCACTGAGGGACGAGCGAAACACAATCAAGCGGTCCGGGCGGGCCACAGCGATGTAATGGAAGGTCTCGACTTCTGGTCGCCCAACATTAATATTTTCCGGGATCCGCGCTGGGGACGCGGACAGGAGACGTACGGCGAAGATCCGTTTCTCACCGGACGAATGGGTATCGCTTTCATTACTGGGATGCAGGGCGATGATCCGAAATATTTCCGAGTGATCGCCACGGCGAAACATTTTGCCGTGCACAGCGGACCGGAGACAACTCGGCATATGGTTGACGTGGTTGTGTCGAAGCACGATATGGAGGATACGTACCTGCCAGCATTCCGCGCCGCCGTCACCGAGGGTAAAGTGCATTCGATCATGTGCGCCTACAACAGCATCAACGGCCAGCCAGCGTGCGCCAATGATTTTCTGATGAAGGATCAGTTGCGAGGAGCGTGGGGATTTAACGGGTATGTAGTCTCCGACTGCGATGCCATCGTCGATATTTTCAGTGGCCACCATTTCACCAAGAGTATGCCGGAGGCAGCCGCGGTTGCACTGAAAACCGGAATGGACAGTGAGTGCGCGGACTTCTTCACCAAGGCGACAACCAACTCCGATTACGTCCCGTATGTAGACGCGGTTAAGCAGGGCTTGCTTAGCGAGAAGGAGATCGATGTCGCGGTGAAACGCCTTCTTACAGCTCGCTTCCGGTTGGGAATGTTCGATCCTCCTGAGATGGTGCCTTACGCGTTGACGCCAGACTCGGAGATTGACAGCGAGCCGCATCGGGCGCTCACGTTGAAGGCAGCCCGCGAGTCGATCGTGTTGCTCAAGAACGATGGCGTGCTTCCGTTGAATTCCGACGTTCGAAAAATTGCCGTATTCGGTCCGCTTGCCGAATCCGTCGAAGTGCTGTATGGCAACTACAATGGCACCGCCAGCCACGCTACTACGGCGCTGGATGGTATTACCAAGCAGTTTGCCAGCGCTCAGGTGACCTTCACGCCCGGCATGAATTTTCTGCGGCCACAAACAGTGGTTCCCTCTACTGCTCTCTCTACTGAAGACGGACAAACTGGTCTCAAGGCGGAGTATTTCGCCGGCGACAAGTTCGAGGGAGCTCCTGCAGTGGTCCGCGTCGACAGTACTATCGATCTGCAACTTTTTCATCCCGACAAATCTGCACTGGAGTTACCCACCGGCATGAAGGAGTTCTCAGCGCGCTGGACGGGCTTTCTAACGCCTGCCGAGTCCGGGACCTACGAGATCGGGCTCATCGGATCGATGAATCAACTGTGGCTCGATGGTCGATTGTTGATCGATGACCTTGGATTGCACGATCCCAACCCCTCGACGAAGACAATGCAACTCGAGAAGGGCCATCGTTACGCCCTTCGGGTTGAGTTTCTCCGCGGAGGCTTCGGCACGAAGCTGGTGTGGTTGAAAGTCATCGCGGACCCGATTGGAGAAGCTGTGGCTGCGGCGAAGCAGGCCGATGTAGCCGTCGCAGTGGTAGGCATCACTTCACAACTTGAAGGCGAGGAGATGAAAGTGGAAGTTCCCGGCTTTAAAGGGGGAGATCGCACCAGCCTCGATCTGCCCAAAGAAGAGGAAGATTTGATAAAAGCGCTGAAGGGCGCGGACAAGCCACTCGTCGTTGTCTTGATGAATGGCAGCGCGCTCGCTGTGAATTGGGCAAACGAAAACGCGAATGCAATGCTCGACGCCTGGTACTCCGGCGAGGAAGGCGGGACTGCGATCGCGCAAACGCTGGCGGGCGCGAACAATCCGGCCGGCCGCCTGCCCGTAACGTTCTACAAAAGCATCGAGCAGTTGCCCCCATTTGAAGACTACGCGATGAAGAACCGCACCTATCGCTATTTCACCGGCCAGCCTTTGTACCCGTTCGGCTACGGACTCAGCTATTCGAAGTTTGAGTTCAGCAATTTGCAACTCTCGACAAAAAAGCTGAAAGCAGGCGATCCGCTTACAGTAGAGGCGGACGTGCACAACGTGAGCCAGCGGGACGGCGACGAAGTGGTTGAGCTTTATCTGAGTTTTCCAAAATCGACGGTCGCTCCGATTCGTGCTCTGCGCGGGTTCACGCGAGTAAGCGTGGGGGCCGGCGCGACTCAACACGTTCGTTTCACGCTCGACGAGCGCGACCTGAGCGAAGTGGATGAAAAAGGAAATCGAATTCTGGCGAAGGGCGTCCACCGCATCAGCGTAGGTGGGGGACAGCTGGGAACTGGCGCTCCGGGACTCGAAGCAGAATTCAGTATCAACAGCAGCCGAAGGCTGCCAGACTAAGCACCATGAGGTGAGAGGTTTTCAAGAAAGACACTGAGCAGAGGTGGACTAACCGTGTGCGCTGGCTTCTCTCGTACTTCTGCCTGGGACAACGCGAGTGTCCTGGGTAACGCCATAATTAACTTCCTGACGCAAGTGCCTGCGCCTCACATGAAGGGCAAAGGCATCGAGCAATCCGCGTGTGAGCCCTTCGCGTCCGAATTCCTCTCCACAGACCGAGCACTGGGGATTTCCCCGTTTATGTATGTCAATGCGTAGAGTGGGTCCGGACTTGGCCGTCGTCGGTTTCATATTGCCACCAATTATCACTATCGTGTACGTTAACGTCAATCAAATTGCACAGCTGTCTCTTGAAATTTGCCGGAGCGTGAAACCAGCTCTTCGTGCTGTATTTGTTTTGTTGCTTGTCTACGCCTTTCTGGGATCGACACCGGCCAGGGCGGAGGACGGCTCTGCCGCGTGGCTCCGTTACGCACCCTTGGATGCTGAAGCGGCCCGTGTTTACACGTCACTCCCCGCGAGTACCGTACTGCTTGGTAACACTCCCGTGCTGACGACGGCACAATCCGAACTGGTGCGCGGTGTAAAGAGCATGCTGGACCGGACGCTTCGGGTGAGTTCGGACATTCCACTTGAAGATGCAATTGTGATCGGAACCCTCGTGCAGCTTCGAAAAATCGCACCGGATCTCAATCCACGACGAAGCCTAAGTGGTGATGGTTATTGGCTGACATCTGGGCGAGTCCACGGCCGCCGTTGCATCGTGATCCTCGGCGCCAGCGATCGTGGCGCTCTCTACGGTGTCTTCGCTTTCTTGAGCAGAATTGCCAGACACCTGAGCGTTTCCGGTTTGAACGAAGTTCAGCAACCTTCTGCCTCGGTGCGCTGGGCAAATCAGTGGGATAATCTCGATGGCACAATCGAACGGGGTTACGCCGGCCGCTCCATATTTTTCGAGAACGGTCGAGTGCGAACGGATCTCGCGCGAGTCTCTGAATACGGGCGCCTGCTGGCTTCGGTCGGCATCAACGGTTGCACCGTAAACAATGTGAACGCTGATCTGCATATTTTGGGTGCAGATTTCATTCCGCAGATTGCTCGCATTGCCGAAGCGTTTCGTCCGTGGGGAGTTCAACTCGGTGTGTCGGTTGACCTCAGCGCGCCAAAAACGCTGGGCGGTCTCGACAGCTTTGATCCTCTCGATGGGCGCGTCGCCGAGTGGTGGCAAAAAAAGTTCGATGAACTTTATCGGTCGATTCCAGATTTTGGCGGCATGGTCGTCAAAGCCGATTCTGAAGGCCGCCTCGGTCCTTCGTTTTACGGTCGCACTCCCGCTGATGCGGCCAACGTCATCGCGCGATCACTCAAGCCGCACAACGGGATCGTCTTCTACCGCGCATTTGTCTATAACCACCATTTGGATTGGACCAACCTGAAGAACGACCGTGCGAAAGCAGCTTATGACATCTTTCATCCGCTAGATGGCAAGTTTGATGACAACGTCATTGTCCAAATTAAATACGGGCCGATTGACTTTCAAGTCCGGGAGCCAGTCTCGCCTCTGTTGGGCGGACTGCAGAGAACGAATTCAGCAATCGAATTGCAAATCACGCAGGAATATACTGGTCAACAGCGGCATACTTGCTTCCTTGTTCCCATGTGGGAGCAAATCCTTGATTTTGATATGCGCGTGGATGGCCGGTTGACGCCTGTAAAAGAGATAGTTGCCGGCAACAGTTTCCATCGTCCAATCGGCGGGTACGTCGGCGTCGTCAACGTTGGTCTCGATCACAACTGGTTGGGCAATCATCTGGCACTGGCCAACCTATACGGATTCGGAAGACTTGCGTGGAATCCGAATCTCATGCCGCAGTCGATTATTGAGGAATGGACGCGGATGACTTTCGGCAACGATCCCATCGTCGTCCGGACAATTTCTCGGATACAACTCGCATCGTGGGGAACTTATGAGAGTTACACCGGAGTTCTGGGATTACAAACGCTGACCAATATCTTGGGCAGTCATTACGGTCCGGGCCCTGAGTCTCAAGAGAGAAACGGCTGGGGCCAATGGATTCGCGCCGACTCACAAGGAGTTGGCATGGACCGCAGTATCGCCACGGGTACAGGTTTTGTTGGTCAGTACTCTAACGATGTCCAGAAGATATATGAACCGCTAGCCAGTACACCAGACGCGTTGGTCTTGTTCTTTCATCATGTGCCATACACCTACAAACTGCATTCCGGGAAGACCGTGATTCAAACTATTTACGATTCACATTACGACGGCGTCGAGTCGACCAAACGATTCGTTGCGGAATGGAAATCGCTGCGCGGTCTTATCGATGATGATCGTTATCAAGATGTGCTAGCCCAACTCACTTATCAGTCCGTGCACGCCGTCGTATGGCGCGACGCGATCAACAACTGGTTTCATCGCATCTCCGGCATTGCTGACGTCAAGGGGCGGGTTGGAAATCATCCCGAGCGCTTCGAAGCGGAATCGATGTTGCTCGAGGGTTATACCTCGATCGACGTGAATCCGTGGGAGGGTGCATCGGGCGAAAAAGCGATTCAATGCGCGGACAACAAACGACCTTGTACCGCCATGATCCGTTTTGCTGGCCCGTCCGGCTGGTACGCCCTCGATATTCAATACTTCGACCAGAACAATGGTGAGTCGAAGTACCGGGTGTTTGTTGGGGACCAGTTAGTCGATGAATGGACTGCCGATTTGCACCTTCCCGCGACGGAGCAGAACGGGGATTCGTCCACTCGGCGGCATATCTCCGGCCTGGCGTTGCGTCCGGGAGACGAAATACGGATCGAAGGCTTCCCGGATGGAGGCGAATTAGCGCCGCTCGATTACGTGGAAATTCACAAGATCGAACCGATTTCATCTGGCCCCAAACCCAGATAAACGCCGCGGAGTATGAAAAAAACGTCTAAGATTTCCCTCCACTCGAGATAAACCGCGACTTCGCGGGGACGATGAACATCTAAGATCGGAAAGCGCAAGCGCCTACGGGCAGCAAAACCAGGACTCACCAGACAGACCGATCATGGCGAAACCAATATTGCTGAGTGTGGATGACGACTCCGATGTTTTGCGGGCGATTGAACGTGACCTGCGGTCGCAGTACGGCGCCGAATATCGCGTGATCGGAAGCGATTCTCCGGCGCGCGCGCTCGATCTCTTGAAGCAACTGAAAGTTCGGAATGACAATGTCGCGTTGCTGCTGGCGGACCAGCGCATGCCAGGTATGGACGGCGTGGAATTTCTGCAAGAGGGAATGCGCATCTTCCCCGGAGCGAAACGCGCGCTGCTAACCGCATACGCTGATACCAGCGCCGCAATCAGCGCCATCAACCAGGCCAACATCAATTACTTTTTTCTGAAGCCGTGGGATCCTCCGACGGAACATCTTTATCCGCAGTTGGATGACTTGCTGGACGATTGGCAAGCCTCGTATCGCCCTACGTTCGAGGGCATCCGCGTGCTGGGCACACGTTGGTCGCCGCGGTCGTATGAGTTGCGGGACTTTCTGGCGCGCAACCATGTTCCTTATCAATGGATCGATGTCGAGGCTACCGCCAATGACCCTGAGACCAAGCGCCTGATGGAGGCTTTGGGGCCGGAGGCAACTCAGCTCCCAGTGGTGCTCTTTCCCGATGGAACAAAGCTCCTGGAAAGCATTCCGGCGGATGTTGCACAAAAAGTTGGTTTGCGAACGCGCGCTCAAACCGACTTTTACGATTTGGCGATCGTGGGCGGAGGACCGGCAGGTCTCGCGGCTGCAGTTTATGGCGCCTCAGAAGGATTGCACACGGTGATGATTGAACGGGAAGCTCCGGGTGGGCAAGCTGGAATGAGTTCGCGGATTGAGAACTACCTGGGATTCCCAATGGGGCTTAGTGGCGGTGATCTGGCGCGGCGCGCGGTGGTGCAGGCGCAACGATTTGGAGTGGAGATTCTGTCGCCGCAGGAAGCCGTCGCGGTGCGAACCGAGGCCTCTTACCGGATCATCAAGCTCGCGGACGGGAATGAGCTATCCTGCCACGCGTTGATGATTGCGAGCGGCGTGCAATGGCGGCGGCTTGAGGCACCGGGAGTCGACCGGTTGCAAGGAGCGGGAATCTACTATGGCGGCGGGGCTACTGAGGCGCTGTCCTGCAAGGGTGAAACGGTTTATGTTGTGGGCGGAGCGAATTCAGCGGGCCAGGCGGCCATGAATTTTGCCCGTTACGCAAAGCGAGTGGTGATTCTGGTGCGTGGAGAATCTCTCGCCAGCACCATGTCGCAATACCTGATCGACCAGATTAAAGAGACGCCCAACATCGAGATATGGGCGCACGGCAGCGTGGCCGAGGCGCACGGCGAAACCCATCTGGAAGAAATTTCAGTGTTGTGTTCGGACACCAATAAGGTCGAGCGAGTACCCGCAACTTCGATGTTCATTTTTATTGGAGCGATGCCTCGAACGGATTGGCTGGCCGGCATGGTGGAGCGGGATGATCGCGGATTCATCTTGACCGGTCCCGATCTCTTGCACGATGGGCAACGTCCCAAGGGATGGACGCTCGACCGCGATCCTTATCTACTCGAGACCAATGTTCCCGGTCTCTTCGCAGTAGGCGATGTGCGACATGGTTCGGTGAAACGCGTGGCTTCGGGAGTCGGCGAAGGATCGGTAGCGGTGCAGTTCATTCATCAGTATTTGAGCAAGGTCTAAATGGTCGATAAATCGGAATTACTTCGCTTCCCTATATTCGCGGATCTGCCGGGCGACCAGATCGAGTGGTTCATCAGCCAAACGCAGGAGCTTCGCGTCAAAGCGGGGGATGTGTACATACGCCAGGGCGATCCGGCCGATGCGATGTTCGTGGTGGTTGACGGCCACCTCCAAGGCCGTGGAGAATTCTCCGGCGAGAGCATCTCCTTTGTCATAGAACCGGGCGACGTTACCGGGCTGCTGCCGTTTTCTAGAATGAAGCAGTTCAAGGTGAGTCTCCGGGCCGAAACGGATAGCCGCGCTCTACGATTTCCCGCTACGTTGTTTCCAGTTCTTGTGCAAAAAATGCCGGAGCTTACCCAGCGGCTCGTAGGTCTGATGGCCGACCGGATTCGTGAGACAACGCGGATCGAACAGCAGCGAGATCGACTGGCGGGGTTAGGAAAGCTTTCGGCTGGATTGGCGCATGAGCTCAACAACCCGGCGTCCGCGGCCAAGCGCGCGGCAACTCAACTGCGCGACACTATTAAGAAGATCAGAAACGCCAGCCTCGAGTTGGGCAGACGCGATCTTACGCCGGCGCAAAAAGCAGAAATCGAGAAACTGGAAAATTTCTTCATCCAACGGGATGAGACCCCTCCCGACCCGCTGACTATGAGCGATCTGGAAGAGCAACTTGACTCGCTGCTGCGCAGTCACGGGCAGAATGATTTGTGGCAACTGGCGGCCGACCTGGCGCACAGAAGCGTCAAGCCGGAAATGCTGGAGTCGTTGTTCGCTATGGTGGATGCTGGCACTGTGCGCGCCGCCCTGGTGAGGATCGCCGCATCAGTGGAGATCGCGAATCTGTTGAACGAGATCGAGAGCAGCGCGTCGCGAATCTCAGATCTCGTGCGCGCGATCAAGGAATACACCTACATGGACCAGGCACCGGTGCAGAACGTCGACATCGTGAAAGGCCTGGAAACCACGCTCACCATCATGGGCCACAAGCTCAAGCGTGGGGTAGCGGTTCAGCGCGATTATCAAAAGGTCCCGTTGATGGTGAACTCGTTCGGCAGCGAACTGAATCAGATCTGGACGAACCTGATCGACAACGCGATTGACGCCATGGGAGGAAAGGGCGAGCTCCGGATTCGGACCTATCGCGAGGATGGCTGCGTCGTGGTGGAGATCGCCGACAACGGTCCGGGGATCTCACCGGAGATAAAGGCGCATATCTTTGAACCTTTCTTTACTACGAAGGGAGTGGGAGAAGGAACTGGCCTCGGCCTCGACACGGTGCAACGAATCGTGAAAAAGCATAGGGGAAGCATTCAGGTCACTTCGAAGCCGGGGGACACGCGTTTTCAAGTGTGGCTCCCATTGGCAGAGGGTTCCGGCGCAGCCGTGAGCAACCCATCGAATAATTAGGATTGAGCGAGTGCGCTGCGCAGATTAATAACGTCTTCTTCCACGACTTGCCGGCGCTGATATTCACGGCCAGGAGCCGATCCCATCGAGACTCGCGGATTGCAATGGAGCATGGGGCTCGCAAACGGGCTTCCTAAGCCCACATGAATTTCTTTGACGCCTGTTCGCTCGACGATGCTCGCCGCGTTGTCGCGGCCAATAGCGCCGCAGGCGATCACTGAAATCCGCCCACGCGCAGCCTTCACGAGCCGTGCAATCGTCTCGATCCCTTGCCACGCGGTTTGTTCCCCTCCGGATGTCAGAAGCCGATTCGCGCCGGTTTGGCAAACATCTTCTGTTGCGCGAAGAAGATCTACGGACATGTCGATCGCACGATGGAAGGTTACGTTGAGCGGGTGCGCCAGATCAACTAACTGGCGGGTTCGCTCGATATCCACGTTGCCCTTCGCATCAAGGATCCCGGCAACGACTCCGTCGGCGCCTAACTTTTTGGCAATAAGAATATCCCGGCGCATAATTTCGAATTCGTCCGCCGTATAGCAAAAGTCGCCCCCTCGCGGCCGGATCATCACCTGCAGGCCGATGGAAATTCTGGCCCGCACCAATTCAATCAATCCTGCGCTGGGGGTGACGCCGCCTTCAAGCAGATTGCTGCACAACTCCAGGCGGGTTGCTCCACCCCGTTCTGCGGCAACTCCCGACTCCACAGAGTCGACGCATACCTCGATTGAGATCTGGTTGTTCATTTTCTCCCGCAATACATTAGCCGAGAAACAATAGTACTTCAGCGCCTAGAAGGAATAGCCAGACTCGTCTGCAACACTCACGACGGGAAGCGGTACATCGCTGAAGTATTCGTTCTGATATGTTTTCGGAGAGACGAGGCAAACGGCAGTATTAGCGCGGGTGGCAGGTATCCTGTGTTACCGTTATCGTCCGAGGGGGAAATTGGCGGCAATAGGGAGCCGTAGCATCCTCAATATTGCCCTAGCAACCCGCCTCGCGAGGCAGTGCCACGGAAATATGTTTCGGAAGGAGATCGCTTGCGCCAGATTCGAATTGTCCTAATCTTCGTTTTCTCGCTGCGGATTTTCGCCGGCCTTGTCTGCGCCCAGGATCAGCCGGTCGTGGATCCTTCGGTAGCACCGCCGCCGCACGCTAAGCAAATCCATCTCAAGCACATTTTGGTGATCGGGCAGACCAAGGGATACGAGCACGATTCGGTGCCGGATGCGATGGCTGCCATCTACAACATGGGTCACGAAAGCGGTCTTTGGGATGCCACTCTGCGCACTGACACCGAGCTGATCACGAAAAAGGATCTGCCGGGAAGAAACGTTAAAAATCTTGACTACTTCGACGCCTTGATTTTTGTGAGCACGACTGGCGAGCTCGATCTGGACGATAGCCAAAAGAAAGATATGATGTCGTTCATTAAGAACGATGGCAAGGGTTTTGTGGGGGTTCACGCGGCCCTGGACACGAATTACAAATGGCCGGAGTACGGCGAGATGATCGGCGGGTGGTTTGATCAGCACCCATGGTCTACGTTTAATGCGCCGATCGTAAATGAAGATCCAACCTTTCCCGCAGTCAGGCATTTTCCGAAAGCATTCGTTAAGTATGACGAAATCTATCAGCCCAAGGAATGGTCACGCGATAAAGTCAACGTCCTGCTCAGTCTCGATCCTACGAAGCTCAACTATGCCAACAATCCACGTATCCACAGAACGGACCATGATTTCGCAGTGACGTGGGACAAAATGTATGGCAAAGGGCGCATCTTCTATTCGACCTTGGGCCACACCGAAGAAGCGTGGAGCGATCCCGACATCCGCACGATGTATTTTGAAGCGATCAAATGGGTGCTGGGCATGACGGAGGGCAGCACAGCTTCTCATCCGCGGCTTAGTGAAACACACTAGAGCTGTGAATTCTTGAAGTATTTTGCGCCTTAGCGCGATGAAACGGGTGCGATGAGACGCGGAGGAATATTTACAGGATGAATTTTCTTCGTTCGGACCTGCATTGGAATGTTCTGTTGGCAACTGCTTTGTTAATGAGCGTCGGTGTTTGTGCTGCGCAAACACCGGCTCACGGCGAACAGAGTCCCGGCACCATCAAGAAAAGCGATAACGATGAAAGCGCGTCGTACCCGGATGCTGTCGTTCAAAGTGGGAGCTCATTATTTCGCCAGGACTGCGCGTTTTGCCATGGCCGCAATGCTGGCGGCGGTGAGAGCGGGCCGGATCTCACACGATCCAAGTTGGTGACTGCAGACGTCAATGGCGACAAAATCGGCCCCGTAATCCGCAATGGTCGTCCCGATAAAGGCATGCCGCCCTTTGATCGGTCCGACGACCAAATCGGAAGCCTGGTCGCATTTATCCACACGCAACAGAAACTTGCACTCGAGAAGAAGGGTGGTCGCAAAGGGGTGGACGCTTCCGATCTCCAAACCGGCAACTCGGATGCTGGCAAAAAGTATTTCCATGGCGCGGGAGGATGCGCGGCATGCCACTCCCCGACTGGCGATCTTGCTGGCATCGCATCGCGGTTTGAGGGTCTTCAGCTCGAGGAAGAGATGCTGTATCCCAAGAAGGCGAAGTCGAAGGTCACGGTAACGCTCGCTTCGGGCGAAAGCATTGCCGGAACTCTGGAATATCTCGATGAGTTTACGGTTGGACTCTTCGATTCTTCGGGTGTATATCGATCCTGGCGGACTCAGGATGTGAAATACAAAGTCGACGCGCCGGTGAATGCTCATGTCGAACTATTCAGCAAGTACACTGATGCCGATATCCATAATTTAATGGCCTATTTGCAAACATTGCGCTAGTCCTGGAGATGTCTTTTTCTGCAACTCGGTTGAGAGGTCTTTTATCGATATGAATCTTCGGAAGATTGCTTCTCTTTTTACGGTGAGCGCGCTGATCGCGATGGCACCTTCCGGCATGATGGTGGCGCAAGGCGTGGATTCCCAAATGCTTGTACATCCTCCTGCTGACAGTTGGCCCGGCTATCACGGCGATTATTCTGGCAGACGCCACAGCTCCCTCACTCAAATCACGCCGCAGAACGTGAAGAGTCTTTCTCTCGCCTGGGCCTTCCAGACAGACCAGATCGCATCCGTCAAATCTTCACCGCTGCTGGTCGATGGCATTCTGTACTTTACTGTTCCGGAAAATATTTGGGCCGTCGATGCACGATCCGGCCATCAGATATGGCACTACACTTACCCGCGCAGCCCGGGAGATCACATTGGTCATCGCGGCGTGGCTATGTTCAAGGGCCATCTTTTCTTTTTATCTCCCGATGCGCACCTTGTATCTCTCGAGGCCAAAGACGGAACGGTCCGCTGGAACGTGACCGTTGCGGACGTCACAAAGGGTTATTGGACGACGATGGCACCGCTCGTCGTCGACAACCATGTGCTCATTGGTGTTTCAGGGGACTTCGATAATTTGAGCGGCTACATCCGCTCGGTTGATCCGGAAACGGGCGCGACACAATGGCAATGGGATTCAACTCCTCCCGTCGGTACTCCGAATCAGACCACCGGCGGCATGACTTGGATGACGGGGACATATGATCCCGATCTCAATCTCGTCTACTGGGGCACCGGGAATCCGACTCCCGTTCTGAAGGGCTCGACGCGGCCGGGCGATGATCTTTACACATGCAGCATCGTCGCCCTCAATCCGGAGACAGGAAAGCTCGTGTGGGCCTTTCAAGTCTCGCCACACGACACGCACGATTGGGATGGCGTCGAGACGCCGGTGCTGGTCGATGGTGAGTTCCACGGCGAGAAGAAGAAGATGTTAATGCAGAGCTCGCGCAACGGATACTTCTTCGTTCTCGACCGCACGAACGGGAAGAATCTTTTGACCGCGCCGTACGGGCCTGTGAACTGGTCGCTCGGAGTCGACCCGCAGGGCCGTCCCATTCCCAATCCCGCCAAAGAACCGGCTCCGGATGGGCGATTGATTGCACCCGACGAGGCCGGCATGACCAACTATCGTTCCCCCAGCTTCGATAGCAAAAACGGATTGTTCATCGTCGATGCCCACCCCAGCTTCAGCATTTATTTCGCGAAACCGGCCGATGGACTCTATGGCTGGGCGGGAGCGGATTACGGCGTTTGGGGCAAGGGAGTAATCGAGGCCATCGATTACCAAACCGGAAAGATCCGCTGGACACATGAACTTGGACCGGGAGTGGCGGGCGCGGGAGTGCTAACTACCGACTCAGGACTCACCTTTACCGGCGATGCGATGGGAAATTTTCTTGCGCTCGATTCAAGCGACGGCAAAACGTTGTGGCACGCCGGTTCCGGCTCACACATCGTTAGTTCGCCCATCACCTACGAACTCGACGGCCGCCAATATGTATTGACCAGCAGCGGCGGCGTCATGTTCGCCTGGGCGCTTCCGCAAGCGTAATGGACTCATTCTTAGCCACAGCCAGATACTTCAATCAATAAGCACGCGTGAGGATCTTTTCTCCTCACGCGTGCCTGAATTTGCAAGTTCGGTTGCGTCCTACTTAATGACAGGTCGTCCCGTTAACCGCAAATGATGTTGGTACGGAATTAGTCGAGTTGTTCCAGGAGCCATTGAAGCCCATGCCGTTGTAGCTTCCTCCCGCCGGAATGCTGCCGTTGTAGCTCAAATTGTTGACCGTCACATTCGCGCCGCTCTGGGTTTCGCTGCCGTTCCAGAGTTGAGTGATGGTTTGCCCGTTAGCGAAAGTCCAGGTTAGAGTCCAGCTCGAAATGTTAGTCGATCCCGTATTCTCGATGTTCGTCGATGCAGAGAACCCTCCTTGCCATTGGTTGGTAATGGCGTAGACGACGTGGCAGGCAAAGCCGCTGGTTCCGCCGCTTGTGGTCGCGCTGGCTTGAGCCGAAGGAGACGAAGCGCCCGCTCCGTCGACTGCTTCGATTTTGTAGTAGTAAGTCGTCGAAGCTGCAAGGCCAGTGTCGGAGTAATTGGTTGCGCTCAGACCGCTGGCGATCTGGTTACTCGACAAAGGCGTAAACCCGTTGGTCGTGCTGCGGAATACATTGTAAGTTACCGTGCAGTTTGCCGGCGGAGTCACTGTACTCCAACTAACGTTAATGCTGCTTGAGGATGCATCGGTTGCGGTCACGCTGCCTGGGGCTGCAGGAGCGGTTGTGCACGAACCTCCGCTGCTGGTGGTCGAGACGAATGTCGTGATGCTCTGTGCAGGCAGGGCGTATGTAAAAGCATCGCCGGAAACAGCAACGTTGCTCAACTGCGCGACGTGTGCAGAAGAGGTGGTTTGATAAGGAGTGACCGCTGTGACCGTCTCGCCCTCAATGCTGAAAGGCTGGTTGACGGAGGAACCACCGGAATTGATGGCGACGATCACCGAATTCGAACTGCCTTTGTACGCCGAAACGAAAATGTTGGAATTTGGGTTTGCCGTTGTCGAGGCCAGCAGATATCCCGGACGCACAAACTTGGAGAACTGCGCAAGCGCGTAGCCGTAGTAAGTCGGATTGCTGCTCGTGTCGATCAGTCCGTAGTTCGTGACGCCGGTGCCGGGGTTCCAATCGGCGATCCACCACCAAACATAAGCGTTGTATTGTGCCGTGGTCATGGAGCTATGGATTTCCTCAGCAGCGGCGAGTGCATCGCCAATCGCCGGCTGCGATCCAGATGGGCTCAAGTAGTGCTCAGTCATCCACACTTCCTTGCCCTTGCTTTCCGCGTTAGCGTAATAAGATGGTGCGACTCCATAGATATGGCCGGCAATGATTCCGATATGTCCGACGGCATTGGCGTCGTCGAGCGCCGGATCGGAGTAACTCGTCGTGAAACTCTCTGACTCTGGCATCATAAGTTTCGTGGTAAGTACGGACGAGTTATTGGCTACCCACGTATCCATCTGAGCTCCTGTCCAATCACACGATTCATAGGTGACGTTCGCATCTGGCTCATTCTGCATCGAGATGGCATACAAGTTGACGCCGTTGTTTTTGAAGAAGGTAACGAAGCTCTCCAGATAATTGGCGAAGTTGGCATAATCGGCCGTGAGCAGCGAGCCCTCGACGGTGCTATTACTGCTCTTCCACACCGCAGGAGGGGTCCAGGGAGTGGCGATAGCGATGGCGCCCAGGGCCGTGGCCTCCTGAGCATTGGTCAATTCGGTGCCCCAGTTCGAGGCACCTCCGGTGGTGGAGCTGGGATCGATGCGAGAACGCAAGATAGTGAGGCCAAGCTGGTTGGCTCCGTTCCCGAACAGAGTATTCGCTTGCGTGCTGCTCAGAGCGGGCATCCAAGCGGTGGCACCGCCAAACCCTCGTATGGTCTGGAAGGTTGTTCCAAAGTTTACGGTCGCGGTGGACTGCGCGGTAGCGGTGATCGCGGGCGTCAAGAACACCAATAGCATTACGAAGGCAAGCTTGTATCTCATGATAGGTCTCCTACTTTGCGAGAATTAGATTTGAGAAATCCAGGAATCACGCGTGAGGTGGTTAAGCCTCACGCGTGTCCGAGTTCTATAACCTGGTTACCTTCCGGTCTACTTGCAGACCGTTCCATTCACCGCAAACGACGTAGGTACGGCATTGGTCGTATTGTTCCAAGAGCCGTTGAAACCCATACCGTTGTAATTTTCTCCGGCGGGAATGGTGCCGTTGTAGCTCAGGCTGGTCACCATCACGTTCGCTCCGCTCTGTGTTTCGCTGCCATTCCAGATCTGGGTTATGGTTTGCCCGTTGGCGAAGGCCCAGGTCAGAGTCCAATTCGAAATGGAAGTCGTGCCAGTGTTGTTGATGGTGATGGCTGCACCGAAGCCGCCCGGCCACTGATTGGTGATCGTGTAGTTAATGTGGCAGGCGAATCCGCTCGTCCCGGTGCCGACGGTTAGAGCAATGGTTGTGGTCGCGGACAATGTCCCCGACGTTCCGGTGATTGTGACTGTGGAGGATCCAGTGGCGGCCGTGCTGCTTGCGGTCAGAGTCAGCACGCTGCTGCTGGCAGTTGGGTTTGTGCCGAACGAAGCAGTTACTCCGCTGGGCAAGCCCGATGCGGCAAGTGTGACGCTACCAGTGAATCCGCCCACATCCGTTACGCTGATCGTGCTGGTTCCGCTGCTACCTTGATTGATCGATAGCGACGACGGAGACGACGCCAGCGTAAAGCCCGGGGTTGTTCTGGTGTTGACGGCGAGCGCAATCGTGGTGGTGGCAGTCAGCGAACCGGAAGTTCCCGTCACAGTTACGGTGAATGCGCCCGTTGTGGCTGTGCTGCTCGCGGTTAGGGTGAGTACGCTACTGCTGGTAGTAGGATTGGTGCCAAACAAAGCGGTAACTCCGCTCGGCAAGCCCGACGCGGCGAGCGTTACGCTGCCGGTGAATCCGCCGGTGTCCGTTACGCTGATCATACTGGTTCCGCTACTGCCTTGAGTGATCGACAACGACGAGGGCGACGCCACTAGCGTGAATCCAGCAGCTCCCGGGATGGTGACAGCAATGGTTGTCGTGTGGCTAATTGACCCATCGGTTCCAGTGATGGTGACATTTGTTGTGCCAGCGGCGGTACCCGTCTGAGCAAAGAAGCTCACGGAAACAGTTCCGCTGCTGTTGACCGAGGATGGGCTAAAGTTCGCTTGTACGCCGGAAGGAAGATTGCTGGCGCTAACAGAAACACTGCCAGTAAGTCCGCCGACATATCCGATGCTGATCGTGCTCGACACGCTGGTTCCCGGCGGCACGGTCACTGATGTGGGGGAAGCTGAAATGGTAAAGTTTGGTTCTGCGGTCACATTGAGGGTCAGCGTGGTTGATGCAGTTGTCGAGCCGCTGGTTCCGGTCACCGTTACGGTTGCTGCACCGACAGTCGCGGTGTTCGAAGCTGTAAATGTGAGCGTGCTACCCGATGAGCCGGTGACTGAAGTTGGGTTGAAGACAGCGGTAACTCCGGCCGGCAGTCCACTTACACTCAGCGCGATAACTCCGTTAAAGCCGTTGATTGAGTTAACGGTCACACTGCTTGCGGCGCTCGTCCCCTGTTCAACCGTTGCGCCTGAGGCCGTGATGCTGAATCCAGGTGCAGTGCTCGAGGGCACGACAGGAAACGCATTCTGGACAAGCATGGTGAATTCAGTGGTCCAGAAGGTTCCGGCCGAGGGCGAGTTTGGCAAGGCGTCGGTCGGCATATTATTGGCGAGCGCATTATCGTGCGCGGGATCGCAATTCGGGTCGCCAGTGGTTGAAGTGACTCCGTTATAGACGCTGCCGGGATAGTTGCCGTCAGATTCCCCGGGTGGCTTAATCCAGACATAAGCGGAAAGATTCGCGAACCCACCTGGGTTCACGGTTGGGGGCACCCCCAAGCCGGAATTTTGCTGGTTGCACCACTGCCCCATGTCATCGCGTTCGTCGATCTTGGTTGCGTTCACGAACGTATTAAGGTCGGTGCTGCTGCTGGGACCAGTCGGCCGGTTAGGATCTCCCCAGCCGTTGCGCGAGGTATCGATGAGGAAGCCCAGCGTGGAGGGAAATCCCGCGGCGACAAAAGCTGCATCCATGCCTGCGGCGTAGTCTTCTTCGTCGATGTAAGGATCAAATTGGTAGAAGGTTGACTGGTAGACCTGGCTGCCGCCCACGGCCTCGGTCGCGGTCATGTACGGCTCTTTGGTTGGGCCGTAATTGGCCGTGTTGGTGATAAAGCCATCGATGCTGGCCAGGCCCGCCGTTGTTCCCTGAACAACGGAGGTCAGGAAGGGGATGGCGGAGTTGAAGTTGTTCGGCCAGCCAAGCCAGCCGTGATGCCCTACATCTAGGTACTGGTAAACGTTTGGCAAGGCATGGAATGTATTCAGCGCATATTGAATCGCCTGCACATACACTCCTGTAAGCGATGGGCTGCCCGTGACACCACCATTAGCCGCAACGCAATTGGCAATCGCCGGGTTGGGAGACTCGCCGGTGTTAGTGATCAAATTCGGAAGCGAATCATCTTCAATAATCAGCACGAACCGAATCTTCGAGTTACTCGCAAAAGGCTGAAGAATGTTGAAAATCGGTGTGATGAAATTCTGTTCGTAGGTTTGAATGCCGGTCAGCGGCTGGGTCGGGGGGTTGGGATTGATGCTAATTTCCCCGTTTGACGCCAGGGCGGCGCAATCCCGGTCTGGCAGATCGTAGACCACGAGCGTAAACACAATAGGCTGTGAAGAACCCGACGCCGCCTGCTGCGCAAGAGCGGCTGTGATGTGCTGCTGCAGCCCCATTCGTCCATTGTTCGATGAACCACCGGCGATGGCCCCCATGTGGTCCAACCACACAGCAGTGGGATAGGTTTCGACGACAGCCATCTGCTTGGCAAGAGTCGAACCAGCAGCTTGCGCTGCGACAGCGGTGTTGACCTCGGACGTGTAGTCGGGATTTAAATATTGACTGGCCCCTGCGTAGGGATTGGTGACGTGTTGCGCAAAGGCGTGCGGCGCAACCATCGTGAGACAAATTACCACGAGGGCAACTACTCGACTCAGTGACGAACGTGTATGCTCACCCATCTGGTTTCTCCTTCTGGAACAAAGACTCGTGGAAGTGCATGAGCAAGGGCGGACAAGCCGCCCTTGCGACTGGAATTGGTTAGAAGTTTCCGGTTTGGGTGAAAGTCTGTCCGCCCGTGGTGTAAGTTACGGAGTAAGTGTCTCCAGCAACTGGGTGCAAAGTCCCATTACCGCTGGTCTGGGCTGCAAACAGATAGTTCGTCCCCGGCGATAGCGTTTGCCCGGAATTGAGGTTGAAGGTGAAGGTTATCGTCGAACTGATGCTGCTATTGGCCTGTGTAATCTGTCCGCCGACCGTGTTGTATTGACCGCTGAAGCTCACTCCTGTGGTTCGCTGCACAACAATCGTCACCGACAATGCTGTCACCGATGCGGCGTTGGTCAACTTCAGGTCTTCTTCGTTGTAGTAAGGAGTGTTCTGCGCCACCACCGGAGTGAGAGTCACACCTCCAGTGCCGCTAGTCGTCGCTACAGTGAGAGCAATGGAGGCAGTGCGTGAGAGACTGCCGCTGGTGCCGGTTATCGTTACGGTCACGGAGCCTACGGTCGCCGTGCTGGATGCCGAGAGCGTGAACACGCTGCTGGTTCCCGTCGTAGTCGTGGTCGCCGGGTTGAAGCTTGCAGTTACGCCGCTGGGCAGGCCGCTCGCGGTGAATGAGATGGCTCCAGCAAAGCCGTTAAGGCGCGTGATGGATATCGTGCTCGTGCCGCTCGCACCCTGATTGACAGTCAGGCTTGTGGGACTTGCCGATAAAGAGAAGTTCGCAGTGCCGGTTGAAGCGACGGTAAGTGCGATGGTGGCAGTGTGGGTGAGTGAACCGCTAGTGCCGGTCACCGTCACGGTCGCTGAACCTACAGTCGCCGTGCCGGATGCCGAGAGCGTGAGTACGCTGCTGGTTCCAGTCGTAGTCGTGGTCGTTGGATTGAAGCTTGCTGTCACGCCACCGGGCAGGCCACTTGCCGTGAACGAGACGGCTCCGGCAAAGCTATTAATACGCGTGATGGTGATGGTACTGGTCCCGCTCGCACTTTGATTCACCGTGAGAGTAGCCGGACTCGCCGACAATGAGAAGTCCGCCGTCCCGCCCCCACCGCCGAGCGGGAACTGGATCGTGGCAAGCAAATTCTGCTTGGTGGTGTTCGCGATACCGTTATAACTATTGTTGAGAAGCGCGTAACTGTCTTCTCCATTCAGAGCCCAGTAAGTCCAACTTAGTTTTGGATTGTCCTGAAAGAATGTGACGAGGCTTTCGAACCATTGACCCTGGCTTCCCGCAGCTGTGCTCTCGATATCGGAGTTAGTGTTGTCGGTTCCGAACTCTCCTATCCACACCGGCGCAGTGTTCCCGCTGCTGATGTATCCCCAGAACTTATTCCAGATCGCTTCCAAACTTGCGAATGTAGTGCTGCTATTGAACCAGCTCTGGGCAAAAAGGTTCGGGCCATAGTCGTGAGCGGAATATACCAGGTGATTGGCTGTACTCAAAGTGACCGGATTCGACGCCACACCTTCCAGATTTCCGCCCTGCCATCCGCAATCGCCGCTATAACAGTCGTTACCTTCGACAAAGATAAGAAGACTTGGATTGATGGTTTGGATTGCATTAGCGGCACGCGTCGCAGCAGTGGGCCAATTCTGCGCGGTATTTGTCGTGGGGCAGCCGCCTGTACTTGTGTCTCCGGTCCAGCACGCGCCGCTGCTCCCCCCGTTTGCCATGAGATGAGGTTCGTTTCGCAGGTCCATACCGATAACGGTTGGGTTGCCGCTGGCATCGGTGAAGTCTTGATAACGGGTCGCTAAAGTCTTCCAGTCGTTGATCCATGCCGTCTCGGGATAAGAACTCGTGTACCAAAGGCCATTCACCTCATTACTGTTCCCCGCTTCGGAGCGATGGTTATCCAAAATTACGCGCAGCCCGTCGGCACCGGCGGCGGTAATGATTTTGTCCAGCACCTGAAGCGCGTTGAGACTGACTAAATCAGTATTGATGGCTTGGCCGTTGTTAGTACTGTAATTGGTTGGGACAGCTGGCGTTTCGACCATCTGGTTGGAGAACGGTATGCGGATTACGTTGTAACCATCACTCTTAATCTCGCTTAGGATAGTGTGATAGTCCTGCGCCCAAAGTCCATGAGCGATCTCGTCTGTGGTTTCGAATCCATACCAGTTAATGCCTGCCATGCGCACGGTTTGATTGTTGGAGTCAAGGATCTGATTGCCCGAGGTGTGCCAATAACCAGTTCCTTGAGCAACGGCGAACGGCAACGAGACAAAAAGAAGAAAGATGAAGGTGGACGCTAGGCAAATCGCTTTTTGAGTAGTGATATGAGGTTGCATGCGGAGTCTCCTTGATGTCCCATGTAAAGGCAATGTACCAAATCGATTTTGTATATCAAGATAGGATCGAGGACGAGAAGTTAAAGGGAGCTAAATTAACCTTGATCGAAACACCAAGTGAGTCAAATCGGATTCGTGGGAGGGCAGCGATGGTGTGATTTAAGCTGAGCAGCGAGGATAGAGTTAATTTAACGTTAAGCGGAGACCTATGACATTGGAAACCGCGCGCTAAGTCATTCCGCTTCCACTTCCAAAGCATTCAATACGGCATAGTTGACAACAGGAAGGAACTCAAGGTTGAGCTTTCCAGTGGAATCAGGATGAAGGTGTCGAAAACGGGCTGCCACGGCTGGGGAATCATGGGAAGCTTCGAGGAGATCGAAATTGCGTAACAATTCAAGATTGTCGCAACGGACATCAAAGATGCGGCTGCCCACACCCCCGTTGCCGGAATTCTGAGGCCCCCAATATCGCTCCGCCATATAGAGCGTAAGTTGATACGAGTAACCTTGGGCTACCGGAATCGAGTAACTGAAGTTACCGAACCGCTCGCGCGAAAAAAGCAGTGGATCATCCGTACGGTCCGACGCGAACACATGATCGATATTTCTGCCTCCGCGAAAATAGCGATCCGGAAGCCAATGTCTTCCCGCCAGATCGACGAACAAGTGCGGTAGCGTGGAAATGCGAATTGGGCTGGGCTTACCGTTGGCTTCAGGAAGGATTTCTATGGCATTCAAGAATCCGACAGTAGACCGGAAACTAACGTGAATCTTGCCGTCTGCACCGGGACGCACATTGGAATAGATCTTCACGGTCGCGGTCCTTGTCCCGCCCGCGTCGGCGACCACATCGATCATATTCGGAGCGCCAGAACCGACAGTGAATGAAGTCTCTCGCATTCCGTCTTCTATATCTTGTGCCGTTTCCGCAAACAAGAGGCGCACTTCATAGGTTCCCTGAGAGACGGGAATGTCATAGCGAAAACTACCCATTCGACCGGTTGAGTAAATAGCCGGATCCCCCGAACGCGCAATCGGGACAACATCATGCTGAAAGATATTCCCGCCTGAATAGAAACGGTCGCCGCTCCAGCGAAACCCGGCAGAATCCACATAGTCGTGGTCGGAACCGCAGTGGATGCGAATGGCTCGATTTTCGAAATCCGGAGCACCGCCGATTGAGAAATGCTGCAGGATCTCAGCGCTTGCAAGTCTCACGAGTGTTGGCGCGTTTGAGAATACCCACACAGCGCTGAATAAGTGCCGGTAAAGCACAACTGTACCGGCTACTCCGCCTGCCATTCCGAGGAAGACGCAACATATCGCCGTCAGGAAGATAATGCGACGACGCACCCACATTTCAAACCGTCGCAAAACGACCGGCCTTGAGAAAATCAGTTTCCGCTTCTTGGATTTTGAAGCGAGCACCAGAGGCTGTGCGTCCTGCGCAATACGTGAGAATTCCTCCAAGGGAGGCAGTGCGGAGTGCGCAACGTTCGGAGTGGAAAGCACCGCCTTAGGGGGGATACGCACGTTTTCAGCGCCGGGCGCATTATTGGAAATGAATTCCGGCACGTAATGTCCCAGCGGCAACACAATGCGAAGGCGGCGATACTTGCCATCATTGGCGTAATAGAGTTCCAAGCGCTTGCGCAATAGGTGCAGGTCGACGCGGACAATAGCGTCCGCCTGTGGGTCAAAACCGGGGGCGCGTCCCAGAGCATCGACGGCGATACTATATTCCTTAAGGCTGGCTCCTTTCCCGTTAAAGTATTTCTCGCAAATATAGGCAAGGATTTTCGAGAGTTTCGGGGCGCGCTGAAACAAAGGAGAAGATAAGACAGCCTGCAGTTCGGCCCGTTCCTCGCTGAAGCCGTCTTTGCTATCGCGAACCGTGGGGGCGCTGGCCATGGGCACATCCTGCCGGATGAAGAACTCTCGGGTGGAGAGACACAAACGCCGGTTCGAAAACCTCCGCGGTTATTACTCGAGGACAGTTGAAGACCAAGGCTTATACGAACCAAAGACTAGCTTCAGCCCGGAAAGGGTGTCAAGCAATGATCGTGATTGAGAAAAAGTTGTTACGAAAGCCGAACATGCCACCATGACGAGGGTTATCCGGTGGCATAAGTGGATTTCGCTTAATCTCGCGCGGTGAACCTGCAGACTAACAATCGAGGTATACATCGGCCGTTGATGAGGTCACACCGCAAGCCTCTGAAGATGTTTGCTCAGTCGACGCGTCATCACTTCCTCTTCGCAGGCAGATATTTCTTCTCCACGGAAGCAACCACTACGTAATTCGGATCCACCATCTCGTTAAGATGGATTCTTGCCACCTTCGACAGCAGTTCATAAGCGTCGAGTTCGGACAGACCGTAGTCTTTGTGAATCCAGTGCACCAACTCTGTGAAAGCAATGCGCAGCGCGTCATCCAGCGGACGGTAAGCTCCAACGGTCATGATGGCATCATCGTTCTCGAACTGAGGCCAACTGATAGTGCGCCCTTTGATTACGCTTAACTGAACTCGCGCTTTCAATGGAACTTCGATTGCCGTGCCCGCGATCTCTCCATCGCCCATCGCAGCGTGGCCGTCGCCTAGATACAGCAGTCCACCCTTTACGTTCACCGGAAAATAAACGGTATTGCCCACGCTGGCTTCCGGAGAATCCATATTGCCGCCGAATTCTGCCGGCACCACAGAACTTCGGGCCTCGCCTTCCGCCGGTGCGACTCCGATGCAACCAAAGAAAGGATGCATTGGAATCTTCACCGAAAAATCTGTGTCCAGGGCCTTGAACATCGCCGTGTTGCCAGCGTGGTCGATGTGATAAAACCAGACTCGTTCCGGTAGTGGCACGTGCAGCATGGGTGTGTAGTTTGTCTCGTTGATGGCGCCGAATCCCGGAGCGAACGCGCCCACTCCCGTGTCACCGTCCACCTGCAGATCGAGAATCTTTACTGCCAAGGTATCGCCCGGCTCCGCGCCTTCCACAAAAAACGGCCCCGCCAGCGGATTGTCACCCTTCGCCATGCTGACGGTGTCTCCGGGTTTCTTCAGCGCGTTGCCGAAGCAGTCGAGCGTATTGGTATCGAGAATGTCGCCGGACTTGAGCCGTGCCACCGGTTCCGCCGTCGCGAAAAGATACTTCACGTTGTCGATGGTCGTGCTGTAGTGAACAACATTCTGCGACCGCGCCTGCACCGCAACCGCGAACACCACGCCCAGCAGCGCCAAAACGCCGCAATTCAGCTTCATGCCGTTTGCCTCGTCTATCCGCAACATATCAGAACGAGTACTTCAACGAGAACTGAATCAGCCGCGGCGTGCCGACAGTCGAGGTAATCGGCACAGATCCGCCGCCCGATTGCCGAGACCGAGGTCGCCGCCGGAATGGCGAACGATGGATGATTGAATAAGTTGAAGAAGTCCGTGCGGAATCGCACCGATTGCCGCTCGCCTAGCTTGAACGTTTTGCCCAGAGTGAGGTCCACGTTCTTTTGCGGCGGCCCGATGATGCAATTGCGCGGCGTGTTCCCATAGAGCGTCGCATCGCTGCTTGAACCATCGGAAAGTGTGGCCAGCGGGTCGGGCTGGTATGCCGCTGGATTCACCCAGTTGCCGAGCCGCGCTTGCGGGCTGCCGCGGCTGGGCGCGGTGGCGCAATCGTATCCCGGATTGAAAGTAGCAGTCGCTGCCGGACTAGCCAGATCGTAAGCCGTTCCCCCCGCTGGATCGACAACCGAGAAAGGCGCTCCCGATTGCAGGATCATCACACCGCTGGCTTCCCAACCTCCCAGGGCTGTCCTGGTCAAAGTGTTGGCGCCGGCGAAAAATGGCAGTTGGTAGACAGCGCTGGTCACGAAGCGTTGCCTCCGGTCAAAGTCAGAGAGTCCGCGCGACGCGGCTCCGCTATTCTGATTGTTGAACCGCGTAAGGAATGCCACCGAAGCAGTGGAGACATCATCCATCGACTTCGACCACGTATAGGCGCTCTGAAAATAAAGACCCTTGCCAAACCGATGCGCCACCGTAGCCTGCAGTGCGTTATAGTGCGAGTCGGAGTTGGCAGCAAAATCCTCAAAATCGACTGGGGCAATTCCGAGAAAAGGCGCGCGGGCGTCGGCGTTTTCCACCGTCGAATCCACGATCGTGCATGACAACCCGCTGCCCTGAAGATTGGCGCAACCCTGCCCCGAGATGGTCACTGGATTCTGCGGTGTGGCGAGGGTGGCCTGATCGGGATCGTAAGTCGAACGCAGGCGGCTGCCTTTGGTTCCCACATAGCCGAGTTCCATGAACCAGTCCGCACCCAACTCGCGCTGAATCGTGAAGTTCCATTGTTGGGTCGTGCCCACCACCCAATGCAGCGGAACCGTCAACTGAATCAAGCTATTCACATTGCCGCTGAAGCTCGGGGTACATGCCTGCGGGTTGGGAAAGGAACAAGGAGTCGCGAATCCTTGCAGAATCGAAGCCGTCGGCACATACGTCTGGGTTGGATTCGCGCCGAGCGCGGGAATGCCATTGGGGAATGCAGGGCTATGCGCGAACAGGTTTGCCAGGCTACCCGGTCCGGGCGCGAAACCGACAAGAAATGGAAAAGTAGGAGGTGTAATCGCGAGGTTATCAACCGCGCCCAGATCCTCGCGCACACTGTAGATACCATAGCCGCCGCGAATCGAAGTGGTGTGACGACCGGCTACGTCATAAGCAAAACCGATGCGCGGCTCCCACACCGTGGCGTACTCGTTGCCCAGTGCGGCTTGATTGAGGGTGCCGCTAATACCGGAGAGGCCGAACTTGTTGATGCACTTGGGATACACATAAGGCTGCCCGGTCGTGTTCGCCAGCGTAGGATCCGTGTTGCCGGTATGGCAAAGCGTGTCATACGGCGCGCCGAGAAACTCGTTTCTGAAACCGAGATTGAGAGTAAGTGTTTTTGTCGCCCGAAAATCGTCCTGCGCGAACCAGGCGTAGCCGGGGATGCGGTAATCATGGTTGCCCAGGCCGCCACCGCCTTCTCCAACAAGCGGATCTCCTTGCAAGAAAGTCTGGAAGTCCGAACCCAAACCAAGCGCGTTAGAAACAAACACCAACAGTCCGTTGTCGGCAATGGGCAGGTTGCGGCGCATGGCAACGCGGTCGATCTCCCCGCCAAAACGGAGTTGGTGCGCACCATGCGTCAAACTCACAGTGTCGAGGACGGTGTAGTTGTCGGAGAGAGCAGATTGCAGTTGCGTGGTGTAGGGCCCAAATCCAAACGTGCCGAACTGAAGCCGGTACATGTTGGGATCGCCGGCTTGGCCATTTACGCCGGTAGCGGTTGGCAGATTGATGCCGATTTGCGCCCCAGTGACCGGCGCTTCGTTGTTTAGTTTGTCGCTGATGATGTTGACGCCGACGCGGAATTCGTTGATCAGGCTGTTGCTGAAAACATGGGTTTCCGTCATGCTGCCGAAGCGGCTGTGCAGAGGAATGTCCAGCGGAAAATTTAAGTTGTTTGTACCGGGCAAGCCTCCAGTCTGAATCCCGAAAGAATCTGCGCCGAAAGGCTCGAACGTATCCGAATTGGACCAGAAGAATCGCTCGGAAAGTCGGTCCTTTCCATTGCGAAATTCGCGATCCCAGTTCGCCGTGAACTGGTTGTCTGAAAATTTTCCCGGATCAGTGAGGACGAACGGCACAGGGGTGAGGCAGGGCGTGGTTGAGGGTACATTCGGGGGCAGAGGATACAAATATCCACCGGCACCCGCTCCAAATTGATTGCTCTGAAAATTCAGCAAATTGAACGCCACTGGATCGACGCTCGGCACTCCGCAATCGGCTTCCATCTGAGTCATCGACTGCCGGTCCGCGAGCGAAACATAAGGAATCGCTGTGTTGATGAACGTTCCCGCCGAATCGCCGCTGCGCTGCCGCGTGCCCTGGAGATTGAAGTAGAAGTAGCCCAGCTTCGCTCCAGGGCCGATCGGACCACCAACATCGCCGCCGAAAATGTTTTGCTTAACCACAACCTTGCCGAGAAAATAATCGTTGGCATCGAGCGAGGTGTTGCGGAAGTACTCCCACAGATCGCCGTGAAATTTTGCGCTCCCGCTTTTCAGCGTGGCATTGATGTTGCCGCCGCCGTTTCGCCCCTGAGTTGCATCGTAAAGGCTGGTGCTGACCTTAAACTCCTCGATCGCGTCGGGGCTGGGCAGCGGAGTGTAGGTCAACTCTCCGAATGCGTAGTCGGCCACCGTGATGCCATCGATCAAATAATTGTTGTTATCCTCTCTTCCGCCGTTGACGTGGATGAAGACGTTGCCGCGGCCGAGCTGCGCGGCGCCGTTCAAATCGGCTGAAGCGCCCGTGGAGAGCGTCAGCAACTGCTGAAAGTTTCGCGTAGCCAGTGGAAGATCGGTAATCGTCTGCGCACCCAGCGATTGGCCCGTGGTCGCGTCCGTGGTATTCACCTGTTCCACCTGGGATTGCACCTCCACAACCTGCTTTACCGAACTCACTTTCACAACCGCAGTCATGCGTGTAGTTTCCGTAATGCGCACCACGATGCCGGGAAACTTGGTGGTGGGAAAACCTGTAGCGCTCACTTCCACCGTGTAGACGCCCACAGGCAGCAGAGTGGCAGTAAACAACCCGGATACGTCCGTCGCCATCTGGCGCACCACCTCACCGGTTGCTTCGTTCGCAACGCTCACCTTTGCGTTCGCTATTACAGCGCCAGATGCATCCTGTACCACGCCGCCGATGGCGCCAGTTGCGCCACCTTGAGCAAATGCGGCCGTTCCAGCGAACAGCCAAACAAACAACAGCACAGCAGACGTTCGCGTGCGAGACATCGGATCCCCCTGGGAGACGATTCGTGCCGCCTCGGAGACAGCGGTTATAGCGGAAGATTAGAAATACTGGGGTGAGCCACAGTCAAGGAAAATACGTTGAACGTGATGCGATCAGTTTGGGACACCAACAGTCCATGATGGCACGCCGCGAAGTCGAGGCCTGGCTTGGTTCAGGAATAACTTGGACAAAGCAGAATTGACCTCTTAGATCGCTAATGCATTCCCTCTTCGTGCTTCGATCCTAGCAATAACGCGGTTAGGAAGAAAAACTCGTACCTACGTTGTCGGAATTGGCTACCTGTACTTTCGTCGAGAGCTTGCTCAACGGTAGGTAGGTTGTCGAGCAAAATCCGAGAGAGTAGCGTCGTACGCGGTATTGACGAGGCTTTTGTGGTTTCTCTGGCTGCAGTCCACGCCAAAGCACTGTTGCCGGCGCCTTCCTCATTGACCCTCGCCGAGACCGGCGCGCAGTCTCCTTCCAATCGATTTACTTGCAATCGAGATTGGCCGCGCCCCCTGCCCGTTGTCATGGAAATCAGAAAACGCTAGGAACCAGCTATGAAAAACAGCAAAAGGTGGATAGGTTGCGCGCAGGGTTGATTCGTTGAGGTTGCTATTGCGCAGATGGGGTCCGTTGCCAACCCAATAGGCCGGCACGTCGCTAAACACTATGGTGCAGGTTGGAACGCAGAGTCAGTGAGCCATCGTCATTCAGCTCTTGGTGGCACGCCCACCGTACTGGATAGCGCATACCCTTCACGTCAATCTCGGCTCTCAGCCGCAGTCCTTGCCACTTGGTGCCTCGAGGCAACACAAACTGCGCCTGCCGGATCTTGCCGGGTAAAGGATAGCCGGCATCCAGGCAACCGCTCTTGAGCGCTTCCCCGTTCTGGTTCTGCACAGTCACCCGCAGCACACCCGGAACCCCCGCAATGCCGTCGTTAACAAAACCGACAATCAGGCCAAGGTAGCCGTTATCTTCGTAGCTCCAGATCATCGACGGCCTCACGCGATAGCCGATTCGACGATTGATTCGGTCAAACCACGTCGGCGATGCCTGGTGATAACTTATTAGATTCTTGGCGCTGATCTGGTGGAAGTTCCATAGCGACCAATAATTCGCGCCTACATCCATTACATGAGCGATCAAGTTGTCGGAGGCTGATATCCCTTCTTCTACTGCGAGAGGGTCTGGAGCTTTCCCGGGGAGCGGTTGTTCAAGCACCGCAGCGATCCAAGGCGGCCGGTTGCTGAGGGCTTCAATCTGCTCATTCTCGATGAAGATGGTGTCACTTCGAATCCAGTTATTGCTGCGAACCGTGCGGTCGAGGAGTTCTGAGTTGCCGACTCGGCTGTAGTCAGGCTGGGTGTTGGTCATCAAAGGAGTCTTCGTAAAGTGCTCCAGCTGAACCTCCAGCATGTTGATCCAAGTGCGCTCCGCGGTCTGGTAATCGGGGAAAGGATTGTTGCCGAAGGGCCAGGTGTGACCTTCGCCCCAAAACCCATACATAAAGGTATCGATGAACTCGATGTCAGGACTTCCGTTGAACTCCGCTGCCAACAGCCCGATCAGCTCCCGGAATGCCTGCTGAAAAAAAGGATGGTCAAAGCGGGGCTGATAACGCGAATACGGATTCTTCAAAAAACGCTCTGCCGACGTGCTGCTTTCTTTATCGCTAACGACCAGATCAACCGTCGGCACTTTTTCGAGAACGAAATCTGGTAAAGCTGGTTGGTGTGAATAGTCTGGAGCGCTCATCTGAATTCGCATTCCAATGCGCTTGTTGTTTTTTTTGGCCAATTCGAAAACGAGCTTCATGTAATCGGGCAAATCGAGGCGTCCAGCCCGCGGCTGCACCTCCCGCCAGGTCGGGCGTATGTAAAGCTGTTGCCCCAGAGGGAATCGAACCAGATCATCAATCGCCTGGGGAATGTTGTCCGACTTAATTTCCTCCGTGCCCATGTCGGCCGTGATGTACGTGATCAATCCCTTCCCATAGTTCGGCACTACTTCTTCCGAAGGAGTTGTGGTCATAACCACATCGTCTGTGGGGATAACAGCGTCGGGAGGGTACTGGGAAAACGGACCTTGGTTGAGGCGGTCCGTCACGGTTGGGCCAGAACCAAAATCGTATTTTCCCCAGTTGTGTGCGGGGACGATTCCTTGCGCTTTGCTTGGTCCCAGTTCAGCGGCCACTGCCAAGGCAACGCTACTTTTTAGAAAATCTCTACGCCGCATGCAGCCGCGTCCTCTCTGTCGATTGAGAACATCGTCCGGTCCGTACACGGCCGGACGACGAGATCCACAATTCCACTAAAAAGAGAACTTCAACGCAAACTGTATCTGTCTCGGCGGGCGAGCAGCCGTGAGGTCGCCGAATTGTTCCGTTCCAAGAATGGTTGCATTGTTTCCATTTTGCGGGCCGCTTTCCGCGAACAGGAAGTTGGTATGGTTAAGCAGATTGAAAAATTCCGCTCGAAATTCCAGCTCCGTTTTCTCCCAAGTATGGAAAAACTTGAATACGGAGAAATCCCACGTCTTGTATCCGGGAGACTCGATAGTGTTCCGGCCAACATCGCCGAACGAACCGAGAGCTGGATCGGCAAACGCGCAGGTGTTGAACCATGCGGTCGGCGTGTGAATCTTGGCGGGAGCAACGCAGGTCGGGTTGCCCGGCACGGGGCCCGCGCGGGTCGGATCGCCGACCTGGTCAGGACGCTGCGACACCCCACCGGCCCCGCCGTCAGCATTGGCAAAGTTACCGTCCGCATCGAGCACCGTGTACCAGTTGCCGGTGGAGAACGAAACAATATTCGCAATCTGCCATCCACCGACGATTTGGTTTGCCACTCCGCTCGCTTCGCCGAGGAAGCGCTTGCCGTGGCCGAAAGGAAGTTCGTAGATCGAGTTGAACACGAAGCGCTGGCGCACGTCGAAATCGGAATTGCCGTATTCGGCCTGCGGATCGCGGAAGTAGCGGAAGTCGCTGTTGTTCTGCGTAGGACCTAGGTTCGCGTTCGAGGCGATGTCCAGCGAATGCGCGTAAGTATAGGACGCCTGGAACTGCAGACCCTTCGCGAAGCGCTTCTCAAAACTTGCCTGCAACGAGTTGTAATTGGAGGAGCCGGACGAGCGGAACCAGTCGATGCCGGTATCGAAAACCGGGCTGCAGTACTGAGGATTCGCAAGCGAACAAGGAGCGGGTGATCCGATGACGGTCGCAGACACGGGACGCCGCGGCGCCGTCGCGTCATTCGGATTCGGGTCCGGGGCGGCCTGGTTGCCGTTGAAGAACGTGTATAGCTTTGTTCCCCGCGAACCTGCATAAGTAAGCGTGAACACACTGTTCGCGGGTAGTTGATGTTCAACGCTCAAATGCCACTGTTGCATATACGGCGTGCGCAGGTTCTTATCGACGGAGAAAAAGATGGGGGTGTTGGGATTGACCAGCGAGTTGGCGGGGAAGCCGCCAGCCAGAGAGGGGATTTGGGTGACGCGGCAATCTCCGGCAGTGCCGTTAGCCGTTGGCGCGCTACAGGGCGCAATGAACGATTCGTTGGTAAAGAACGGAGGATTGAATCCCGGACTCGGATTTGAGTACGGACCATTCTCCTGCCCACCGTAGAAAATTCCGTAGCCCGTGCGCAACACGGTCTTCGGAGCGAACTGCCACGCCAATCCGATACGCGGCGCGAAATTATTCAGATCGGAATTGATCAGCCCCCGGCTGCCAGTGGGGCTGATTTTGACGTACTGGGCGATGAAAGGAGTGAGTTGCGCCGTCTGTCCCTTCGGCACGAAGATCGTGGGATCGGTGGGATTGCTGAGATCAAAATTTCCCACGTCATTGTGGCGATCCGCAACGGTCCCAAAAAGTTCGTAGCGCAGGCCCAAATTCAGCACCACCGTGGGTGTCAACTTCCAATCATCTTGGCCGTAAAACGCAAACGTATTTCGGAAGTAGTCCACATTATGCAGGTTGTTGATGCTGCCGCCGCTGGTGAGTCCTGCCATGAAGGAGGCGAATCCCGTTCCGCCGCTACCGATAGCCGCCGGATTATCGGTCAGCGTCGGATCAAAGTTGAGCGTCCCGCGAGCCGCGGCGGGCTGAAAAATTGTGAACTCTTCCCGCCGGATCTCTGTTCCAAATTTCCAAGTGTGGCGTCCGCGCACCCAGGTCAGGTTTTCGGAAAGAGTGTAGGAGTTCTGGAGTTCGACTGAAGGCAGGAACGTGGGACTACCTAGGGTAGCGACGTCGCTAAATATCAGTTGTGGCAACCCGCCAATGCCCGGCGAATACGGAACGCCCGGAAAATCGATGTTCGGCTCGGCCGACACGTTCGTATCCGCGTTAAGTTCTAGGCGATGGGCATTCACGCGGTTGTAGCCCAGGCGGAATTCGTTGATCAACTCGGGTTTGAAAACGTGCGTCCAACTGGTGGCAAAGCTGCGGTAGGAAAAATCCTCCTCGCCGCTAAAGAATCCGCCACCATCGGCCAATCCACCAAATGTTCCAGGAATTGAGCTCGGTTGGTTTTCGAAGCTGAAACGGAAGAAAGCGTTGTCCGCGTCAGAGAATTTCTGGTCGACCCGAATGTCAAAATTGTTGCGCGTTTCCTTGCGCACAGGATTGGCGACGAAGTTGTTCCCGCTCGAGTTGATCGGCCCCGCTGCCGGATACAACGCTGCCAACCGCAGCGCTAAGGGATCTAACGAACCGCCGCCCGCAACGACTGGCGTGGCTGGGATGATGTTCAGAGGCTTCCCTGTTCCGTCATATTGAAAAGGCACGCCGCAAGTTGGCTGCGCCAGTTTGGCATCAAAAATCTCGCCGGCATACGTCGGGCGATCATTACAATCCAGTATCGGGGCACCCCCGGTGCCGAATTCCTGTGTCGTATAGTCGATCAGACTCGAAAAATCTCCTGTCCGCCATGCCGTAGGTGGAACGAACGCAACCTGAGTTTGCGCCTGGCGCACGCGGTAGCCCTCGTAGTCCACAAAGAAGAAAGTGCGGCCGCGACCGTCATACAAATGGGGCAACAACACTGGTCCGCCGAATGTCGCGCCAAACTGGTTCTGCTTGTACGGCGGCACAGGTCCCAACGGATCAAAATAATTCCGCCCGTCCAGCTTGTCGTTACGCAAAAATTCCCAGGACGAGCCGTGAAGCTGGTTGGTTCCGGACTTGATGACCGCGTTCACGATCGCCCCATTGCCGCGCCCAAACTCCGCGCTGTAGGCGTTCGTTTGTACCTTGAATTCCTGCAGAGCTTCCACCGGAGGCTGAATTACGAAGTTCGTTTCGTTGAGCAGGTCGGGCAGGTTGGAATTGTTGTCTACGCCATCCAGCAAGAAATTGTTCTGTAGCGACCGTGCTCCGTTCGAGCTGAAACCATATCCGCCTTCATCGCGCGCGCCCGGTTCACTCGGCGCTGTCCCCGTACTCAGTAGAGCCAACTGCGCAAAGTTTCTCCCGTTCAGAGGCAGGTTGCTCACCCGCTTCTGGTCAACCACCTGCCCCAACTCCGAGGTTTCAGTTTCAAGCAGTGGCGCAGCACCCGTTACCAGAACCTCTTCAGTCTGCTGCCCGACCTGAAGGGCTATGTTGATGGCGATGCGTCCCTGCACATCGAGCTGGACAACCTCTGACACCGCCTTTTTGAAGCCTGCCTTCTCCACCGTGACCTTATAACGCCCGATGTGCAGTGGACTCGCGACATACTCTCCCTGTTCGTTAGTGGAAAGAGTCATTTGGACGCCGCGATCCACGTCCTCGACCGCGACCTTAGCGCCCTGAACCACCGCACCGCTGGGGTCGCGCACGGTTCCCACAATAGTTCCGGCATCCTTTTGCGCCCATAGCGGGGTAGCGAAGCCAATGGCTAGCAGAAGAAAGAGGGCACCGAGAACTTGTCGGGCGTGGAACAGCGTGGGCATGGTGAGCCTCCTGGTTTCCTCAAGAACGGCTAAACGCTTGCTTCCAACTGCAAATGATTATGTAATATTTCGAACCATTACTTTTACTTCCGTTTAACAAGCTTTGTCAACAGGAATATCTCGTTCGCGAGGATCGAAAAGCCAGCTATCACTTGATGGGTAGCGCGCCCTTGCCTGCGGCGTTCCACTGCTGACGCATGAAGCTGACGAGTGAACTCCGATCGCGAAAGGCTTCTGTGCCGCCTGCCTTGGTGGTTGAGTAGGCTCCCGCCAGATTGGCGAACGCCAGACAATCCTCAAGTTTCGCCCCTTGCATTTGCTGGTGGATGAATCCGGCATCGAAACTGTCGCCGGCGCCGACGTCATCGACAGTTTTCACGCTCGGCGGCACCAGGCTGCACTGATCCTGTCCTGACCGGCAGATCGCAGCCGCAGAGCCACGCTTCACCGCTACAACTTTCGCCAGGCCGGCAAGCTGGTTGATGGCTTGCGAAAGGTCGTCGGTATGCGTAATCTTCTTGGCCTCACGGTCATTCGGAAGAAAAATGTCGACGTACTTGAGCACTTCCAACAAATCCCGGTCCCATTTGTTTTCGGGATCGTCATTGGTATCGAGTGACGTGGTCAGACCAGCAGCTTTTGCCTGTCGGAAGAGATCCAGGATTCGCGGGCGTAACGCGCGATGCAGAAAGTAGGAGGAGACGTGCAGGTGCCGTGCCGACCGGACGTATTCCATGTCGATGTCGGAGTATTGCATCTCAAACATCGTGCCAGGAAACGTGAGGATGTAACGGTGCTGCAAGTAGGGTAATGCAACCGTTAGCCCAGTCGGTGTCTGCGACGTTGCCTGCTTAACGCGGCTGACGTCGACCCCGCCTGCCGCCAGCCGTTCCAGTGCGATCTTCCCCAGGGCGTCTCCGCCGGTCTTCGAGATGAAGCCGACCTTGGTTCCCAGCACCGCAAGATTGTGGGCGAAAATCGCTGACGAACTGCCCAAGGTGAGCGCCAGGCCGGTGGCCAGCAACTCACGGTCGAGCACCAACTCTTTGGGTAACCCGTAGAGGATCAGGTCCAGATTGATTTCACCGACTACGCATACGTCCAACTTCGGCATTTTTCCTCCTTATCCGATGTTCCCGCGACGCTTGCGTTGTGGCAACGCTTCTCATTCGCAGAGTCCAATCCGGGGCGTTCCTCTAGATTCTCTTGTCTAGTGCCCCGAAATTCAAATGGATTATTACGAATACTTACGAATAATTTCACTATACATCGAAGACGCCGGAATTTGTTTTCTAGACTTTTGTCGCTCAATTTTGGAATGAGGCGCGAGCTAGAGATCTCTCACGGCTGGGCGGAATCGAACCAGACGACCGCGCCCTTTGCGATATCCGGCAGATGGAACAGCGTCCTCCCGCTTTCGAAGCGGCCTGTGATCGACGTTTCCTCGCCGAGAAATGACAGGAAGTGGCCCTTTACTTTGCCGGGCACAGTTACCTCCGCGCCGCTTTCCGAAATCTGCACGGCGTTTTCCTTGGCGCGAAGGCCCTGAAAGTTGGCGAAAAATACATGGACCGCCCCATCCACCGATGCGATCTGTGTCGCGACCATCGGCGAGGCCTTTACTCGAATTTCGCCACTGTCCAGCGTGTCGAGAAACTGCTTTTCACTGGCCGGTGAGCAATCTTCGAAATGACTTTCCGCGGCCGCCATATAGCGGGCCCCCGGCGAATCGGCGAGGCGTGCGACATTGGTCTGATTCAGTAATTCCTCGCTGACGGTGCCTGTGGCTACGATCTTTCCATCGCTAGCGGCATACTTTCGCAACGCAGCAGTCTCATCCTTTGAAAGAATACGAACATCAGGCAGAATCAAAGTTCTCCCGTGGAACGAACTGAGCGTTCTTGGCGTAACGATTTGATACTCGCGATGACTCTGTATCAAGAGCAACAACGTGCCCTGGTACGAGCGAAGAAACTCTTTTGTAAAGTAGTTGCGCGTAGGGGGAGAGAAATAAACACCGATTGGATCGATCGCCGTCCGCGGGCGATAAAAGGTCTTCTCGTGAGCGGCAATCCACGCGAACACTTGCTTCCGCACGTCCAGATCGTTTGAGCCGGACATGACGTGAGTCGCCGCATCCCATACATTCGCTCCCGCCATCAGCTCTGACATGAAAAGATTCCTCATGGGCTCCGGAGCGCGAACCTTGGGATCGCCATCCCACGAATAATTCAAGATCCATGTCGCCTTGCCCTCGGCAAACGCGCGGAAAGTCTGCATGCCGATCTGGTAACGAAACCAGTCGAAGGGAGTTCGCGAGGATGCCATGTGATCCCCATTGCCGAATTCGTACTCATGCGCAATGGCGTCGTTCACGGCGTACAAACTGTACACATCCGCGCCCACACGCACGGCTTCTTCCTCGATACCCGGATAGATTTCAGGAATAGTTTTGATCTGCGGATTGACCGACTTCGCGGTCTGATCGATTTCCCGCATGAAGTCGGTCAACGACTGGATCCGAAAATCGACCCATTGCCGAAAATTTGGATCCGAAAAATCTCCCAGCTTCAGATCGTGTCGTGCGTCCAGCCCAGTCTGCTTGTGGAAGGCCGCGACTGTCGCGTCATCGAAGCTGGCCCAGGTGTCTTCCCAACCATCGAAATGCGTCATCCAGTACGGGATGTCCACGTAGATACCGTCGATGCCCGTCGCCGCAATCTGCCGCACCAGCTCCATATAAGTCTTGCGCCACTCGGTTGCGTAGGGCGTGATCCACACATCCTCATCGCCTTTTGCGATCCAGAACGCACTGCCGCCGCCGAACACTGCGGGCTCGCCCGTGATCTTGCGTTGCAGCCAATCCGGATGATCTTTAGCCACCGAATGGGGCGACCGGTCGGCGTTTGCCGTAATGCACTCCAGCCCCGCAATGTAAACAAACGCGTGGTTCCCGGCTTTGTGCGAGCGCTCCGCCACGGCACTAATCGCGGCGAGTTTCTCTTCCGGGTTGAGAAAGCTCTCGTAGCGCCCCGGGATATCGTTGTCCACTTCAATGCCGGAGACATGGCTTTCTTCAGCCTCGCGGACAATTCGCTCCGCGCGGCCTGTCCCCAAAGACCACGCCGCAATGCGAACATAGTTGGTCCAGTCTTGATTCCTCGAGTCCTGATTGTGCGAGTCTGGAATCGCGTGCTCTCGAGTAACATCCTGACCTAACAGGAATCCGCTGATGGACACTAACACTGCGGCTGCAATCCAGACTTCACAAGTTTTCATAGTCGCATCCACTGAAGGTCAGTCCGCGCCGCATGCTTCTCATGGCTAAACCTCTGTCGATTTATGAACCGACGAATCAGAACTCGAATCTGACTCCGAATTGGAAGTACCGAGGCAAATACCCCGCCGCATCGCTGCTAATTGCCCCGAACTGAGAATCTCCAAAAGACAAGTTCGACTGCTGGAAGCCGAAGCGAGGATGATTGGTCAGGTTGAAGATCTCCGCTCGAATATCCAACTTCCAGCCTTCCCTCGGCACGAACGACTTATAGAGATTCAGGTCCGCGTTGTGAATGCCAGCAACGCGGAGGCCGGAAAAGTAGCGCGGGGCATTGCCCGGATTCTGGTCGCCCGGGTCGGCGAAGCAGCTGGAGTTAAAAAAAGAGAGCGGCGTCGGATTCTGCCAAGTCAGGGCGACGTCGTTCATGCTCGACCCGGACTTGAGTTGCCCGCACACGACGCTGGGCCGCTGAGTTCCATTCGCCAGTTGCGGGGCGGCCATGCCGATCGCCATGGGCTGGCCCGATTGTTCCGTGATCAAGCTCGCGATCGACCAGCCTCCAACGACGGCATCGAGCGCGCGGTTCATATCGCCGCCAATCCACTGTTTGCGACCGACCGGCAGGTCAATGACGACTGCGGCTGCCAGACGTTGCGGCGTGTCGTTCGCACCGATGCTATGTTCCAAATTCAGGCGATCCAGCTGTTGCGGCATGCCGAAAGCCAGAGAACCGATGAAATTGTTTCTGCCCGCCGAGGAATCGTCGGTCGACTTCGATACCGTGTAGCTGCCGTCGAAACTGATGTGATGCGTAGTGCGTTTCTGAAAACGAATCTGCATCGCGTTGTACCACGAACTGGCTTCCTCCAACATCAGGCCTTCAAAATCTCCGGCAAATTGCGGGTAAGAGTTGAGCAGATTTCCCAACGCGAGAGTCGGCTGGCCGTAATTCGAATCGGGCTCGTTGAAGCACGGGGCAGAGGGACTAGGAGTACAAGGATGGCTGAACATCGCCGAAAACGGGTTGCCAACCTGCGTCTGGAGAAAATTGCTTACGCAACTGTCGGCCTGACAGGTCGGATCGGTGGGAGTTACCGCTGCTGAAATCTTCGCCAGCAGAGTTGACGGAATGAAATCGCGGTTATTGGTGCCGGACCATGGTAGATGCGAGCTCCGGTTCGCGGAGTAATCCAAACCAAGCACGATTTCGCTTGGCAGCGCACGCTGGATTCCGAGGTTCCACTGATAGATCTTGGCATCTCGCGCCGCAGTTGTGCCCAGATCGTTATTGTTGCCGTACCCCCAATTGGCGAGCGCGCCGTATTGCATACCCTGCGGACCAGTGAAGTCCCCCTGGAAATGGATTTTCCATAGTCGCGGATTGAGTTGCAAAATTGTCGTTTGTGAAGAACATGGTGGCCGTTTTACGGAACGCGGTGCCGGGATATTGAAAATTTGTAGCGGGGCTCATTCCGAAATATATGCCCGCCCCGCCGCGCACCACCGTCTTCGAGTCGATCTGATAAGCAAAACCCAGTCTCGGCCCAAGGTCTTTGCGTATACGTCGGAACGCTTCTGCGGCTGGAGGTGGCGAACTCCGTAGTGCCGAGCAGCTCCTCCGTCGTCGGAAGATTCGCGACCCCCTGCATCATTGCCTGCGCGCTCAACGTGCCTGCCGGGGCGTTGCCGGGAACGTTGGCAAGATTGATGTTTACTCCGCTGTCGGCGGTGAAATTGCTGAATTCGAGGCGGTTGTGGCGCTCGTCGTATGGCGTGCTCCACTGGTAACGCAGACCGAGATTGAGCGTGAGCTTCGAGTTCACCTTCCAGTCATCCTGAATATAGAAGCCTGTCTCGGCCGATTTATTGGCCACCGACGGGTATATATTGAGTGAAGGAGGAACGTAGCTGGGGGGTTTACATTGTCGGCGTAACCAAAAAGAAGGCTGGCAAACGGATTGCCTGTCGGATTCCCAGCCGCATCCGTGTCGCTGTTCGGAGTGGGCGAGGTGACGAAATCCGAAAAGTTGAATACTCCAGTCGGATTCGGCGGCTGAAAAAAGTTGTTGTAGAACAGCCTCTGCTCCCCGCCAAACTTGATCAGGTGCGAGCCCTTTGGAAATCACAACTTGTGACGAATAACTGTAGAGGGTGTGGGCAAATGTCGTCGCGACGCAGCACTGGTCGAAAAGATCGGTCCATGGCGACGCCCACTGTGATGGAGAATGTTGGCATCTGACCAATACCGTTGGCCTGCAACAGCGAGGTCGGCAATCCTTGAGCGCCGGCTCGGCAAGGAAGCATTGAAGCCGGAGATCGTGGGACCACCGGAAGTCGACTTCTCGTGCACTCGATCGATGGACGCATGGTTTGTCCAGATAATTCGCGGGTTAATGGTCCAGGAATATTCGAACGAGCCGTTTTGCGCCATGGTCGGACCGCCCGCGATTCCGTCCCCTGAAGGACTATCAAAGCTGTCGCCCAGAATCTCGGACTGGTGAAATTGCTCGAGCTCCGGCTGTAGCGGCCGTTAATGCGCTGCTTATCGTTAATCTGGTGGTCCACCTTGATGTCGAACTGGTAATCCGGCGCACTCGCTGTGGTGGTGAAATTGAAGTTGTTGAATTCTCCAGGAGGTTGGGTTTCGGATAGAGATTGGCTACTGCCTGTCCGATGGGATCAATCTCTTCTTGGGGAATTACGTTGAGGATCCCATTACTCGCTACCTGCGGCGCCTACAGGGTGGCGGATTCGGCCGACTGGTACACGCGGCTAGGTTTGTGATTTGGAACGGATCGTAAATGGCATTCGCCGTCGCCGAAAAGTCTCCTGTTCTCTCCGCCAGAGTTGGCACGGACGCGAGCACACTGGTCGACTGGAAATACTGCGGACTTTCTCAAAATCGCCGAAGAAAAAAGTTCGTTCTTCTTGATCGGGCCGCCGATCGAAAAGCCTCCCTGGTCTCGCCTGACATCTGGCTTAGGGTTGGGCTCGCCCATATGGGATTGAAGAAATCGCGGGCGTCCATCTGCGGACGCTGCAAGAAATACCAGCCGCTGCCATGGAAAGCGTTGGTCCCGCTCTTCATGACCATGTTTACGACAGTGCCGCCGTTGTTGCCAAACTCCGCCGAGAAGCTGTTGTTCTGGACTTTCACTTCCTGCATGCTCTCGACCAGCGGCTCGTAGTAAACGTTGGAGTTTCCTCCCTCGCCCTGTTCCGGTGCGCTGATCAAGGCGCCATCCATCCGCACTTCGGCGGTCGCATTTCGCTGCCCGTTGGAGACGAAATTCGTGCCCGAAGGATAGTTATCTTGCGTGCCCGACCCTGCTACTTCGGTCACGCCCGCCGACAAGAACATCATGCCGAAATAGCTGCGGTTGATCAGAGGAAGTTCCTTCACGTATTCGCTGGTGATGTCCGTGCCCAGCGTCGCATTGTCCGTGTCAAGCAGCGGCGCGTGGCTCGTGACGCTAATCGTGGCCGATGTGCCTGCGATGTCCAGTCTGAAGTTCAGTGATGACTCCTGATCGACCGCCAGAACCACACCGGTTCGCTCCGCTGAGCGAAAGCCGCCGCCTCGACCTTGACGCATAGCTTGTGGGGACGCAAACCCGTAAAGTAATACGCCCCCTTGTCGTCGGTAACGCGCGGAGCTGGAGATATTCGTACCGACATTCTCGGATGGTCACCGTCGCATTGGCGACTACCGCGCCCGACGCATCGGAAACAACCCCGCGCAACTGCGCCCGATAACTCTCCCTGCGCCCAAACGGAGATCGCTGAACCAAGAATTGCGACAATAGAAAACAGCACGTCGGCGCGCACACAATTGCCAACCGGCAACCACACTGCTCTTCGAACTCGCATGGACCGCCTCCACCAAGATCAAGCAGATGTATTCGCAATGCTTATGTTTTATAACGTTTGCTTTCGTTCACACTATTACGTTCCATCCCCCTGCTTTGTCAAGCGCAAAAGGCAAATCCGGGCGATTAGCTCCGGCATTTTGGCCCCAGATTAGAGATGACTAGCGAACTCAAGCCGCATGTGCGAGAGTCGGTTACTTTCTCCGCGGTAGGACTTCTTGCCGCCCTTAGCGCGGAATCAGATCTTGACAGGGTCGAATGGCAGGACGTAAAAACGAATCTATTCGCAACACATCGTAATATTCGCGATTGGCGAAATGAAAAAACAATTTTATCGAGGTGGGAGGTCCGGCCGGACGGTCGCGCAAATCTGCTGTGTTTTGCTCGCCCTCGCCCTGCCGGCCTGGAATTCCGGGCAAAATAATTCATCCCAGGAATCTGCCGCCGCCGCTGTCCCGCTCAAGGCATCAACCGATCTTCAGATCCAAAGCTCAGTCCTGCGAATCGAATTTGACCACAACCTGCGCAGCCGCGTCGTTGCTCTGATTGGTCGAGGTCCGCAATTCCTAACTCCACTTTCCGCATCGGAAACGGTCACTGGCGTTCGTACCTGGAGCGACTTCCCCCTGAGCGCAAGCCGCCGAGAACGCGTGTCGGACGCATTTGGTAGCGGCGAGCGGCTCTCCCTCACGGGCAAGTCCGGCGATCTGCGCAAGGATATCGCGGTCACGATTTACTCTGACTTTCCCTCCATCGCAATCTTCGACGTTACCTATACGAACGAAGGCACTCGTCGACTCGCAATTCGCGGTTGGGCCAACCATCAATATTCACTGCGCGCGAACGATGCTGCACGAGGCCCCGCATTTTGGTCCTATCAAAGTGGGTCCTACGAAAAGCGTCCTAACTGGGTGCTGCCCTTGAGCGCCGGATTCAAACAGGAAAATTATCTCGGCATGAATGCCAGCGACTATGGCGGAGGGACTCCGATCGTCGATGTTTGGCGCAAAGACATTGGTCTCGCGGTAGGCCACGTCGAACCAGGGCCTCGCCTGATATCGCTTCCTGTTTCCATGCCCGATGCGCGCCACGCCACCGTCGCGGTCCGCTCAAGTCACGAGCGCACATTGGAACCCGGAGAGAGTTTTCATACTCTCCGCACCTTTGTCTCCGTGCATCAAGGCGACTACTTTCGCACCCTCGCCGAATATCGCCGCCTCATGGTGCGGCAGGGATTTCAAATGGCATCGGCGCCAGAAAGCGCCTTTGGCCCGATCTGGTGCGCCTGGGGCTACGGCCGGTCGGTGCAACTCAAGCAGGTTTACGACACTCTTCCGACAGTCAAGAAAATGGGCTTCTCCTGGGTCACGCTCGACGATGGCTGGCAGAACAATTACGGAGACTGGGCACTCGATCCGAAAAAATTTCCCAACGGCGACGCCGACATGAAAGCTTTGGTGGATCGAATCCATGCGGAGGGTTTCAAAGCGCAGCTCTGGTGGTCACCGTTAAGCGCCGTCCCGGATTCCAACTTGCTCAAAGACCATCCCGACTTCGTTCTGCGCAATCGCGATGGATCGAAGCGCAAGATCTCGTGGTGGAATTCTTTTTACTTATGTCCCTCCGATCGCGGGGTCATTGAATATCACAAAGCGCTGGTCCGCAAGATTCTCGGCGAGTGGGGATTCGACGGCCTCAAGCTCGATGGTCAACACATGAACGCCGTTCCTCCTTGTTACAATCCGGCGCATCACCATAAGCGCCCGGAGGACTCCGTTGAGGCACTGCCCGATTTCTTTCGGGAGATTTACGAAACCGCCCGCAGCGTAAAGCCGGACGCCTTGGTGGAATTTTGTCCCTGCGGCACCGCCTACTCGTTTTTCACCATGCCGCATTTCAATATGTCGGTGGCATCGGATCCGGAAAGTTCGTTTCAGGTCCGCTCCAAGGGCAAGACGTTGAAAGCGTTGATGGGCGACAACATTCCCTATTTCGGCGACCATGTCGAGTTGAGCGACGGAGCCATTGATTTCGCCTCGACCGTTGGGGTGGGAGGAGTTGTCGGGACACAGTTCGTGCTACCGAATCTCGTCACGAAGCACAGCAAGTCGGATCTGACTCCGCAGCGGCAGAAGATATTTGAGAAATGGCTGCAAATTTACAACGACAAAATGATATCGCGAGGTGAGTATCTCGGAGATCTCTACGATATCGGCTTCGATCTTCCCGAGACCCATGTCATCCAGAAGGACAAAGAACTCTACTATGCGTTCTATGCCAAACATTGGAGCGGACGGGTTGAACTTCGCGGTCTGCAAGGCGGCAGTTATCGCATCATCGATTACGTAAATAACAGAGACCTGGGGACAGTTCACGGACCAAAGGCCACACTTTCTGCAGAGTTCAGTCAACACTTGCTGATCGAGGCTCGGCCGGAGTAAGTTGCCGTAATTCGATCCGCGTTTCACACGGGTATCGATCAGCTGCGATGCTGTAAGTTGACGACTGCTCGAGAGAACCGGATGGAAACTTTTCCCTAGACAACCGAATGCAGTGCGGGATAAAAGAGAAGTGCCAAGGGTATCTTCCATATGGGCAGATTTGCCGTGAAGCGGCGTAAAAGTTTCTGAATGCTAAACCCTGAATGCTAAACGAAGAGCGGCAAAGAGCGATCCTTGAGCTGCTGCGTCGGGATGGCCGAGTCCTAGTCGTGGACCTGGCGAAACAGTTCCATACTTCCCAGGTCACCATCCGCAAAGACCTGGATATCCTCCATCTCAAAGGCCATATTCATCGCACCCATGGCGGGGCGCTTCCGTCCCGCGACGGCGCCCTGGAAGACCCCACTCTGCGAGAGAAGGAGAAGCTCCATCGCAAGGAGAAGATGCAGATTGCCGCGGCTGCGGCGCGCATGGTTTCCGAAGGGCAGGTAGTCATTCTTGATTCCGGTACGACGACTACCGCCATTGCCCGCGCCCTGCGCAACTTTATGAACCTGACCATCATCACCAACGCGGTGAATATCGCCGCCGAACTTTCCGGATCAGCGGTGGAGGTGATTCTGAGCGGGGGCAACCTAAGGAAGAACTCGTTTTCTCTGGTAGGTCCCATCGCGGAGGAGACGCTTCACAAATTGCACGCGGACATCCTTTTTCTTGGGGTAGACGGATTCGACGTTCAGTATGGAATCAGCACGCCGAATCTTTTGGAATCGAGAGTGAATCGCGCCATGATCGAGATCTCAAAAGTGGTGGTAGCGGTCTGCGACTCTAGCAAATTCGGGAGGCGAAGCCTCTCGCTGATTGCTCCTCCCTCTGCTCTTCAGCACGTGATCACCGACTCCGGCATACCCAAGGCCGACCTGAACGCACTGAAGAAATCCGGAGTCGACGTAACGATCGTCTAATGTTTATTCCACAAGATCCGCTCGGGTGAATTTCTTAAGAAGGGGCGTTGCATTCTCCCGGAGCACACGCCGCAAGACGTCCTCGAGCAAAACAGTCCATAAATAATTCCGCCTCATAATCGGTGCGAGCCGCTAGATTTCGTTTTATTGCTATAATAGTTTCTAAATATTTCTATACATTGCGATAACTGCTGCTGCTAGTATAATGCGCTGGCATCGGGTTAGGTAAGGAGGGAGCTTGAGTCAGGCACGCGTAATCGATGGACTCCGGGGGTTACTCGAGGCCAGCGAGAAAGAAAAGGAAGCCCGCGGCACCCGGCATACTCCGCTTGAAATCTCGCGTCAGCCTGCAACTTGGCGAAAGACTTACGAGATTTGCCAGGAACGACGGCCCGATCTCTGCCAGTTTCTCGAGGAAGCGGGAATTGGTGCAGATTCCAAGCTTCGCCCCGTTGTCTATCTTGTCGGCGCAGGCACTTCCGATTATGTCGGTCGAGCTCTCACACCTTTATTGCGCCGGCTCTGGGAATGTGAGGTGCAGGCAGTTCCCAGCACCGACCTTCTGACGAACCTTGAAGACCTTGTGTTTGAGGATCGGCCGTACCTCTGGATCTCATTCTCGCGCTCCGGCGACAGTTCCGAGGGGTTGGCGGTACTCGATGCTGCGATCAAGAAATACCCCAGAGTGCGGCATTTATTGGTGACGTGCAACAAAGCGGGCCGCATGGCCGCTCTTTGCAGGAAGACTACCCAGCGCGCCTTTGTGCTGGCCCTGGACGAGACGACGAACGACCGCGGCCTGGCCATGACCAGTTCTTTCACGAACATGGTGATCGCCGGCCATTGTCTCGCGCACGCATTCTCTCCCGGCGATTACAGCGATACATTCTCGATGCTGAAGCAAGCGGGAGAGGGTTTTCTGGAGCGCGCACAGGAAATTGCACCCGTGATTGCCCAGGAAGATTTCTCCAGAGCGTGTTTTGTAGGCTCGGGGGTACTGCACGCTGTAGCCCGGGAGTCCGCCCTGAAGTTGCTGGAACTTACCGCCGGCAAAATAACCACCTTCTCGGAGTCCACCCTGGGTCTCCGCCACGGTCCAATGTCGGCGCTGGACGCGAATACCGTATTCGTAAGTTTTCTTTCGCAAGATCCGCGCCGCCGCAAGTATGAACTGGACCTGATCGAAGAAGTCCGCAAGAAGCGGCTTGTAAAGCTTCTGGTGGCAGTGACGCCGGAGTTCATCGACCAGCTCGATGGCATGGCGGATCATGTCCTTTCTCTGAATGCGCCCGGCCTCGCCGACGAATACCGTGCGCCCGTGGACGTTATACTCGCGCAGTTGTTAGGGCTGTTCAGTTCGTTGCGTTTGGGTCTTCAGCCGGATTGTCCTAGCCCGAACGGCGCCATTAGCCGCGTTGTATCTCACGTGAACATCTACTGATTACGCAGCATGCCGACTTCGACCTCTGCAATCGTGTGGAATCTGAGAGCTGGGTTTCTCGTGGGCCTTCTCTTTGCGGGCTCCCTCGCGGCGGGCCAGACTCCCGTGCTCTACGGAGTATCCCCGGGAAAAGCGAATGCGGAGATTCAGGGCACAGTTCTCTCGCTGGGAAACCAAGTGATCCGGGCGCAATGGTCGGTTGCCGAAGGTAAGCTAACCGCTCGTGAGCTGGTAATCCGCACTACCGGCGCGCAAGCCTCTCTTCCCCGCGATCCTTTCAATTTCACCTTCAAGGATGGGACGGCAGTTCACGCGTCGGACATGGTCATGATCGGCAGTCCGCAAATCGAGGATCTGCCATCGAATTCCGGAGCCTCGCGCACCGCCGATCATTTCGCAGGCAAAGCAATTTCTCTCCGCCTGGAATATGCGGGCAAAGCGTCCGCGGAGAAGCAAGACGCGACGCGGGGCACGAAGAGAAGTTCCGTCGTCTGGCGCGCCGTGCTGCGCGACGATTCCAACTATATTCGGGAAGAGATCTCGCTCTCGGCGCCGGGTGACGATCAGCCGATCGCCGAAGTGTTTCTATTCAATGGCAACCTGACCGGCGCGAGCGTGGTCGGAACAGTCAAAGGCTCTCCCGTGACTGCCGGAGATTTGTTTCTCGGTTTCGAAGACCCCTTGGCCCAGTGCCATGCGACAAACACCGTAACTTGCACGATGAAGCGAGAACTTTCCCTGAGGAAAGGGCAAACCGTCGAGTATTCACTCGTCATCGGAGTCTCGCCTCCCGGCCAAATGCGCCGCGGATTTCTGAACTACGTCGAGCGCGAACGAGCTCATCCCTACCGAACATTTCTCCATTACAACTCGTGGTATGACATTGGCTTTGGCAAGCCGTACGACGCGGCTGCGGTGCTCGATGTAATCAACGCCTTCGGAACCGAGTTGGTTCGCCGCCGCAATGTGAAGTTGGATTCTTTTCTGCTCGATGACGGGTGGGACAATCCGCATTCCACTTGGCAGATGAACGCAGGCTTCCCGGAGGGACTGACTCCTGTGACTCGAGCCGCGCAACAATATGGGGCGGCGATGGGCATCTGGCTCTCCCCATGGGGAGGCTACGAAGAGGCAAAACAGCAGCGCCTCGATTTTGGCCAGAAGAATGGCTTCGAAACCAATGCAGGAGGATTTGCGTTATCCGGCCGAAAGTACTACTCCCGATTCCGCGAAGTCTCTCTCAACTTCATCCAGAAAGATGGAATCAACCAGTTCAAGATTGACGGCACGGGAAATGTCGACAGTGTTTTCCCCGGCAGCGGATTCGACAGTGATTTTGCAGCGGCCATCCGTTTGATCGAGGACTGGCGCGCCGAAAAGCCTGACCTCTTCGTCAACCTCACCACCGGAACCTATCCTTCACCCTTCTGGTTGCGTTATGCCGACTCGATTTGGCGTGGAGGAGACGACCACAGCTTTGCCGGAGTCGGCAGTTGGCGCGAGAAGTGGATCACATACAGGGATGCACAAACCTATCGGAACGTCGTGCGAGCCGGTCCACTCTTCCCGTTGAATTCCCTCATGCTGCATGGGCTGATTTACGCGAAGCAGGCAGAACACTTGGACAGCGACCTGGGAAGCGACTTTCAGAATGAAGTTCATTCCTACTTCGGTAGCGGAACCCAACTCCAGGAGCTATACATTTCGCACTCGCTCCTTTCGAAGAATGATTGGGATGTGCTGGCAGAAGCCGCGAATTGGTCACGACGCAACGCAGAAGTTCTCCGAGACACCCACTGGGTGGGCGGCGATCCAGCCAAACTGAATATCTACGGTTGGGCCGCTTGGTCGCCGGCCAAGTCAATACTCACGCTGCGCAACCCCAGCGACAAGAGTCAAAGCATTTCGATCGACGTTGGCCAAGCATTTGAGCTGCCCCCAGACACGCCCGGTCGATTTCTAGCACATAACGTTTGGAAGAAAGAGAGCCCGCCTACTCCTATGTCACTTAGAGCGGGGCAGGAACATACCTTTACGCTGGGCCCCTTTGAGGTCCTGACTATCGAAGCTCTGCCGACGGGCGGGGCTAGCAGTGGACAATGAAGCATTGGAAATGTCGAAGCTCGGCTTCTTGATAACTAGGTAGAGCAAACTCGCCCATTTTCGGCACCCGCCCACTATTGTTCCGGCGATGCAGACTCCTCCCACTAAGTGGTAAACCATCCATAGTGATGGAGGGTCAATTGGGCAAAACGTTTGCTATATTCGCTCGTAGTTGGCACCTGGGAAGCGGCTCGTCAGGTAGTCTCCACGTTTTCTGCCCCATGAAGCTTTTTCAGTGGGGCAAACGCTTTCTGCTGACGGGGGAGCGAGCCGGGAATGCGCCGCAGCTATGGTAAGATGCTTTCCATAAAGGACTTTTGCACGCAACTCCATGGACATCCGTGAGATCGCGCGGAGAGCGAAAGTTTCCACTGCCACAGTATCCAGAGCAATCAACCGTATTCCCACGGTTGATCCACAACTTGCCAAGCGAGTATGGAAGGTGGTGGAGGAGCTTGGCTACTATCCCAACACGCAGGCAAGAGCGCTGGTTTCCGGGCGCAGCCGGCTGTTCGGGTTAATTGTCTCCGAGATCACCAACCCATTTTTCCCGGAAATTGTGCAGACCTTCGAAAATCAGGCGGTCGAGAACAACTACGAGATTCTGGTGACCTCCACCGTCCACGACCCGAAACGAATGGAATCGTCAGTGCGGCGCATGATTGAACGCCGTGTAGACGGGGTGGCCATTCTGACGTTCGGCATGGAAGAAACCCTGATCGAACACCTTCGTTTCCGTAAGGTACCCCTGGTATTCGTTGACGTGGGACCGGACGTGCCGGGAATCGCCAATATCCGTATCAACTATCAGAACGGAATCCGGCAGGCGGTGCAGCACCTGGCCGCGCTCCGGCACACGCGAATTGCCTTTATAACCGGGCCGGTGCATTTAAAGTCTGCACTGGCAAGGCGGGAAGCTTTCAAATTGTCGATGACGGAAATTGGGCTCTCTCCGGAGTTGATCGTGGTGGGAGATCACAGGATGGAGGGCGGGATGCGAGCTCTGGTGGAACTTAACGCTTTGAGCAATCGCCCCACCGCCGTGCTGTGTTCCAACGACATGACGGCAATTGGAGTTATGCGCGAAGCATACGATCATGAAATCCGGATACCGAATGACCTGTCGGTCGTCGGGTTCGACGACATCCGCATGGCTGAATTTACGATCCCTCCTCTCACGACAGTGCAGATGTCGCAACACGAGTTGGCCAAGATCGCCTTCCGCGCGCTGTTGAACGAAGTAGAATGCGATCCCCCCTCGCAGCACCACAACTACGAACTGAATACAAGCCTGGTGCTGAGACGTTCTACCGCCCTGGCCCCGGCCAGAGGACTCCCCACGACGCCACTCAAAGCGAATCGGGTTAGCGGATCAGGCAAGATCGCTACACCGAGTTTGCACTAGCGAACTCTGGCCCGCATTCTGGCTTTTCACAAGCAGCCCCTGGGCAGCAGACAGGACTTAGTTCCCACACGCAAAAATGGGAGTTTGCAATTCTTCAGACAGGACTACGCTAGCTTTCATTCGTTTCAAGTAAACGATTACTACATCGTAAAATGAGCCATGTGGACACCGACGTAGCTGACACTTCAAGCGGCATAGAAGTGATACAACCAGAACCATGCTAGATTTTTGTCTTTCGCAGCAGGGAGTTTTATCCTCATACCTCTTATTTACAGCGACCATTGAATGACGGTGTAGGAGCGCGACGGCACCTCAAACTTGCTCTTGCCTCCGGAAGCAGCCGGCACGGCCAACGATTGCGGTGCGATTCGCTTCGGCGCCCCAAAACTATTCGAAGCCTTAAGGTCGTCGCCGGTTAGGAGGCTTGCCGAAATCAGACGGGCAGGAGCCGCGTCTTCCCAAACCACCTCTACGTCGTGGGACTTGGCGAGATCGCGGTTCAGGATGAAAAGAGAAACTTTCCCATCGCTTCGATCGTACGAGGCAGCGGCATCTACGTATCCAACCGAATCCAATCCGGAGACTTCGTAGGTGGAGGACTCGACCAGCAGGTTTAGGACCGCACCTTTGGCAAACTGCAGAGCCCAGCTATAAGGATAGTAGATCGTCTGCTGGAACAAGCCGTTTGCATCCGTCATGATCGGAGCGATCACGTTCACCAGCTGCGCCAGGCAGGCGAGTTTCACACGATCCGCATTGCGCAGCAACGAATTGACGAGTCCTCCGACCAGCAACGCGTCTTCCAGGTTGTAGATCTCCTCGAGCAGGTGCGGCGCTTCCTGCCGGTGGCCGTCGACGGCATCCCCTCGAGTTGTGCGATACCAGACATTCCACTCGTCGAAAGAAAGCCAAAGCTTCTTGGGTGATCGCTTGTGTCCGCGCACGAGATCACAGACCGCAACCGTCTCGGCAATCTGGCGCTCCATGCTCAGATTCAAGGCGAGGTATTTGGAAGTGTCGCCGCCCGAATCACGATCGTTGTTGCCGAAATAGCGGTGGAGCGAAAGCCCGTCCACGTAGTCGTAGCATTGTTCCAGCACTTCGCGATCCCACTCGAGATATGTCGGCATAAACGGGCCACTGGAGCCGCAAGCGATGAGTTTCAGCGAGGGATCGACATAGCGCATCTGCCGGGCGGCATCTGCCGCCTTCAATCCATATTCCTTTGCCGACATGTGGCCGATCTGCCAGGGGCCGTCCATCTCATTGCCCAGGCACCAGTGTTTTACATTGTGAGGATTTGCAATGCCGTGTTGACGCCGCAGTTCGCTCCACTTCGTGCCCTTCTCTACGTTGCAATATTCCACCAGCGCCGCAGCTTCTTCCGCCGTGCCTGTGCCGAGATTCAATCCCATCAACGGCTCGGTCCCAACCGCTTTGCACCACGCCATGAACTCATTGGTTCCGAACTGGTTAGACTCGAGCGTGTCCCACGCTTTGTCGAGAGTGCGCGGCCGGTTTTGTACTGGTCCAACGCCATCAAGCCAGTTATATCCGGAAACAAAATTTCCACCCGGATAGCGGACGATCGGCACTCCCATCTGGCGGATTTCGTTAAGAACATCCTTGCGAAATCCGTTGGCATCAGCAAGCTTCGATCCCGGATCGTAGATTCCCTGGTAGATGGCGCGCCCCAGATGCTCCAGGAAAGAACCGAACAGATTGCGGTCAAGCGGCGCGATGGTTCGACGGGTATCAACATAGACCCGGGCGGCGGTTGCGGTGCCGGCTACCGGAGCGGACTGTCCGGGCTTACCAGCGACCAAACCGTGCGCGAGGCCACCGAAGAGCGCGGTCGCCGAACACGCCACTCCCGCGTTTGAAGCCTGCTTCAAGAACCGGCGTCTGGACGAAGAAAAGTTATGCATGGCACCCTTTCTTACTGGTTCTTCTCAATCTAAGGCGATTCGTGAACTACGGCAACGTGTACGCGGAATGCGAGAGTCCACGCACAGGTAAACGATTTCCCAATAATGGCAACCGCTTATAATGTTATGTGCTGCGCCCTGTCAAGGAGTACTTAATAGCTAAACTGGAGAGCACGCACCTCGCAATGCAGCAGATTCCACAGCTCCCTGAAAGAGTTTACGCCGACGTTTAGCAAGCGCGAGGTTTTGCTGTTGCATGGAGTATAGTGTTTCTGTTTTTGATTTGACGAAATATCTTCCAATCATTTGGAAGGCTCTGCAAGCAATCGCTTTCCTTATATTTTGCGGCCAAATAGTTAGGTTGTGCCAGGTGATCTCAAATGGAAACCTGCCGACTCGGCAACAGCGACCTTCACATCACTCGCCTCGGGATTGGCGCCTGGGCGATTGGCGGGAGTGGCTGGAACGGAAGTATGGGACCGCAAAATGAAGATGATTCCGTTCCAGCGATTCATGCCGCACTGGATCATGGGCTCAACTGGATTGACACCGCCGCGCTTTATGGCTTGGGTCACTCGGAAGATGTCATCGCGCGGGCCTTGCGAGGCTGCCCGCAACGCCCGTATATCTTCACCAAGTGCGAACGCGTATGGGATTCTCGCGGAACCGTTGGAGCTTGCCTCAAGGCAGCGTCGATCCGGAAGGAGTGTGAAGATAGTCTTCGCCGATTGCAGTCCGACGTCATAGATCTGTATCAAATCCATTGGCCGGAACCGGACGCGGATATCGAAGAAGGTTGGACTGAACTTGCACGACTGAAAGAAGAAGATAAGGTCCGATACATCGGCGTCTCTAACTTCAGCGTTTCGCAAATGAAACGCGCTCAGGCCATCGCACCGATTACTTCGCTGCAACCGCCTTATTCGATCGTCACTCGCGAAATCGAGAAGGACATTCTGCCCTTCGCACTTCAGCACAATATCGGAACCATCGTGTATTCGCCAATGTCGGCGGGACTGCTCACCGGAGCGATGACGCGCGAACGCGTGGCAAATTTCTCGCCAGAGGACTGGCGCAAGAATCTTCCCAACTTCCAGGAGCCGCTGTTGTCCCGCAACCTGCGAGTGGTGGAGCACCTGCGTGAAATCGGAAACCGCCACCGACGTTCGCCGGGAGAAGTGGCGATTGCATGGACTCTCAAAAACCCAGCAGTGACCGGGGCGATTGTGGGTTTCCGCAGTCCGAAGCAGGTCTCCGGCATCGTTGGCGCCGCCGAGCTTTTCTTGTCGTCCGCCGAGATGGAGGAAATTGAGGACGCGCTGAGGCGAGAACGCGCCAACTAGCGCACCCATTTCCATTGTCGAGACAGCAAGTCAGAAAGCGGCTGACAAGATCGTGCTTCGAGGGCGAAGCTGATTGCAGCACACGTTTGCTTAACTCCGTCCCAGAGGAAAAATGTGCCACTATGAGCCCTAACTTCAGCCGCAGAACCTTTCTTCAAACCGCCACAGCGACCTCCGCGGCCGTCTACGCCGCTCGTGTGCTACCCGCTTGGGCCGCCACGGATCGAGGCACCCTCGCCATCAACACTCCACTCACCACTTTTTCCTATTCGGACGTGGAATTATTTGACGGTCCCATGAAACGGCAGTTCGAAGAGAATCATGCCCGTTTTCTGAACCTCGACGATGATCGACTCTTGAAAGTTTTTCGGCAGGTCGCCGGCCTGCCCGCTCCGGGCGAAGACATGGGCGGTTGGTACGACCTAACAGGATTCAGCCTTGAACAGAACGACTTTCATGGTTTCATCGCAGGCCATACTTTTGGACAATACGTTTCTGGCTTGGCCCGAGCCTATGCAGTCACTGGATCGGAGCCAACCAAAGCAAAGGTTAATCGCCTGGTCAAGGGATATGCCGAGACGCTCGACCCCAAAGCCAAATTCTTCGCAGGTTATCGCTTGCCCGCCTACACTTACGACAAGCTCTCCTGCGGATTAATCGACGCTCATGAGTTCGTCCACGATCCCATGGCGATGCAGGTTCACGAGAAACTCAGCCACGCGATCATGGCATATTTACCGGAAAAAGCACTGAACAGGCAGGAGCAGCGCTCCCGCCCGCACCCAGACACCTCTTTTACCTGGGACGAAACTTATACTTTGCCGGAAAATCTCTTCCTCGCATATCAGCGAAGCGGCGACCCTTTCTACCGCGACATGGCCAAGAAGTATCTCGAGGATGACACTTATTTCAATCCTCTTTCTCAAGGCAACAATGTGTTGCCTTTCGAACACGCTTACAGCCACGTCAACGCGTTCAGCTCCGCGATGCAGGCCTACATCACGCTGGGCAGCGAAAAACATCTTCGCGCCGCGCAAAACGGATTTGACATGCTGGTGAAGACCCAAAGCTTCGCAACTGGTGGCTGGGGCCCCAACGAATCATTTGGAGAACCGGGTACCGGTCAATTGGGCGATAGTATAGGACTCACTCACGCCAGCTTTGAGACTCCGTGCGGCGCCTACGGCCACTTCAAGATCACCCGCTACCTGCTTCGCGTAACTAAGAACCCGCAATACGGCGACAGTATGGAGAGAGTGCTCTACAACACGATTCTCGGAGCATGGCCGATTCAGGCCGACGGCACATCCTTTTATTACTCGGACTATGCCGCAACTGCCAAGAAAGTCTGGTACGGGCAAAAGTGGCCGTGTTGTTCCGGAACCTTCCCACAACTCGCCGCGGATTATCACATCAGCACCTATTTGCGCTCGGCAGACGGTGTGTATGTGAATCTCTTTGCACCATCCCGCGTGCAATGGAATGACGGCGGCTCGCGCTACGGATTGACGCAGAAAACTAAGTATCCGTTCGACAATAAGATTCAGATCGAGGTGTCCGGTTCGCAGTCCAAGGAATACACGCTCTACGTTCGCATTCCCGGCTGGGCTGCGCCCGGCCCGGTGCTCTCCGTCAACGGCGCTCGAGTTTCAGATCCAGTCCAACCGGGCACATTTGCCGCCATTCGCCGCACCTGGAAGGATGGCGATCGCGTTGAGCTCGAACTTCCCATGCCTCTGAGGCTTGAAACCATAGACACAAATCATCCGAAGCTCGTTGCCTTGATGCAAGGACCGCTGGTGCTCTTCGCAGTTGCCGATTCTCAGCCCAGCTTCGATCGGAACGCATTGCTGCAAGCTAAGCCAACAAATAACGCGTCGGGAGACTGGCTGGCAGATTCGGCCGATGGCAGCCGCGTGGCCATGCGTCCATTTATGAATATCGATAAGGAAAGCTACAGCACCTACGTGGTATTGAAGGCTTGAGGGAAGCAGTTAATCGATTAACCGCGAAGCACTCGTCATTTTGTCTACGTGTCTTCCTCGTCGAACTTGTATTGCTTGCGCTCGCTTTCTTCTCTCGCGGCTTGCTTGCGAAGAAGCGCAAGTTGTTTCAGCAGATCGGGAATCTCGCGCTTATCTCCCGTCTTCCGCAGAGCCTGGATCAGATGATAAAGCGCGGTCTGATCCTTCGGATTTTGCTCCAATGCCTTCCGGCATTGCTCGATGGCTTGCGGGTATTTCTCTTCCTGCAGATAGAGTTTTGCTAAGACTGTCCGTGCGCCACTCAAGGTCAGCTGCAGACTCACGGTCTGCTTCGCCGAACGCATGGCCAGCTGAAAGTCTGCTGTGCCTGGCTCAACTCCTTTTTGCGAAAGAAAGTCAGCCTGCAGGTCAGGAACGTGGCACTCTAGGCCTTACTGCACCCCGCGCCGGTTGGCACACCCACTCTGGCGATCGGCGGGAACTTGATTGGGGAAAACGGATGCTACTCGACTTTTCAAAAAAGTATTGCGGGCACCAACTAGATAGGGTTGCCGGATAAATAACAGTTGGCGTCAGCCGCCCTCTCCCCGGTAATCGGGGAGAGGGCGGTTGCAAAAGGCGGAACGTGCCTTTAGTCGTCGTCGTCAGCCTTGGTGGGTGCCGGGTTGTTGAACTGGCTCGGCGGACGAACTGTTTTCTCGCCGGGATAGGGCCGCGTAAACCCGGTGGACAAGTACCAGTTCAGATGGTTGACGGTGTCCGGGTCTTCGGAGTCGGGCTTGGTCAGTTTGCCGGCGAAGACTTGCGCCTTCTTCTGGAGCCAAGCTTTCCTCAGGGCTTTCACCGCGGGGCTGCCTGTGTTGTCGGCTGCACTTGCAGTAACGCCCTGATCCAGCGGGACCTGATTCGGCACGTGCGTCCACGGCTGGAAGTTCTCCGTCGGAGGGTTGTTGGTGAAATCCGTTATCATCGGCGACGCCACGAGGTCGAACTGATTCATGGGCGGCAGACCGAGGATTTGCTCAATCGTGCGAGTCATGTTGACCTGCGTGTAGTAGGTGTGGTCGGTGGCGCCATACTGCACGGCGTACGGGCTGACGATGTAGCCTGGGCTGCGGTGACCGTCGACGTGGTCGACGCCGTTCTGTGCGTCGTCTTCCTCCATGAAGATCGCCGAACTGGACCAGACGTTGCTGTGGCTGATGTAGTCGATAATGCGCCCCACAGCCAAATCGTTATCTGCTTCTTCAGCGTCGGGGACCGGCGGGCCGCCGGTGTGGTCGCACATGATCCACAGGATGCTCAACGCCGGCACCGTGTTGTTCGCGACGTCATTGTTGAAATCCTGCAGCCACAGATCGACGCGGAACTGGTCGGGAATGCCCAGATCGAACTGCGGGAAGTTCTTGATGAGGTGCTGGTACACGGCCGGGATAGAGGCTTCTGCCTGGACCGTGTTCTGATAGTACAGCGTTGTCTCGAGCCCATTCTCGAAGTTTTGCGAGTCGTTGTAGAAGTCAGACCAGCTTGGCTCGCTGGTCGACCCGTTCGGCTGTAGGAAGGTATCGTTCTCAACGTATTCGCCGTAGAGCTTCACCGGCAGACCAACAGCTGCCGCTTCCGAGAACACGAAGCCCTTGTTCTGATAGGCCAGTGCATCGCCAGCGTTCCCGCCAGGATAGCTGCGAACCCAGTCAGGCGACTGGATGTCGTCGGCGTAGGGCGCCATGCCCTCGGCGATCCACTGGTGACCGTCGGCCGACTGGCGGCTTGGGTCGTAGAAATTGTCGAGGAGCGGGAAGCGCGTCACCAGCGCGTGCACGTTCGGAGTAACCGGTGTGCCTCCGGCTGCGGAGCCGTCACCGAACACTGCCAACGAGGGGTCGCCGTTGCCTGCGGTTACGTCACCCAGTACCTGATCATAGGTGCGGTTTTCACGGACGATCAGGAACACGTGCTTGATCAGCGACGGATCGCCGATCTTGGATGGAATTGCGAGCGGCTTGGTCTTCGGGTTGCCACCAGAGGCAGCCTGGATGTTTTTGATGAGATCCCAGTGGTTGTTCTGGTAAACCTGCGTCGTCATTGTCGCCAAGGTGGCGCTATTCGGTACGGGAACGATGCTGACGGTACCGTTGTCCTGGTGAGTGTTGTAGCTGCAGACGCTGTAGTCGCATTCGAACGAATTACGCGTGCCGATGCCTTTGTCGTTGGCAACGATCAGCGTGTTATTTTTCTTGTCCAACACGACCGAACTCGGCGCATAGGCTACCGGAATCATCCCCAGGACAGGGTTCGCCGGACCGGTGCTGAGGTCGACCACCCCGATCGCATTGGCATTGTAAAGCGCGACATACGCAGTGTTGCCCTCGACCGCGATCGAGTTAGGCGCTGCGCCGTAGGCCGATTGGCCTGTGCCGGGTATTCCGATCGGTAGCCCGAGGTTGATCGTCCGCATCACTTTGTTGGTGGCCGTGTTGATAACCGAGATAGTGTCGCTATAGGTATTGGCGACCAACAGTTCGTTTCCGTGGAACGCCATCCCGGTCGGATGCAGACCGGTCGAGATGGTAGCGGTAACCGTCATCGAGCTCAGATCGACCACTGAAACGGTACCGGTGATCGCGGCGCCAACCACCGGATCGGCGACGATTTCAGTGCCGGCGGACCAGACCTGGAAGTCCGCGGCCGTAGCGGCCCGGCCACCCTCATTGCTGACGTAGGCGGTGGTCCCGGCGCTGTTGATCAGGATGCTATGCGGCGCGTTACCGACCCGGATCTGCGTACCTTCCTGATTCGTGGTCAGATCGATCTGCGCGAGCGTGTCGTTCTGGTTCAGCAGCGCGTATGCGCTCGTGCCATCGCTTGAGAGGGCAACGCCGCCGGGATAAGCAGTCCACGGACTATAGAACGTGCCGCAGGGTACGGCATAGGCGCCCGGAGGGCTGTTTGGAAAGCAGGCGATGAAGGAATCGCTCGGCTGTAACGGCGGCACACTGATCTGAGCATCGTCTTGCAGCAGGCCCCGTGAATTAACCGCGGCGATAGTGACATTGCTGCTGTCCTGGCTGAACACGAGGTGTTTGCCGTCTGCCGAATAGGCTATGCCGCTATAGCTGCCGCTCGAATCCACTCCGAACGGGATGTAGTTCTGCAGAACAACGCCGGTGTCGGTGTCGAAAATCTCGACGGCTCCGTTGCCATCGTCTGTCGATGTACCCAAAGTGAGGACAGCGGCGGTGTGAGTCTTGGCAATGGGGTTCAGCGCAATCGCCTTAGCACGGACGCGGATGCCGAGGTTGACTTGAGTGCCGGCCGGGGTGATGACCTGGCCGTTGCTGACGACCCACGAGCCGTTCGGCTGCGGCCCAGTGAAGTAAGTTGGGTAGTACTTGGACTGAGCAGCGGCGAGCCCAGGAAGGCTCAACCCCGCTGCCAGCAGTCCGGCCAACGGACGCAACTGCTTCATCCGATTCTTATTTCGAGACCTGTTTCGAGACTTATAGCGATACGCTTTTCGTGACATGTACCGTTCTCCTCCTTAGGGTTTGCTTACGGGGTTTTCCTTGACGCAGACGGGATTGGCGCTGGCAAATCGGGGTGGAACTATGATCGGCGATCATTGTCGCGAAGCTAACAGACGCCTTGTGACGGGAGTATGAAGACGATGTGAAATTTCTGTTACAGAGCTTGTGAGCGTTGACTGTTGATGTAGCGGGCCGGATAATGAAACGCCTTCGGAGGAATATTTGTGTCCAGCGCTCCTCAGTCCCGTAAGAAGTTCAAAATTTCCGGTTCCCTTAACCGGCAACTCAATGCGTACGCGCAGGTGGCAAGCGCAGCTGGAGTGAGTGTGCTGGCGCTGGCCGGGGCCTCCGAGGCAAAAGTTGTCTACACGGAAACGTATCAGGTAACGCACACGGGCTTTCCCTTATACATTGATCTCAACAACGACGGCGTCAAGGATTTTCTACTGCGCACGTCGTTTTACGTTGGTAGCTCGGGCTTAGAGGTAGGGCTCGATGCATCCGGATACCGCAACGCTGATAACGTGGTCGCCGGTAGACGTTTTAGTCGCAGCGGCTATTTTCTTTCTGCTGCCTCCGCTCTGCCCGCCGGCACCCGAATCGGACCAAAAGGCAATTTCTCCGTTCGTTTCCCATTTATGGCAGTGGAGCTTTTCAACGGTGTCGCCAGCCAGTATTCCGACCTGGGCCCGTGGGCCGGCAAAGGTAAGGGTGTCAGGGATCGATATTTGGGACTAAAGTTCGTCGTAGGCGGCGAAGTTCACTACGGCTGGGCCAGACTCAGCGTCACGCTTGGGCACCATCGGCAATTCGACGATGTCAGCGGCACCCTGACTGGATATGCTTACGAGACCGTCCCCGATAAGCCCATCATCGCAGGCCAGATCACTGGCCCAGATGTGACCACGGTGCCCGAAACGTTAGGCGGGTTGGCGCTAGGAAGAAAATAGCCTGTCATCTCATTTGTTGCAGAATCGCGATTACTCTCTTTTCAGGAGATAATTCAGTCCGTTCAAGGCCAACACGGAAATTCGGATCGAGAAAGGAAATCGCCAATGAAATATCCGAGTGATACCAAGCGCATTACCACGAAAGACATGGAGGCTAAGGCCAGAGCAATTTTCAAAGGGGGGCTTCTCGACACCTTTGCGAAGTATAAGAAGAACGGATGGCGGGTCGGCAACGTGTTTGACACCCTGACCGATTTCCTTCTCCGCTTTCCCGATGCGGACCCAACTCCGGGCAAGGTAGCTGATTTGGCCTGGTCCCAGTGGAAGAGTCCTAACGTTCAGAACTCTATGTGTTGGTACGACGACTACGGCTGGTGGGGAATCGCCAGCGCCAAAGCCTTCCTTGACGAATACAAAAGCATCTTCAGCGCGCATAGGAGCGACTTCCAGAACCTCGCCGGCGAGTGCTGGGACGTCATGCACAGCGGCAAGCCGGACAAGCCCTACAGCTACCGTGGCGGACCCAACGTCTGGGACAATCGGGACGAGGGTTCAGTGCGTGGTTACTTCACTCAGCCCGCCACGTGGGCGCAGCCTCGCTTCCCGAATGGGGTGTGGCAATATGAAATGTTCAAGGACAAGAGGCTCAAACCACAGGAGTGCTCATTCATCAATCCAACCGATCCCGCTACATGTGAGCCGAACAAATTGGGTGCGTTCCAGCTTACCGTAATGAACGGCCTGTACTTCGTCCTGGCGCTGAGGCTGCGAGCCTCGGGGAAGGGTGCGGAAGATGCATTCAAACACGAGCGCGAGTTCTTGCAACACTGGTTCTTCGACCCGACCCAGGCGGACGACCGGCTCCTGTGGCAGTTAGCCGACAGCAACAGCGTGCTCGTGCGTGAGCGAGTGTCGACGTACGCTACGCTCAATAACGAGTTTCCGCCGGTTCAGGACTACGACCCACAGGCTGCGTGGTGCGGAGACCAGGGATTGGTGCTTGGTGGGCTGCTTGACTATCTTCAGGTTGACCCGTCAGATCCGGATGCTCAATCTCTCCCCGCGAAAATCATGCACGGAGTGTTCACGGAATTGGCGGACGGTCAGAAGGTGGTTCAGCCGATGACACCGGCAATGCAGGGTAAGGATGATGAAGATTACGACTGCGGGTCGGGTGTTTTCTGGCGTTACTTGTTGGGCGGATTCCGCCAGAATGCCGCGCTACACACAGAGGTGCTGAAATTGGTGGCTGCGGATCCAGAGAACAACGCGATCTATCAGTCCGCCGTCGCCGCGTTTAATGGGAACAGTCCAGGCGACGAACTGTTCAAGGATTTCAACGCTCTCGCGACCCTGACCGCCGCCATCGAGATACTAAAGGCGGCGGGCGAGTAACGCACGGGAAATGTGGGACGGGACGTACCCCGGTTTCTTCAGGCCACTGAGCCGAAAGAAAACTGGTGAACGTCCCTTCTGTTCCCACACTCCCGATCACTGGTCCGGATGTGATTACGGTGCAGCCCGAAACGTTAGGCGGGTTGGCGCTCGGAAGAAAATAGCCTTTCATCTCAACTGTTGCAAAATCTATATTGGACAACCAGATTCCGCCCGTGTCGTTGCTAGAGTACGTCTGAGCCAGCCCCCGACAGGGTGGAAATCTACCCCTTGTTTGGTTTCTTCAGCAATCCAGGAGACCCCGAGTAGATTCAGCATTAATTCCTTTCAGGAAGCAATTAATCCCGTCTTGGAAAGTTTCCCCGAAGAATCGCTGATAATTGTTATATGTGGTTTCGCGTGCATTCTTATTGCCGCCAGTCACCAAGATTATTCGAGGTAAGGTCTTACGAGATAGCTGGATTCTTTTAAGCAAATACTTGAATTCGTAGTCAGCGGCAGGAAGTGAATACCCGATGAAAGCCCATGTTTTGGCCTCACGAAGCAGACTCTCTGCCGTGAACCACGACTTTTGGAACATAGGAAAATCCAAGGCTTTTTGATAACTAAATGTTGCGAGACGAGTGCTCAATATAACCTTTGGACAGAACGGACATGCCCACTGATTCACTTGACTCTTTTTCTTGGGCCTTATCTCCCCCCACTCTGTATCACTAAGGAGACGTTTCGAGATGCTGTCCCCATGACCCGGGCGAAACCAAAAGGTCTGCTGACAATTGTCGCAATACAGCCAGTTCACTGATCCGTGGATTTTAACGATCGTGAGATTCGGTCCGTTGCTTTTATCTATTGGAATAATGCAGAGCCTATCGGTTGAAGGCTCAGCGTGAATCGCATTACACCCATAATCCACATCGGCATTGTTGCTATGATTCAGCAAGAAATACTGTTCGATAACCTCGTCCCAGTTCATACTTACGAACGCACTAGACTCATAGTCAATGTTGGTCAGCAGCCGGTTCAACCTTCTCCAATTCTTGTCCTTTTCCTCTTTAGCTTTTCCGTTTCGGTTTTGCAGCATCCTTATAATGCGAGCGATAAGACAGCGCCTGACCGTCCGCAATTCCGCGGCGGAGAACGAGTTTCCCAAGTGATGGCCGGAGTTTGCGGCCAAGTCAATGCAAGTGAACAAATCTTCTAGCGTTGGCCAATTTTCGAACGTCTCTAGCGTATGTCCAAACGTCGCCTCAATAAAATTTTCCAGATGGCGCACCAATGAACCGCTCAGGCCTTTTTCAGGATCCTGAGCGGAGACTAATGCCTTAGTGAATTCACTAGTGAGCGGGAGTCCAGCGTAATGGGAAAAGCCTCCACCAACGATAAAAACTCTTTCACAGGCCATCTTCGAAGCAGCCTCCCTTCGGAAACAGTGCAGATCGCGCTGCGCACTATTTCTACGCCGGGACGAATTCTATCTCAACATATTTGGATTGGATGGCGCTAGGTCTAAGACTCCTGAAGCCCTGCGCGTGTGGTTGCCTAAGCCGCCCCGTCGTCGCCGAGCACGCGCAGCGGCCCCAGCCACCGTTCGTAACGTCGCCAGCGCGCAACCGAGGTGCGATAAATCGGCTGCCGAGTCTGCCACTTGCTCGGAGTCTTCACCGCCCGCGGATTCGACTCGGGGCGCAGACATGCGTCGTTCCACGCCAGTCCGCAGGCCGCAATGATCCGCCGGATGGCTGGCTCCGGCGCCCGGGTCAGGTCCTCGTAATCGACCTCGATGAAGCGATCCGCCGGCAGCACGTTCCGCCAATGGTCGATGAGCCGCTGGTACTCGCGGAAATAGGCGACCAGTTCGGCACCGCCGGTCGGAAACGCAAGGACCGGATGGAAGTGGGTTTGATGGATCGACAGCGCCGTGTCGATGGCAGCGCGGCGGCAATGGATGATGATCGCACGCGGGAATGCCACGTGGATCAGCCCGGCCCAAAGGAAGTTGAACGGCATCTTGTCGGTCACTCGCGCCGCCTTCGGCGCAATCGCGCGCAGCACGGCGAGATAGTCTGCCGCCGCTTTGGCCAAGAATTCCGAGACCGTATTCTCCGTAGAAACGAACGGCGTCTCGTTCCTGCCCTCGCCAGAGCAGCGCCACTCCGCCCCGCGCTCGTTCCAGAAATTCAGTTCTCCGCCGCCCGCGATCTCGGGATGCATGGAGACGATCTGCTCCACGAGAGTTGTGCCGGACCGCGGCATGCCGACGATCAGCACCGGCGTCGCATCATTGCTGCCGAATTCGGACGCGCACGCGATGAATTCAGGTGTGCAGAGGGCAATCAGGCGGTCGATCAATGTGGAGAACGCGGCCGAGTCGAACGGTGCAGAGCCGCGGCGCACGGCGTCTGCGGCGTCGAAATGCTGCATGGCTAAGCCGTAGTCGCCAAGATCCTCCGCCGCTTTGCCAATCGCGAGGTGAACTCGCTGGCGCTGCCCCGCTTCCAGTCCCGGCGTCTCCAGCGCGGCTTGCATCTCTTGAAGCAGACAATCGTCATCGCTCGTGACCACGCGACACCGGACCAGATCGTAGTAACTTCCCGCCAGCAGCGGAGCGATGGCGATCGCGCGTTCGAAGCACGCGCGGGCCTCGTCGAAACGGCCCAACTCAGAGAGCAGATTGCCGAGCAATTCATACGCTAGCGCGTTCCTCGGATCGACTACCAGCGTCTCTCGCAATACCTGTTCGGCTTCCTGACTGCGATCTTCGATCAGCAGCGCGCGTGCCTTGCCAAGGCGGCCGAAGTTTGTCCTGCCTCCCGCCGCGGCCGCACGCCGGAAACAGCCGATCGCTTCCTCGAGATGGCCCAGAATGTAGACCAGAGCGCCGGCGCGGAACCACGCCTCGGTCAACGAAGGAAGCAGTTGAGTGGCACGGTCGTACGCAGCGATTGCCTCGCGGATGTTGCCTAGCTTTTCGAAGGCGATTCCAAGTCGGAAATATGCATCGGCGTAACGCGGGTTGCTGGCGACCGCCCGATGCAATGCCGCAATGGCATCCGGTATGCGGCCGACCTCGAGGCAGGCGAGGCCGAGATCGTGCTGAATCGTGGGATTGGACGGCTCAAGCATCGCCGCGTCGTGCAACGGCACAATCGCATCGGCTGGTCGCCCCGCCCTGAGGAACTGGGTGGCCAACGCAAGCAGAGGCGCCATCTGCTGCGGCACGGCCGGGTTTGGAGTCTGCGACATGAACGAAGCGTAAAGGGGTGATGCGCTCTGGCTCAGGGCACAAGCCGTTCGGTAAGGGAGTGCACCAAGACGAGCGTTGGGCCAAGCTTCGCTGCTAAAGCGAAGCAGGCAATGAGTGCCCCAGCGACGATGTAGCGCCAGCGGTGTGGACTCGCAGCAGACGCTTCCTTCCACGCCATAAGCCGCTCGACTCGATTCGTGACCGAGCCAACGGCACTCATTAGTCCCGTAGCCAAGTCGGGCACGGCCTGACAGGGAAAATGACGGGCGAGCTTGATCAAGGCGGCCGCGAGGTCCAGAGCCTCATCGTGGCTCGAGACGGCACCATCGTCGGCCGCTATTTCAGATGCTTCTCGCCATGCTTCTTCCAGCCTCGCCATTCCCGGGAAAGGAAGACAATTGAGAATTGCCTTTTTCAGATTGTCGCGCGACCGGGAATGCGCCGTCTCGTGACGCACGGCCGCCTGTAGTTCTCCATCGTTCAGGACTTTGCAGGCTGACGCGGAAATCAGGATTCGCGGCGCCCGCACGCCAACCAGCATTAGCGGGGTGATGCTCTGCGCCAAAATGATTGCTGGAGTGACCGTATGGGCTTCTACACCGATCGCACTCTCCATATACGCGGAAACAACCCGCCGAGTCCGCGCCTCAGCGGCCAACACGCGATAGATGCCCGTGCCGAGGATCAGCACTGCACAGCCACCGAGCACGAACGTACCCAGATCCTCATCCAGCGAGTGCCTCTCGAGAAGAAGAAAGGATGGCAGGGTGAGAAAAAGAGAGACAGCCGCTGATATCGCGAACGGAATTACACGCAGCGTGAAGAGACCGCGCGCGCCAATGTGTTTGTCGAAGCGGCACAAACGCAGGCCACGCCACGTCAGCACGGCCAACAGAGACAGGAAGCTGTACACCAGCACAAAAAACGCAAGGGAAACCATGATCGCACGCAAAACAAAGATCATGGCTTCTCCTTTTTGAGCGCAGCTCTTTGCCGCTCTACCAGAGAGTGCAGTTCGTCTAGTAATCGCTCATCCTGAGCGCTGACTGCCTGTACCAGATAGGAAAGGTGTAATGATGCATTCTGTGAACCCAGTAGGCGTCGAATTCCTCCAATCGCCTCTGCGCGTTCCAGTTCTTCAGGACTGTATCGTGGCGAATAACGAAATGCTCGCCGATCCGGAACCCGAGTCAAGAGTCCTTTTTTGAAGAGACGGTCCATGGTCGTCATGATCGTGGGATAGGTTTGCCACACCTTTCCGTTGCGCACTACTTCACGCACTGTCGCGGTTCCCAAGGACCAAACAACATCAAGCACTTTTTGTTCGAGGGGCCCGAGCTGCGCCCGGAGAGAGGCATCGGAAAAGGAGAGTAGTTCTTCCATGACGTGAATAAACCGCAGCGATCTTTCTGCGCACTTCCAAATCTATGGCCGCAAAAGACTATCGGTCAACCATTGCAACGCAGCTTTGCGCAAAATTAACAGAATATTCAACTAAGAAGTCGTCGACCGTCTGTCGTGCGGCATAACGTCTGGTTGCCGGTGATTCGGAAATAACCGCCGAGATGCCAGCCTCCGTTACTGGGGCCAACCTCCGCTCATTCGGCACACAGGTCAGCCAATTCATTGGCTAGAGCTACGGCCCAATCATTGTGCGGTGCAGCGGCAGCGGAATTATTTTGCTTGTTTGCCGGAAGACTGAATCTGCACAAACTGCCAGCCGAAACGCCCTTTGATGCAAAGATTACCGTGAGTGACGCTGTGATCAAGCGGCGAAGTCACGCGAACGATCTGCCCTTCCTGCTGGTGCACGGTGAGATCGCAGCCCACGCCGCAGTACGGACAGATGGTGTCCGTCCGGGTCTGGCGGCTCTCGTCCCACGTGCCGGCTTGGCGCATGTCATATTCACTCTTGAACATCAGCGCGCCGGTGGGACAGACCCCGATGCAGTTGCCGCAATAGACGCACGCCGAGTCGGGCAGGGGTACGTCAAACTCGGTGGCAATGTGGGCAGAGAAACCGCGCCCGGCCACGGCGATGGCAAAAGTATTCTGCGCGTCCACGCCACAGGCTTCCACGCACTTGTAGCAGAGAACGCATTTGGAGTAGTCGCGCACGTACAGATCGTTGTCGATCTTAACGGGCTGGGCGATGGTCGCGGGAGTTGCGCCGAAGCGTTCTGGATGCGCATCGTATCGGTCCATATATTCCTGCATGGCGGGCGCCGTGGAAAGGTCTACTGACGAAGCGAGAAATTCCAACACCAGGCGGCGGCTCAGGCGAACGCGTTCTGAGTCCGTCTTGATGGACATATTGGGTTCCACCTTACGGGAGCAGGCAGGAACGAGCGTGCGCGAGCCTTCCAGCTCCACCACACAGACACGGCAGACGTTGACGGGGGTGAGGCTCTCTAAAAAGCAGAGCGTAGGCGTGTCAATGCCGAGCTTTTTTGCGGCATCGAGAATGGTGGAACCCTCGACGACGGAAACAGGTTTGCCGTCGATTTTGATTTCAATGGAGCGGCGTTCGGGCTCCGGAGGCGCTTGCGGCACGGGGCCGCGCGGTAGAGGAATGGTCGGCTGGGGCGCGTCGAGCGGTTGCGAAATGTCTGGGGCCGATTGACTCATGCGAACAGACTCCATCGCTTCATAGCGGATTCCAGGGCACTGCTGGCAGTCTGGCCCAGGCCGCAGATTGAGGCATCGCGCATGGCCTGGGCCATCTCGCGCAACATTGCGATTTCCTGCGCTGCGGAGCCTAGTGGTTTGGCGCCCACCAGGCGTTGCAGAGCTTCCTGCTGGCGCACTACGCCGACACGACAAGGAACGCACTGACCGCAAGTTTCGTAACGGAAAAAACTGGCGATGCGCAACAGGATTTGACGAAGATCGATCGTGTCATCAAAGAGCATAACAACTCCGGAACCCAGAGTGGCTCCGATGGCGCGCGTGCCTTCAAAGGTGAGGGGCGTATCCAGTTCCTGAGGACCGACGAAGGTTCCGGCCGCGCCGCCGAGAAGAACAGCTTGTAGTTTGCCGCTGCCAGCAATGCCTCCAGCAAGATCGATGAGTTGACGTAGTGTGGCGCCCATTACGATTTCGTAGACACCGGGGCGTGCGACGTGGCCGCACAGGCAAAAGAGCCTGGTACCAGCGGAGTTTTCGGTGCCGAGTTTGGCATAAGCGGCGCCGCCATCGACGATAATGCCGGGAACGTTGACTAGCGTTTCCACGTTGTTGACGGCGGTGGGTTGGCGGAAGAGGCCGGACTGCGTGGGGAACGGCGGCTTGTTGCGCGGTTCGCCGCGATAGCCCTCAATCGAGTTAAAGAGTGCAGTTTCCTCCCCGCAGATGTACGCGCCGGCGCCCCGGCGAATTTCAATGTTGAATTGCAGGCCACTGCCTAGAATGTTGTCGCCGAGGAAGCCGTTCTCTGTCGCCGACTGGATTGCCTGTTGCATACGCTCGGCAGCCAGCGGATATTCGCCGCGCAAGTAAACGTAGCCTTGGCGTGCGCCGGTAACGAAACCGCCAATCGTGATGCCCTCGAGCACGGCGAAAGGATCGCCCTCCATCAGGATGCGATCTTTGAAAGTGCCGGGCTCGGATTCGTCGGCATTGCACACGATGTAGTGTGCGCGCCCCGAGTCTGGTTGCAGCAGGTGACGTTGCGAGTAGAGCGCTTCCCATTTCTTGGCTGTGGGGAAAGCTGCGCCGCCACGCCCCAGCAACTTCGAAGCCGAAAGCTCGCTCAGCGTGCCTTCAGCGCCACGCCCCAAAGCTTTGCGCAGACCCTCATAGCCGTTAAGTCGAAGATAGTCCTCCAGCTTGGCCGAACCGCCGCGGCTCATGCGATGCAGCAGCCGCAACTGCCCGGATCCGTTTTTCTGCGCAGCGGCCTGTGGAACGCTGGTCTTGATGCTGAAAGAATCCGGCTCGCCGAATATTCGTCCGGCGACAGCATCGCTTACCAAGGACTGAACTGCTTCTGCCGATGCCGGCGCGAGCACTCGGTGATGGCATTGTTGGCCAGCCGAACTGATCAACGCCGCTGGAGCACGCTCGCACAGGCCCAGACACTGGCTGCGAAGCCATGTGGCGCGTCCCCCGGCGCTACGCGAATCGGCGGGGCCAAGATTGTGTTCCAGTTCCGCGCAGACTTTATCCGCGCCTCGAGTGAGACACGCAATGTCATCGCACACGTGCGCGACGACCGGAGGACGCGGCTTGAGCGAGAACATTCCGTAAAACGACACCACCCCGTGAATTTCGGCGGGCGCAACGTCCAACCGGAGAGCGACATAGTTGAGAGCGCCTTGGCTGATCCAGCCGATGCGGTTTTGCACCGCATGCAGCACCGGCAGCAGACGATGCCGCCGCCCGTGGTTGTCGCCGTCGAACGCCGCGCGCGTGTCCGCATTTTGCCGCTCACCACCTTGCCAGCTTGATTCGGGCGCGCCCAATTCAGAGTCCACCGCAGCGCGTTCTTCTTCAGTCGGCTTCGCGTCGGTGAGATGAAGGTCCAATCCAGTCCTCTTACACTTTTTCTATACGGATGGCCGTCGCTTTGAACTCCGAGGTTCCTGACTTGGGGTCCACCGCGTCAATCGTCAGCTCATTGGTCGCTGCTTGATCGTGAGCGTGGACCGACAAAAACGCGAGACCGGACCGCAACGCCGGGTCAAAGCGCACGGGAACGAGCAACGATCCACGCCGCGATGTGACCCGAACCTTTTCGCCTTCGTGCAACTTGTACTGCACGCCATCTTCCGGAGAAACATCGATCGCTTCATCGCGCCGAAGGGGCGACGGATATTGAATGGTTTGTACCCCGGTGTTGTAATCATCGAGCCGACGACCAGTGGTCAAACGGATCGGATAGTGTTCGTCAAGTTGGTCCACCGGCGGTTCAAACTCCACCATGTTAAACGGGGCGCGCGGGCCAATCAACGGGTCGCTCCACAGCCGTCCGTGGAGAAACATTTCGCCGGGATGCGACTCGTCATAACAAGGCCATTGAATTCCGCTAAGCTCTTCGAGGCGGCGGTAACTCATGCCGCCGTGCATCGGGCTCAGCAGGCGTAACTCATTCCAGAGACTTTCGGGATCAGGTGTACCCCACTCATGCCCAAGGCGGCGCGCCAGATCGAAAATGATTTCAAGATCGTCGCGCACGCCCGCCGGTGGCGGCACCGTGCGGCGAACGCGCTGCACGCGGCGCTCGCTGGAAGTTACTGTGCCTTCGCTTTCAAAAGCGCCCGCCGCAGCCGGCAGCACAACGTCCGCCAGTTCAGCCGTCTTGGTATAGAAGAGGTCCTGGACCAGAAGAAATTCCAGCCCGCCCAGCCGCTTCAACGCGCGGTGCCGGTCGGCTTCAGAGTCCGCTGGATTCTCACCGAGTACGTAGAGCGTCTTAAGATGCCCGTGCTCCATCGCCTCAAACATGTCGCTCAGATGCCAGCCGTGTTTTGGCTGGATTTTCACGCCCCACGCTTTCTCGAACTTGCCGCGCAGCTGATCGTTCTCGACATGCTGGAACCCGGGAAGCCGATCCGGAATGGCGCCCATATCGCCGCCGCCCTGAACGTTGTTCTGTCCGCGCAGTGGATTCACACCACTGCCGTACCGGCCAACATGTCCGGTGAGCAGAGCCAGATTAATGAGGGCGACGACATTGTCCACCGCGTTGTGATGCTCCGTAATTCCCAGCGTCCAGCAAAGTTGGGCGCGCGGAGCCTTCGCATACGCATGAGCCATCTTGCGGATCGCTTCCGTAGGCACGCCGGTTTCCCGCTCAGCCCGATCGAGCGTGTATTTCTCAACATGCGCTTTGTAAGCCTCAAATCCGCTGGTAGCGCGGCGAATGAACTCCTCGTTGGCCAGTCCGGCTGCGATAATTTCCCGCCCCACCGCGTTGGCCAGCGCAATGTCAGAACCCACGTCCAGGCCGAGCCAGAGGTTAGCCCAGCGCGCAGAACTCGTGCGTCGCGGGTCCACTACATACAGTTTCGCTCCGTTCCGCACACCTTTCAGCAAATGATGAAAAAAAATTGGATGCGTTTCTCGGGCGTTCGATCCCCACAGCAGGATTACGCTGGTGTCTTCAATTTCGCGATACGAGCTAGTCCCGCCTCCCGCTCCGAATACCGCCGCCAGACCGGCGACGCTGGGAGCGTGTCAAGTCCGGTTGCAGCTGTCAATGTTATTCGTGCCCATGACGCTGCGCACGAATTTTTGTGCCGCGTAGTTCAGTTCGTTGGTGGTCTTGGAGCAACTAAACATGCCAAAGTCTCGCGGATCTTTCTTCGCGATCGACTTCCGGAACGCCGCAGTGACGCGGTCCATAGCTTCATCCCATGTAGCGAGACGATGCAACCCGTTCTCGCGCACCAGCGGCTGGGTCAAGCGGGCTTTCATCGATCTAGGCATAGGCCCCCCGGTTCAACGTTAGTAAAATCGTAACACTCTTGATCACGAATCCGCAGTACGGCAAGGGATCCTGCTTATGCACCGCGCGCCAAGTGCCTAGTTTATGCGATGTTCATCCGTGTCCAGTCCGCGCTTCAGGTTTGCCTCGAACCTCGCAGGCAGAGCGTTCCAAACGGTCTAGTCCGCTTCGACCTCCACGTTGCGTGAGCCTTCGTTTTCCTACATACGCCCGAAGAAAGTAAAAAGCAGACCGCAGCGGAGCTGCTAAACCGACTTCAGACCGAATAGTCTTTGCTCGTGGGTGTACCATCTCTGGGCCGTCCGGCATCAGTCCTGACAAACGCGCATGGAACAGTCCATCCAGCGACACCAGTCCGATCCCCGAAATCCTAGCGCGATGCTGACTTCAGTTTGTGCCGAACGCGACGCCAGTCTAGCGGTCGTCTATGGCAGTCTCTAGCCCCGGGCGCAAATCTTGATTCACGACAATGTCTCCGACTGTCCCGCTCGTTCTGAGGACTTCCCAGCCATTCCAGCGCACTTTGTCTAGGTTCAGTTGCCTGCTTGGAATGCACATTAGAGTTTGGAACTGGTTGTCTGGATCAAGCAGATGATGAGAGTAAAATTCAAAGAATCCTTCAAATAGGATCAGCGGGCAGCCATCTAAAACCAGCATTGTCGGTGCGTATCTGCCCGATACACGAGCGGCGGCAGTCGCAAATTCCATAAAAACTCGTTCTGTCTCGCGGCCGCTGAGGCTGCGCAGTGGCAAGCCGGGCACTGTTCCATCCACGTCCGAATAAAGTGTGCGCTTACCGTCTTTGTTCTTCTTGAAGCACAGATTTCTTACTCGGGCGTGCGGGAAGGAGTGAATTTCATGCACAAGCTTTTTCACGATCAAAGGCGAGATACGGAGATTATTCGAAATGCAAAGCAGGTCATCTTCAAACCTCAAGCATGCGTCCCGTAGAGTGATGATCCGTAGCGGAATCGGATTGAATGGCACATCTGTGCCGCTTATTGTCAAATCAAATCGACTCTTCGATGAAATCCGCAGATCGAGAAGATTTAATTGGGGATTCAAGTAGGATAACTGGATGTGGATTGGAATTCCTTTACGATCCCACCATCTGCGCAAGTAGCGTAGATCGAAGATGCCCGCGATCCACTCAGCCAGCGCTGACTTCCCAGATTCATTAGCACCGTAGATCAGATTGAGTTTTGAGAGACGCACTTTTTGAGATGGCTTGAACGTGGGATTCTCAAGCAGAGTCAACTCATGCACCCAACCGATGGGTGAATATAATCCTTGTACCTCTCGACGGACACGTGCTTCCTGCAACGCTTTATAACTGTGAAGAGTCTCTGGAGGGAAAGCGACGCCCCGGTTATTGTCGACGAGCTTAGCGTGGGTGGAGCATAGCCAAATGCAATTTTCCGGTTGCTCAAGTTCCTCGCGCGAGAGGCCGCCTTGTCCTCTGGGACCGCGGGGTGATGCACTGTAAATATGAGCGCCAATTCCGTCACCCGAAACTTCATTTTGGCCGGCTCCCGGGCCGATGGTCCGCCGATTGCATGTTGGAAAACTGCATTGGTTCCCAGCACGATCGGCCACGAGATCGCGGGTAGCTGAAGAAAAGTTGATCCTTTCCGACTGGTCTGAGCTCACGGATCAAGAATATCGTGCGATGTGCGAATTCGCACAGGTTTGCGAGAGAATGACTGTATAAACACCCGACGCCATAACTGAGCCCCACGAAGCAGCCATGGTGACAAGCGACACTCGGATGAATGCAGCGCTTCACCCACGCTTCAGATGAGGCCGACCGCATCACCGTCTCTACTACCTCATACCCACATTAATAAGTACCGCTAAAGCGCGGTAGTCTAGAAATGCCAGTAGGCGCATTTCGCGGGAGCAAACCAGAGAGCGGATAGTCGCTGTATGGGGCAAACGACCCGAAGTTGTTGCCCGCTTGATAATCCAGATAGTGAATAATCAAGGGACTTATCATTCCCTAATCGCGCCGCGTGCGCACAGAGAGCGAGGATGTTTGACACTTCCCACAACCCAACTTCTGGCCCGGAATCAATTGGGGTTGCTGGTCACGCTGCCGGAGCTGGCGCCTAAGGCACACTCGCCTCGGCTCTCCATCCACGGTCTCCTAGCCAAAGTCTCCTACGTACTCGCGAAATCACAGGAGTATCTGCTTTCTCAGCCCCCGAGACAGGGCATTGTGTTGCCCGGATAACTTCCGGATTGCCCGTCACCGGCCTGGGGAGGCGAGTTGCGAAAGGAGCCCCTGCTATGATCGTCCGTCCAACGGAGCAAAAATGCGCAAGCTGATTTTCTTTCTATTTTTTCTGGCCTCATCAACCACCACCGTGTTCGCGCAGCAGTACGACCTGGTGCTCGAAGGTGGACATGCCATGGATCCCGAAACCGGCCTGGACGCTGTGCGCAACGTTGGCATCCGTGACGGAAAGATTGTTCGCATCTCGTCCGAGGCGCTGAGCGGACTCCGAGTCATCCATGCCGGAGGGCTGGTGATTGCTCCCGGTTTCATCGACCTTCACCAGCACGGTCAGGAGATGGAGAGCCAGCGCGTGAAGGCGCTCGACGGCGTAACCACGGCGCTCGAACTGGAAATCGGAGCGCCTGACGTCGCTCAGTTCCTGAAAGCGAAAGAGGGTCAGTCGCTCATTCACTACGGCACGTCGGCCAGCCACGTGGCAGCACGGGCTCTGGTATTCGGAGCGACGCTGCCACCCGGAGAAATCCTGCCGAAGAGCGGCCCCGCGACCGATCAGCCAGCCACGCCGGAGCAGATCGAGGCTATGCGGAAACGCTTACGCGCAGAGTTGGACGCCGGCGGTTTGGCTGTTGGGATGGGAATCCAGTACACGCCGGGAGCAACACGGCTGGAAGTGATAGACATGTTCCGTCTCGCGGCCGAGCGGAGACTTCCCGTATACACTCACATGCGCAGCGCGGGACGCGTCGAGCCCGGCTCGGCCATTGAGGCGACCAGCGAAGTCATCGGAGCAGCCGCCATCACCGGGGCTTCGCTGCACATCGTGCACATTAACAGCACCTGCGCGCGCGATGCCGTGGAGTGTCTTGCCATAGTCGAAGGAGCGCGTGCCCGTGGCCTCGATGTCACTACTGAGGCCTATCCATACACTGCGGGCATGACCTTCATAAACTCAGCGCTCTTCAACACCGGCTGGCGGGAGAAGTTTGGCATTGACTATAGCGACCTCGTGCTTCCAAACACTGGCGAGCACCTAACCAAAGAGCGCTTTGACGAGCTGCATAACTCCGGCGTGCCGCAGTTGGTATTGGTCTTCTCCAATACACAGGAAATGGTGGACAAAGTGATCCCGCATCCGCTGGTGATGATCGCCAGCGATGGGATGCAGGGCCATCCCCGCAACGCCGGAACCTACTCGCGTGTGCTGGCCCAATATGTGCGCGAAAAGAAAACGATCACGCTGATGGATGCGCTGCGAAAGATGAGTCTCATGCCGGCGGAGATGCTTGAGCGTTCCACTGCCGCTGCACGGCAAAAAGGCAGACTGCAGGAGGGCGCTGATGCCGACATTGTTGTGTTCGACGCTGCGACCATCAGTGACCGATCCACCTTCGCGAAGCCCATGGAACCGAGCGTCGGCGTGCGCTATTTGGTGGTAGGCGGAACCGTTGTTGTCGACGAAGGCAAGATCGTGCCAGACGTTTTCCCCGGCCGCGCACTCGTAGGAGCGGGAAAGCGCTGAGCATTGCCTGACTATCGACGACCGGCTACGCCCATGGCGTGGAATCCCACAAGCACGCTGGCGCCAACTCCCGAATAGTCGGCTAACCTTAACCGAATTACGTCAGCGGTGCCCGTCATCCAGAAACAGTCCTGAACCGCTTAGTAAACCTAGCGTGGAGCGTGTGGTCCTGCAGGTTGCCACAATTCGATCGGATTTCCCTCGGGGTCATGCAGGCGGGCAAACCGTCCGATGTCGGGATAAGATTGCGGGTCAACCGTGATCTCGATTCGTGCAGTTCGTAGCTGGGCTGCCATTTTGTCGAGATCCCGGACTCGAAAGTTCACCATCCAGACTTTGTTGGCATCCCCGAAATATTTGCTCGTCTCAGGAAAAGGAGTGAAAGATGTGGGGCCTGCCTCTTGCTCCCAAACGTGTTCGCTCTCACTCGATGGTGTGAGCGAGATTCCCAGATGATGCTGATACCAACTCGCCAACGCTTTCGGATCGTGCGCTCGGAAGAACAGCCCTCCGATCCCCGTCACTTTTTCCATTTCCTCTCCTGGAGCGACCCCATTCCCAACAACTGCCCCTGCAGCGGGAGTTGAGGTCATTGGCTGTGTGCCCGTCTGCGCCGCCATGCCGAGTCGGCTCATCATGAAGCTCGACCCAAAAGCAAATGAGAGGGTTCGTAGTAGTTGGCGCCTGTGAAAACGCATCCTATCCTCCTTGGCAGATTGGTGCCTAAGTGTTTTCCGTTCCGACGGCCTTGTCGACCAACTGTCCCCAGCGATCACGCCAGGCGTCAGCGTCCGTCTTGGCGTTTGTGTGTCCGTAGAGCAGCCACGTGACGGTGAGCGCTGTTTTTCCGGCGCAATTCTCCGCGAAGACGGATAACATCTTGTCCGCGAAATCGACGCAGTAGCATCCGCGCGGATGGAAGTGACGGATCGTGCCGCCGACCAAAGCGTCGCAGAACTGTTTATCGGCGATGAGGCGATGCCACGCTTCTGCCGGAGGAATGTCCAGGAAGCGGAAGGTCGCCGCAGTCATGCAGGAATCGATGCCGGCTTCGGCGCTTCGCTTCAGCATAGTCATGAAGACGGGCCACGCGGTCCCGGTCGATTCGAACTCGGCGTCGAATTTGGCATCGTCGCCAAATCCGGATTGGACCAGGCGCAGTATCGTCGTGTCGCCGTTGCCTTCAATGTAGTAATCGGTGTGGCCCGCACGGAGGTGCTTCTCCGGCTCCCATACTTCGATCGGCTGGGTGAATTCCATCCCCGGTGCCCAGCCTATGGTGATGCCGCCGCCAACGCCCGGTTCCACCTTCGCGATAGGCGCGAACCAGCTCTGTATGCCTTGCGCCGTGGTTAGCGCTTTCCACAACTCGGCGGGAGTCGCCGCTACTTCGATCTTCAGTTCATGTTTACGCATGCTTGGTCTCCTGGTTCTTCTGTCGATGCGGATGTAATGGCCGGATACACACCGGCGATCAGGCGGAAGGAGCGTCCTTCCGCGCTGTGATATTTCGCCACGAGCTTGGCAATGAAAGCCGACAACTCTTGAGCAAAGGCCGCGCGCGACTCCGCGGTAGCAAAGCGGATATCCACGTCCATCGCCATGGTGGACACGCGCTTCTTCGCCGCTGCCGCGCGCACGCTCAGCCATGCCAGATCGCGGATGGCTCGAGCGGCGAGCCCCACGAGGTATCCAATGGAAAAAGTGTCCCGCTGTTCGGCGGGCGTGGATCCGAGCGACCCCAACGCCGCGGGACTCACCACATAACTGCGCGCCGCGGCCTGGACCACCCGCTCCACGCAGTTTCCCTTGCGCCGCTCCTCCACGAAGGTTACGAGTCCCGCATGCTCCAGTTCGCGGACGTGATAGCTCACTTGTTGGCGAGGCAACCCCACGCGGCGGGCGATGGCCGCAGCGGTATCCGGCTCCGCGAGTTCGGCCAATATCTTGAGGCGCGGCGCGCTAAACAGTGACGCGGCCGCATCGATGTTTTGAATGACTTGGACGGCCGGTGTCATGACGCCTATTAGGCACCGACAATAGTATTATGTCAAGACAAAAATTACTGTCGGAAACAAAGAAAGTTCTAGGTGAGTGGTCGGCTAACCGGAACCTACCGAAACAGGCCGCCGGTGCATTAGAATCCGCTAGTTCCGTCCGGAATGTATGTCTGTGGCACGTGGCCGTTTGCGCCAGCGGTAGAAGAACGGAATACCGAGAACAATCACTCCCAACCCCAGCGAGGAACGTACGGGCCGGAGCATCCACAAGTTGACCGTTAAAGCCATAGCGGCAGCCAAAAAGATGAGCGGCGTCCAGGGATATCCCCAGGCGCGGTAGGGCCGAACCAGGTTCGGTTCTTTTTGGCGTAAACGTATCAGGGCAATCGCCACTAACCCGAAAAAGATCCACACCGCAAAGACAAACAGTGAATAGAGTTCCTCGAACGTCCCCGTGAGCGCCAGCAGCGCAGCGATCGGGCCCAGGAAAAACAACGCGCCTGTGGGAGTACGCAGGGAAGGATGAAGGCGCTCCGCGAAACGGAAGAACAAACCGTCGCGCGCCATGGCGTATGGAATGCGAGCACCGGTCAAGACCACGACATGCAGCGCCCCAAGAGCCGACACGGCCATGGCTATTGTGAGCCAAGCTGCGCCGCGCGAACCACTCAACGACTGCACAACGTCCGACGCAACATGCTGGGACGCCGCCACCTGTGCGAATGGCAGGACATAAAAGTACACAACATTCGCCATCAGATACAGCCCACCTACAGTGAGCAACCCAAAGATAATGGCTCTCGGAATATTTTTCTGCGGCTGAACGATCTCTTCCCCAAGATCGCCCAGATCGTTAAAGCCGTTGTACGCCCACATCGCAGGAACGAGCGCGGTCAGCAAGGCGCCAATCGTTCCCAGGCTGAACGATGTTACCGCTGGCGCGGTTGAGCCGGCGTGTTTTGTTCCGAACACTACGCCCCCGACAACAATGACGAGGATTGTGCCCATCTTGAGCGACGTCAGCAGCACCTGGATAGCACCACCCATCCGCACACTGAAATAATTGACTGCCGTTACAATCACCACGATCAACGCGGCAACCGGTTGGGCCGTCGTGAACGTGAATTCGTAACGCCCGATGTGACTGCTGAACAGAGGCGTGGCCACAATGGGAAACAAGAATCCCATGAACCGGACGAAACCGGCCGCCAGAGTGGCCATAGCGACTGGCCGCTCGAGAAACGAACTCATCCAGCCAAAGAGAAATCCCCAAAGAGGGCCGAGTCCCCGGCCAAGGTAGACGTAAGGGCCGCCGGCCTTCGGAAAAGCCGCACCAAGTTCCGCATAGCAGAAAGCGCCCAAGAGCACGATGAACAGGCCCAGGATCCATGCGATCATGACCAGCGTGGCGGAGCCTACGGCGCGCGCCATGTCGCTCACGACAAGAAAAACTCCCGTCCCGATGATATCGCCAATGACGATGGCGATCGCCGACCCGAGACCCAGGCCGCGAAGCAAATCTCTTCGCTCGGAATTGTCAGATGGATTGCTAGGCAACATCGCGGAAGTCAGAGCCTACTAGGAGCAATTAAGATGGTCAACGCCCGACTAGATAGGCAGCGGTCCCCCCATTGCGCATCCGGACCAGTTCTTTTTGTTTCGTTGCGGCTCGGGATGCGGAGGCCATAGCACCGATTCCGGTTTGCACGATATGATCGAAGGCGCGATGGCGGCGCATAAATTCATGTTGAGCGAGTTTGCCTGGGACGAACGTCACCGCGTGCCTGGCATTGAAGACATCCTTACTCCTGCGCTGGTGGTCTATCCAGAAATCGTGGCGTCAAACATTGCGCGGACTTTGCATCTGCTCGGAGGCGATCCGGATCGTTGGCGGCCGCACATCAAGACCGCCAAGCTGGCCTGTACGCTTCGCATGTTGGTCGAGCGGAGTGTCCGGAGTTTCAAGTGCGCAACCACACTCGAACTGCTGGTGGCTTGCAACAGTGGAGCAGCCGACGTCCTTCTCGCCTATCCGGTCGTGGGCGCAAATGCACGGCGCGTGCTCGAAATAGCGAGTCAGTTCCCGCACGTCCGGATTTCCGTCCTGGTCGAGAACGAAGAACAGGTGCGGCAGTGGCGAGGCAGCTCAGTCGACGTGTTTGTCGACATAAATCCGGGCATGAATCGCACAGGAGTCGAACAGGACCAGACCGACAAGGTGCTTCGGCTTATGCGTGCTATTGAAGGAGCAAGGCTGCAATTCGGCGGCCTGCACTACTATGACGGCCAGTACGGAGGGCTCGACGAGCCCGAACGAACCGCAGCGGCGCATGCCAGCTACGATCGTTTGCTGAAACTTGTGATCGCGATCCAGGACAGCGGGATGAGCGTGCCAGAAGTCATCACTGCAGGGACGCCGACATTCCCGTGCTCACTCACGTATAAAGGTTTTCACGGCGCAGGGTTCATCCACCGCGTCTCGCCTGGAACAATTGTCTATTGCGATGCCACGAGTCTGGCGCAATTGCCCGCAGAATGCGGCTACGCGCCAGCGGCGCTGGTATTAGCGCGTGTGGTCAGCCGGCCACACGACGGAATCATCACCTGTGATGCGGGCCACAAAGCTGTCTCGGCCGATGCCGGCGTGCCCACGTGCGTGGTCGTTGCACGTCCAGAACTGAGGCCTCTCACGCCCAGTGAAGAGCATCTTCCAATGGAATTGAACCGCGAAACAGCCGGTGCGCAGGTTGGCGAAGCGCTCTATCTCCTACCGCGCCACGTCTGCCCCACAGTGAACAACTTTGATTCCGCGCTCCTGGTGCGGGACGGCCAGATCGCGTCCGTAGAGAAAGTTACCGCCCGCGGCCGGGAAGCGCCGCTGCTGACGACATCAGCATTGGCCAGGTCCTCAGTTGGTCGCGCGGCTTCCGAGCCAGGTTAGGCTAGACAGTCCAGGAAAGAAATTCCGCGCTGCGTCCCTTCGTCAGAAGTGGGAATTTTACCTGTTGCGATGGCTCGCTTTCTTCGCAGTCTTTTTCTTTACCTTCTTCTTTGTCCCAGGCACTGGTCTCGGGCCCGTTTTCTTCACACTGTACGCAACGCAATCGATTTCGATCAGCATGCCTGGAGTGTGACCAAGATCGCTGCCTACCGTCGTGCGCGCCGGATACGGCGGCGAAAAACGTCGCGCGTAAACCGCGTTGTAGCGCGCGAACAAACTCGTATCACTGAGATGCACATGGACCTTCACCACATCGCGAAGCGAAGCTCCGTCCGCCTCGAGAATGGCAACAATATTATCAATGGTCTGCTCTGCCTGCTGCTCAATGCTGTCACCAACCAGCCCGCCATGGACCGGATCGATCGGACCCGTTCCGCTAACGAAGACGAAATCCCCGGCCCGCCATCCCTGGGAATAAGCTCCTCCCGGCGGTGCGCCACGCTTAGCTTGAATCACGTATTTGGCCATCTTCTCGTGTCTCCTCCGCAGCTCCATCTTTATGTGTCATCCCGCCGACTCCTGCTGTGATATCGGCAGGCTTCTCCGGAAACTATCCCATGGTAACTCCCGAATCGTCGCTTGGAAGCCCGGCAGAAAAGGTCCTGTTCGCCGGCATCGTTGCGAACTCCCCGAACGATATGTATGCCTTCGGCTACTCCTGCTGACCTCAGCGGCTACGGCTGTTGACGATCTGCTCTTACATAGTGTCAGGCATGCCAGATTTCTCCCAGCACTCGGCGCCAGTTCTGGCCCAGAACCAGGCGAAGGTGCTCATCGGTGTATCCGCGTCTGACGAAAGCAGCGGTGAGATCGTAGATTCGTTTTTGTCCTTCGAGGCCAGCCACCACCTCGTGCGTTCCATGAACGTGGTAGCGCGAGTCAGCCTTCGCCAGCATCTCCTTGAGAATCTGAGGAGCTCCCAGATCGTTGCTCTCGACTCCGGCGTCCGACCCGATTCCCACGTGCTCAATTCCCACTAGGTCGCGCACGTGATCGAAGTGGTTTACGACGTCCTCTACGGTCACCGGCTCAGTGCCTTTGACCATGAATGCGATGCACGTAATTCCCATGACTCCGCCCCCCTTGGCTAGTTTTCGAATCGCTTCATCCGTTGAAGTTCGAGGGAAATCTGGATTCAGCGTGCGGCAGTTCCCGTGCGACAGAATGATTGGCGCTTTGGACATCTCGCATGCGTCGAGCTTGGTGCGATCGCTCGCGTGTCCCAGATCCACGGCCATTCCGACCTGGTTCATACGCCCAATCACCTTTTGGCCATACTCGCTTACTCCGCCATCGTGTGGCTCGAACGCGCCATCCGCAACCAGGGAGCGGAAGTTGTAGCTGAGCTGTGAAATCCGCTGGCCATAGCCGTAGCAGGTATTGACGGCATCCACAGTTTCGAACTGTGTGCTGGATTGCAGTCCAAAAATGATGCCGTACCGAGCCTGGCGCTTCACCTTTTCAAAGTCATCGGCGGAATTGATCCGCGCCAGCCATTGCGGGTAGTCGAGAATAAAGGTGTTCCACTTTGCGAAGAGCTTTTCTGCATCATCCAGGGATGATGCGCCATCACCAAAGTTGATTGCATTCACTCCCGAGTTCATGAAGAACTCAAAGTCGGAGCGTTTGAAAGCACCTGGCTGAGACAGCCAGCCATTCAGCACGCTCTCCTTATCCTTGCGGTAGAGGAACTGATTGAGCATGTCAATCACCAGCTCCTCACGGACCAGGCGCGCTACGCGCTCCGGATATTCTTCATCACTTTCGGCAAAAAGCCGGTAGCGGCTCCGGAGGACAAAGGGTGCACCTACTGCCACAGAACTGGCGCGGCGAAGGAATTCACGGCGCGAAACCGACGATCGTCTCATAGCATCTCATTGGCCACTCGTGCCAAAAGCGGGCTTGAGTAGGCCTCCCGTCCCGCGCTCGGTCCGCCATCGCGGTTTTTGTGTTAGCGCCTAAGCCTCAGCCACCGACCTTGACAAAATCTCATAGTGCTTGGGCGATATTTTAGCCATCATTTCAAAAATTTCGTCCAACACCTTCTTCGCCTCTGGCACTAACGCCGGGTCAAACCCTGAGCCGGTAATATGTGACTGGTCGTTTATGAATTTATAAATGGCGTCCAATTTTTGCGCGTCAAATCCCTCCCTTTTTAATTCCTCCATCTTCTTGTATGGGCTCTCACCATTCGGGACCCGAAACGAAAGAAACGTGTCCCAGACCTTCCGAGCAATATTGGGCACGGGATAGGCTTTCGAGATCGTGCCATCCTGGTCGGCCTTCATCTGGGAGAGAAGCTTAAATAAATAGTGGTACTCACTCTCGTACTGGTAAATTTCTTTATCCATTTTGTCTATGTATGCGTGGCGCACATCGCCTAGAAAACGGTTTTTAATCATGTAGTAACCGCCGCCTCCCGCACGTTTGCGCCAATTAAGAATCAACTGCAAGAAGTCGAAGTTGTGGGTCAAGACAAAAACCTGTTGGCATGCTTGAACCGAATTTTTGAGAAAACTGAAAGCTTGGTAAAGCGAGTTCGAGTCCAAACTGGAGATAGGGTCGTCGACCAGGACGATGCCATTGTGTGGATCAAAATTCTGATCGCCGAGATGCACTACGAAGTACACGAAGGCAATTGCCGTTTTTTCTCCTTCGCTCAAATATAGGGCTGGTTTGTCGCCCCGCAGAATGTCGTAGCCAGCGACTATTTCACTTGCGGCCTCGGACCGCCTCTTTTCCAGCCGCGGAACGAACCTCAATTCTCGGTAACCAAGAAACGTGCTAAGTTTTTCGTTGATACTTTCGCAGGCTTTATGCTGCGAGGAGACACTCGCCATATTCCTAGAAATCCGTTTCCGAATGTCGTCCACTTCCATGTTTAGTGATTCGCCCTCAGCGTGCAGCCTCGTGATGTCGGCATCCAATGACTTGACATCGTCGAAAATTGTACAGAGGTAGTGACGTTTTAGTTTCTGTATAGCCTCGGCTTTTACGCGTTCGAAGTATGACGTTATGTTGTTATGCTCCTCAATGATCTTGTTTGCGTCGGCCAGGCGGTTAGCGAGATCCTCGCAGTGAAGTTGTGTTTTAAGTATCAGGGGCTGCGTGCTTTTGCTCTTTTTCTCCCTCACTTCCGCCATAATCTCGGTGATGCGCGAGAGCACTTGTTGCTTTTCCGTTTGGAAGTTAACCCGAGCGGTTTCAAATAATGTACGTGACTCTGAGTAGAGGCGCGCGGCGTCAGGCAGCTCCACGGCGAGGATCAGCGCATGAGCTTTATTGAGTTTGTCGTGGAGGGAGTCGAGGTCCTTCTTTAGTTGCTTATCCGCTTCGTTAAAGTGGCGTGCCAGCTGAATTGTGCGGCTACGCGGAATTTCTTGAAGGCAATACTCGCAAACGGTTGAAGCATGCTTTTCGTGCAGACGAATACCCTCTTCCACCCAGCCGGACAAATCCGGGTGCGTGGCGAGTCGGGCAATGACTTCGGATTGCACTGTTTTCAGTAGCAATGCCTCTGCTTGTTTTCGTGCATCGCCTAGGAAAGTCGCCAGGCCGAACTCTTCATCGCCTCGGGCCTGTGCCTTTATTGTTGGCAGGGTTGGGTGACTAAGAGCAGGCAGGGATTCCTGCTTTACAGAAACGAGAAGACTTTGTAAGGATCCGTCCGCCAATTCAACATCTGCGCCGAGCACAAGAAAATCCTTTTCCGCTTGCTGCTTGCGATAGTCTCTCAGAGCATTTCCGCCTATTGCGGCACCTATCGTTTTGGCGATGTCCGTAAACGTCCTGCCGCGTTCCTTCTCCTTTTGCTCTTTCTCCTCGATACATTCTCTGAGCTTTGCCGCGCTGCCGGAATTGGCTGGGTCAGCAGGGTCTCCGTTGAGAAGCTTCTCGTCCGCCTCTATCTTCTCTAGGAGCTCTTTATTTTCAGCACCGAGAAGGATTGAAATTGAATTCGCGCGCCCTTTGAGCACCTCGACATTCCGCTGTATATAGTCCTGGTTGAATACACGGATAGTCCGAGGAAAAGCATCCGTCTGTTTGTATCGTTTGCCCTCTTCGTCTTCGATTTCATAGTCCAGGCCTAGAATAGAAAGACCGCCTATCGCGCCAAACAGACGAGACAGCGTCGTCTTCCCGCTGCCATTCCAACCATAGAAAAGATTGAATGCCTTGAAGGCTGGGAGGTTCGTATCCCACGTATAGTCGGCAAAGACCCCTGCCAAGTTCTTAATATGTTTTAGTTTCGAGATCATTGAGGCATTTGATAGCAATGGAACAAATGATTTCTAACTGGGGAGTCCAAATGTATCGTGCCCGTAAAGGGGAACGCTGCCCGATTCACAATTTTACGCTGAGGGGTCTGGCGACGCCGTTTGAGGAAATGAAAAAATGTCAGCGGCGCTTTGGACATCTCCAGGAATTCACGACGCGAAAACCGACGATCGTCTTATAGGCATCTCATTGGCCTGTCGATGGTAGAACAGGCGCCGCGAGCGGCAGGATTAATTGACTCGCGTGTTCGGCATCGTGGAAGACCTTGATGTGCGCAACGCGAATATCCTCCGGCTTCTCATAGCCAATCCTGCCACCGGTGTTGTAGTTCTTTTGATAGTTCGGCGAATTGAGTGGAGCGATGGTGAGCCGTAACCGCGCGCCCGCTGGAATCCTTCGCGCCATCCAGTAAAACTCGAAGGGTATCTCCACGATTTGATTCGGCTTCAACAGTTCCTGCTTGAACGCACTGTTACGGAATCGGGCGCGCCGGATGTCTTCGCCAAGCCTGACCGTGGAACCGTCCGGCAGAACCATCAAGACCTGAGCCCACAAGTCAAAATCGGGTGCGTCTGCGTCTACCAGCAACTTCAGCCGCATCTGCCCTGCTACCTCGGTATCCCGTTCGAAGGGTTCGGAGTGAAAGCTGATCGCTCGCTTCTGGAAACCCCGAAACTGGCTCTTTAGATCCTCGTTTTCAGCGTACTTGGCGACATCGAGTTCGGGTAGCTCGTGTGGATCGTCCACAATAGTGGCCGGTGGTTCCTGGCCAGCCGGGCTTTTCGAAAGCGAGCCAGAGTGGAATAGGCCCCTCGGCGTTCCCTCCGGGGCGCACAAATACAAGTTCAAAACCTTTCCCGAGGATGCGGCTTCCAGGGCCTTGGCGTATCGCCACTCGTCCGCACCCATCATGAAATATGCAACTCGGTCATGCAGAAATGCAGGTTTGGGTCCACGCCCCAGCACCCAGTCATACCAGTCGGCATGCAGTGCATCCATGTCAATTACGGCAGCGTCGGGTATGGCTAAACCTTCGATCTCCTTAGTTGGTTTCTGCGTGCCACCATGATCCCAGGGACCGATCACGATATAACCTTGGCTCACGGCTGCTGCCGGAGCATTATTGATGAGGCCTCGATAGTAGCGCAGCGCTCCGGGTTGGTCGTCATCGAAATAGCCGGTTGCCGTTAGCACCGGGAAACTCATGCGAGCATAGTCTTGGGTTTTGGGCTCGGCCGCAAGATTGAAGGCTTCGTCGCCTACATGGTCGAGCCACATTTTCATGAACGAGAGTTTTTGGCCGCGAGCGTCAGTCATCCACCAGTCGTCCTGAGCAATCCCGATGGCATCGTCCAGTTCCCGGAAGGGACGATAGGCAGCGTACTGTTCCAGCATCTTCCCCGCCCAGTAGCTTTGGTTTGCAATGAATCCCGCATCCAGCGACCGGCCCGATGTGTAGCCCAGGATCACTGCCGACCACGCCTGCGGAATTCCGTTCGTGTTGGGCACATCCCATCCCGGATAGATCGGCACATACGGCGCGATAGCTGCAAGGTGCGGCGGGTGCTGGGCGGCGGTACGCCATTGCGTCATGCCGACGAACGAACCGCCAAACATCACGACGTGTCCATCGCTCCAGGGCTGGGCCGCGATCCACTCGACCACGTCATAGCCGTCGCGCCCAACCTGCAGGCCTAGATTGTCGCTCTTTTCGCCGCCCGAGCGGCCGCGGCCGCGCACATACACCTGCACGAAAACATAACCGCGGCGGGTATAAGCGGCGGGGCCGTTGCCACGGCGCCCACCATCAATGTCGTACTGAGTCAGCATCAGCACTGCCGGCGCTTTGGCCTTTAGGTGGGAGGGTTTGAAAATCCAGGACTCGAGCTGGACGCCGTCTCGCATCGGAATCATGCGGCTCATTTCGATGTCGTAACCTGGTCCGACTCCTTGTCCTCCGGCCGCAGCAGCAGCCAGCAATACAGTCACCGCAATCATTATGTTCAGGACCGATCTCCTGACCATTTCTTCCTCCATTTGATCTTCTTGCTCTTCGGTACAGAACGTCTGATAACGCCTGAGATGGAAGCGTGTAAAGACAGCGCCGAGTATTGATAGCAGCTAGGAGTGGGAAATAGCAATCCGAACTGAATGGCGAGAGGAGATTGATCCGTTTTGTTAGCATTCAAGCCAGTTGGCGAATGGTCGGCAAACCTGGAAAACGACGAACTCGGTTTTCAAACACGACAACAAGAGTCAACCGCTTTGGCCGGATTTCCGGCCTCGGGCGTTCAGCTTATTCCTAAGGTGAACAGCTAGGCCCTCGCCTCGCTTGTCGCCTGAACGAAAGAAGAGTAGAGTTACACACTTTCCGTCCCCTCACCAATCCATAAGGAGCATCGATGTTTACACCCTCGAGCCTGAGCATTGCGCTGCTGATGATGATTACGAGCGCTGTCTGCTGGGGCTCTTGGGCAAACACCTACAAAGGCGTGAAGGGCTATCGTTTCGAACTTTTCTATTGGGACTATGCTGTCGGCATCTTCATGATCTCACTTGTGCTCGCCTTCACGATGGGGAGCACGGGCCACGATTCCTCCAGTTTCTTGAACAATGTCCATGCCGCCGACGCCTCGAACATTGTTAACGCTCTCATCGGAGGCGCACTGTTCAACCTAGCCAATCTATTGCTCGTTGCTGCGATCGACATGGCCGGACTCGCCGTCGCCTTTCCCATCTCCATCGGAATCGCACTGGTAGTCGGAGTTGCGTTGAGCTACGCGCTGCAGCCGAGAGGCAACGCCTTGCTTCTGACCTTTGGAGTGGCGTGCGCCTTCGTTGCGGTCCTTATGGACGGCAAAGCTTATGGCAGTCTCGCGGACGCGGGGCGTCCCGTCTCAAAAAAGAGTCTGATCACCTGTGTGGTATCAGGAATTCTGATGGGCCTGTGGGCCCCTTTTATGACGCACGCCATGACCCGCGGAAATAGCCTGGGACCCTATAGCGCCGCTGTCTTCCTCACCTTGGGAGCATTGCTCTCGTGTTTTATCTGGAATATCTATTTCATGAAACACCCGCTGGTGGGAGAGCCTGTAGGTTTCAGCGGATTTTTCCGCGGCCCCGCGTCAGGCCATCTCCTAGGTTTGTTCGGTGGATTCATCTGGGGCATTGGCACGGTCTTCAACCTAGTGGCTGCCAGCTTCACAGGCGTCGCCATCTCTTACGCCATCGGTCAATCCGCGCCCATGGTTGCCGCGCTCTGGGGAGTTCTGGCTTGGAAAGAATTTGCCAGGTCGGGACCTCGTGCCAAAGCCTACCTCGTTCTGATGTTTGTTTTTTATGGACTAGCAATTTTTCTGGTGGCACGAGCGAATGGCTAAGCTGGCATGCCGCGAAAGCGCATCAAGCCCCTCCTTCAAAACTCGAACGGTTGATCCCTCGCAACATCGCGTTTGACACCACCAAGGCCGAGCAATAGACTCGGCGTTCTTCTCGTAGTCTGCAAATTATGGCCAGACGCCCTCGTATCGCGGTGGTTGGAAGTGCCAACATCGATCTCACAACATTCACTGATCGGCTTCCGAAGCCTGGGGAGACACTCTTCGGCCAGAAATTCGATCTGGGATTCGGAGGTAAGGGCGCGAATCAGGCAGTTGCTGCTCGTCTTTGTGGCGCGGATGTGTTCATGGTGGCACGAGTTGGAAGCGACCTGTTTGGTCCGGCCACAATAGAGAACTTTAAGAAACTTGGTATCGACGCAACCCACGTAAAGCAGGTTGAGGGACTATCCAGTGGCGTTGCGCCGATCTTTGTCGAGCCCGACGGGCAGAATCGCATTCTGGTGGTAAAAGGGGCCAACGATGCCCTGAAGGCCGCCGATGTAGACGCTGCTGCCGAGACGTTGAAAACGGTGGATTGCATCGTCCTACAGTTTGAGATTCCGCTGGAAACCGTTTACCACACGATCGCGTTTGCGCGAAAGCACAGCATCCGCTGCATCCTGAATCCGGCGCCTGGTCAGCCCGTCAACATGCAGGCTCTGGCGGGCCTCGATTACTTCGTTCCGAATGAAAACGAGGCTGAGACTATTACTGGAGTTGCGGTGAGGGATCTCGAAGACGCGAGGAGATGCGCGGAGAAACTGGTAGCAAGCGGCATTCGCCGCGTCATCATCACGTTGGGAGCCAACGGAGCGCTGCTCGCGGGCCAGGGTATAAGCCAACACGTGCCGGCATTTGCCGTAAAGAGCATCGACAGCACAGGTGCGGGAGACGCCTTCATCGGGAGCTTCGCCGTATTCCTGGCGGAAGGATTGTCAGAGCAAGAGACCGTGAGGCACGCGAATCTGTATGCCGGACTTTCGACGACGGGGGTTGGAACCCAGAAATCCTTTTTCGTGCGCTCGCGTTTTGATGCGGAGTGGGCATCGCGAGCTGGGAATTGAGGTCCGACGCAGACCTGAAACCGTTTCGCCGCTGATTTTCTTGTGTGCCGGTTCGGAAATTTGGCGGCGCCTAATGCTTCACACAACCGAAAAGTCTTGACTTCGGAAGGACTTGCAATCTATAAGGCCCTCCTACGGTCAAAAGTTTCCAAATTGCAGCGTTGGATGGGAAGCTCTCCGCTCGCAATTTGTGGGACCGTGCGGAAAGGGATCGCAATGCTGAATCATAAGACGCTGATCATTGTCGCTGTCGTTGCTTTTCTGCTGGTAAGTTCGTCTTCATTACTGTACGGGCAGGCAAATGGCAGCTTTTCGGGGACGGTTACCGATAAGGCCGGCGCGGTGATCTCAGGTGCGACAGTCAGGGCGACCTCGCAGGGTACAGGGGTGGTTCGCGAAGCCAATACCGACAGCTCCGGACACTACATTATCCCCCTGCTACCAGTTGCATACTTCACGATTCGCGTGGAGGCCCAAGGCTTCGCGACTGCGGAACAGAAAGACGTCCGGCTGCAAGTCGATGAGCAGCGCGAGCTGAATTTCACACTCGTACCTGCGTCGGTCTCATCGAGTGTTGAAGTTAGCGCAACGGAAGTTGCTGTGGAGACCGCGAATCCAACCTTGGGCCAGGTCATCACTTCTGAGCAGGTGGCCGATCTCCCCCTGAACGGCCGCAACTTCGTGCAATTGGCGACGCTAACGCCGGGCACCACAGCGTCGACCAGTCCGGTGAGCTTTTTCAATGGCGCCGCCAGCAGCGAAGCCTCCACTCGCGGATCATTCTCGCTTTCGGTTGGTGGCTCCCGCGAACAGAGCACCGACTGGCTGCTCGATGGCAACGACAACAATCAGTTGGATGAAGGCGGCATTGCGATCTTCTCGTCGATCGACGACATCCAGGAATTTAAAGTACTGACCTACACCTACTCTGCGGAATATGGAGAACGGGCCGGTCCCACGGTGCTGGTCACTACGAAGTCAGGGTCGAACAAGTTTCACGGGTCGCTGTTTGAATTCTTTCGTAACACAACGCTCGACGCCGACCAATACTTCACTCACAGCCAGGCGAAATTCAATCTGAATCAGTTCGGCGGTTCGTTGGGAGGGCCGATTCGAAAGGACAAGACCTTCTTCTTTGCGGACTATCAGGCAAAGATGGAGCGGCAGGGCCAGCCGTTTGACGGATACGTTCCGACCGCTGCGATGGTTACACCGGATGCAAACGGCAACTACGACTACAGCGTGGATCCCAACGGCAACCCGCGTGGATCCAGCGCCGCCTTCCCAAATCTCAACGACCCTTACACTTTCTCCCCGCTGCAATGCAACACCGTGGGCGGCACTCTGGTCCCGGTCCCCGTCAACCCCAATGGATCCCAAAACACCGGCACGACTAGCTGCAACATCATTCCGGCGGCGCTTGTCAACCCGATCGGCGCGAAGGTGATTCAACTCTATCCCACTCCCAATGCAATCGGTTCCGCGGGCTTCAACTATGTGGACCAGCCCACGAGGAAGCTCAACGAAGGCACGTGGGACTTTCGTCTCGATCACAATTTCTCCAGCACGGATTCTGCTTTCGCCCGTTTCAGCTACGATCAGGCCACTCTCTTCGTCCCCGGCGGCTCCCCCAGCTGGTCGGAGGCCACGGCATTCGGCAGCAATCAGTTCATCAACAATCACGGTCGCAACTTGGCGCTTTCCGAAACCCACGTGTTTTCGCCCAATACCATCAACCAGTTAAATGCCGGATTCAGCCGGATTTTCAACCACATCCTCTCGTTCGGCACCGGAACGTGCGAGGCGGCGATCATCGGAATTCCCGGTGCCGACTTGGGCAGCAAGTGTGACAGCCTGACTGGTTATCCCGCCAGCCTAAACCAGGCGACGAATGACTGCGAAGGTTGTGGCATGACCTCGTTTTCGATGTCCAGCTACTATGCCGTGGGCGACCGCGGCTTTGCACCTTACCAAGGTGGAACGAACGTCTACTCGGTTTCCGACACCCTTGACCTGATTCGCGGAAAGCATGAGATCCGCTTTGGTGGGGTCTACCGCGCCAATGAGATGAACGTTCGGAACAACGCTTTGCAGGACGGTTCCATCACGGAAACCGGCCTTTTCACGAACGACGACATTGCGGATACGCTGATCGGCGCCCTGGGAGTTTTTGCCGCGCACGACCAGACTTTTCACGGCGCCACAGTTGGCCGCCGCTGGAAGTTAGTTCGCCCATTCGTCCAGGACAATTGGCGCGTCACCAATAATTTGACGGTAAACCTTGGACTGGCTTGGGCCTTGGTTACACCTGAAACGGAAGTGGAGAATCGGCAATCAAACTTCGATGTCACCACGCTTACATGGTTCGTGCCCAAGGGCAGCCCGGCGGGATGCGGGCCAACTGCGACCACTGCTCTACCGTTCCCGTGCGCCACTTCCGACGGGCGTTTGGGCATTCAATTTGACAAAACCGCCTTCGAGCCGCGCATCGGGCTGGCCTGGAAGCCCCTCGGAAGCCAAAATACCGCGGTGCGCGCTGGATACGCCATCTATCATGATTCCGCCTGGAGCCAGGGCGGACAAGGACTCTGGCAGAACCCGCCCTACTATGCGGAAGTCGATCCCAATCCATTTGCTCTTAGCTTCGGCAGCCCTGTAGGTTCGCTTTCCGGCGGCTTCCTTTTGCCTGCTGCGCAGCCCCCATCTACCTTGCAAGTGCCCGCCGCTTGTAACGGCTGCACCGGCTTTATCTATAACGCGCCGGTGAACCCTGACAACTACACTGGCACGCTCCAATCCATGAACCGCAATTTCGTACAGGGCATAGTGCAGCAATTCAATCTCAACGTTGAGCATCAGTTACCGGGCAGCATTGTGCTCACCGCGGGTTACGCCGGTTCCCGCAGCGCCCACATTCTTGTGAGCCAGGTGGATGAAAACATCGGATCGCCCGCTGCGTGTCCCGGCGGCGCGGCGTTTGTCCAGGGTTCTGGCTACACGCTCGGTTGCGGCCGCAACCTCATCATTCCCAACAATCCTTTCCAGTTGGTTGACAGCAACAACAGTGTGGGCGCGGCGCGCTATGACTCTCTGCAGATCAAAGCCGAGACTAAGAGCGCTCGGCACGGCATCTATGCTCTGATCGGCTATACCTGGGCCCGCAACTTCGACTCCGGTATGCCCGATGGCCTAGGTACCAATGTCGGCGCACTCTATTGGCCGTTACCCAGGACTCAGAGGCTGGACTGGGGATTGTCGCAGCTCAACATTAACGATACTTTTACCGCCAGTATTCTCTACGACCTGCCATTCGGCAAAGGCAAGCGCTTCGGCGGCAACTGGGGCGGAGTTGCTAACACCGCTCTGGGGCATTGGCAAGTGAACCTGATCGAGCGCGCCGAGTCTGGATTCCCACTGTTTGTAGTCGACAGCGCCAACATCGGCCCGACTGCCACTCCAGGCCCGGGAAACACGGGCACCGATCTTAACTACAATTTCTTCAGCTTTAACCGCCCCGACATCGTGGGCGACCCCAACGGGAAACACTGCCTGCCCGGGACGGTGTTCAACACGTGTGCTTTTGCCCACGCGCCAGCGGGAGAACTTGGTACAGCCCCACGGGCTCCCGTTTACGGCCCGCGCTTCGTGAACACGGATTTCTCCATCATGAAGGACTTTCCGATGTCCTGGCGTGAGGGCATGAAGCTGCAGTTTCGGGCGGAGTTTTTCAATCTATTTAACCACCCACAGTTCTTTATGGGCGGCATTGCCGATCTCGGAGAGCAAGATATAAATACGACTTCCAGTTTCGGCGTAATCAATCAGCAGTTGAACAATCCCAGGCTGATTCAGTTCGCCCTCAGGCTGAATTTCTAGCTGGGCAGGGGTCCCAACATCAGGGCAGACTGAGGTCAACTCAGTTTGCCCTTCACTTTGTATGGATCGAGCGAGACTAACGATGAAAATATGCCGGGTTTTAGCGACGGCGGTACTGCTGACCCTATGCCTCACTTCCTGGGGCCAGGCAACGCGCAAGATCGTCATTGATCAAGACGGCGCCGGACCCGCGGGAACGGACCAGCAGTCGATGATCCTCTTGATCCAGTCGCCACAGACCGAAGTCCTGGGCATCACGGTGGTTACGGGCGATCAATGGCTCCACGAGGAAGTGGCGCACACCCTGCGGATGCTCGAAATCATCGGACGAAGGGATATTCCGGTCGTGCCGGGAGCGGAGTATCCACTCGTAAGACGAAAAGAGGAGACGGGACGATGGGAACAAGAATACGGCAAGGTAGCCTGGCTGGGAGCCTGGACTCCGAACTTCTACCATCCGTCCGACCAGTTAGGTGCGATGCCGGAGGGCAGGCCCACCACCAAGCCGGCCGATGAGGACGCCGCTCACTTTTTAATCCGCATGGTGCATAAGTTTCCCAACCAGGTGACGATTTACGAGGGAGGGCCGATGACGAATTTGGCCCTGGCCATTTCTATCGATCCAGAGTTCGCGGGGCTGGCTAAGGAGCTGGTGTTCATGGGCGGCAGTTTCAATCCGCAGACTGACGATCCGGAAATTGTTAACACCCCAACTCATGAATTCAACTTGTGGTTCGATCCGGAAGCGGCTCATATTGTGCTCCGGGCGCCGTGGAAGAAAGTCATTTGCACGCCGGTGGATATTTCGGTAAAGACACGATTGACTTCGGAGTTGATCAACCGCGTTAAAGCGGGTGACTCGCCCGCGGCTCGCTACATTGGCCAGTACACACAGCTGCGCGGCAACTACAACTATCTGTGGGATGAGCTGGCGGCAGCGGCGTGGCTCGACCCCAGCCTGATCACAAAGAAAGAAACGCTCTTTATGGACGTGGATCTGGACCGCGGCCCCGGCTACGGTAACACCCTGAGTTGGGCGGATCGGGATAAGCCGATCGTTGAGGTCCGGCCAGGCTGAGGTTCAGGTCGATCTGGATCTTGAGAAATTTTATAAATTGTTCGTAGACCTGCTGACAGCAAAAACACCGCGGAAAGACTGAGTCCCTGAGTATCTTTTGCCGACCGGCCAGCGGCAGCCCCGATCCAGGCTGAGTGAGCGCCTTTGGTAGAATGCACTTGCAACGCCGCGGTTATCCACTGCTTCTTGACTCGCAGGTAGTACGATCCTTCGCCGTGGTATTCGGTTCTCTCGTCCACCAGCACCATGTTGTTGACCGGGACGCCGCGATCCATCACGCACGCCTTGTAGCGCCACTTGCCCTCCACCTTCACGTATTTCCAGAAACTGACCACTGAAGCCATCCGATCCTCCACGCGCCTAATACGCAGGTTGTGGAAAAAGTTGGAATTGGTTCAGGATCGTGTTAGGAAGGAAAGTCTATTCCGCTGAAAACAAAGAATGGCGGAGAGGGAGGGATTCGAACCCTCGGTACAGGTGTTAGCCCGTACAACGGTTTAGCAAACCGCCGCATTCGGCCACTCTGCCACCTCTCCGGCGCGCGGAGTTACAGTTTACCACGTCCGGGATGAGTGCTCTTACCGCTTCATTCATATACAGTTACGCCTCTTGTGGTCTTACTGTATCCATTTCACCGTTGTGGTGTCCGGGCTCTGTTTCGAATGCTCCGGGGAGCAAACCCGGCTTTTGGAGCAATGAAAAACTCTCGGACAGGCGCATCACACGCAGTAATCGCTTCGAGTGTTGGTGGCTTAATGTGGTGTTTCCTTGTGACTCGGATCGTTCGCGTGTCTGAGGATCATAGCGAGTAATCGACTCTCGAATCCCGATACGTTCGAGGTTCGTCGCCAATCCGCGTCGAAAGCCGTGCCAACCCTCCCTTTCGATCCGGCACGCTTCAGCGGTTCTCGCATCTGTCGACGGTACAGAGAACCGTCCTATTGCAAGAGCCGTCGGCGTTGCTAGTCGCGTATCCCGGTTAGCTAGTCGCTCTTCGAACTGGGCAAGGTGGAAGCCGGTTGGCGCAACTTTTCTCAAGGGATATGGTCAATAAGCTGATAGGGCTTCATGTCGAGGGCGTGAGCGAGTTTCACAATCACGTCGAGCGTGGGTATTTGGACTCCGCGTTCGATGATGCCCACGGTGTTCCGGTGCAAGTTGGCTTTTTCCGCCAATTTCTCCTGCGAAATACCAGCTTGGCCGCGCAGCTCGCGCAACCGTCGGGCAAAGAGCCGTCCAGGGTCTTTGGTTCGCAATCGAGAAATGATGAATTCTTAACATCGGAACGTCTACACAGTAAGCTGTGGCACAGTATAATGTGCTACACTCTCTGCCGTGGAAACATACTACATTGTGTGTTGGGTTGATGGCGAGAGAGTTGTGCGGTGCGGCCATGAGCACGGGACGATCGGAGAGGCCGAGAGTTGCCGCCCGGAGATTTTAGGTCGATTTATTCGGGCAGTCGGGAGTGAAGGGGAGCGCTCCATAAACGACGAGGAGGTTGAAGTGTGGCGAACACTCGAAAAGAGGATTTGGGTCAGAGCCTAATTTCCCCCATGCGAGGCGCGGTGACGCGGTCGAGGCGCGAAGGTTTCGTAGCTCTCTGAGGCGCAATCCAGCACCGCTTCACCCGCCCCTACACTCCGCGCACAAACGGCAAGGCCGAACGCTTCATCCAAACCGCCCTGCGCGAGTGGGCCTACGTTCGTCATTACCTCAACTCCGAGGAACGCGATCAACATCTCTCGCCCTAGCTCGAGCATTACAACTTCCATCGTCCGCATGGTAGTCTCGGCTACGCTCCGCCCATCAGCCGGGCGGCTCCACCGGTACAACCTCTTGATTGATCACACCCACCCGCGGTTGGCGTGCGCCAGGGCCAGCCGAACTGCTCGCGCTCAGCGTTTGTCAGGTCCGGCGTCTCAAGAAACGTTTGCGGGAGCAGAGAGAGGCAGCTCTGGTGCACGCCATGTCTCCCTTCACACAACTGGAAATCACGCTCACTCGTTGCAGTTCCTTCTGACTCAACGCGAATGTCCTTCCTCTCATGGGGCGACATTTTCACGTTGCCGTTAGGGGGGTGGCAGAATTATGGAGCTAAAACATAAGGACAATCCCGCGCTGGAATAATCCAGCCAAGTGAGAGAGAATATTAAGTTTGCGCTTTCAGCAGGCTTAGCCCTGCCTGGATCCAGGCTGGCTTAAAGCTTCTGGGTTCGAATGAAGGCGGGCTTCGGGCGGGGTTATGTCGGCTCATGTGGTGCGCTTGAAAGTTGAATTATGCGCCCGGTCTTTCCACGCCTAGGCGTCCCGTTCGCCCCTAGGGCGTTCCGCCGGCGTCAGGAGCGGCATCTAATTTCTGCAATACGCAACGGGTGATACCGGAGACCTTTACCATGGCTAGCACCTTGATCGAAGTCGCAACAGCTCCCCCAGACCACAAACATCCCAGGCTAGAGATGTGGGTCGAAGAGATGGCCCGGATGTGCAAACCGGACCGGATTTACTGGTGCAATGGTTCGCAGGAGGAGTATCAGGCGCTGATGAAGATGCTGATCCTCACCGGAACGGCGATTCCACTCGATCCGGAGAAGCGCCCGAACAGCATCCTCGTCCGCTCGGACCCGGCCGATGTGGCGCGCGTCGAAGACCGGACTTTCATCTGCTCGCGAAACAAAGAAGATGCCGGCCCCACCAACAACTGGGAAGATCCGGTCAAGATGAAAAAGAAGCTGGCGGAGTTGTTCGCCGGCTCGATGGTAGGCCGCACCATGTTCGTTGTCCCGTACAGCCTGGGGCCGATCGGCTCCCCCATTGCAAAGATTGGAGTCGAGATCACCGACTCGACCTACGTTGTTGCCAACATGCACATCATGTCTCGTGTGGGAACCCATGTGCTCGAGGTTCTTGGCGAAGATGGCGAGTTCGTCCGCGGACTGCACTCCGTCGGCTCGCCGCTCGGCCCGATTCAGCCGGATAAAACATGGCGCTGCAACTCCGACCATAAGTACATCTGCCACTTTCCCGAGACTCGCGAGATCTGGTCCTATGGTTCGGGCTACGGCGGCAATGCATTGCTGGCGAAGAAGTGTCACGCTCTGCGCATCGCATCGGTGCAGGCGCGCGATGAAGGTTGGATGGCTGAGCACATGCTGATTCTCAAGCTGATCAGCCCATCCGGCCAGGCGAAATATATGACCGGCGCATTCCCTTCCGCGTGCGGCAAGACTAATTTGTCGATGCTGATCCCAACAATTCCCGGCTGGAAAGTGGAGACCATCGGGGATGACATCGCGTGGATGAAATTCGGCGGGGATGGCCGGCTCTACGCCATCAACCCGGAATTCGGTTTCTTCGGAGTCGCGCCCGGCACCAGCATGAAATCGAATGCCAACGCCATGGCCAGCATTACGCGCAACTCCATCTTCACCAATTGCGCGATGACGATGGAAGGCGATATTTGGTGGGAAGGCATGAGCGATGAAAAGCCAGGCATGTTGGTGGACTGGCTGCGCCGCCGCTGGACCACCGATTCAGGAAGAAAGGCCGCACATCCCAACGCGCGCTTTACCACCCCTGCAACTCAGTGCCCGGTGATCGCGCCTGAGTGGGAGGATCCCAAAGGCGTTCCCATCGATGCAATCCTGTTCGGCGGAAGGCGCGCCGGAATCGTTCCGTTGGTCACGGAAGCTTTCAATTGGCGGCATGGTACTTTTCTCGGCGCGACCGTGAGCAGCGAGACCACCGCCGCCATCGCGGGTAAAGTCGGACAGTTGCGCCACGATCCCATGGCCATGCTGGCGTTCTGCGGCTACCACATGGGCGACTACTTCGGCCATTGGCTCAAGATGGGGGAGCATTCAAAGTCATCGAAGCTGCCGAAAATTTTCTATGTCAACTGGTTTCGTCAGGATGCGAATGGGAAATTTCTGTGGCCGGGCTTTGGCGAAAACAGCCGTGTCTTGAAATGGATCTTTGAACGTTGTGACGGCAAAGTGCATGCTACGGAGACTCCAATCGGCCGGATTCCCGAGGTCGCCGATCTCGATACGAGGGGGCTCGACATCCAAGGCTCGCACGTTGAGGAGCTTCTCAGTGTTGACATCAAGGGCTGGTTGGCGGAAGTGCCGCTCATTAAGGAGCACTTCGGCCACTTCGGCGACCGTCTTCCCGAAGGATTGAATCTAGAGGTCAAGGCGCTGGAAGAGCGGCTTCGAGCTGCCAAGGGATAAATAATGATTAATAATTAAGGATGACATTCGGGACAGCTGCTTCCCGACTCCCCCAGCCTTAAATTGGCGAGTTGTATCCCTTCACGATCAGCTCTTCCGCGATCCGCCTTGCTTCCAGAAGCGTTGCTGACGCCTTCCGATCGATTTCCGCCGGCAAGTTCTTTTGCATCGCCGCCAACTCTTCATCAAACAAACGCGTTCTTAACTCAGATGTGTGCTCGATCTGTTTGCCATCGTTCCCGCGCACTTTCACCTTGTGGCCCACGCGTTGCGCGATCATCAGGCGGTAGATGCGGTCCGTGGCCAGATCCTCCATGTAGCCATCGAGCAGGCTTGCGCCCTTTCCGTTGAGCACTCCGTTGCGATAACGAATCACGGTGCGCACCGCAGCCCGTGTTCCCGCGAGCGTGATCTCGCCCACTCCCTTCGGCGTTGGCCGCAGATCGGGATGCGAATTCGGCAGCTTCGGCCGTTTTGCAATCTGATTGGGAAACGGAAACTGCGCTACCGCAATCTCGTTCTGGTCGGGATGCCCGGTCCAAGCCCCGTCCATCAAACTGTCGGCTTCATTCTTCTTATCCTGCTTCAGAGCTTTCAGCGCACGCTCATTCAACTCAGCGTCACTTCGGCTGGGATAAAGCGCAGTCATCCCACCAATCGCGAGCGCTCCATGCTTGTGGCAAATCTCAGGCATCAGCATGCGGAAATTCTGGAAAAATGCCACGTCATGCGGGATGGTGTTGCGATCCGGCAGAACCCAGTCAGGATCCTCCGACATGAAATCGATCAGCGACGCCATGTAATCCCAGCGGCCCAGGTTCAATCCCAGGCAGTGCTCGCGCAGATTAAAAAGAAATTCCTCCATCTGATAAGCCAGCGGATGCGCTTCCACCAGCGCCATGCACTTGATGTAGTCGTGCGGCAATCCCTTTTGTTTGGCGAAAACCTGGAACAGATCGCGCCACCAGAACGCCTCTTCGGCGGATTCGCTCTTCGGGATGTAAACCGAGAAATTGTGCGGCAGCCATGCCGGATCGATCTGGTACCACAGCAACGCCAGATCGAACAACGATGCCGACATGATCTCGTTCTTGATCACCCCACCCTGGCTGATGTGCAAACCGCGAGGGCGCACCCAGGTCACGGTTTTCGAGCGCTGCACCGTAACTTTTTTCTGCCGTTTCTTGTCGTCGTAGCTGAGCTCATATTTGTAAGCGGCGATAGTGTTCTTGATCGCCAGCATGATGTGCTCCCAGGCATTGGCCGTCGAGTCTTCAATGTCGATCATCACCGCGGGAGAGTCGGAGTTCAGCAGCTTAACGGTCAACTCAGCGTCATCGGCCGGCCCCGTCATCTGATTGCGCTGGTCCGCACACCAATCCGGGACTTCGATCTGCCAGTCCGAGGTCGTTGCCTCAGACGCCGGCAAATAGTTGGGAGGCTTGCCACGATGCGAAGCCTCCAGAACTTCAGCGCGTTTTGCCACCAGCTTCTGCTGCCAGGGTGTGAACTGCTTGTGCAGTGGCAACAGGAACTCGACGAATCCCGGCGGCAGGTCTTTCGATTCTAGGTTCGCGGGGGCGTAATTCATGTACTGCGAGGTGACGTTTTCAGTGGGAGAAGCCATGACGGAATCCTTCAAATTCCTCAACAAAAACGGCAGTTCCAGAGCACTAAACCAGTGTACACACCCCCGCCGCGAGCGCGAAGCTGTTCGTGTTTCGTAACATAATTAAGTTTCTTGTAGAGCGTAGGCGAATTGATGAAAAACTCAACGGCAATGAGGGGGAAGAGTGAATCCGCATGACTGCCCGCGCTGCGGCGGTACCGGATACGTTGCCAGGCCTGTGGACGTGAGTGGTAAGTCTGACGGCATTGCATTTATCCGCATGAAATGTCCAGCCTGCGCTGGTAGTGGCCGGAAACGCTCAATCCCACCTTCGACCGCGGGCTGACCGCACGGCCTGTGGTGCTTGCGAAAAACGTACGAGCTCGGGCCGTCATATTCCCGCCCTGAAATGACGACCCGGGCCGGACGTTTCCCCGCCCTCCCACTATTGACTCCAGTACTTAACAATTTAGATTGTTGATTTCTGATTTTTGACTGTTGATTGTGTAGGTACAATTCCGCCCTTTACCCGCTTTGTCATCCCGAGCGGAGCCGTACTTCAGGCGAAGCGAAGGACCTCCCGCTCCCCACCCTCGCGCGTAAGCCAAAATGCACCGCCGCCGCAGTGCCCCGAACCAACCCGCTTACGCAATAGCACCCTTCGCTCGCCGCCGCCGAGGCGCAGACGCAGTCTCAATCCGATTGCGCCCCGCGTTCTTGGCGCGGTAGAGCGCCTTGTCCGCAGCCTGAATCACTTCTTCTGCCGAAAAGCTCTCCTGCGCCGAAGTTGCCACTCCAATGCTGGCGGTCACCGAGATTTCGGCCCCCTCGTGCGAAACCTTCTGAATGGCACGAGCTTTCCTGGCGCCTTCCGGTTTCGAGTTCCGACGGTCCGCACCACGCGGCTGCTGGCGCCGGTCCGTACCCCGCAAGCGGAACGAACTGGCCTCGATCGCGGCGCGCAGCTCTTCCAGATGATCCAAAATTTCCTGCGTGGTCTTGCCGGGAAACACGATGGCAAACTCCTCACCGCCGCAACGGTAGGCCTGGCCTCCACCGCTCACCCTCGCCAGCCGCGAAGCAACCAGCCGCAAAACCTGATCTCCGGTGTCGTGGCCGTAGGTATCGTTGCACCGTTTGAAGTGGTCGATATCGACCATCGCAATAGAATAAGGATGCGCGACCCGAAGCAACGCATCGTGAAACGCGCGCCGCGAAGGCAGCGTCGTCAGCTCATCGTGATAGGCGAGCAGGTAAGACGTCTCGACGATCGTGCCAGCCAGCAGAAATGCAGCCGCCGCAAAGTAAACCGACGGAATTCTCCCGATCCCTCCAAAGCGCAGCGCCAGAAAGCAAGCCGCGAGCGCCCACAGAAGTCCGCTTTCCACCGGCTTGTGCGATAACAAAAAGCGTATGAGCAATACCACAGCCACCGTGGCGAAAGCCAGTTGCGCGGCGAACGGCAACGGTGTTGCCAGCGCAACATGGCGTGCCGCATGCGCCACCGCCGGCTCAGGCCGACAAACCACAGCCACGATTACCGACTCGACAAATAGCAGCAGCCCCGAAGGTGCGAGGTTCAGGTAGGCAAATCCCTTTTCGCGCTGCAGCGAAAGCAGAACAAAGTCGAGCGGCAGAAGAATGCCGACCGCCGCGATGGCAAGGCTTCCGGGCTTGCTCGCAGCATGTCCCGCAGAAAAATACGAGATCGCCTGCTGCGCGAGAAACAGAATCAGCAGCGCCGAAAAGATGCGGGTCGAGTGAAATCGCCAGGCGAGCAGCAGCCCCACAATCGTCGCCCCATACAAGGCGTAGTTGACGAACGAGGGCGTCAGCGCGAGCAACCCCGAGTGCAGCAGCGCCGCGACCACTAGCAAGAAAACGCCCGGAATAATCAGCGACTTCATCGCCCAAAATATCTCCAACCTGATTATCTCTGGCGGCGGAGCTGACAGTAATTGACCGGTCGGGTTCGGCCACGCTAGGCACGACCGTGGAAGGACCGTCGAAGAGCGGCGCTTCAGCGCCGCGTAAGCGATTCATATCAGAGCGTCGAAGGGTGGGTGGCGATGCTGCCTGTAGGAATTCGGGAGCCTGAGACCTCTGGACCACCCGCCCGCAAGAGTCTATAGCAGTCCATTCAACTGCGCCAGCAACCGCTGCCTTCGATTCGGTTCGAGCACTTTGGAAGCTTTGATCACATTAACCAACTTTTGCCTGAAGTCGGCTGGCAGGACCCCAAAATGCTCGTACGAACCCTTGCGATGATGCTGAATCAATGTCCCGTACGAAATAGGAAACTGGTTCCTGGGATCAATGAGCGTGCGCTTGGTGAATAAGGGGCACTCGCCAGCTTCATAGACAACCACTTCCTTCAGGCGCTCCGGATTTTGATCGAAGCTTTCTGTCCGGGAAGTGGTTTTTAGCGCATAAGCATGTTTTGCGATGTGTGAAATCACAGCAAATCGCTTGAACACCGCCTGCCCGAGCAATACGACAGGAATCCTTATTACGGAGAAAACCGGAATTTCTTCTGGTTTAAACGGCAAGGGGGTGCTCAGGGAAAAGCCGGCTGAGAGCATAGTTTTCTAATAGTTCCCGTTTAGTCCCTGGCACTACAAAAGTATTGCCTTCAAAAAAATCCTCGTAATCCATCGCCGGATTACGCGAATCCGGTTCCCTCTCTGCAGCCTTCATATATGCAGGCAGGGAATGAGTAAATTCAACCAACTTGTGGAAGTTCCACTTGCCGAACTCAGCAATGACTTTGTCAAGAATCTCGACGTCTGACTCCGACAACGCAGACATGTCAGGTTTTACTTTCGGCAAGAATGTGGGATAGGGATCGCCGCTTACCTGAAGTGCGGTTTCTATTCCTGTGCCCCAGAATTCGGGCGAAATGTCGCCCGTGATCAGTCCATTCAACAGATCGAGAACTTCCGAGGGAACTGGACCGTTGGGTAGAGCGCAATAGCGTCCGCCAACAATCGCCCTGCCGTACTTGGCGATATGGATGAAATCGCCAAGAAAGACAATCTTTCCAATCTTAAACTTGGTGGGATCGCTGACACGAGAGGCTACGTACAACATGACCGCGACGAGTTTTTCAGGATCGAATGGGAGCCGGGTAATCATAAATAACCCGCATCATTACGGTGTTTTACTTTGCGCCTATCTTGCAGCATAACACGGTCCTGCAACCATATTTCTTCTTCCGCTGCGCCAAGGTCTCTACGTCTATTCGTGATATTGACGGCAAACCCAAAGCGCGAGAAGCTGCTCATGCGTCCTAAGAACGGGACGCGCCGGTGCTACTAACACCGACGCACCCCTGACCAAAGTCGCCTTAACACTAGATTGAGGCAACCATGGCTATCCCACAAAGTAGTCGTTATCTATCCCTGCCGCAAGGTCGTCCATCACATCGCGGCCCGTCGCAATTAACCCCTCTTTCAAATAGAACGAATCCTCCTCCCTGGGGCTGAACTTCCTATTTCCCAAAAATGAAACTCTGAGGCGTGCTGAAGGATTGGTGTGCCTTGGGAACAGGCGAGCTGCGTTCAGCGAGCACCCTTCGACTTCGCTCAGGACAAGGCTTCCCCCATGTGATTCGTGTCGCAGCAAGAGGACTTAATCCATGCGATTCCCTATTTACGAATACCTGTACCAGCTCAACCGGAACCTGCAAGAGACCGTGGAAATCCTGGAGCGCATTCGCAAATCGCCCGGCATACACAAGAAGCAATTCCACGCTTACTGGGTGGAAATCGAGCACTTGCGGGCTGAGGCCAGTCAGCACGTGGCCGACAGCATGGGCCAGATCGAAGCCAAAGAGTCGGCCCAACTCTGGAAACAGAAGCGGGCCTACGAGAAGAGCCTCGGCGATCCCGACGACGTGTATTTCGAGGCGCGTGACCGCGAGGAGGAACGTCGTAAGCAAGGACTCCCATCGTTGATTGGAGTTCTGCGCGGGCACATCCGTGAGCCCGCAGACGAAGAAAAAGACAAGGAAGAAGACGAGGAAATCGCCAATGAACCGGAGAAAACGAACCGGAAAAGACGGCCCTCCCGCATTTCTCGGCCAATACGAAAAGTACGGCAGCAGCCACGCAAATCGAAAAAGTCAAGCCGAAGCACAAAAATTAAAAATTAAGGAGCAACGCGATGACAGACAAGAAAGCAATTTTAGGAACCACAACCTTGGAGTGGCATTCCACAGAGAATATTCCGCCGATGCATGTTGAGGAATATGCCGAAGAAAGCTGGATGCAGTCCGAGCCACTTCTGCTCGCCGACGCTGCCGGAACCATGGCAGTCGGCTACTGCCAGCAGCCCTTCGACGGCAAGCCCGAGTTCGACACGGTATGCGTCCAAAAGATCGGCGAAATCCGCAGTTGGGCGCTGCTGGCAAAACCTCCCGTCCCGAAGAACCCGCGATGAAGGACTGTCCACAAAGTTGTTGCGGCGGCGTGCAAGACAGCAGCAGACCAGCTTGGACATAGGCAGTACCTCAGTTTGAAGCTAGATCGGCTTCGTCCTGTCCTCAGGGCGGATGCGGTTGCGTTTGATTTCCAGTAGATCGTTCAATTCCTGGACCAGATTGTCAAAGGTTTCGGGGTTTTTCTCGATGGCAATTCGCTGGCACAGAATGGCCATGCGCTCGCGTTCGTCAGGGGTCATCTCGCTCCTCAGTGTACAAATGTCGCCGGAATCATTACGAACGTCGAGCACCAGTTTAATACAGGAAATCCATCATTATTATTACGCACTCTTTGTAAAAAGAAACGGCCGAGGGCTGGCCCAGTTCTGACTTTTGCCAGCACCATCAAAGTACAGGCTGCCCCATGCTTCGCGATTTTTGACGCGCCTGCCCTGAGCCAAGCCGAAGGGTCTGACCTGAGCTTGCCGAAGGGTGGGTACCACGGACGTCGGGATCAGGCGCTTGGGTGGAGGCCCCCTCAATTGGATGGGCTCCAAGCGGCGAAGGTGCCGAATGACTAGGAGTCGAGGCCCGTGTTGCCCACCCTTCGGCTTGGCTCAGGGCAGGCTCTTCCGAAAATCGTGGAAGACGGGCAGCCTCAGTCGTGATAGGACAATGGCAAGAAATCAAGGTCGGGCTGGCCTCCGCGCGCACAGTTTCTTTTCTCAGCCATTCTGGCTTTGTTCCAAGTCGGTAAGCTGCGGAAAGCTTCCTGCCTTTGGGTGGAGCAGCGCCTGCGGCACTGCAATAGAGCTGCCCAACAGACGGCGGCTTCAGCCGCTGAGGTACATTCCATGGCCGCTCCCTACCGGAAGCGCCGGAACAGTGCGAACGAATGAGGGATGGACCGAGACGGCCGGCGTAGCTTCGCAGATGCTTCCGCCACGGCCATGAACAAAAACCCTGTCAATAGGCAGAAACTACACGATCCATCCTAAGTACCACTCAACATTCACCAAATATTCCTCCAAACTATGTCGCAAACAGCCCCTGCACTGTGATATAATGGACTTATAGATTAAAACTTTAAGAGAATCAGGCGCAGCCCACCGGCTGCGCCTTTTTTTGTCCCGACTCCACAAAAAAGAAGGCGCGCAAAACATGGCGAAGTGCGAAGGTTTCAAAAACTTCAAAGTTCGTGGCGAGTGGGTCGAACTCCAGTTTATGGCGCAAGCCGTGCGCCGCCGCTTCAAAGTCTCCAAGCCCTGGGGAGATTCCTCCGCCTACGACGTCGGCGTCGAACACGGCCGCCACTTTCTCCGCGTACAAGTCAAGTCCACCAGCTACCGCCTCGGCAACGGATACCTCTGCGCCTTCACTCCCAACCGCCACGGCGCGCGCTACACCACCCGCACCGTCGACTTCTTCGCCGCCTTAGCTTGTCCTGAGCGAAGCCGAAGGATCGTCCCCGAAGATGTCTGGTACATCCTCCCCGCCCGCATCGTCCTCAAAACCAAAAGCAACATGCTCATGCTCTGTCCCGGACGGCCCGCAAAAAGGTCGGACGGCAATCTCTACGAAATCTACCTCGAAGCCTGGTCCCTCCTCCGCACCAAGCGCGTGTAGAGCGGACGCCCTCGTCCGCTACCTTTGACCTTGATGCGCGTCACCGAATCGCGGACGCCCTCACGCGCAGCAGATTCGTGATTTTCAATTGACATCCTGAGATGGTTCATTTAGTTTACGACGCAATCAGCGAACGGGATTCGCCGGGGGGCGACGGATTCTCAGTTCCGTCAGTAGTCCTGATCGCTGCTTCCCTGGAAGTGTGAACGAACTGCGCCAGCGAGTTGTTAGCGGGGTACATCAGTGTGGACAAGCAGTCGCCTTGCTATGACCCGGCATCGGGCCGGGAGGGCCATCTGTTCATCTCATCAGAAGGGAAGTTTAGATGACTCGCAAACATGTCGCAGTGTCCTCTCTTTCGCCGTCTGTCGCTACTCTAAGAGCTGGCTTACTCTTCTTTGTTGTTTCTACCATCTGTCTCATTCAGGGATTTGTGGCGTCGGCGCAGATCGAGAATGTGACGAACTCAACCTCAACTCCGATTCCGGGAGCTGGCCACGACTACATTAAGATGTTTTCGGAGACGGTGAACCCTGCGAATGGTTCAGTGAGTGTTCGTATCCAGACACCCACTCCGTCAGGACGTGGAATTTCATTGCCTTTTTCTTTCGCGTATGACTCGAACGGGGCGGCCCATCTTACTACTAATTTCAACGGCACGGCATACTGGACAGATAACACCGCGTACTTAGCCCAAGGTGGATGGGGCTACTCCGTCCCAATGCTTTCAAATATTCTGGTTACCGTCGAGGTTCCGCGGCCACCCCAACCGCCCAGTTTTTGCGGCGACTACCAAGACTACGTGTTTCAGGATGCAACAGGAGGCAGGCACAGCCTTGATATTGCTGAGGTTATTTCCTCCGCGAGCATATGTAGCCTTACTAGCTCACCCCCAAAAACACAAACGACCGGCGGCGATGACTACTATCGGGCAAATTTAGGCACAACAACTGCCGCACCGGCTGCCATCGTGGATTCTGCAGGCACGGTCTACACCTTCCCCTCACTCGCCCAGAACCATAACAGTCCAGGGAGAGGTGGTGGTGCTCCCGGTTCCTCATTGCCGTCTTTGATCGAGGACCGGAACGGCAATCAGATCGCGGTAACGGATTTAGGATTGCAAACAAATGGCGTGGCGGGTTCCTTTATTGCGACCGATCCGCTGGGTAGGACCCTGGTTTCCAGCTCTGGGTTTGGGGTCAGCGGTAATACTGTTGCGGTTTCTGGGCTTGCCGAACCGTATGTTGTCACCTGGGGCCAAGCCAGCATTAATTTCGTCCCGAATTATGTGGTTACTTCTGGCCAAGCGTGCGCGCCTATCGGCGGTGAGAACTCAACAAGAAATGTAATTACGAATATCCAACTGCCAAATGGCCAGTCTTATCAATTCTCTTACGAGTCCACCTACGGCATGGTCAATAGGATCACCTACCCCAGCGGCGGCTATGTCCAGTACACCTGGGGTGTAAATGGTCTGTCCGAGCCGGCCTACTTTGAAGAGTTCGCCCCCAACGAAAATGTTTACTGCTCGTATCAGTACGACGTCCCCGCCGTGAAACAGAGGACGGTCAGTTTTGACGGAACCCACACAGCCCTAACGCAGGCCTTTACCTATAAGACCACATGGAACAGCAGCAACCCATTATTGTGGACCAGCAAGACAACTACCGTAACCACGACCGACAACGTCACGGGCCTGGTTTCAACGACCTCTTATACCTATTCTTCACTGCCCGCCCCCACTCAGATCAATGACAAGCGCTTATTCGCGTCGCTAATTCCAGTTGAACAGACTGTGGTTTACGAAAACTCGGCGGGCTCTGCGTTGCGTACCATAGGTAAGACTTGGTATGACCAATATGAACTCTATTCCCAGCAAACAGTTCTGAGCGACAGTTCGGCTTCGGCGAAGCCGACCTCGCTAATCACTTACAACTACGGCGCCGGTGCGCAAGTGACCGACAAGAAAGAATATGACTATGGCGTCGGTACGCCTGGGGCTTTGCTACGAGAGACCGTAACAAATTATCAATGGTTCGCGGCGACGCCGATCTATCCGACCGGATCATCTATTTTCAACAAGCCCTGCCAGAACATTGTTAAAGACGGCAGCGGCAACCGATATGCAGAGACCGACTATTATTACGACGGAGGGACCGCACTCTGCCCCAGCACTGCCCCGACACAAACGTTGGCGGGAACAGGCAGTTATACCGGCCATGACGAAACCAACTACGGGACGAGCAAGAGCGTGCCGCGTGGAAATCTGACTCAGAAAACACAGTGGGGGAGTGCTGGAACTTCTCCCGTCACCACTTATACCTACGACGAGACCGGCCAAGTTCTCACGATGAAAGATCCGTGCGGCAACGCGGCATGCAGCGACATGACCGGCACGAGCCATACCACCACCTATTCGTATGCCAACAGCTACACGGTTCTTTCGGGCAGTTCAAATGTAACCTATACGCCCAGTGGAAACACGAACGCTTATCTGACCAAAATCACAAATCCACTCGGCTACTCCGAAAGCTTTACTTACGATTACAACAATGGCCAGCTAACGAAATCGATCGATGAAAACAGCCAGCCGACCACTTACGTTTACAACGATTCCTTTGCGCGACCCACAGAGTTCAACTATCCAGATGGAGGAGAAACGACCACCAGCTACAATGACGCTCCGCCTTCTCCCACGATGACTGTGACCAAGAAGATGGATGGTTCCGGTGACAACATGACCACTGTCACCGTCATGGATGGTCTTCGCCACCCGGTCCAAACCCAACTTACGAGCGACCCCCAGGGCACCACTTACACCCAGACAGGCTACGATGGAACCGGGAAGCCGTATCGGGTATACAACCCGACCCGTTGTAATCCTCCGACCAGCAACTGTGGGACCGAGACGACTTGGGGGATCACCTCCACCACTTATGACATTCTGGGGCGACCAACTGTGGTTTCGCAGCCTGACGGCTCGAATGTCTCGACCAGCTATGCCGGGCGCGCGACCGAGGTAAGCGATGAAGGCAATGGAACCCGTAGTGTGCAGCGCATTTCTCAAGTCGATGGCTTGGGTAGGTTGCAATATGTTTGTGAGGTTACCAGCAACACTCTGGTCGGCATAACTCCGACGCCCGCGGCCTGCGGCCTCGACATTTCCGCAACCGGTTTTCTGACGTCATATGGCTATAACTCTCTGGGCAATCTTACGAGCGTGGCCCAGGGCGGATTAAATGGGCGGAGCTTCGCCTACGATAGTTTGTCCAGGCTTGCCACGGCCCAGAACCCGGAATCGGGGACGATCAACTACACTTACGATGCCGATGGCGATCTTTACCAGCGCATCGCTCCCAAGCCAAATCAGGCTGGCTCCGCCACGGTTACCACTGCGTATTCTTATGACGCCCTCCAGCGGCTGACCGGGAAAAGTTACACCGATGGCACCCCGCCAGTTGCGCTTTATTACGACCAATCCTCACCGTGGGGAGTGACTGCAACAAATCCAATCGGCCGGCTCACTCAGACCGCTGCTGATAACGGCTTGGCTGGAGCTGTCTTCAGTTACGATCCGATGGGACGAATCGTCGGTCAATGGCAGTGCACGCCTCTAACCTGCGGTACAAACTCTGTCGCTCTCATCTTCGGCTACGATCTGTTGGGAGATATGACATCGAGCTACAACGATGCCGATAACGTGACCTACACCAACAGCTACGATACCGCTGCCAGGCTGACTAGCGTGAAAAGCAGCCTCAGCGATTCGCAGCATCCCGGAACTCTGATCACGCTCGGCGGGTTCAGCCCGATTCAGAAGCCGACGGGGATCACACTAGGGAATGGGATTGTCGAAGACTTGGCTTATTCGAATCGCGGCTGGCTCTACTCCATGGGCGAGACCCCCAACACTTACGGCTTCAACATCTACAATTGGACCAACAGCACCCTGGGTTTTGCTCCCAACGGAGACATCGTTTACAGCAACGATTCGGTGAACGGTAACTGGACCTACACTTACGACGACATGAACCGGCTTACGCAGGGAGCGTGCACCGCCAACTGTCCGGCGGCGCAGGGCATGACCTACGCGTATGACCGCTTCGGCAACCGCTGGTCTGAGGCAGTCACGGCAGGCTCCGGGATTCAGCCTACGTACTATTTCAACGCCAACAACCAGATCGACATCAGCGGCGTGACCTACGATGCGGCGGGCAACGTGATGAACGATGGCCTGGGTCTCGGCAATACTTATACCTACGATGCCGAGAACAGGATCATTACTGCAGCCAACGGCTATTCCGCCAGCTACGTTTACGATGCCCAGGGGCATCGGGTGCGGGCCACGGTGAACGGGCAGACGCGCGATTTTGTCTACGACTTGAGTGGCAGGAACATCGACGAGTTCACGCCCGGCGGCAGCGGCTGGCTGGGCACCTGGACGCGCGGCGAAGCCTACGCCGGCAGCCTGCACATCGCCACCTACGCCAACGGCACCACGGAGTTCGACAACAGCGACTGGCTGAGCACCTTCCGGGAGCGCAGCGACGTGAACGGCAACAAGGTTGAAAGCTGCACCAGCCTGCCCTTTGGCGAGGACCTGACGTGTACCGGCACTGAGGTGACTCCGATTCACTTCACCGGCAAAGAGCGCGATGCGGAGTCGGGCAACGACTTCTTCGAGGCAAGATATTACACGTCGACGATGGGGCGGTTCCTGACGCCGGACACGAAAATCCCGAGCTTCAGGCATCTATCGAACCCGCAGAAGTGGAACAGATACCCGTACACGATAAACAATCCGCTGCGATACTTCGATCCCGATGGAATGGAGGAGATTGACGTTCAATTGCGATCATTTATTCAGCAACAGTCAGTAAGTGATCCTTTGGGTCGAAGTTTCGCGGGCGATAACCGCGGCTTCACCTCCGCCCAAAATGTATCTTCTAGAACATCTATCACAGTAAGAATCGAGACCGACGCGTCGATAAAGCCAGGTAACCCAATAGTCAGCGTGACGCCGGGTAGCGCGGGACAGACGAACATGGTCGATGCAAATGGCAATGTCATTAAGAGTGATACGGCCAAGACCGGCCTACCTGCGGTAAGTGGGAGCAGAGACGAAAATGGTAACGCTGTCCTGAACTTTACTCAGGATACAAAAAATCCTCTCGAAAATCAGACACTAACTCCTGGTATTCGCGCTGACCTATATACAACCGTCGCCCAAAACGGTTCGTGGGCCGACACTAACGGCATGGTGTCGGCAACGCCTTCCTTTGAACTGAATGTGGGGAGCACAAACATTCCGCTTCAAACTGAGCCCTCAGGCGGGAGCTTCGGCCTAGGTCTCTGGCTTCCAATGGGAATTGAGAAATTCACGCCTATCATGCCCACGCTCGACCCCGCAGGTGTGAGCGACGACGACGGGACATCTCAGTGAACTGGTCAACGGCGATTTTATATGGCATAACAGCCCTCCTCTGCGGGCATGCCGCCCTTCTTATGATGATGCAGACTGTCAACGGGGGTGCGCCGTCTTGGTGGGGGCCGATAATGTTAGGCGCTGCCATTCTGCTGATGGTTGCGGGTATTCGTGCCGTAACGCCTAGACTTGCTATCGTCTGGTTAGCGGCAATCGCTGCGACGGGGCCAATTGCAATCTGCACCGCCTTCGCAACGTGGCCGCTCAGGTGTTGGATTTTCGCGGTTGCTCTCGGCTTGTCGGCTTATATCATCCTTAAGGTTGACCGGACTGTCAAACGTGGCGATATTGCGGCACTCTTGGCGAGTTTCCTGCTAGCAGCTTCCTGGATTTCGGTCTCGCTGAACGCCATCCGTGCCTATCTGTCCCCAAACGCTCTGAAACCAAACACCGTCGCGCTTGTTATTCTACTGTTTTATTGGGTGTTGATTGCGGGTGTGCTACTACGAGCCGGCGCCAGCGTTTTGAGCAGTGCGAGTGGTGGACGGGCAAGGCGTCGTGGCACCAAAACGCGAGGATCACAATGATCACTTTGACGGCCCTCACGATGTTGGCGTTAGCGATTTTCCAGTCAGCCAATATTTCTGATCCCAGAGATTCAAGCCAAAAGCAAGACTTGCCGGGCCTAAGGAGGCAAGCCGAAGCAGGCGACGTGAGAGCACAGGTGCAGCTAGGTCTAGCTTATGCGAGCGGTGACGGAGTGACGCGACATGAGCCTACAGCCGTCGCGTGGTTCCGCAAGGCCGCGGATCAAGGAGACCCAGCCGGCGAATATTATCTGGGTGAGGTTTATGCCACGGGTCGCGGCGTTCCGCTGGACTATGGCGAAGCCCTGAAGTGGCTGCGGAAAGCAGCCGACCAGGGGGAGGCCCATGCACAGTACAATCTCGCCGCGATGTATATGGAAGGTTTGGGGGCGAGCAAAGACGAGGGCGAGGCTGCGAAGTGGATGCGCAAAGCCGCAGATCAGGGACTAGCTGCCGGGCAGTTTGGCCTTGGTTCCATGTACGCCCACGGCAGGGGCGTTCCCCAGAGCGCGACCGAGGCCGCCAAATGGTACCGGAGCGCAGCGGACCAGGGTGACGTTCCCGCTATAAATAACCTTGCTTCCCTACTGGCTACGTCAACCGACCTGAAAGTCCGCAATCCAAAAGAAGCTGTCTCAGTCGCCCAAAAGGCCGTCGAGGCTCAGCCCGAGAATCCCGCTTGCCTGGACACACTCGCGACTGCCTATTTCGAGGCCGGGCGACCCGACAGAGCCGCCGACACGGAACGTAGAGCGCTGGCTCTAAAACCAGGCGATACCCGCTACAGAAAGGCTCTGGAAAAGTACGAGGCTGCCAGAGATAGTCGAGGCTCGCCTCCAAAGTAGGCCACCCCAGCATGGGCTGCGCCCCAGGTTTCTAGTACGGGAAGGAAAACAGAGTAGAAGCGCTGGACCAACAGCACCCTGGGTTTTGCTCCCAACGGAGACATCGTTTACAGCAACGATTCCGTGAATGGTAACTGGACTTACACTTACGATGACATGAACCGGCTTACGCAGGGAGTGTGCACCGCCAACTGTCCAGCTGCGCAGGGCATGACCTACGCGTATGACCGCTTCGGCAACCGCTGGTCTGAGGCAGTCACGGCAGGCTCCGGGATTCAGCCTACGTACTATTTCAACGCCAACAACCAGATCGACATCAGCGGCGTGACCTACGATGCGGCGGGCAACGTGATGAACGATGGCCTGGGTCTCGGCAATACTTATACCTACGATGCCGAGAACAGGATCATTACTGCAGCCAACGGCTATTCCGCCAGCTACGTTTACGATGCCGAAGGGCATCGCGTGCGGGCCACGGTAAACGGGCAGACGCGCGACTTCATCTACGACTTGAGTGGCAGAAACATCGACGAGTACACACCCGGCGGCAGCGGCTGGCTGGGCACCTGGACGCGCGGCGAAGCCTACGCCGGCAACATGCACATCGCCACCTACGCCAACAGCACGACGGAGTTCGACAACAGCGACTGGCTGAGCACCTTCCGGGAGCGCAGCGACGTTACCGGCAACAAGGTCGAAAGCTGCACCAGCCTGCCCTTTGGCGAGGACCTGACCTGTACCGGCGCCGAGGTGACTCCAATTCACTTCACCGGCAAAGAGCGCGATGCGGAGTCGGGCAACGACTTCTTCGAGGCAAGATATTACACGTCGACGATGGGGCGGTTCCTGACGCCGGATTGGGCAGAGAAGCCCGTCAATGTGCCCTACGCTAGTTTCGGTAATCCGCAGTCACTGAACCTCTATAGCTACGTCGGGGATAACCCCCTCATGCACGCTGACCCTGACGGGCACTGCTGGCCTGCAGCGTCCTGTTACCAAGCCCTAGCGAATACGCTGAACAATTTTGCGACGAACATTCAGAACAGTTCTGTCAATTCCAGTCCCACTGTAGCAGCACTCAAGACTTTTGGGGCGGGGGCGTTGGCAGATACGATCAAGATGTTCGCCTCCCCGCTGACGATGGGCACGGCGACTGGAACATGCATGGGAGGGAACGGCTGCAGTGCAGGCAAGACCGCGCTCGCAGTCGGCGGAGATGTTCTGAAAGGGGCAGCAATCGCGGCCCCGCTTTCTGCTGCGGCCGGAAGCCTGAGCGGCGCCTTGGACGCTGCGCCTGCGACAACGACACTGTTCAGGGCCGTTATGTCCGCAGAGGCGGAAAGTATCGACGCCGTGGGGGCCTTTACCAACCCTTATGGAGTTGAATCAAAGTATTTCTCCACCTCTCTTGACGGGGCACAGAGCTATGCCTCACAGGCGACGCAAGCTTATGGGGATGGGCCGTTCAGCTTTTACCGCGCGGAGATGCCCACGTCTGCAATTACTCCTGAAATGACAGTTAGCGTTGACAGGGGCATCAACACGGTTGTTGTCCCAACGGAGCAGTTGCCGCAGCTAAGCTCTCCCGAAAGCGTGGATCTAGGGGTCGATCAATGACGAAGAAGACACCGGATGTAATCGTGGACCTTGACCTTTACCCCGAAGGTGGCAGGCGGGGCTCGACACCATCAAATTATCTGGGCTGCATCTTCGAATACAAAGGCGAGAATTTCGAATGTCGTCTGCTCCTACATGATGTGGGACCATTGGTCCCTGGGGCCCACGCAAGGGTCCCCGTCAAGTTTCTTCGGCCTGAGCTACTCAAGGGCCAGCTGCACGTTGGAGACCGGTTCAGGCTCCGCGAGGCGACAGTTATTGGAGAGGGTATTATCGAGCGCATCCTCCAATGATCGAGCTCTAAAAGGGCATCGGGTGAGGGCCACGGTGAATGGGCAGACGCGCGACTTCATCTACGACTTGAGCGGCAGGAACATCGACGAGTTCACCCCCGGCGGCAGCGGCTGGCTGGGCACCTGGACCCGCGGCGAAGCCTACGCCGGCAGCCTGCACATCGCGACTTATGCCAACAGCACCACGGAGTTCGACAACAGCGACTGGCTGAGCACCTTCCGGGCGCGCAGCGACGTGAACGGCAACAAGGTCGAAAGCTGCACCAGCCTACCCTTTGGCGAGGACCTGACGTGTACCGGCACCGAGGTGACTCCGATTCACTTCACCGGCAAAGAGCGCGATGCGGAATCCGGAAACGACTTTTTTGGGGCAAGATACTACACGTCGACGATGGGGCGGTTCCTGACGCCGGACTGGGCTGCGAAGCCGGTCAATGTTCCCTACGCGCACTTTGGCAATCCGCAGAGCCTGAATCTCTACAGCTACGTCCAGAACAACCCGACCACGGTTGGCGACCCGGATGGCCACGACGGTGGAGGACCCGACGCATCTTGGCAGACGGACCCACAAGCCAAGGCCAACGGGGTGACGGAAAATACGACGCCCGCGCCTCAGCCCGCTCCTACCAACCCAGACGGCTCACCCAAAGCTCCGCCACTTGTTGACAACAAAGGGCAGCCAATCGTTCCGGGTGTGGAGGGATGGAAGGAAGGCGAGGGTTCAAAAGGCGGGAGCCGTGACACGAGATGGGGCCCCTCAAAACCTGTTCCAGCCGATGGGGCGAAAGGTGAAGGACAGCCGAATGTGAGCTGGGATCCCAGCGGGCATTGGGACTATAAGACGGGTAAGAAGGGTGACACGGTGCGTATCACTCCAGACGGGGGGAGGCTCGACGAAAAACATAATCCAATACCAATGTCTTCGCCCACCGACCAGACCATACGCGGGCCGAATCCGCAACAAGTGCAGGAGATTGGTGCAGGAATGACAATATTGCTTATGCTGTACTATGCGGCGTCGGCTCTGAACTAAGCACTGGGTATCACGATACACCGGTCACAGATGAACGATGGCATGCAGGCACAAAGTGAATCGAGTCTTGTCTCGCACCCGATGTAGAATGCGTTTCGAGTTGACAATATGAAAACACTTACGGACAAAGAAGCACTGGAATGGTGCAAGCAATGGCCGCTCCAGCTTCAATTCGATGACGAAGGGCTACTGTGCGCGCCGAGCGGTGGTCATACTTACCGCGTGGACCTATCCAAGATCCGCTGGCGCGAACTTCTTCCGACGGCACGCTCATTGGCGCTTCTGGGATGTCACGTTATTGAGGCGTTTTACGGCGGTTTGGTTTGGATCAGAAGGACGCGCATAGCAGTACCTGAAATGGAAGAGGTTGCGCTGCGAGCACTGGAAAGGTTCAGGCTGGGCTATGGCGAGAATAGATCCCTTGAAATCACACCCGCTCACTTTTTTAGGAAGGATGAGTCCGCCGAATTTGCTGCGGTCCTGCTATTAGTGTTGCTAGCCGAATGGGACGCCTACGTAGTTCATCCATCTGGTGACTGGGTTGCCTTCATCAGTAACGACGACCAGATCACCGTGACTGCAAGGTCCGCAGAGATCGCCGAGGACCTGAGGGGCAGCTTGGAAACTTGGGGGCCAACTACGAAGGAACCCGTGCCGCCCAGGTTGTTTTAAACCTACGATTTGAAGGAGGTACAACTACGATTGGCGCTTCAGTGAGTTGGCGCAAAATACGGTCGAAAATGCACTTAATCGGATCACGCAAGGAATCAACGATTTCGTAAAGACATACATCAACAAGAGCGACTCCAACATACCTTTCTCGGGCGTGTCCTCGCTGTCTGCCAGCAATGGAACGGAAAAAGCCGCCGTCGGCAGGTGGCCCATCCAAGCCATCTTCTGGCTTGAGTGGGACTGTTCCTCGTCCACGTTCGGTTCGCTTCCCATCGGCCGGCTCACTCAGACCGCTGCTGATAACGGCCTGGCTGGAGCTGTCTTCAGTTACGATCCGATGGGACGAATCGTCGGTCAATGGCAGTGCACGCCTCTAACCTGCGGTACAAACTCTGTCGCTCTCATCTTCGGCTACGATCTGTTGGGAGATATGACATCGAGCTACAACGATGCCGATAACGTGACCTACACCAACAGCTACGATACCGCTGCCAGGCTGACTAGCGTGAAAAGCAGCCTCAGCGATTCGCAGCATCCCGGAACTCTGATCACGCTCGGCGGGTTCAGCCCGATTCAGAAGCCGACGGGGATCACACTAGGGAATGGGATTGTCGAAGACTTGGCTTATTCGAATCGCGGCTGGCTCTACTCCATGGGCGAGACCCCCAACACTTACGGCTTCAACATCTACAATTGGACCAACAGCACCCTGGGTTTTGCTCCCAACGGAGACATCGTTTACAGCAACGATTCCGTGAATGGTAACTGGACTTACACTTACGATGACATGAACCGGCTTACGCAGGGAGTGTGCACCGCCAACTGTCCAGCTGCGCAGGGCATGACCTACGCGTATGACCGCTTCGGCAACCGCTGGTCTGAGGCAGTCACGGCAGGCTCCGGGATTCAGCCTACGTACTATTTCAACGCCAACAACCAGATCGACATCAGCGGCGTGACCTACGATGCGGCGGGCAACGTGATGAACGATGGCCTGGGTCTCGGCAATACTTATACCTACGATGCCGAGAACAGGATCATTACTGCAGCCAACGGCTATTCCGCCAGCTACGTTTACGATGCCCAGGGGCATCGGGTGCGGGCCACGGTGAACGGGCAGACGCGCGACTTTATCTACGACTTGAGCGGCAGGAACATCGACGAGTTCACGCCCGGCGGCAGCGGCTGGCTGGGCACCTGGACGCGCGGCGAAGCCTACGCCGGCAGCCTGCACATCGCCACCTATGCCAACAGCACCACGGAGTTCGACAACAGCGACTGGCTGAGCACCTTCCGGGCCCGCAGCGACGTTACCGGCAACCGCATCGAGACCTGCACCAGCCTCCCCTTCGGCGAGGACCTGACCTGTACCGGCACCGAGGTGACTCCAATTCACTTCACCGGCAAAGAGCGCGATGCGGAATCAGGCAACGACTTCTTCGGGGCAAGATATTACACCTCGACGATGGGGCGGTTCCTGACGCCGGACTGGGCGGCGAAGCCGGTTGATGTTCCCTACGCGCACTTTGGCAATCCGCAGAGTCTGAATCTCTACAGCTACGTCCAGAACAACCCCACCACGGTAGGCGACCCCGACGGGCACGACGGAGGCGGGCCCGACGCATCTTGGCAGACGGACCCACAAGCCAAGGCCAACGGGGTGGAGCAGAATAACCACACAATCACCGTCGTCGAGGTTCAGGGTCAGCAAGGCAACCCGGCCAATCACGTAGTCGTAAGCGTCGATGGCAAAGCCCAAGTCGGTTTCGGACCCGCGAAGGATTTGACAAAAACACAAATTGCGAAGGAGTTCACCGGTGTCGATCAAACCGGAACTCCGGGGAAGGTTGAGCCACGCGCAGAGGGGGTTAAAACACTAGACCAAGTTACTGTCCACGTTTCATCTGATCAGGCAGGGCACGCGCAGACGCTTATCAACCAACGCACTAGCAGTCCCGGTAACTACCATCTGACAAATCGAAACTGTGCGGAATTTGGCGAAGACGTACTTAAAGCGGCAGGCGTGAAAGCGCCGACTGCTGCCGTACCTGGCGAGTTGATGATGGAATTGCACATCGAGCAGCGATTGGGGGTCGCGCCGCAATGAAGCTAACATTTGGAAAATCATTCCTCGTGGGGGCTGTCGTGGGCGACCTCATGGCTATTGTCGTTGGCATAATTTTGCTGCTGCCGTTCCCGTTCTCGCACGGTTTGCACTTAGACCTAATAACTATAGGCGCTTGGCTGTGCCCGTTTTATATGCTGATGTTCATGACTGTGGTCCACAGCATGAGCGCAGTGATAATAATCTGCCTTGTTGGCAATGGAGTCCTATACGGGAGCATCGCTATGCTTGTTCGACTAGTCTATAAGCTGTTTCGAGTTGGCGGAGTGGCTCGCGACAGTCCCAGGCCTCATCATGGCCGAACAAACGGGTAGTCGGCGCAAAATCAGAATACCCTCAGCGCAAACGGACTGTAGTTCATCGAGAAACATGAGGGAAAACCGGGACAGACGGGACTGACGCCAAATTTCTAGGCAGTAAAATCAGGTGAACGGGGGGGCGGCCTACTTTTGCGGCGCATCACGACTGAGGCTGCCCCATCCCTCGCTTTTTGCGAGGGTGGGCACGATGCTGCAGTGGCTTCCACGGTGTCACGCTACGATGCGGCGGGCAACGTGATGAACGATGGCCTGGGTCTCGGGGGGCTGGCCCATCTTTGCCGACACCATCACAATTGAGGCTGCCCCATCTTTGCTTCTGTTGCAAAGCTGGGCACCACGTACCTCGCTGCCTAGGTTTTTCGGTCGCAGCCTGAGGTCGTCGGCACACGAAGAAATTCTTAGCTGAAAACCGCATCACTGCGGTGGATATTTCGGTGCAAGGGAATTACGCGTCGACGATGGGGCGGTTCCTGACGCCTGATTGGGCCGCGAAGCCGGTCAATTACTCATGACGAAAATGCCCCCAAGACTTCTAATTGCATTCCTGATTAGTGCTCCAACCCTTCTTGGCGTGTCTTGGCTTATCCAAAACGGGTCGCGCCAGATGGCAATCGCGCTATTCTTAGTGCTGTTGTTCGTCGATTTTCTAGTTGTGAAACCTAGGAGGGCACCGATACCTTTGGCGGTTTCGTCACCGGCCAAGGCTAGAATACCGTCAAGAGCGATTTGGGTGATCGGAGTCGCTTGCTTCTTGGGATCCCTCTCTCTCCTGTTTGGGGGCGTCAAAGCGCACGACACATGGGAAATTGTGGGCGGTTCTTTCGGGATGTTGGCAAGCGGTTGGAGGTCCTCTTTTGGGCGGGGAAGGCGCTCTTAGACGCAAATACGACAACAGTCCCGTTCCTTGACTCACAGCCTGTTACTAGGGGCTGCCCACCTTTGTGGTGCCACTGCCGCAGCGACCGGTTTTACGCTACGATTCGCCGGCAACGTGACCAACGACGGCGCCGGTCTGGGCCACAGCTACTTCTACGATGCCGAGAATCGCATCGTCCAGGTGAACGGCACCATGGGACAATGTTCCACCGCGACCGCGTGTTACGTTTATGATGCCGAAGGGCATCGGGTGAGGGCCACGGTGAACGGGCAGACGCGCGATTTCGTCTACGACTTGAGCGGCCGGAACATCGACGAGTACACGCCCGGCGGCAGCGGCTGGCTGGGCACCTGGACGCGCGGCGAAGCCTACGCCGGCAGCCTGCACATCGCGACTTATGCCAACAGCACCACGGAGTTCGACAATAGCGACTGGCTCAGCACCTTCCGGGCCCGCAGCGACGTTTCGGGCAACCGCATCGAGACCTGCACCAGCCTGCCCTTTGGCGAGGACCTGACGTGTACCGGCACTGAGGTGACTCCAATTCACTTCACCGGCAAAGAGCGCGATGCGGAGTCGGGCAACGACTTCTTCGGGGCAAGGTATTACACATCGACGATGGGCCGCTTCCTCGGGCCGGATCCGGGCAACATCAAGCTCAAGCATATATTGGACCCGCAAGGCCTGAATCGCTACGCCTACACTCGCAACAATCCCTTGATGTATGTTGACCCAGATGGAAAGGACTGGGCACAAGCCTGGCAGGACTTGAAGACCTTTGCTGGCTCCTTGTATACGAAGGTAACGGTGGGCGCCGGCTTCTATGAAAAAGGCAAAGCTGGTGAAGGTGAGCAAAAAATCGGGATCGCCTACAAGAATACAATTAAGTTGTCGATGGGAGACGGAGGAAACGCCAATATTTCGCTTACGCAATCCGTCGAAGCAAGCGCAGAGGCGAGTATAGGCGGGGCCAAAATTGGCGGGAGCAGAGGCGCTGAACAGACAGTAGTGGCTGCTGACACTGCGGGTGTAACCACTAGGGCTGGCGACGATACTTGGCATCCGACCGGGACAAATTTGTCGCGGGGTGCCGGGGACACGAGTGTTAATTCTTCCGAGAACGAAAGGGGCGTCGGTGCCGAAGAGGGTGCCGTCTTGCTTGGCGGCTTCGAGGCTGGAACCACAACTGGGGGAATAGCGGCGTGGAAGGATTTCGTTTCTAACGTACACGACGAGATAGTCCCTCCCTCACCACCTCCCCCACCGGTCCCGCCGCCTCCGACAACTAGCGCCACCAGCGTCGGCGGCTCCGATACCGGGGGACCTTCGGATGAGGACAACTGAGAGGCTGCCTATGCTTAAACGAATGCTCATCGCCGGTTGGGGGCTTTATTTTCTCGGCGTCGTTCTCTTGCTCGGGTTCCCAACGCACTTGGTTCGCCGTTGGACGATAGCCGTGATGCTTGTCCTTAGTTTGGTTCTGATTGCTTCTTCAATCGCCTACGCCCTCGGGACATCTTACGGGCGGGCGGTCAAACGTCGCCGGGACAGTTTACAGATAGGGACTGCGAAGCAGCAGCTGACTGATCGGGTGTGGAGGACAAAAATAGAGCGGGGCCTCGCGGTTGGATGGGCCTTGTTTGTCGTGGGCGCACTGGTGGCGTTGTACTTCCCACAGTCGAGATGGTCTCCTGGACCAGAATCGCTTTTAGCATTGTGCGGGGTTGTGACCCTTCCCTCGCTTGCCTACGCGGCTTATTTAATCTTGCAGCAACTCACGAAACGTTTGCGCAGGTGAGCGTTTGGGGGCTGACCTACCTTACTAGCACCCCGACGAAGTCTGCCCCATCCTCGCGGCGGGAGGAAAACCGGGGATGGGAAAACCGGGGACAGACGGGACTGATCCCAAATTTCTAGGCAGTAAATAAAATTAGGTGAACGTCCTTTGGCGAAGACCTGTACCGGCACCGAGGTGACTCCAATTCATTTCACCGGCAAAGAGCGCGATGCGGAATCTGGCAACGACTTCTTCGGGGCAAGATATTACACGTCGACGATGGGGCGGTTCCTGACGCCGGATTGGGCAGAGAAGCCGGTCGATGTTCCCTACGCGCACTTTGCCAATCCGCAGAGTCTGAATCTCTACAGCTACGTCCAGAACAACCCCACCACGGTAGGCGACCCCGACGGGCACGAAGGGCCGGACGCCTCTTGGCAGACGGACCCAAAAGCCAAGGCCAACGGGTTGGCGCAAGATAAATCTTGGTGGCAAAAGTTCGCCGGAGTTTTCTACGCGAAGGGTGCAGTAGGAGTTGCATTGGAGGTCGGGGTTGAGGCGCATATCGGGAAAGCAAAGAGTCCTCTAAAGGTCGGCGCGAAGGTCGGGGCCGACGTGAAATCAACGATGACGGTGACGACCGACGGAACGTCTGTGTCAGCAACCAAAGAGGCGCAAGCTGGCGTGAACGTCGGCAAGGTCATACTAGGCCCGCAAACTTCCACCGAGAACGTGACCGTGAAGAACGGAGAGGCTTTGGCTAATCCCGAAGTTGAACATTCGTCATCGGCAATGTTAGGAACAGAAAGAGCAGAAGGCACATTGTCTAAGGGGGATTTCGGTGTAGGTGCAGAAATCGACGCAGGAGTCCTAGTTGTTGGGTTCGAGGTAGGTGTGGATTTTGACAAGGTGAAGGATCTATTCAACCCCCAGTAGCGACGCAAATCCTCGATTGGGTTTGCAGAATCGCGGAGGATACGGATATGAACAGCGCCATTATGAGTGAGAGACATTGGCTCCAACAGCCACGATCCAAGACATTATTTGCGTTCTCCGCCGGAGTCAGCGCTTTTCTCCTAGTGCTGGGCGTGATTGCCAATGTCATGTTGTCATACCGAGGTGGCCTCTTCATCCAGGATGGAACAGCGTATAAAATCCTGGGTACAGTGGTTGGGGTCATTGGAGCGTCATCTGCGCTCTACCTTTGGATTGGGATGGCCTGGTACTGGCTCCGCCTGGACCGCTCGCCGTCCTCCATGAAGAAGCTTTGGTTCGTCGTATTGCTGCTACTAAACTGGGTCGGCGCAGTCGCCTATTATTTCGCCGTTTATCGTAGGTCTGCTTCCGACGGAGCTCCGCAATGACATCGAAACTCCTCACGTTCACTATCCCGATCTCTTTGTTGTTTTACTGTGTTATCCCCTTACTCTATCTGTTCCCACGCATTGCGCAGAACAAAGCTAGTGCAACAGTTATGCTTACGGTGGCGTTCGTTGTTGTTGCTCCCACATTGGCGGCTCTCGTTGCCCGCTTGTGCCGTCTCGGGCTCAGAGCAGGAGGCATATCTCGGGGGCTGGCCCACCTTTGCTAGCGCTGACTGAGGCTGACCCATCCTTGCGCAGTTTGCAAGGGTGGGCACGATGCTGCCGTGAACTTCCAAGGGTTTCACGCTACGATGCGGCGGGCAACGTGACCAACGACGGCGCCGGTCTGGGCCACAGCTACTTCTACGATGCCGAGAATCGCATCGTCCAGGTGAACGGCACCATGGGCCAGTGTTCCACGGCAACTGCGTGTTACGTTTACGATGCCGAAGGGCATCGGGTGCGGGCCACGGTAAACGGGCAAACGCGCGACTTCATCTACGACTTGAGCGGCAGAAACATCGACGAGTTCACGCCCGGCGGCAGCGGCTGGCTGGGCACCTGGACGCGCGGCGAAGCCTACGCTGGCAGCCTGCACATCGCCACCTACGCCAACAGCACCACGGAGTTCGACAACAGCGACTGGCTGACTAACGAAGTTTTTAAGGTCGAAAAGAGGCGCCCGCAGATGAAGAATTACAGTCAGTTTCATGATGGCAACCTAGAAGGGCTGTGGATCGACGAAACAGTTGTTCATGTTTATTTGCGTACTCTGGAGAAAGAGCGATTCGTTGCGGTGGCAGGTGGCCCATTCAAGCCATCCTTTGGCTTGAGTGGGGCCATTCCCTTGGCGCAGCTCGATCGAAGAAACATGACGCGGCCCGCTCTTCAGTTGTTGTTATCCCTTTTTGACCTCTTCATCCAATTCCGGAAGCATACACTTTCGTGCGCGCAGAGTTTAAGCTCGCTTTGAGGCTTCTCTAATTAGAATCGGGCTGTACTTAAGGCCCGCTCATGAGAATCCTAATTGCCGAAGATGATGCGGCTCTGGCCAGTTTTGTGCGCCAGGGGCTGCTCGGGGAACACTACACGGTCGATGTGGCGGAAGATGGCGATCAGGCGCGCGCCATGGGTAGCGAGATTGATTACGATCTTGTCATCCTCGACTTAAATCTACCCAAGCTCGATGGCGTGAGCGTGTTGCGCCATCTTCGTCTGCGCCGTCCCAGCCTGCCAGTGTTGGTTCTGACTCAGAGAAGCAAGGTCGAAGACCGGGTGCAGTGCCTCGACACCGGAGCCGACGATTATCTCCCCAAACCATTTTCCTTCAGCGAACTCTCGGCCCGCATCCGCGCCCTGCTGCGCCGAAGCCATCTCCCATCGGAGTCCGTGCTGGTGGTCGAAGACCTGAAACTCGATCGCGTCGAACACCGCGCTGAGCGCGCCGGCCGCCGCATCGATCTAACCACCAAAGAGTTTTCCCTGCTCGAATATCTGATGCGCAACGCCGGCCGCCAAGTCTCCCGCGCCATGATCATCGAACACGTCTGGAACCTCACTTTTGACACTACTACCAATGTGGTGGATGTTTATATCAATTACCTGCGGCGGAAGGTGGATGATGGGCATCCGCGGAAGCTGATCCACACGGTGCGCGGCGTGGGTTACGAACTGGGCAGCGCGGAAGTGACAGCATGACTCCCCTGCAAATCGGCGCGCCTCTCGCCGTTGAGGAGATCACGGGCCGGAGCCCGCTTGCACAATTGCTGCATGCGCTGAACCAGCCGCTGACCGGATTGCAATGCTCGATCGAGGTAGCGCTGGCTGGAAGTCGCACTCCGGAGCAATACCGGCAGGGGCTGCGCGACGGCCTTGCACTGACCGAGCGCATGCGGGCGCTGGTCGAGGCGATCCGCGAAGTCGCCGATGGCCTGGACAAAGATGAGAATGAAATACCGAACGAAATGACGGACCTCGCGGCGATCCTGCGCGAAACCGTGAACGATCTCAAGCCGGTAGCTGAGTCGAAAGCCATCCGCATGGAAATAGAATTCGATTGCTTTTTTATTTCGGTAATAAAGGCGAGAAGACAAGAGCTGGGCGGCATCGCGTTCCGGCTCCTCGATTCTCTGTTGAGTCTCGCGGCCGAAGGCAGCGCGATAAAGATCAGCACTGCGAAGATAAGCGCAGTAAAGATCGAAGCGGGCGCGGCACCAACCGGAGACTCGCTGCGAATCCTTTGGGAAGCAAACGACGAATCGCGCCAGCCGTCTTCACGGCCTGAACTGGGTTTGCTGGTCGCGCAAGCCGGCTTCGAGCGCTGCGGCGCCAAGTGGCAACGAATGTGGGACGGCAAGCAGGAAACGTTAAGCATCAGGCTGCCTGGTATTTCACGCAAGAACTCCTAAGGAAACTCTGATTGCCTCCAGCCCGAAAAGCAGGTTTCTCGGCTTCGCTCGAAATGACAAAACTGAGGTTAATCAGAGTTTCCCTAGTCGATTTTTTCTGATCACTTTTCTTAACCGGAATTCCAACCTGGTTCTTCGTTCTTGGGAGACGCAATGACACTCATGACAACTTTCCCCTCCATGACACGGGTGGCGGGCGGGGCGCTCATCGCCAGCGCAAGCAGCGCCTTTCGCGACCAGGTGCTGCACAACCTGAATGGACGCTGCCGTCCGGTACAACAGGCGCTGGGCGGCGCCGAAGCGCTGTCGAAGCTCGAAAAAGGAGACTGGCAGGTGCTGTTTCTCGACCGCCGGGTTCCCGACCTCGACACCGACGAACTGATCGCGATCATTCAGCGCAGGTTCCCGGGAACGCAGGTGGTGCTGCTCGATTCGGATGCGGACGCTTCGGCTCCCAACTCTAAGTTGTCTTCGTCTGCGGAAACTGCAGCGAACTTGAGAAGTGTAGAACAAGACTCGACGCCGGAAGAAAATCCGCAGACGATTGAAAGATTTCCCGAGTTCGAGCCGCTGCCAGGAATGATCGGGCGCAGCGAAAGCATGCGGCGGGTCTATCGCATGGCTCGGCTGGTGGCGCCCCGCACCACGACCGTGCTGATCGCAGGTCCGACGGGAAGCGGCAAGGAGCTGGTAGCGCGCGCGTTACACACGCTGAGTCCGCGGGCCGCGAAACCTTTCGTCGCAGTCAACTGTGCCGCGATTCCGGAAGCGCTGGTCGAGTCCGAACTATTTGGCTATTCGCGGGGAGCGTTCACCGGCGCGGTGCAGTCGCAGCTAGGAAGAATTCCGGCGGCGCACGGGGGAACGCTGTTCCTCGACGAAGTGAGCGAGTTGCCGCTCGGCATGCAGGCCAAGCTGCTGCGCTTTCTGGAGCAAAAAGAAGTGCAGAGGCTGGGAACAGCGGAAGTGACACGGGTGGACGTTAGGGTCATTGCCGCGAGCAACGTGGATCTCGCGGGGCGCGCCGGCAGAAGAGAATTCCGCGAGGATCTTTTCTACCGGCTCTCGGCCTTTCCTCTGGAGCTGCCGCCGCTGACCGAGCGCCACGGCGACATCATCCCGCTGGCGGAACATTTTCTGGAGTGCATGGCGGCCGCGACGAATGGGACTTGTCCGCGTTTGAGCGGCGAAGCGGTGCAAAGGCTCGAGTGCCATGCCTGGAAAGGCAACGTGCGCGAATTGCAGCACGTGATGGAAAGAGCGTCGATTCTGATCGAGAAGGGCGACACAGTGCGGCCCGAGCATCTTTATTTCCCTTTCGAGCTCTGCTCTTTGCAGTCCGCAAGCCGCAACCCTTCGTGCGCCGGACTGGCAAGCTGAGGATAATCTCAGCCACAGCCCTTCACTCTGGCACGAACCGTGCAAATGTTGCCTGCATACATGACCTCCTTGCCCATGCCGGCAGAATTCTCCAGTGACGTTTCGGGCTCCTACCCGGCCGTCGCGGGAATGGGCGCCGGAACGGTTGGAGAAATGGTCGCCTCCGAAACTGGCGCGAGCGGAATTTCACAGGCAGGCCATGAACAGTTTCTGCTGCAAGCCTTCCGGACGTTTGCGGAAGCCGCCGATTCGCTCGAACGCTCGTACGGGAAGCTGCGCTGCGAAGTGGTTCGGCTGCGGGCTGAGTTAGAACAGAGCAATGCAGGGCTGGTGCGCAGCTTGTCGGAGAATCGCCTGATGCGCGAGCATCTCGACCGGATTCTCGAAGGCCTTCCCTGCGGCGTGCTGGTCGAACGATCCGACGGCAGCATTTCGTTGCTGAATCCCGAGGGCCGGAGATTGCTCGGATTGCCGCAGTCACCATCCATATCCTCATCATTGTCGTTATCTTCATCTTCATCGTTGTCGGAAGTTTCGGCAGAATTGCTCGATCTCTTGAATCGCGCCCGCGAGGGGCACGGCGAACTGGAGTTGCGTCTGCCCGATCGCCGCGACAGCGACGGCCACCAGAGTAACGAACGGACGGAGCGCTGGCTGGCCGTGCGACATGCCGCAGTTCCCGATGGGCAGTCTGCGACGAACTCGGCAAGTCAATCGGACGCCGCGCCGGTTTCCATCTTCATTCTTCGCGATGTGAGCGACGCCAAGAGCCTGGTGCAGGAGCGCGAAAAATTGCGCCGCGAGCAGGCGCTGGCGGAGATGGCGTCGATTCTGGCGCACGAAATCCGCAACCCGCTGGGCAGCCTGGAGCTGTTTGCCGGATTGCTGGCCGCGGCCGCGCTTCCGCAGGAGTGCCACCTGTGGGTGGAGCAGGTTCAAGCCGGCCTGCGAACTCTCGGAGCGACAGTGAATAACGTTTTGCATTTCCACAGCCTACCCGCGCCGCAGTGCGTGCCCGTCGACTTGGGCTTGCTGCTCGATTGGGCTGGGGGGTTTCTCGTTCCCATGGCGCGGCAGGCCAGAGTCGAGTTGTGCCTGCGTAACCGGCTGCAGGGCGTGTGGTTCGTCGCCGACCGCCATCGTCTGGAACAGGTTCTGCTCAATCTTGTGCTGAATGCGCTGCGGGCCATGCCGGGCGGCGGCTGGGTCGAGATCTCCGGACACCGCACGCGCCACGGGAGCGGCTGCGCCGCGGTGATTTCGGTGAACGACACCGGACCGGGAATCGACGCTCGGCAGGCCGCAAAAATTTTCGAACCTGGATTCAGCACACGCCCGGGCAGTCCGGGGCTGGGGCTCGCGGTGTGCCGCAAGATCGTGGAACAGCACGGCGGCTCGCTGGCAGCGAGCAATCGGCCGGGATCGGGCGCAAGTTTTGCGCTGCTGCTTCCTCTGGGAAATGAACTTCGGCGCGGCGAAGGACTGACTGACGAATATCCGACCGAGGAGGCTGAGGGATGAATCGAGTTCTGGTGGTCGATGACGAAGCCGGGATGCGGGCGGCGCTCGAAGCGCACTTCCTGCGGCGCGACTGGCAGGTGGACACGGCGGCGAACGCGGACGAGGCGCTCGAAAAATTCCGCCGGGTTCTGCACCCCCTCGTGGTCACCGATATTCGCATGCCGGGAGCGGACGGCTTCTCGGTAATGCGCGAGGCGCGAGCGCTCGCTCCGCACACGGCGGTGGTGCTGTTGACCGCGTTTGCCAACGTTCCCGACGCCGTGGCGGCGATGAAAGATGGAGCCTGCGATTATCTGGTGAAGCCAGTGTCGTTTGAACAGCTGGAACAAGCGGCAGAGCGGATTCTGGTGCAAGCGCGAACCCAAGCCGAGGCCCAGGAAGGGCTGGTGGGACATGCGGCGCGCTGGCTGCGCTCGCTCGCTCTGGCGCGGCAGGTCGCGGCAACCGATGCGGACGTGCTGATTGAAGCCGAGAGCGGGACTGGCAAGGAGATGGTGGCGCGGCTGATCCATCGCTTGAGCCCGCGCCGCGATCATGCTTTTGTGGCGGTGAATTGCGCGGCGTTTCCCGAGACGCTGCTCGAAAGCGAACTGTTCGGCTACGCGCGCGGCGCGTTTACTGGCGCGATGGTGGCGAAGCCGGGACGCTTCGAGCTGGCGCATCGCGGCACTCTGCTGCTCGACGAGGTGGGCGAGATGCCGCTGGGATTGCAGCCGAAGTTGCTGCGTGTTCTGCAGGAGCGGGAGTTTGACCGGCTCGGCGATACGCGAACGGTTCACGTCGACTTGCGCGTGATTGCGACGACAAACCGCACGCTGGGGGAAATGGTGAAGGAAGGAAAGTTCCGCGCGGACCTTTTCTATCGGCTCAATGTGATTCCTTTAAGTTTGCCGCCATTGCGCGAGCGGCCGCAGGACGTCCGGGAGCTGGCCGAATATTTTCTGCGGCTCTATGGGGCGAAAAACAAAACTCTGCGCCTGACTCCGGAATTTCTCGCGAGGCTTGAAGCGCACAACTGGCCGGGCAATGTGCGAGAGCTGGCGAACTGCTTGCGCCGTGCTGTGACGCTTGCGACCGGCAGCGAGATTGGTCAAGAAAGCTTGGAAGGTTTGCTCTGGGAGGATGCGGGGACCCAGGAAAATTTGTTGCAGAAAAACTTCTCGCCGCCGCACGATGACGTTGTCCCCGACACAGAGCTTCGCGGCGAGCGTGTGCCGAGTGGCGCCGTATCCGATGATCGTTTGCGCGCTGGAGTCTCTCTCGAAGACATGGAGCGGCGGCTGCTTGAGATGACGCTGCAGGCGACGGGCGGAAACCGCTCGCGGGCCGCGGGACTTCTGGGCGTGAGCCTGCGCACCGTGCGAAACAAAATCCGCAGCTACGGGCTGCCGAGCTGGAGCAGTTATGTCCATGATTGATACTCCGATGACCGGGGCACTGAGCCGTTATCTCGATGTGGATGTGGCCCGCCACAAACTGATTACGGCGAACCTGGCGAACATCGATACGCCGGGCTATCGCACCCGCGATCTCGACTTCCATGCCGAGCTGATGCGGTCAAGCGTGCACGCCGCGGCGAGCGAGATGACGGACCTGGAATATGCCGCGTACACGCCTGTAGTACGGCACATCCGCGGACTGATCGAACGGCCGGATGGCAACAACGTGAGCGTTGAGCGCGAAAGCCTGCTGCTGGCCGAAAGCCAGATGAAGTACAGCCTGGGCATTCAGCTGTTGAAGGATGAGTTTCACGGGATTTCGCAAGCGATCAACTCTGGAGGTACGTCGTCATGAACCTGTTTGGCATGTTGGAAATGAGCGGGTCGGCGCTGGGAGCCGAGCGCTGGCGGGCGGAGGTGGTGGCCGCGAATATGGCCAACGCCGAGACGACCCGCGCCGCGCAGGGCGGGGCTTACCGCAGACAGTTGCTGGTCTTCCGGGCGCAGCCGATGCCGTGCTTTCCCATGATGCTGGCCCATCTGCACAAGGGAACTCCGGATGGCGGAGTGCGGGTGGAGCGGGTACTGGCCGACCCGACGCCATTGCCGCGGCGTTATGAGCCGGGGCATCCCGATGCGGATGGAGGAGGGTATGTGACGTATCCGAACGTGAATCCGGTGATGGAGATGGCCGATCTGCTGAGCGCCGTACGGGCATATCAGCTGAACGCCGCCGGGGTGCAGGCGGCCAAGACCATGCTGCAGCAGTCGTTGCAGATTTTGAGCTGAGCGATCTCTTGCTGGCGCGATGAAGCAGAAAGCGTAACTCAACCGGACAGCAACTCAAGTGAATCGATTAAGAGACAGTTAAGAAACCGGGAAATCCATGGCGCGTATAACGAGTGTGAAGGACGAAGGCGGAGCACGGGGTGGAGAACAATGAGCAGTCCAGTGTCTTCCCCGCGTATCCTACCTGCTGCGGAGAGCGCGGTCGAAGAATCTCCGTCGGCAGCGGGCGGAGATTTTGCGAGCACGTTGCGGGACGCGGTGAGCGAGATGGGACACCTGAGTTCGCAGGCGGAAACCAAGGTCGCGAGCGTGCTCGAAGGCAACGGCACGGACGTGCACACCGCGTTGATCGCGGTGGAGAAAGCGGACCTGTCGTTTCAGCTGATGATGCAGGTACGCAACAAGATCGTTTCGGCGTATCAGGAGATTTCGCGCATGCAGTTTTAAATGGCCGGTTGCGGGGAGTTCGCAGAAAATTCACAGGCAGTTCGCAGGAAGTTCTGCCAGCTAGTTTGCCAGTCGATTCTAGAGCAGACACAAATTTTGAAGTAGGGACGAACCGGGCCACCGAACTCGGCTGGAGCGAAAGGTCCTCCCGGCGACTGGGACAGCGATGGCCGACAACAAAATCCAATCCTTCGACGACTTGACGCATCGCCTGGGGGATTTCTTCAAGGGCCTGAGCTTCCGGCATAAGCTTTGGCTGCTCGCGGGCGCAGTGTTGGTTGCGGGAACGGTGTGGGTCTTCGCCGCGCTGCTGGGCCAGCCGAAATACGTGACGCTGTATTCCGGGCTGCGTCCGGAGGACGCGCAGGCGCTGGCGGCGCGGCTGGCAGCGAAAAACATTCCGCACGAGATTTCGCCCGATGGCGGAACCCTGCTGGTGCCGGAAGACAAACTTGACGCGAGCCGGCTGGAAACGGCAGCAGCGGGGTTGCCGCGCAATGCCCGCATGGGGTTTGAACTGTTCGACACACCCAACTGGGCGGGCTCGGATTTCACCGAGAAGGTGAATTACCAGCGCGCCCTCGAGGGCGAACTGGAGCGCACGCTGGCCACGCTCAGTGAAGTCGAAGCAGTGCGGGTCCACCTGGTGCTGCCCCAGGAATCGCTGTTCACCGAGCAGGAGCATGAGGCGAAAGCAGCGGTGATTCTCAAGACACGCAGCGGCCGCTTGTCGGAGCAGGCGCAGCTGGCGATTCCGCAATTGGTGGCGAGCGCGGTCGACCGGCTGCATCCGGAGAATGTGACAGTGGTCGACGCCGACAGCAACCTGCCGCTGCTGCATGGTCGCGACGGCGCGGGAGGACGGGCATTCGCTACGGATGAGGAGTTGGCGAAGACGCTGGTGCATACTCTTGAACCCGTGGTGGGCGCCGAGCATGTGCGGGCCAGCGTTCATGTGGAGTATGACCTGGGAACGAGCGAAGATACGCAGGAAACCTATGATCCCAAGACTCCTACCGCGCTGACCCAGGAACATACCGAAGAGAGTTCGACGGGCGGCGCACCGGCGGGAGTGCCGGGCACGGCGAGCAACATTCCGGCCGCGACTGCACCAGCTACGACGCCTGCCGCGCCGGGCGCGGCTCCGGCAACGCCAGCCGTAACGGCGCCGGGAACTTTCGCGCTGGGCACGGAGCAGTCTTCTTCGAAATCGGATTCGACGACATATGCCATCAGCAAGAACGTGCATCGCAGCCTCGAGCCGGCGGGAAGGGTGCGCCGGATTGCGGCAGCCGTACTGGTCGACGATGCGGTCGACGTCACCGAGCAGGCCGGCAAGCGGGTGAGCACGCGGCGCAAGCGCACGGCCGACGAGATGAAGCAACTGGAGCAACTGGCGCGGGCAGCGATTGGCGTCGATGCGCAACGCGGCGACGTGCTGGCGGTGGAGAATATTTCCTTCCAGGAATTGCCGCTTGAAATTATTCCACCACCCAGCAAGTTTGAGCGCTGGCGCAAGCTCATCGAACCCTGGGCCTGGCTGTTGCGTTATGTGGGCTTGGCCGCGCTGTTTCTGGTGGTCTATTTCCTGATGCTGCGTCCCGTGAAGAAGCAAATTCTGACGGCGTTTCGCGAGTTGCCAGGAAAGATCGGAAAGACTTCGCCGCAGATTTTTTCGGCCGCAGGGGTTCCGCTTTCGGCCGACGGGAAGCCTGAGGGCGATGGGCAGCGGGCTACGCAATTAAAGAAGATGCTCGCCGAGAAGGTGAAAGCCGAGCCGGTGGCGGCCAGCCGTCTGGTCGAATCCTGGGTGCGGGAGGACAGCGACAAGTGACCGCCCACCAATTTACCGGCCTGCGCAAAGCCGCCATCCTGATGGTGCTTCTTGGAGAAGACACGGCGGGAGAAATCTATCGCCATCTACCGCAAGCGGAAGTGGAGGAGATCACCCAGGAAATTACAACCATCAGTTCAGTCGAGCCCGCGGCCGGATTGGCGGTACTCGAGGAATTCGACCGCCTGATTGCGACCGGCGACTACATCACCCAGGCGGGAATGGACTATGCGAACAAGGTGCTGGTGAAGGCCTTTGGAAAAGAAGGGGCGGAAGACTTATTGCGCCAGGTCAAACGGGCAGCCGAGCTTAGCGGGGCCAAGCTCGACTCGCTGCGCAAGGCCGATCCGCAGCAACTGGCAAAATTCATCGAAGGAGAACATCCTCAAACCATTGCGCTGATTCTGGGGCACCTGGAATCGAAGCAGGCATCGACCGTGCTCATGAAGCTGCCGCCCGAGCTGCGCGCCGAGCCCATCAAGCGCCTGGCCCAGCTGCGGCAATTTTCGCCGGAGATGGCGGAGCGGGTTTCGGTGGTTCTGCACAAACGTCTGGAGACTTTGGGCGAGCAGAGCCGGCGAGCCTACGCCGGACTGCGCGGCGTGGCGGATCTGATGAACCGGCTCGACGTGGCGGTGGGGAAAACCATCCTGGAATCCATCGAGGGAGAAGACCCGAAGCTGGCGCTCTCCATCCGGAACCTGATGTTCACCTTTGAAGATCTGCTGACCATTCCCGAGAGCGGCATCCGCGAGTTGCTGGGGCAGATGGACAAGAAAACGCTGGCGACCGCTTTGCGCGGTGCTACGGACGAGTTGAAGAATTTTATCTTCAAGTCCATGTCGTCGCGAGCGGTGGAAATGTTGAAGGAAGACATGGAAGTGCTGGGACCAGTAAAGAGCCGGGAGATCAATAAGGCGCAACTGGAGACGGTAGCGATCGCGCGCAAGCTGGAAGCCGAAGGCAAGCTGAATTTGAGCCAGGAGACGGAAGATGAGTTCGTCAGCTAGCCCGGCATGGGCTTCGCCCGAGCCCGCATCCGCGGTGTCAATCGAGCCAGCTATCGTGGTGCCATTTCCTTACACCGAGGTGTCACCGGAGGGAACGGGAGCCGACAATACTTTGCCCGCAGGACGCGCCGGACTCGGCAAAACAGCGCCGGACGCTTCGGCAGCGGCAGCGAGCGCGGCGATGCGGGATGCGCAGATGCGCGAGTTGGGACGCCAGCAGGGTGAGGCGGAGCAACGTGCCAAGTTTGAAGAGCAACTAGTGCGCGAGCGTGCCGCGGTGGCCAAAACAGTGACGGATTTTGCCCAAGACCGCGCGGTCTATTACCGGAGACTCGAAGAAGAAGCCGTCCGACTGGCATTGAGTATTGCGCGGAAGATACTGCACCGCGAGGCGCAGGTGGATCCGCTGCTGTTGATGGGTGTGGTGAAGGTAGCGCTGGACAAAATCGAAGGCGCCACCGAAGTCGCTCTGCTGGTCCATCCGCAGAGAGCCTCGGATTGGCGGCGGCAACTCGCCGCGGTCATGCCGGCGGGGAAGCCGCTTGAAATCGTGGAAGATCCAGCGCTCGAGCCCGACCATTGCAGGTTGCGAACCTCCATGGGGACCGCCGATCTCGGCCTGGAAGGACAACTCAAGGAAATTGAGGAGGGCTTAACGGACTTGCTGGCCGCGCGTCCGAAATAAAGATAAATCGTTTTTGAAGATTTAAGAATAAAGATCTAAGGATTCAGGACCGGACGAAGGACGAAGGCACAGTGATGAGCCCGGAGGCGCTGCTGGCTCCCTATTTCGCGCGGCTGGAGTCCTGCTCGGGGATGCGATGGCAGGGACGCGTGACGCAGGTGGTGGGGCCCCTGGTTGAATCCAGAGGACCGTTCTGCTCGGTGGGTGAACTGTGCGAGATCACCGATTCGCAGGGGCGCGTGCTACGTGGCGAAATTGTTGGATTTCGCGGCACGACGGTACTGTCGATGCCTCTGGAGTTGCCCCAGGGGGTCCGCTATGGAGACCGAGTTATTGACGTGGGGAGAGCGTCCGACGATTCGAGTGGGCGAGGGGCTGCTGGGGCGAGTGATCGACGGCAGCGGGAAGCGCTGGACGCGCTTGGAGGCTATGGTGGCAACGAATATCGATTGCTCGATGCTGCCGCTCCTTTGCCGTTCGAGCGGGTCCCGATCAGCGAGCCGCTGGGCTGCGGAATTCGAGCGATCGATGGATTTCTGACTTGCGGGCGCGGGCAGCGGGTGGGAATTTTCGGCGGCAGCGGAGTGGGCAAGAGCACGCTGATCGGCATGATGGCGCGCAACACCAATGCCGACCTCACGGTGCTGGGGCTGGTGGGAGAGCGCGGGCGGGAGGTGCGCGACTTTCTGGAGAACGCTTTGGGCGAGGAGGGATGCAAGCGGGCTTGCGTGGTGGTGTCGACTTCGGACCAGTCTCCCCTGCTGCGGATTCGTGCCGCGCTGGCCGCCACAGCTGTCGCCGAATATTTTTGTTCCCGAGGCAAACAGGTTTTGCTGGTGGTGGATTCGCTCACGCGGCTGGCGATGGCGCAACGGGAGATCGGATTATCGGCGGGAGAGCCGCCGACAGCTAAAGGCTACACGCCGTCGTGCTTCACCATGCTGGCGCGTCTGATCGAGCGGGCAGGACGCTACGCGCAAGGCAGCATTACCGCTTTTTACACGGTGCTGATGGAAGGCGACGATGAGCAAGATCCGCTGGTCGATGGAGCGCGCGCGTTGCTCGATGGGCACGTCATGCTGGACCGGCGGTTGGCGGTGCGCAGCCACTATCCTCCGATTGCGGTACTGGACAGCGTGAGCCGGCTGATGTCGGCGGTGGCGTCGCCGGCTGCATTTGCAGAAGGCGCAGAATTTGCGGCGGCTGCTGGCGGCCTATGGCGCATCGGAAGATTTGGTTCGCATTGGCGCATATCAAAAAGGAAGCGATCCGACGCTCGACAAGGCGCTGACGTTAATTCCCGAGCTTGACCATTTTCGAATGCAGAAGCCGGGAGAGGCCGCACCGCTGGCGGAGACGATCGCCAAGCTGCTGGCGTTGCCGGGGTAAGCCATGCCTTTCCATTTTCCGCTACAAACGGTGCTGCATTACCGGCAGAGCATGGAACATCAACAAGAATTAAGGCTGCGCGCCGCGAACCAGCAGGTGGCGCGGGCGCAGCACCTGATTGAACAAATGGATTTGCAGACGAAAGAGCTGCGGTCGATGGAGATGGAGGAGCTAAGTTCGGGCACCAGCGCGGCCGAATTGCAATTCGGCTTGCTTCGCGAGGCATCACTGCTGCGACGGCGGCGGGAGTTCGAACAGCAACTGACGCGGGTGCAACAACTGCGCGACCAACAGCGAGAGATTTTTCAGCAGGCGCGCCGGGCGCGGGAGATGCTGGAGAGCCTGCGCGATCAGCAGCTTCACCTACATAAGAAGGATGCGGCGCGGCGGGAGCAGAGAAGTTTGGACGATTTGTTTCTGATGAGGCGCGAATACTTGCGGCGGAGCTAAAGTTGCCGGGTGTGAGGTCACACTTTGCCCAGTGCGCGGGTTCGATGGTGCGTGGCTCCTTCCTTCTTTCCTCTTCTTTCGTCGGCAAGAACCCGGAATGACTTGAATGCACGGTGTTTGCAGTTTCGGGTCGCCGATCGGCAATCCGTTCGATTCTTGGCCACGCGAATGCATTGAGTGACAGCGAGCCTTCGCATAACAGCGGGAGGCCGTCATTATGATGCCCATGCTTGAGTCGCTGGCGAATAACGTTTCTGCGCTGACGTCGGCTTCGGCTTCGCCATCTTTTTCAGGCGCGAGCGGATCGGGGGGATTTGCGGCGGCGCTTGCGGCGGCGCAGGAGCGATCGGCCACGCCGCAGAGTGGGAGCGGCAACGGTCAGGGATCTGACTTATCAGATTCGAATGGATCAGCCTCGGGAATAACGAATGCAACCCTAGGATTTGGGAATAATTTCAATGTGCGAGCTGTGGCTTTGGGGACTGCTCAACTCAGGAAATCGACGGGCAACTCTGCCTCGAACAACAGTCTGGCTGTGGCGTTAGCCGGGGCTGTAGTAGTGAATTCTCCGCTGCCTCAACCGATTGCCGTGACAGCAGTGCCGCTGACACTGGCGATCGTGCCAGCGATTTCGACTACGACAACGGGGATTCCGGTTGCGACAACGACTCCGCTTGCAGTGGTGTCACCGCAACCAAATGTGTCACCGAATTTGCTGCAGGCGAACGGGGTGCCAGCCAGTTTTTTGCAGACGAGTGTTCAACAATCTTTATCTGGACAAGCGAGCACCCCGCAGTCGAGTGTACTGCAATCAGGCCTGCCGCAACCTAGCTTCCCAGCAAGCCCAGCTACCGCTAGCGCTGCTGCGCAAACTCCTACGGTTGCGGGCGGAAGTATTCAGCCCGCATTGGCGGCGAGCCGTTTCGGCGCTGCCACGGCTGGCACTGCGGTTCCTAGCGCTTCAGCTCTTAACCCTTCGCCGGGCTCGGCAAGTCTAAGTTCCGCAATTCCGTCTCTGTCAGCTTTAGGAATTTTCAACGCAACAGGAATGTCTGCCGAATCTGATGGGCAAGAAGCTTCAGGGAAAACAGCTACTGCAACGGTTAACGTAACGGCTCCGGCGACAACATCAAACCCTGTGCCGACGAGCCCAAACACAACCGCGAGTTGGAATGTCCTGCAAAATAATTGGGGAGCGGTCGAACCGGTAGTACTGGCTGAGAATACGCTCCCGTCTCAGCTTTCGAGCGCATTCGGACAGTCGGCATCGTCCACGCTGTCGTCACAAAATCAAACAGTGAATGTCACGACGCCTTCGCCGAATCTGTTAGCGAATGCTCTTCCTGAAGCCGTCTCGCAACAAGGCCTGCCGTCTTCCGCCGATGCGGGTCAAGCTGGCGAGTCAAATGCTTCGAGCGATGGTACGCAGAGCAATGTCACTTCCAGCTTTCCAATCCCGGGAAATACTTCCGCGCCTGGCCTCTAACGTAGAGGCTCCAACCGCGCAGACTCCCAGCGCAGCGGTTTTGAATCTTGCGGCACAGATGCTGGCGAGCAAAGCGCCGCTGCCGGTTGCTGCTCCGACTGCCGCTCCTCAGTTGACGAGCACGCCGAACAGCACGTCCGTCCGCGCAGCAGGCGGACGCCAGAGCACGCCAGCCTCGACTTCGACTGAAGCGGCGGTATCGAACTCCGCGACGACGGTGCCGATCGCGAGCCAGACACCATTTTCGGTGTTCTTCTCCAATGCCGGACCGGGAACGGAGTCCGCGGCTTCGGCTCTGCCGAAGATCGTTACACCGGTGAACGCTTCGGCGGTCCATCTCACAAATTCCGGCCTCACGAATTCCAGCGCGGCTGGCACGCAGGGAGCAAGTGCCGCGCAAGCCAGTTCGCAAGGTGCGGTCTCCCAGAATTCCAGCGCGAAGGATACATTGTCTGGAACCAGCAGCGGAAACTTACAAACCGCACAAGCACTCCACCGGGAAACCGACCCAAGCATAACCGGACTTCCGGTTGCTTCTTCGCAACCGGCCACAATCGTCGCACCGGTACCGCCGGCTGCGATCGGCATCACAGCATCTCCGGTGGCGCTGGCTGCCGACTCGGCGGCGAAGCCGGAAGCGCTGCCCGCATCCGCACCCGCAAGCCCTGCAATGATGGCTCCGGCTCCTCCTCCAACGCCACTGACGACGATCCCAGGCCCCGTGCAATTGGCACAAATGGTGAGCCGGGTGGGACAGTCCGAAATGCGGATTGGCATGAATACCTCTGCTTTCGGAACGGTGGACGTGCGAACGGTGGTTCACGCAAGTGATGTGGGTCTGGTCATCGGCAGCGAAAAGGGAGACTTGCGCGGATTGATGTCGAACGAGATGCCAGGCATCACGAACAGCCTGCAACAGCAAAACCTGCGGCTGAACAGCGTGAGTTTTATGCAGGGATTCGCATCCTCGGGCAATGGGAATGGTTCCGGCGGTGGCGATTCTCAGCAGCGAGTTTTTGTTCCCCAGCGCGGATATTCCGATTCCCAGCTGGCGGAGCCGGTCGTCGATTCCGTGGAGAGCACAAGCGCAAGTGAATACGGCAGCAGACGCGGTCTCAGCATTCTCGCTTAAGGAGAAACATTTATGAGCACAAGCCCGGTTACTCCGACACCACCAACGACGCCCACGCCGCCGGCTTCACCGGTCTGCCGACCGGCCAGAGTTTGAACAACATGTTTCTGCAACTGCTGGTAGCGCAACTGCAGAATCAGGATCCGACCAGCCCGGTCGATCCGTCGCAATTCGTCGGGCAGTTGGCGCAATTCAGCGAACTCAGCGAAGTTACCTCGATCTACACGTTGTTGCAGGGATTCGTTCCGGCGGGCAGCGCAACGACAGGCTCAAGCGCGGGGACTTCGCCGACGAGCGGCAATTCGAACGCGGCGGCAAACTCACCGTTGAGTTCACTGCTGAATCCCAGCGTGAACCCACCGGCAAATCTGACTGCAAATTCTCTGGCGCCCACCGCTGCCGCTGCGGCCTCGGCGATGTTTTCCGGGGCGGTTCCCTCTGCGGCGCAAATGTTGCCCAACTTTTCGGCGCCGTTTCTATCAGCCCTTACCAGCAAGATCCAAGGAGTGTTTTAAAATGCCAAATTTTTCAATTCCCTTATCCGGTTTGACGGCTGAGTCCACTGCACTGTCGGCCATCGCCAACAATCTTTCGAACCAGAACACCACGGGCTACAAAGATACCAGCGTGTTGTTCAGCGATTTGTTCTACCAGAATCTGGGAACTACTGGTTCAGGGGATCCGATTCAGGAGGGAGCTGGCACCCAGATTGGGTCCATGCCCTTGCTGTTTACGCAGGGCAGCGTCAGCTCAACCGGGGTGCCCACGGATGTGGCCATTCAAGGGAATGGATTTTTCGCCGTACAGAATGCCAACGGCACCGTCGACTACACGCGGGCTGGCGACTTTTCCACGGATGCCAACAATTTTCTGGTGACCTCGGCTGGACAGCAGGTGCTGGGCTATCCCGCAGTCAACGGAGTCGTGAACACAGGCGCTGGAATCGGGCCTCTGGAGCTGGGCGCCGGGACAATCAGCCCTCCGACCGCAACCGGCAACATTTCGTTGACCACGAACCTGAACGCGGCCGCCGGCGTGGGCGCCACCTTTTCAACGCCGGTAACGATTTACGACTCGCTCGGCGCCTCTCACATTTTGACCTATAACTTCACCAATACGGGACCGAACACATGGAGCTACAGTCTCAACCTTCCGCCAGCGGAGCTTAATGCGGTGAATGGAGTTCCTCAAACCGGGGTTCTGGCCACGGGCACGTTGACCTTCAATGGCAATGGAACGCTGATCGGAACCAGCGGAGGGGCTGGGACTCCGGTCTACGGTCCGCAAACCGGCGGCGCGGCAAACGTGGGAAATGGAACGATCTCGGGTCTGGCCGTGACTTCGACGAGCGTTCCTCAAACCCTCACCCTGACTGCAACGAGTGCGACTCAGTTCACGGTAGTCGGATCGGTTACCGGTGCGCTGGGGACGGCCACGGTTGGGGTTCCCTTCACATCGGCCCAAGGGGACTTTACGATCAATGCGGGATCCGTCGCATTCGCGGCGACGGACACAATTAAGCTGCCCACAACGGCCATCTCCCTGGCAGATGTGAAGGCGATTCCCATCACCGGATTTGCAGACGGGGCTTCGAATCAGACGTTCAATTGGAATGTGCTTAGCGGGAACACTCCGGTAGTCGCACAAGTGGCCGCTCCGAGCAGCACTTCATCGATCGGGCAGGATGGCAGCAGCAGCGGTTCGCTCGCCAGCTTCACCATTGGTCTGGACGGAACGATTACCGGTTCATTTACCAATGGCAAGACACAAGCGCTGGGAGAATTGGCTCTGGCAAGTTTTGCCAACAACAACGGACTGCAACAGCAAGGCAGCACTGATTACACGCCGACATTGGCTTCAGGTCCACCCGTGGTGGGAGCTCCGGGCAGCGGAGAGCTGGGATCGATTTCGGGCGGTTCGCTGGAGTTGTCGAACGTGGATATTGCCACCGAGTTTGCCAACCTGATCGTCGCACAACGTGGGTATGAGGCGGATGCGAAAGCGGTGACGACATTCGATCAGATCACGCAAGACACAATCGCTTTGAAACAGTAAGTAGTAGAAGACGCAGATGCGCACCGGTTTGTCTCCGGCGTGGCCGCCGGGGACAAATCGATGTCCCTAAGCCATTTTCATGAGGTTCTTCCCACAAGGCTCGCTCGTCCTGAGATATCGCTTATCCCTTTTCGAGTCGTACAGGCGAAGGTTGGCGATCGGCTGATTTCTGGGAAGTTTGCGGATCGCGGCTCAGTCGACCACCCTCCCCTTCGTGCTCCTTCGCGGTCTTTTGATTGCTTTTTCTCTTCTGCACGCAGCGAAAGAAACCCAACCGAAGCGAGAGTTTCTAGCAAGTTTCTGATTCAGATTGAACAAGAGAACTGGCAGGAAGCATGGCGACAGCACTAGTAGTGGCTCCGCCGCTGGCGACCGCGGGAAAGCCGGAGGCAGGCCACGGGGAAGAGGACGATGTTCGCTGGAGGCGGGTACTCGGGCTACCTTGCCTGCTCACCGTCGACCTGACCATGCCGGACTTCAAGGTGGCGGATCTGCTGCAGCTGCGCGTCGGCTCGGTGATCAACGCCCATTGGGGACTCGGCCGGGATGTTCCGCTGCGCCTGAACGGAACGCTGCTGGGTTGGAGCGAGTTTGAGATGGTGGGCGACAAGCTGGCAGTGCGGGTGACGGAGCTGGTGTAGAGCCGCGGTGTGAAGCGGCGGTATGTAAGCGTCTGAGGTGAGTGCGAATCGATGACGACAGATGCCATGCGAGTTACCCGGGACCGCTTTCGATCGCGCGTTCTCGAATTCTGGGAGCGAGTTTTACGGCTTGGCCGCCGAGCTCCGAGGCGTCTTCGCCTGTGTGAGAGTCTGCCGCTCGGGGAGCGTCGCTTCGTGGCCGTGGTGGAGTTTGAAGCCGAGCGCTTTCTGGTGGGGGGAACGCCGTCGTCGATGGTGCTGCTGTCTCGTCTGGCGGATTGCCGGAGGCAGGAGGACGGGCCGGCACCGGAAGCGACATTGAAATTGCACACGGGGAAGTTGCCGGCGGGGAAGTTGCAAACGGGCACGGCGAGCGGAGACGCACGTGGCGAAGACCGTCAGGACGAAAAACGTGCGCCATGTTAGCCGGGCTAACGCTTGCGCGAATGTCCCATACAGCCATGATTTTTTCGCAATCCAAAACGCTGGTGGCGGCCTGGGTGCTGCGTCCGCGCCACCACACCACCGGCTTGAATTGGGCGGGGACGGGCGGGGCGAACGGATCGGTGCCGTGGAATATTGTCGTACTGCTGACCCTGCTGACGTTGCTGCCCGCGCTGCTGGTGGCGGTGACTCCGTTCACGCGGCTGCTGATCGTATTCCATTTTTTGCGGCAGGCTCTGGGCACGCAGACCGCTCCAAGCAACCAGACGCTGATCGGGCTGTCGCTGGTACTGACCTATTTTCTGATGCAGCCGGTGGGCAGCGCGATTTACCAGGCCGCGGTCGTGCCATTTCAGCGCGGGCAGGCCGACGCGCTCGAAGCGCTGGAGTTGGGAGCGCCGCCGCTGCGCCACTTCATGCTGAAGTATGCCCGCGAAAAAGACCTGGCGCTGTTTCTGGAACTGGCGCAGTTGCCGCGCCCGGCGCGGGCTGAAGACGTTTCCATGCGGGTGGTGGTGCCGGCTTACATCCTTTCGGAATTGAAGACCGGATTCCAGATTGGGGTGGCGCTGTTTCTTCCCTTCCTAGTGATCGATCTGGTGGTGGCGGCGGTGACCACGTCGATCGGCATGATGCAGCTGCCGCCGGTGATTATTTCGACGCCGCTGAAGATTCTGCTGTTCGTCATGGTGGATGGCTGGAACCTGCTGGTGGGGTCGCTGATGAAAAGTTTCGCGTGAGCGAGTTTTACTGAGTAAAGACGAGAGTTTTGCGTGAGGGATGGGCGTTATGGGTTCCGACCAGATCGTCGCGTTGCTGCGCCACACCATCGAGACCGCGCTATGGATTGGGGCTCCGCTGCTGATTTCGGCGGTGGTGGTGGGTTTGCTGATCAATGTGGCACAGGTACTGACGTCGCTGCAGGATATGACGGTCTCGACCGTGCCACGCCTGGCGGCGGTGGCAGCAGCGATTTTGCTGCTGATGCCGTGGATGGTGCGCCGCCTCGGGATGTTCACGGTGCAGCTGTTTTCCGATTTCCATCCCTTTGTGCGCTGAAGAGGTAGGCGCTGAATCTGTGTGCGCGGAAGACGGGACGGGGAACGCCGGGTATGAGACATGGACGCCACCTTGCATCTCGATCAGTTGCTGGAGGGCGCAGTCTTCACCGGCGCGCGCGTCTCCGGATTGATGGTGTTCTGCCCGTTTCTGGGCAGCGATGCCGTGCCGATTCCGGTGAAGGCGGGGCTGACGCTGCTGTTGACCGTGATGCTGCACCCGCTGCACGGTCCGGCGGCGCTTGCGCTGGGATCGTGGCAGTGGGCGCAGACGATGGTCAGCGAATTACTGGTGGGACTTCTGCTTGGAATCGTGGCGAATTTTCTCTTCGAGGCAGCACTGCTGGCGGGGCAGATTTTGGGAGTGCAGATCGGCTACTCGCTGGCCACGGTATTCGATCCGCAAACCAACGCGGACACGCCGGTGCTCTCGGAATTTCACCAGATGGCCGCACTGCTGATTTTCTTGCAGCTCAACGTGCACCACTGGCTGCTGCGCGCCCTGGTGCGCAGCTTCGCCTACCTGCCACCAGGCGGCGCGCATGCCACGCTGGCGATGGCGGGCGGTTTGCTGCAGGCGGCCGGCGGAATTTTTTTGACCGGCGTGCAGATTGCTGCTCCGTCGCTGGTGGCGACGCTGATCGCCGACATGGCTCTGGGGTTCCTGGGGAAGGCTTCGCCGCAGTTGCCGGTCTTGTTCATCGGGCTAGCGGTGAAAAATCTGGTGGGCTTGTCCGTGCTGATCGCGGCCATTGCCTACTGGCCGCGGGTTTTCAGCCAGCAGTTCGTGCTGGCTATTCGCACCGCCGAACATTTATTGCACCTGGCGAGATGAGGGAGAAACTCGCAGCGCAAAGCTAACCATGGCCGATGAGAGCAAGACAGAAAGAGCATCGCCGCGCCGCCGGCAGAAGGCGCGTGAGCAGGGACAAGTCGCCCGCAGCCGCGATCTTACCGCCGGCCTCGCGGCGATGACTGCAATCGTGTTCTGCGGCTGGCAGATGCCGGCCTTCGCCGGTCAATGGCGCGGCCTGCTGCGCCAGGAGCTCGAACAGGCGGCGACGCGTCCCGAGCAACTGATTCCAGTGTGGCGGAATGCGATCTGGCTGTTTCGCGGAGTCGCGCTGGCCGCAGGGATGAGTTGGGTCGTAGGCACGGCCGGCGGCCTCGCGCAAGGCGGGGTGGTGTTTGCTCCATCGGCGCTCGCGCCCAACTGGAGCCGTCTCGATCCGGCAAGCCACATCTCGCAGCTATTTTCGCTGGGCGCTCTGAGCCGCCTGTTGAAGTCTCTGTTGCCCACGGTGGTGGTGGTGTATTTCGCCGTGGCCATTCTGGTGCGGGATTGGGGGCACTTTCCCGCATTGCTTCACGGCAGCCGCACCGCGCTGACGGCCTTTACCACGTCGCGAATGTACGAGGTGGCATGGAAGGGTTCGCTGGTGCTGCTGTTCTGGTCGGCTGCGGATTACTTCCTCGAGCGCCAGCGCCACGAAAACGAATTGAAGATGAGCAAACAGGACCAGAAAGACGAGTTCAAGGACACGGAAGGCAATCCCGTGATCAAGCAGCGCATCCGCCGACTGCAGCGCCAGTCGCGGCGCCGCCAGATGCTCAAGGACGTGGAGCGCGCGGCGGTGGTGATCACCAATCCTACGGAATTTGCCATCGCGCTCGAATACCGCATGGACATGGACGCACCGGTCGTGGTCGCCAAGGGACGCAACCTGCTGGCCGCGCAGATCAAGGAGATCGCCCGCTGGAACGGCATCCCCATGATCGAGAATCCGCCGCTGGCGCATGCCTTGTATCGCGCGGTGGAAGTGGGGCAGGCGATTCCCGCGAAACTTTACACCGTGGTGGCCGAGATACTGGCCGCAATCTGGCGGGCGCAAAGCCGGGCTTCCCAGAGTCAGGCCTCGCAAAATCAGGCTTCGAAAAACTAAACCATGGCCGCAACTGCACACATCCCGCTTCTCACCCCCGCGGTGCCGCCGCAGAAGAAGGATAGCGCCGCGGAATGGATCATGCCGGTCGCGGCCGTGTCCCTGGTTTTCATCATGCTGGTGCCGCTGCCGAGCGTGCTGCTCGATGTGCTGCTGGCGACCAGCATGACGGTGAGCGTGCTGGTGCTGCTCTCCGCCATTCAGATTCTGCGTCCATCGCAGTTTTCCGTCTTCCCCAGCTTGCTGCTGCTGCTGACCCTGTTTCGCCTGTCACTGAACCTGGCCTCCAGCCGCCGCATTCTTCTGCACGGCAACGAAGGCGCGGGTGCGGCTGGACACGTCATCGAAGCCTTTGGCCAATTCGTCGTCGGCGGAAATTATGTCGTAGGCTTCGTGCTGTTCGTAGCCTTGATCGCGATTCAGTATCTGGTGGTGGCGCACGGCGCGGTGCGCACCGCGGAAGTAACGGCGCGCTTCACCCTCGACGCCATGCCGGGCAAGCAGATGGCGATCGACGCCGACCTGAATGCCGGGCTGATCAACGAAGCGCAGGCCCGCGCCCGCCGCGAGCAGATTGCGCACGATGCCGAGTTCTACGGCGCGATGGATGGCGCGGCGCGCTTCAACCAGCGCGATTCGATCGCGACCATTCTCATTACCGCCATCAACATCATCGCGGGGTTTCTCATCGGCGTCTTCCAGCTGGACATTCCCTTCCGCGAGGCGCTGAAGACTTACACCGTGCTTACCGTTGGCGACGGTCTGGTCACTATGATCCCGTCGTTGCTGGTTTCGATGGCGGGCGGCATCGTCGTGACCCGCGCCTCGTCGAACGCCACACTCTCACTCGACGTAGGGCGGCAAGTGCTTTCGCGGCGCCGTCCGTTGATCATTGCTGCGGGAGTTATGCTGTCGCTAGCGGCGATTCCGGGGCTGCCGAAGTTTTCCTTTTTCCTGCTGGCGGCGGGCACCGGCTTTCTGGCCTGGCGCGCTCCGAAGTCGCTCGAAGAACCCGCGACCGTAACCGCTGCGGCAGGGGCTGCCACGGCGGAGAAAAAACCAGCAAAAGATTCCGTCGAAGACATGCTGAAGCTCGACGAACTGAGCCTCGAGGTGGGCTACGGGCTGGTGCCGCTGGTGGACGTGAATCAAGGCGGGCAGCTGCTGGCGCGGGTGAAAGCCCTGCGGCAGAATCTGGCCCAGCATTTGGGCTTCATCGTTCCTCCGGTGCACATCACCGACAACGTGCGCCTCAAACCGAAGGAATACGCCATCGCATTGCGCGGCGTGGAAATCGCGCGCTGGGAGCTTCATCAGGACAATCTGCTTGCCATCAGCTCAGAAGGCTCGCCGCGGCCGCTCGCGGGAGTCCCCACAAAAGAGCCGGCCTTCGGCGTGGCCGCGGTGTGGATTCCTCCGGTGATGCAGAACCAAGCGCTCGCCGCTGGCTATGCGGTGGTCGACCAGACGTCGGTGGTGGCGACACACCTGGCGGAGGTGGTGAAACAGCACGCCTACGAACTGCTGACGCCGGCAGGAGAGTAAGCGTCTGCTCGACCGCCTTGCGGAAAGCCATCCCAAGCTGGTCGAGGAACTGGTACCGAAAATTCTGAGCCTCGGCGAAGTGCAGAAAACTTTGCAGCAACTTTTGCGCGAGCAGGTTTCGATCCGCGATCTGTCCACCATTCTTGAGACCCTGCTCGACATCGCGCCGGCAAATAAGAGCGCGGTCATGCTGGTCGAGGCGGCGCGCCAGGCCTTGGTCGCGCGCACTGGTGCAGCCGCTGCTGGCGGAAAACGGAGGCCTGCGCGTGGTCACGCTCGACCGCGCGCTCGAAGACGAATTGGGACGCGCCTTCTCCGGGCAGCCGGCGACGGGGAGCGCGGGCCTGCAGCCTCCATTTGCCCGCCGCATTGTGGATGGATTGCGCCGCCTCGCCGGAGAACAAGTTGCCGTAGCGACTCCGGTAGTGCTGTGCGCGAGCCCGGCGCGCTATCACCTGAAGAGGTTGCTCGAGCCGTTCCTGCCGAAGGTGGTGGTGCTGTCTCCACTGGAAGTTCCGCCGGTGATCCAGGTGCAGTCGCTCGGAGTCTTGCACTGATTGGGGATTGAACGATGGAAAAAGAAACCGAACAAGAAACGAACAAGAAAAAGGAAGCGGAGCCATGAGCAAGAATACGGCGCAAGCCTACACCACCTGGCAGGACAAAGAAGAGCGCGACCGCATCCTGCTCGAACAGTTGCCGCAGGTGCGTTACCTGGCGCGGCGCATTCACGAACGCCTGCCGCGGCACGTTCCTCTGGAAGATTTGGTGCATGCCGGAGTGATCGGCCTGATGGATGCGCTGAACAAGTTCGATCACTCGAAACACGTGCAGTTCGGTTCTTATGCCAAGTTCCGCATCCGGGGCGCGATCCTCGACAGCCTGCGGGAAATGGATTGGGGGCCGCGCGAGTTGCGGCGCAAGGCGCGCAGCGTCGAAGAGGCGCAGCGCAAATTAAGCATGGCTCTGAGCCGCGCTCCTACGGAAGTTGAGATCGCCGCAGAGATGCATCTGGAATTGCGGGAATTTCAGCAGCTGCTCACCGAACTCGACGGCCTCGAAGTGGGCAGCCTTCACCTGGAGTCTCCGTGGGACGGCAAAGAGGAGGATCTCTGCGACTACCTGCCGAACGCTCCCGAGGACACTCCGTTTTTCCGCTGCATGCGCTCCGAGATGAAAGAACTGCTGACCCGCGCCGTGGCGGAGTTGCCGGAGAAACAACAGCAGGTGCTGTCGCTTTACTACTTTGAAGAACTCACCATGAAGGAAGTGGGAGTGGTACTCGGCATCGGAGAATCGCGGGTGTCGCAGATCCATTCTCTCGCCGTGGTGCGGCTGCGGGCGCGGCTCGAAGATCTGATGGGAGCCAAGCCGGAGTCACGGGCGGCGGCGAGCGGCGGGCATTAAAGGTGCGCTGCGAATCCGGCGGAGTAGGCGCAAAAGGCCGAGAAAGGAAACGGAAGCGTGCAGAACGAACTTAACCAGGAACAGATCGATGCCATGGTACGGGCGGCGCGCAGCGGCGGCGCCGACGCGGGCAAAGCCAAGGAACCCAAAGTCGAGCCCTGGGATGTGCGCCGGGCGGGCCAGATCCGGCGCGAGCAACTGCAAGCCATCACCGCGCTGCACGAAGGCTTTGCCCGCAGCCTGACCCACTCCCTTGGCGCGTACTTGCGAGTGGTGTTCGCCGCCACCCTGGTTTCCGCCGAGCACCTGACCTACCGCGAATTTCTGGAGCGGGTTCCGGAGACCACCTATCTGGCATCCTGCAGGCTCGAACCAATGGGCGTAATTGGCGCGCTGCAATTGGACCTGAAAGTTGCTTTGCCGATTGTCGATCTGCTGCTGGGCGGTGAAGGTAAAGCTTTCGCAGTCACCCGCGAGCCCACCGAAATCGAAGAGCAAATTGTCGAAAGCGTGGCCCGCATCGTGTGCCGCGACCTGGGCGCGGCCTGGCGGGCAGTGAATCTTCAGGTGGACTTCGAGAAGCGGGTAGGACTGGCGGATGCACAGCGCCTGATGCCGTTGGGCGAGAAGACTCTGTCGCTGAGTTTTGAGATCACCATGCTTGAGGTGCGGGGAGGGTTGAATCTGGCGGTTCCGGTATCGGTTTCCCACGCCCTGCTGCGCAAGATCTCCGCGGAATCGGGCGAACACCGCCCACGCCGCCGCAATCAGTGGAGAGAACGAGTCAAGCGTTGCGTGCTGGACTGCCCTTTCCCCGTGGAGTTGGGTGTCGACGGCTTAACCGCGCCCGTGAGCGAATTGGCGGAACTGGTTCCGGGACAACTGCTTCCACTGCGGCGCGCCGTGAGCAAGCCGGCCTCGGTCTTGGTCGCAGGGGTCGAGATGTTTACCGCGGCACCCTCGCGTTGTGGCCCAACCCGCGCTGCGCAGGTGCTTGAGCCGGTCGCGACGGAGGAAACTGCGTCAGAAGCGGACGAGATGAAGCCACAGGGTGGGAAGAAACTATGAGGGAAGCCGCCGCTCCCGCCCTCGAACCCGCGCCTGCCGAATACATCCAGGTCTGGTCTGAAAGCTTTTCACAGGTGGTGGAGCAAATCAAAGGCTCCGCCGTTCCGAGCGCTGTCAGCTCGTCTGCCCTCGCCGATCTTCCTCCCGCGACGGAAAGCGATTTGTGGGCCGTGGTTACGTCCACCGGCGGCCTGCGCGGGGAGATGAGCTTGCGCCTTGCGCCGCCTACCGTGCTTCGCCTGGCGCAGACTTTGATGAGTGAGCCGGACGCGCCCGAGGTGGAGTTGACGGCAGATCATCGCGAGGCGGCGGTCGAACTGCTGCGCCAGGTTGCCGGGGTGGTTGCGACCAGCGCAAAGGCACGCTGGGGAGAGATTCAACTGCGCGTGGAACTTGCTCCTGCCGCTCCCTCATGGCAGCCGGCGACGTCGTTCTGGCTGCATGCGGGAGAAGAAGGTCCCGCCGGCATGATGCTGGAGTTTGGCCTGAGTGCCGCGCTGGTGGCGGAGTTGCGGGAGAACGCGGACGCTGCTAAGGCGGAAGCCGCCAAAGCCGCGGCTGCACCTTCTGCGCCATCCGCCGCGCCATCGGCTCCATCCTCTCGATCCTCTTCATCCATTCCCGCACCCGACCCCGCAGCAGGCAGCGGCGCTTTAGATCTGTTGATGGATGTCCAGTTAGGCCTGACCCTGCGCTTCGGATCAAGACAAATGCTGCTGCGGGAAATACTCGATCTCAACCCCGGCGCGGTGATTGAACTCGACCGCAAAGTGGCGGAGCCGGTTGACCTGTTGCTCGATGGCAAGCTGGTGGCCCGCGGCGAAGTTGTGGTGATCAACGGAGACTATGGTTTGCGGGTGACGGATGTAAGTCCACTCGGACTTGGCAGGACTCCATCATGAGTTCGCTTTTCAGGCTCATCGCATCCTGGAGCGCGGCCGGCGGTACTCTATGGAAAAACTCGCGCCACGATGCGCCTACACCGGCTGCATTCACGCTCATAGCCGCTGGAACCGCATGCGGCGCCGGAAGAAGGGCACGCGGATGCAAGGAAGCTGGTATTGCCGGTCGGAATGTTTAGAGCACGTTCTCGTAGAAATTCTGCGCCGAGAGCGTTCCGTTCCCCGCCTGGAACTGGTTCAGTCGCATCGGGTTCCTTTGGGATTGCTGCTGCTGTCGCGGCAGCAAGTCACGGCTGCGCAACTGAAAAGCACGCTCGAGGCGCAGCGTGCTGCCGGGAGCGGAAAAATCGGCGAGTGGCTGCTGCAACTGGGCTTCGTCAGCGAGGCGCAAGTGACGGCCGCTTTAGCCCGCCAGTGGTCCTGTCCCGTGCTGCGGACCGGAGTGGAGACGCTGGGCGCGGCCCGCTTTACCGGGATCCCACTGTTATTGCTCGAAGCGTTCCAGATGATTCCCGTGGAGTTTGTGAAATCTACATCGACGCTTCTCATTGCTTTCAGCGACGGGATCGATTACACCGCGCTTTACGCGGTGGAGCAGATGCTGGGGTGCCATACCCAGCCTTGCGTGGTATTTCCAGCCGCGCTGCAAAAGGGCTTGCAGGTACTGGCCCAACGCCATACGGCAAGCGATGTGGTCTTTGACGGAGTGCAAAATGGCGCGGAATGTGCGCGCATCATCGGCAACTACACCGCGAACGTTCGAGCGCACGAGGTCCGGCTGGCAAGATGTGGAGACCATCTATGGGTGCGGCTGGAACGCTTTCGGCAAGACGCGGTCAATCTGATTTTGCGCGCCCCCGCGCACATAACCACCGAGGTGGCGCTCCGTCCCTTCGAGGCCGCGGCAGCGACAGTCTAAAGCCCCGCCCAGTCTTGCCGATAATCCCTGAGGACGAGTTCGATTTTCGGAGAAAACATGACGCCGCAGAACACCGATGTGGCCGTGCAGGAAGCTACCGAGAACTGGATCAGGCTACTAGAACTGGCCTCGCGCGAAGTCTTCGATCTGATGCTGGGAAGCCAGCTTGAGATGGCGCCTCAGCCGTTGAGCGATACGGGACTCGATGTCACCACGATGGTGGGGCTAGCCGGGAAGATGTGCGGCCTTGTGACCATCCAATGCGCCACTTCGTCGGCGATTCGCATGGCGTCGAAGATGCTTGGAACGGAAGTTGAAAAACCTGGGATTGAGATCTGGGATGCGCTCGGCGAAGTCTGCAACATGGTTGCGGGAAATTTCAAAATAAAGATTCCGGGCATGGGCGATAATTGCCTGCTTTCCGTACCGACGGTGATCAAGGGAGAGAACTATAAATTCCACTCTGCAGCGAACGCGCGCCGGATGCAAACCGGTTTTTTGTTTGAGGGAGCGTTGTTGCTGGCTGCGCTTGAGATTAAAGGTTTGGCATAGAGTCCGGTGATCGGCATGAGTGCTGCCATGAGTTTGGAAGGTTTTGCCGGGATGCATCTTTCTACCCGGCAAGATCTGCTCTCGTCTGCTGTCACTTAAGAATTTTCTTCGAACGCCATTCTTGTCAGGCTTTCATTCCTTACAGATAACTTTTCCCACCGCCTTCCATATGGAGCGCTGCGTGCTCTTCCATGTTGGACGGAGCAAATCCACATGGACAGCGGATACTACGCAGCCACTGCCGGCCTTGCCGCGCAGAGTCAAGCCCTGGAGTTGGTCGCTCACAATATCGCCAACCTGTCGACGACTGGCTATCGCGGACAACAGTCAACGTTTCGCTCTCTACTGACAGGAAGTACGGGATGGGTGAGCGCCAGCGCGCTCAATTCTGCGGTCAACAATTTTGGCGTTCTCAGCGGCAGCCGCCTGGACATGACTCCAGGCAATCTTGTCGCGACCGGAAACCCACTCGATGTCGGGATTGGCGGCGGCGGATTTCTGGAAGTACAGCAAGGACCAGACACGTTATATACGCGCGCCGGGGAGATGCACCTTACGGCCGACCGATTGCTGGTTACGAGCAAGGGCAATCCCGTGCTCGGAGAACTCGGTCCAGTGACACTGCCGAGCGGAAGTGTAGCAATCAGTTCGGATGGCACGATCTCGGTTGAAGGCGCAGTGGTCGACAAGCTGCGCCTTGCAGAATTTTCGCCGGCGACAAATCTGACGGCCCTTGGCGATGCCACCTACAGCGCTCCCCCAAACTCCGCGCTGATCGCGACAACTTCGTCGGTGCATCAGGGCGCTCTCGAAGCGTCGAACGTGAGTCCGACCGAGGGCGTCGTCCAGTTGATCATGGTACAGCGCAATACCGACATGCTGGCGCGGGCTCTCACCGCGATTGACGGGTCGCTGAACCAGATTGCAGTACAGGATTTGCCGAAGGTCTAGCTTGCACAAATTTTTTCCCGGAGAAGAAACTCATGATTCGCGCGCTCTACACCGCCGCCAGCGGCATGACCGCTCAGGAACTCAACCTGGATAACATTGCGAACAATCTTTCGAACTCGAGCACCGCCGGCTTTCGCAGCCGGCGACTGCAGTTTGAAGATCTCATCTATCAGAACCTGGTCATGCCGGGAGCGGCGGCAACGCAGCAGACCACGCTGGTTGCGGGACTGCAGGTTGGATTAGGAACTCGCTCTGCCGCCTCGGAAGTGCTGCAGCTGCAAGGCGACTTCAGCCAGACTGGAAATCCTTTGGACTTGACCATTCAAGGACAGGGCTTTTTCCAGGTTCTTCTGCCGAGTGGCGAGACTGCCTACACGCGGTCGGGCAGCTTTCACACAGACGGATCGGGCAATCTGGTGGATCAGGACGGCGATCCGGTGCAGCCGGGGATCGCGATTCCCACGGGCGCAACCTCGATCACTGTGGGCTCCGATGGCACGGTCAGCGTGACTTTGGCGGGACAGACCGCGGCCCAGCAGGTGGGATCGTTGCAGTTGGCGCTGTTCAACAATCCCGGAGGCCTGAACAGTGTTGGCGGCAACCTGCTGTTACAGACCACGGCCTCGGGATCACCCATCGTCGGAACCCCGGGCGGCAGTGAAGGCTTGGGCAGCATTGTGCAAGGCATGCTCGAACAATCGAACGTCAGCGTGGTCACGGAATTCGTGAACATGATCGTCGCTCAACGATCTTATGAAGCCAGCTCCCGGGTAGTGAATGCAGCCGATCAGATGTTGCAGACCATCAACAATCTTGGCCGATAACGGCAGCGAGGTGCGGGCGCGATGAACTGGAAATGGATTGGCATGGCACTGATGAGTGGACCGTTGCTCGCAACGGTGCTGCAGTGCGCCGCGCAAACGGCATGCACAGGTTTGTCGGTTCGCTCAAGCGTCGACGCTATGCGCGAAGACTTGACTTTGGCCGACTTCTTGTCGGGTGAAGCTTGTCCGCGGATGCGGCAGGCCGCTGCACAAGTGAGCATGGGAAAAGCCCCACGGGCCGGAGCCGTGCGCGTAATCGAAGGCCAGCAAATGCGTGCGCTGCTTGCGGGGCCGGTGAGCGACAACGCAGGCAGCACCGCCAGCTTGCAAATTCCGGATCGCATTTTAGTGCGGCGTGCGGGGGCGACGAAGTCCTGCGTCGAGATCGCGGATTTCCTCGCGGGAGCTACGCCCTCGCAGGACGACCGGCTGTCTTCGCACTTATGGCGAAACAATCTGGAGTGTGGCGCGATCCAGGGAATCGCGGAAGACGCGGAACTCGAACTGATCAAGAGCGATTGGGACGCGGGATTGCGACGCTGGGAGTTTCTGCTGCACTGCGTCCGCCCGGAGGATTGTGTGCCGTTCATGGTTTCGGCACGCGATCCGGAAACGCAGCGAGGAAATTCGCCGCATGCAGCGTCCTCCGCCGAATCTTCCACGAGGGTTCAAAGCGCGGCCGGTTTTGCTTTGCTGGTAAGGCCGGGCGAGACCGCGATGCTTACCTGGGATCAGGCCGGGATTCGAGTCACCTTGCCCGTCACCTGCTTGGATGCCGGTGGATTAGGCCAGTACGTGCGAGTGCGCTTGAAGAGCACGCCGCAGGTCTTGCGCGCTGAAGTCGTCGGGAACGGGGCAGTGCAGGTGAAGCTATGAGTGCGGTTCAAGGGTGCGTTTGTCTGCGAAAAAATGTCAGTCCGACGATTGCGAAAAGAAAAATTCCACGCAGAAAAACCGGCGTGGTATTTCCACTGGCTGTGACGGTGCTGATGTTAGTAGCGCTTGCGCCCGGCGTAGAAGCCAGTCCAAAAAAGAAAACTTCGTCTCCCAAGAAAGATCCGCTAGCCGATTATCTGCAGAAAGTTTCGGGGCCGGTGCAACCAAACATAAGCACCAATACGCTCGGCAGCTTGTGGACGGACAATGGCCGGCTCGCGAATCTAGTCACCGATTACAAGGCATCGCGAGTGGGCGATCTGGTGACGATCAGCGTGTCGCAGAATCTTTCGTCCACGAATACCGGCAATGTCGCCACGAATCGCACGTTTTCGGCGAGCTCGGGAATCAGCGCCCTCGGAAGTTTGAAAACAACGACAATTGCAAACCTGTTTTCGCCGAATTCGACGCAGGCGTTGACCGGCAAAGCGCAGGCCACCTCGACGACCGCCTTGAGCACAACGCTGACTGGACGTGTGGTTGCGGTGTTGCCGTCGGGGACCCTAGTGGTCGAGGCGGAGCGGCAGATCGTGATGAACGATCAGCGCGAGATTGTGATCCTGCGCGGTATGGTGCGCACCGGCGACCTCGACGCCACGAATACCGTCGCATCGAATCAGGTGGGCAATCTCGAAGTCGAAGTCAAAGGCAAAGGCATTATCAGCGAAGGCGTGCGGTCGCCCAACCCGGTCATGAAATGGATTTTGAGAATTGTTGGGTTCTGAAAAGCGGGCTTCTGCAGAACGGCGACTCTAGAGATCGGGATTTTGAAAATCGTTGGTTCTGAAAATCGTGGCCTTCAGGGAGACGCATGAATCGATTCCGTCGCCAGCTTAGGGTAACGATGCAATTGGCACGACGGTGTATGGGTGCGCTGATTGCATTCGCGATCATCACAGCAGCCGGCCCCACTGGCGAATGCCAGGAATTGCAGAATTTAGATCATAAAATCCTGGACATCCGAAGCGACGATCAGAAGCAAGACCCGCAAAAGAAGGATCAACCAAAGCTAGATCAAGCAAAGCTGGACCTGCCAGAACAAGCTCAGCCAAAACCAAACCACGACCACAAGGTGCTGATCCGCGACGTGGCCAGCGTCGAGGGCATCCGCTACAACTCGCTCATCGGTTACGGACTGGTTGTGGGATTGAAGGGCACGGGCGACAAACAACAGACGTACTTCACGATTCAGACGCTGGCCAGCATCCTGCAGCGCATGGGAGTTGAGATTCCTCCCTCAGTGGTGCAATCGACGGTGCAGGTCAAAAATGTTGCTGCCGTATTCGTGACTGCAAATCTGCCGCCGTTCTCGCGGCCAGGCATGCCGCTCGATGTGCTGGTTTCTTCCGCGGGAGACGCGCGGAGCCTAGAGGGCGGACTGCTGTTGTTGACCCCGCTGTATGCGGCCGATGGGCAGGTGTACGCCGCCGCGCAAGGGCCGCTGGTGGTTGGCGGATATTCGGTGGGATCGGCGGCCAACTCGAAGCAGGTGAATCATCCCACGGTCGGACGCATTCCCAGCGGAGGATTGGTTGAACGCGACAGCTCGCTTGATCTCACCAAACTTCCGCGACTTTCGCTGCTGCTGAATGAAGCAAACTTCTCGACAGCCGAGGAGGTTGCTGGGGTAATCAACGCCGAGCTGGCGAGTCCGGCGGCAGCGGTGATCGACAGCCGGCGGGTGGAGATTCAAACTCCCGCTGCGAAGGTGGGCGATCTTCCGGCACTGCTGGCTCGAATCGAAAACCTTGAAGTGCGGGTTCGCCGCAAGGCCAAGGTGGTGGTCAACGAACGGACGGGCACGGTGGTGATGGGCAAGGACGTACACCTCGGAGCCGTGTCGATTCTTCACGGGACTTTCTCGATTGAGGTCACTACAACCTACGGGGCGTCACAGCCGAATGCGTTAGGCGCTGGAATAACTGAGGTGTTGCCGGAAACGAAGATCAAGGCAACCGAAACTCCGGCGCGCAATGTGGAGTTGAACGAAGGGGCCAGCGTGGAAGAATTGGTAACCCGACTGCAGGCGATCGGAGCGACGGCGCGCGACGTGGTTTCGATTCTGCAGGCCATCAAGGCTGCGGGCGCGCTCGAAGCCGATCTGGAGGTAATCTGATGAGCTCGATTTCCGGTTTTTCTTCTGCTGGTTTTACTTCTTCTGGATTTACTTCGACGGCTTCCGGGCTGTCTCCCGGAAATGTTTCGGGAGCGACCATGCTGCCTTTGGCGAACGCGCCTTTGGGCAAAGGACAAAAGGCGGCCCGGGAGTTTGAAGTGCAGCTGATTGGCACGGTGCTGCAGTCGATGGAAAAGACCTTCGCTTCGGTGCCCGGGCAGGAAGCCATGGCGGGAGAGGATAACTACAACTATATGGGTACGCAAGCTTTGGCGTCGGCCATTGTGGCCGGAGGCGGATTTGGGATCGCACGCATGATCGCGCAATATTTCGAACGCACCAAAGGCGCGGCCGGAAGCCAAGGCGCGCCTGCACGTAACCCTGGAGTGGTGCCCTAAAGTTTATGTAAGTTCTGCCGATAGAACAACATAAGGCCGCAGTACAGACAACTAGTAAGGCTGAGCTAAGGTTGAATTAAAGTTTTTTAACCATCCGCCGATAGTTCAATTGCAATGGGAATTTTCGGGGGAGGAACCAACTATGAGAATTGATGGAAATGCGGGAGCGCAAGCGCTCCCGGAGGGCAGTCGAGCTAATAGTCCGATACCGGCAAGTGGCGATACGCGCCCTGCCGCAACCAGCGCGCCCGGCGAAGACCAGGCGCAGCTTTCCCGGAGTCACGTGCAAGTGCAAGCCCTGACGGCTCAAGCTTTGCAGCTTCCGGAGGTTCGCCAGGAGAAGGTGAATGCGCTGCGCCAGGTGGTCCAGAGCGGAAGCTATCAACCAGACGCCGGGCAAACGGCCGATGCGCTCTTTATGCACCTGCTGGTCGAGCCGGCGGCGTAGATCGGGTCGAGCTGAGACAACATTAATTCTGGAGGCGGGCCCATGGCGCCAGAAAGAATTGAATTGACCTCCGGGCTGGGCGTAGAAGGGCCGGCACCGGTCTCGACGGCGCAGGGATTGCACGGGCAAAGTACGACGAGCAGGTGGGGAAAGAAGTAGCGAGAAGGAAAAAGACAAGGACGACAGAACAGACCGCGCCGTCCGATGCTGCCCGCCGACGAGTCGCCTGCCGACTTATCCGAACTCAGCAGTGAGCAAGCGCTGGATCGAGAATCAGAGCCAGAGTCAGAGCGGCAACACGATCAAGAGTAGAACGACGTTGGGACGCCGCATCGCATTGACAGTCTCGCCTGAAAAAGTGACAGAAGAGTCTTCCAAGGGGCCAAGCTCGAAAGGACGCAGTTCGAACTACCATGCAAACTGATTCAATGCAAACTGATTCAACCCTCGCACCGCAGCTCTGTTCGGAGAGCCGCTCCCTGACGATCGAGCGATTCTCACCGGAGCGTTTGCAGTTGTTGCGAGAGTTGGAGGCGAGCCTAGGCGGCAGCCGGCAAGCGCTGCTGGCGCTCGACCTGGCCGGAATCGAACAAGGAACTCGCGAACAGGTTGGTTTGGTTCGAGAGCTTCAGAGGTATTCTGAACGAGAGATGCAAATGCCAAGACCAACGCTAGAAAAAACCGGCGAGCGATTGGGTGGACGAAAAGGCAAAACGCAGGAGACCGGCGCTGAAGTACCGACGTGGTCGCAGGAGATGGCAGAAGATGTAAGGCATTGTGAAGAAGCTGTGCTCCAGGCGGCGCGGGTGCAGGCGGCGTTACTGGCGCGGACGCGGAGGAAGCTTCGCATTCTGGCCAATATGCTGGCGGGACCGAGTCTCAACTACAGCTGCCTGTTCGCCAAACCCAACGGGGCTGCACCCAGCGTTTACGGCATGCGAGAAGGAGAGATCTAATCCATGTCGAGCCTGAATGCGAGCCTGGCGACCGCTCTCAGCGGATTGATGGCCGATCAGGGCGCGATGGCGACCACAACCAACAATGTGGCAAACGTCAACACGCCCGGCTATTCGCGCGAGCGGGCTGTGCTGGTGGCGAGCGATCCGGTGGTGCTACAACCGCTCACCTTCGGCACGGGAGTGACTCTACAGAGTGTGGAGAGCATCCGCGACCCGATCCTCGAATCGCAAATCCAGCAACAGAACCAAGGTCAGGGACAATTCAGCGCGCTGACATCGGCGCTGCAGCAGACTCAGGTAAACTTCACCACCAGCACCAACGACATCGGAACGCAGATCACCAATTTTTTCGACAGCATCAATCAACTCTCAACCAACCCCAGCGATTTATCGCTGCGCCAGGCCGTTCTGACTGCGGCGGGCAATCTCGCCACCGGCTTCAACAACACCGCCAACAACCTGACCCAGCAACAGCAGAATCTGGACCTGAACGCGGTGCAGACGGTGGGGCAGATCAACCAGCTTTCGCAGCAGATTGCGCAACTCAATGGGCAGATCAGCAACCTCGAAAATGTCGGTGAGAGTGCGGGAACCTTTATTGACCAGCGCACGCAGGCGATTGACCAGCTTTCGAGCCTGGTGGACGTTTCGGAGATTCCGAGCGACAACTCGATCACGCTGACCACGGGGAACGGGGCGCCGCTGGTGGTCGGCCAGCAGAGCTTTCAACTGCAGACTCAGCCGATTGCCTCGGGCCTGCATGACATTTATTCGCAGGCGGGAGCCGACATCACCAGCCAGATTACATCCGGCCAGTTAGGTGGAACGCTGCAGGCTCGCGACCAAGAGATTCCGGCGATTAAGACGCAGCTCGATACCCTGGCCTCGGGATTGGCGACAGCGGTCAATACGGTGCAAACGGGCGGATTCGATCTCAACGACGTCGCCGGCACGAACTTTTTCAATCCGCCTCCGGTCAACGGAGTGGGTGCAGCCGCCAGCTTGTCCGTAGCCATCACCGATCCATCCCTGATCGCAGCCAGTTCCGACGGCAGTGTGGGAAGCAATGGTAATGCCGAAGCCATGTATGCGCTGGGCAATCAGGGGATCATCGCCGGCCAGAGTCCGACGAATTATTATTCCAGCATCGTCTTCAACGTGGGCACCGATGCGTCCAACGCTTCCGCGGAACAGACCGCTTCCGGTCTGGTATTGCAGCAATTGAACGACCAGCGCTCTGCGATCTCGGGAGTCAATCTCGACGAAGAGGCGGCCAACATGGTGCAGTTTCAAGACGCTTATGCCGCATCGGCACAGGTCGTGACCACCATCAACGACATGATGAACGCCGTCATCCAAATGAGCACCTTGACTGGATAATGCTATGCGCGTAAACCCCAATCCGTATCCTGATTTGCTCGCTGCCGTGGCTCAGACTCAACAGGAGATCAATACCGACGAGCAACAGATCTCTACCGGGTTGAGCGTCAATGTTCCATCCGACAACCCCGCCGCAGCCGCAATCCTGGTGCAGAACTCGGATCAAACCTCCAAGGACGATCAATTCCAGCGCAGCAGCGGTAGTGTACAGAGCGAAATACAGAATGCGGATTCCACGCTGAGTTCAGTGATCACTTCACTGCAGCAGGCGATCAGCCTGGGCGTGGAGGGGGCCAATGGCACGCTCAACGCCTCCGATCAAAGCGCGCTGGCCACGCAAATACGCGGCATCCAGAGCCAACTGGTAAGTCTGGCCAATTTAAGCTATCAAGGCAACTACGTCTTCTCCGGAACTGCCACTCAAACCGCTCCCTATTCGCTTACTCCCAGTTCTCCTTCCGGAGTCACGTACGCCGGCAATACCGGCGTCAACAGCGTTACTATGGGCGACAACTTCACGCTGCAAACCAATCTGCCGGGATCGCAGTTATTTTCCGCGCCTGGGGCCGACATGTTTCAGGGCATTCAGGATTTGATTAACGGTCTGGAGAGCGGCCAAGGCATAGCCGCCGCCGTCGTCGAAGTCAGCAACGCTTCAGCTTCGATCGATACCCAGCGAGTATTTTACGGGAACGCGCTGAGCCAGATCACCGCGCAGCAGACCTATCTCAGCGGCGAAACCGTGCAACTGGCGCAACAAGAAAATACGGTAGCAGGCGCGGACTTGCCCAACGTAATCAGCAATCTCACCACCGCGGAGACCTCGCTTCAGGCCACGCTGACGACAATTGGCCAGACGGCGCACATCAACCTGTTTTCTTATTTGAAGTAAGAGTTGATTGAAAGAGAAAAACAAGGAACAAACTGCAAAGGGAATTTTTTTCTAGAGGGTGCGGCGTGAGGCGCGTGCCCATTCGGCGGCAGCTTGTACGCGAGCTCTCTGGAATTCCAGGCGCGCCCGCTCCACCAGCAGCTGACTATGAATGGCTGGCAACATTCGCTGAAGCCGTTCCACGTTCCTGCGATACTTCTGCAGTTCGTCGTGCAGTTCGGGGTCGACTCCTTGTTCCGGGATTGGTTCCGCGCGTAATTCTTCGCCTGCCTTCAACAGATCCGCCAGCAATCCAGCCATCTGGTCCGGCGTTACCACGGCGGCCTGCTCGTGCCGGGCGACAACACAGTCCAGCCAGTCTGGAATGCGGCGGTTGGCGTCGCGCAAGGTCTGAACTCTTGAAGGCATTATGCGTTCCAATCGGCAATGGGGATTTGTGGCTCGGAGAACACCGACGCAGTCTGCCCGCTCGCTCGGAATTGCGGCGCGGGGATAGCCGTGATGCGTTCCACTTCCAGCCAGGCTTCATGAATGGTGCCCAGCAAGGAAATTTGTTCTTCGAGGATTCTTGCGGATTCCTTGACATGGGCCTGAACCAAACCAGCGCGGATCAGACCATAAAACCCATTGAGGTTGGCGGCCACTTCTCCGCCTTGCTGCATATCGAGCGAGCTCTGCAGGTGGGAGATCACCGTAAGGGCGTGATTGATACCGCGAGTCCGCCCTTCAACGTCACCTCGTTCGAGAGCGGCAACGGCGCGGCGAAGGTCTTCGATCGCCTGCTCATACAGGCAGATCACAAGGCGTACGGGGCTTGCGCCCCGTACGGCGGTTTCGCGGTAATGAGATCGTGCATCCATTTGCTATAGCCCCGAAGTGAGCGTGGGTCCACTCGAAACCAGCGCACCCGAACTGGACGTGCCCGAGCCCAGTGAGCCGAGCGTCTGGGTTATCTCCTGCAAGAGCAGGGGATATTGCTGCAACGAAGCGTTGACCGCTTCGTATTGCGATGTGAGTTGCGTGGTCTCGAGTTGAGTCTGGGCTTGGAAATTGCCGATGGTTGTGGTCAAGTCCGCTTGTTCTGCCTGGTTTTGAGCCAGAGCGACGTTTAAGGGTCCGGTTGAAGGAGCGGTTAAGGCTGTCAGATCGGCGTTGAAGTTGTTGGCGAATCCCGTGCCCGACGCGTTTTGGAAAAAATTCAGGACGGCCGAGGGATTCGCTGCCAGAATCTGAGAAAACGTCTGACCGCCCGCCGTCAGACCGCTGGGATCGGCCGGAGTCGCGCCCAAAGTAAGCGTGCCATCGTTGTTCTCGTTAATCCCGAGGGAAGCCAGATTGACCAACCCGCTATTGCCACCAATGGCATACGCCTGATCATTCAAGAGACTGGATTGCAGAGAGCGAAGAGAAATGTCGGATTCCAGCGGAGGCGCCGGAATGGATCCGGTAGGATCAACCACGTATTGCGTATTGATGGTGTTGATCACGGTGTTGTAAGCAGAGATGAAGTTATTGACCGCGGCAGTGATCTGATTCGTATCTGGTCCGACAGTGAGTTGCACCTGACTTCCGGGCAGTTGGCTAGCCAGACTCAAAGTGACTCCCTGAATGGCGCCAGTGACCGTGTTGCTGATGCTGCTGAAGGGAACGGCATCGATGGTCAGGCCAGCGTTTGTGCCGCCGACCGGCGCGTCAAAAGTCAAGGTGGTCTGGGTGTTAGCAACGATGGCGAGGGCCCCCGGAGTGCCTGAGCTCTGGCTAAACAGCGCGAGCCTGGATCCGTTGGCATCGCTGACCACGCTGGCGGTAACCCCCCAATTATGAGCGCTGCTCTGGGTATTGATGTAGTTGGACAGCGTGGTGAGCGTGTCATTGCTGCCCTGGGTGATGGCGATATCGTGAGTCGTGCCGCTGGCTCCTCCGACTTGCAGTTGAATGTCGCCAACGGTCTGCCCGCTTGCCAAAAATGATGTTGCCGCGCCGGATGCAACGGGGTCGGTATAAATAGTGCCCGCCGTAGCCAAGTTGTTGACGATGATCTGGTGAACACCGGGAATCGCCGAAGTCCCAGCGGTTGCACTTAGCACTGCCGGGTTTGAGGACGTTGCCGCCTGAGCTGTGAGAGGCCCCACGGGGTTGGCCAATGCGGCGACCGCAGTCTGCAGATTGGTGAGGTTATTCTGTATCCCCTCGAGCAATCCATCCTGAGTTGCAAAGCTTGTCTGTTGTGACTGCCACACGGAAAGTTGGCCGCTCTGCGCGGAGATGATCTGTTGCACGATGGAACTTACATTAATGCCTTGCCCTGACAGGATGGTAGAGGGATTCAAACTAATGCCCATTGGCTTTTCCTCCTTCGTTTGCGGCCGGTTCTTTGGACGTGGCCTCCTGGGCCAGTACCGTAGAAATCTCGCGGGCAATGCTGAGCATTTGCTCGCTCGGCACTTGCACGATGAGGCTGCCTTGTTGGTTCACGAACTGGTAAACCTCGATCCGGTCCGAAGTATCCCACTGCAATTTGACTTCATCCTGCGGGTCGGCGCGCACCACCGGAGCACTTTGGGGCTGCTCACCTTCCCCCGCCGAGGTATTTCCCGAAGGTGGAAACATTTGCGGGGGCGACTCGCGCACCTTTCCCGGACCGATTTGAGACTCAGTCGGAGGGGGAAACGTGGCTGTGGGACCTACGCTCATAACGAGCTACCACAGATTTTGAACGCCAAGAGAAGAGGAGATCGGTAAGGGGCAGGCAGGTTCGCCTGCCCCAACTGAGACGAGCCTATTGCAACAGTTTCAATACAAGCTGCTGTTGCTGGTTGGCCTGAGCCAGAGCGGAAATGCCGGTCTGTTCCAGGATGGAAAGTTTGGTAAGGTTAGCCACTGCGGCCGGAATATCGGCTGCCGTGATGGTATTTTCCGCCGACGTCAGGTTCTGCACCTGACTGTTGAGGACGTTGCTGGCTGCGGTGAGCCGGTTGACGCTCGCGCCTAACGTGCCGCGAACGCTGGCAATGTTGGTGATGGCCGCGTTGAGCGAAGTCAGCGCGGTTTGCGCGTCGCCCTGAGTGGACAGGTCCGTGTTCGCCAGGTTCACGGCTTGTCCACCGGTGCCGTTGGTGATCGCCGCCGTCGACAAGCCACCAATGGTGACTGCGATTTGGCTCGATCCGATGGCGGTCGAGTCACTCAGGAAAATGTTGGTGGTGGTTACACCGGTCGTCGCGGGGTTGGTGTAGGTTCCCAGCGCGGTCTCGGTGTTGCCCGCCCCAACCGCGACGTTGTTGTTGTTGTTGGCGTCGGTCACGATCAACTGGGTGGTGGTGCCGGTTCCGGCGGTGCCCAGATAGGCGTGCAGGCCGGCCGCATCGGTGGGACTATTGATGGCATTGAGCAGAGCCCCCACCGTCGTGCCGTTGGTTACGTTGGCGGTGAAGGTGAAGGTCTTGCCCCCAGCCGTGAATTGGGTGACACCGCTTAATATGGTTGCGGTCGAAATCGGCGCCGCCGTGGTTCCAGCGTTGCCGGCGAGTTCATTGAGGTTAGTGGTCGCGGCCGCGGCCGTGGTTGCATTCAGTAAAGACGTGGAAGCGCCCGAAACGGCTGCACCAAGGATTGGATCGGTGGTGGTTACCGTTAGGTTATTACGATTCTGCGGGTCGCTGATTTGCAGCACGCCGTTGATCAGCGCCGCTTTCGCGCCCACGGTGACGTCGTTGTTAATTGCATTGAGCAGTTGCTGCACGGTAGCTGCCGTAGTCGTGCCGGCAGTAAAGGTGCCCGCAACCGGGTTCGCGTTAGCGGCAAAGGCAAACTGCTTATTCGCACTGGTAAGGGCGCCAGTGGTATTTCCGCCATTGGCTGTATAGGCCGGCCCCAGAGCGACGTTGGTTGCTGTTGCGCCGTTGTCCAACCCGCTGGCTCCGGTGGAAGACTGCGTAGCAGTTAGCGTGCCGCCGCCAGCATCGGTGATGACCAGCTGATTGGTGCCGTTCACCGCAGCGATCGCCGCCGTCAGGCCCAGGTTGCCAGCAGTGCCCGAGTTGCTAACGCTGAAGTTTGCCGTGGTGGTGCCGGTGGCGATGACGGCTGCCAGGGCGGTGATCGTCGAGCCTGCCTGGTTAAGACTGGTGTAAGTAATGGTCGAGCCGTTTGCCCTGGTCAGGGTGATTGCTTCACCGTGAGTCAGTGCAGTCGCACCAAGCAGTGCGGTTGTGGAGGTAGTTGCCACCTCATTCGCTGCAAAGATGCCACTTTCCACCGCGGTCAATCCGCCGGTGTTATAGGTGGTGTCGGTAACGTTCAGTTTGTTGGCCGCGTCCAGGGAAGCGGAGAACCCGGCGGCAGAACCGGCCCCCCCCACGGTGACACCACCCACGCCGGTAGTTGAAATGCCGCTGTTGATGGCTTGGATCAACGCCTGGGCAGTTGCGGTGCCGCCGGCGTTCACCGTGTAGGTGGTGTTAAGGCCGCCCCTGGTCAAAGTAAGGGCATAACCCGCGTTGAGGACGGTAGCAGCGCCGCCGGCGAAGGCGGTTGCGGCTTGTACGGAGGTATTGACCGCACTGCCGGTCGATTCGGAAACGGCCAGACCGCCGAGCGCGCTCGAATCAGTTACTACCAGGTTTCCGTTCGAAATCGCGCCGTTCAGGTTGGCACTGGCAACTCCCAGTGTGCCTGCCGTTGCCGCGAGTGTAATGGTCTGGGCGCCGTTGGCCTGGTTCTGTCCTGTGTTGATAGCTGTAATCAACTGACCCAACGTGGCTCCGCTGGCTCCTACCGTGTAGGTTGCGGTTTGGCCGGTCCGGGCGATGGTTACGACTTCGTTCGCAGCCAATGCGGTGGTCGTAGCGAAGTTCTGTCCGCTGGTGGAGAACACGGTTGTGCTGCCCGTGGTCGCACCCGTCAAAGTAGCCGCGAGATCATTGTTGTTGTTCAGATCGGTGATCTGCAGGCTGCCCCCAGGGTTGAGGGTGGCGGTGTAATTGGCGTGCGAAGTATCGGTCCCTGCGATCGTAAGATTGACGCCGGAAGCGACGGTCCCGGTATTGACGGCATTCAACAGTTGCTGCACGGTTGATCCGCCAGCGCCTACTGTGTAGGTTGAGGTTCCGCTCGCCCTGGTCAGAGTTAGAACCGCACCCTGAGCCAGTGCCGTTCCCCCGCCAAGAGCCGTGAAACTGCCCGTTACCGTGTTGGGATTGGCTGTGGTCGTGGAGCCGGCCGTATAAGTGAAGGTGATTCCACCCGCGGAGACAGTAGTCGTATCGCCTGTTGTGAGCGGGGTAAGTGCCGTAAGCGGGGCGGTGGTCGCATTATTTCCGCTGACTACGGCATTGAGGTTGGTAGACGTGCCGCCTTGAAACACGGCTTGACCATTGTAAGTGGTGGCAGTGCCGATGCGGTTGATTTCCGCCAGGATCGAGGCATATTGCGCTTGAATGGCGGTGCGCTGTCCGTTGGAAACCGTGCCCGTGGCCGATTCCGTGGCCAGTGTGACCGCGGTGTTCAGCAAGTTGGTGACCTGGGCGAGCGCGCCATCGGCCAGTTGCAATTCGCCGACGCCGTTGTTGGCGTTCGCCACGGATTGTGTCAGGGCGCTAATATTCGCTTGCAATCCGTTCGCAATTGAGAGGCCAGCTGGATCGTCCGCTCCGCTATTGATGCGCGAACCAGAGGACAATTGCTGTAGCGTATTGCTCAAGGCGCTGGCCGTGAGTGTCAGTTGATTTTCCGCCGCGAGTGACGGGATGTTGTTCAGAATTCCGATAGGCATTGTGTTACTCCTTTGTTAGGTTGGTCCCGCCACTTTGGAACCGTCTCCTCAGCGGGTGAATCTCTGCTGAGTTCCCGTTCCACTTCATGCTTACGGAACCCGAATCGCTTGTCTTTGTCTCCATCGGCAATCCTCGTTCCCGCTTTAGCACCGCTGCTTGTTGGTAGTATCTGTCGGGCTTAGACCCTCGGTAACGAAGTGATTGTGCGCGTCACAGTAATTCTCAATTGCGTATCGCCGATACATCCCCGTAGAAGCCTGTGCGTCTCCACAGAATCTGACGGGCGCGCGAAGACAAGGGAGAAAATGATCCGGCTCACGCGTCTCAATAACCAAGTCCTGACCTTAAATTCCGATCTCATCAAATTCATTGAGCAGTCTCCCGACACCCTGATCACGCTAGTCACGGGAGAAAAAATCGTAGTGCGCGAAAGTCCAAAGGAAGTTCTGGCCCGGCTCATCGAGTTTCGGCGTTCGGTTTTGCAGGGTTTGACGTTTGGCTGGGATAGCTCCGCTTCGCACACTCTGCTTCCGGGGCAAAGTTCCAATGCCGGCAAAACGGGTTCCACGAGGTGAGCATCGACAAAGCAAGCCTTGGTGGGATCGTTCTAGCTCTAGGCGGGATTCTCCTGGGTCTGGTACTCGAAGGCGGCAACCTTGGGCAGGTCCTGCAGCCGACTGCCGCAATGATCGTATTTGGGGGCACTCTCGGAGCGGTGATGCTGCAGTTCCCGTTGCCCATCATTATTCTTGCTTTCCGGCAGCTGAGCACGGTTTTCGTTAATCCCGAACGCAATCAGGAGGACATGATTCGTGAGCTGGTGAAGTTTGCGCAAAAAGCGCGGCGCGACGGCATCGTTTCGCTCGACGCCGCATTGCCGGAGATTGAAGATCCATTCCTGCAGCGGTCCTTAATGTTGGCCGTGGACGGGACTGAACCGCAGGAGCTCCGCAAGATTATGGAGTTGGAACTCGACAATCAGGCCGAGTACGAAGAACAGGTGCCCCAGGTATTCGAGTCCGCGGGCGGTTTCGCTCCCACCGTGGGCATCATCGGAGCAGTGCTGGGGCTGATTCAAGTCATGCAGCATCTGGATAAGATCGACGAAGTCGGGAAAGGAATTGCGGTCGCGTTCGTGGCGACCATCTATGGCGTGGCTTCCGCGAATCTTCTTTATCTGCCGATTGCGGGAAAGATGAAGCTGCGCATTCGTGAAGAGCAGATCATGCGGGAGATGACCCTTGAAGGTGTGGCCTCCATTCTGGAAGGCATGAACCCACGAATGTTAGAGACCAAGCTTCTAGGCTTTTTGGTTGAATCGGACCAATCCCCTCATGAAGAAGTGGCAGAGAAATGAGCCGCCGAAAGCGCCATCGTCCGCACTCGAACCATGAACGCTGGTTGGTCTCTTACGCCGACTTCATTACTCTACTCTTCGCTTTTTTTGTAGTTCTCTACGCTTCCTCGCAAGTGGACAAACGGAAAGCCGGCCGGGTGGCCATGAGCATCCAGGTTGCATTCCAAGAGATGGGTGTCTTCCCGGCAGCTACCACGCAGACTCCGCTGAATAGCAACAAGCCGATGCCATTCAGCACCGTGCAAGCCATTGAGCAAATGAAGAACAAAACTGAAACGGGACGTACAGATTCTCCTCCCGTGGATCCGGTTGTGGCTCGCGATCAGGTCGACCTGAACACGCTACAGAGCGAACTGCAAGAGGCTTTGCACGATGAAATCTCGCTTAATCAGGTAGCGCTGCATCGCGAGGCCGAGGGCCTGGTCGTGAGTTTGAAAGAATTTGGTTTCTTCAATAGCGGTTCCACAACCATCAAGCCTGAGTCGTTGCCAGCCCTCGACAGGATCGCTTCCATCCTGGCCGTGCGTACCTGTCGCCTGCGCATTGAAGGACATACCGACAACCAGCCGATTCACACTCCCCAAATAGCTTCGAATTGGGAGCTCTCAACGGCTCGGGCCACGGAAGTAGTTCGTTTCCTGATCATTAATCATCGCTTCGGGCCGGAACGGCTCTCCGCCGCCGGCTATGCGGAGTTTCACCCGGTCGCGAGCAATCTCACCCCTAACGGCCGCGCGCAGAATCGACGGGTAGATATTGTGATTCTGGCCGCGAAAGCCTCGGAAGTTTTCTTGACGTCCGCGACCGACTCTACGGCCAAGCCGTCCCCATCGGTACCTCTGACCCGGTAGTCATTCCAGTTGCCAGACCCAATCACGGCGAAGGCTTGATTCATTCTTCTCGATCGCCCGCAACGTAAAGTGTGACCATCTTCTGCCGATGGAGTTCATGGATGGCGCGTGTCCGGCGTAGCGACGCATTTGTGTCTTTGTTTGGCTTAATCCGGAGGGCGCAACCAGGCCAGCGATCTGAAAGGTACTCTCTTGACGACAGCGCCCTCACCGCAACCTGCGCTCCGTACGCAAGGCGCTCCTGAACCCGATCTGGTTTCCATTCGCGACTTGATCTACCAAGTCGCGGGAATTTTTCACCCCGATAACAAGCTGAGCCTGCTGCAAGATCGTTGCCGCCGCCGTATGACAGAGGTTAAGGCAGCGACTCTGCGGGAGTATTTCGAGTGCCTCACAATTCGTCCCATTCGGCAGGCAGAACTAACCGCTTTGTTGAACGAAATCACCATCGGAGAAACCTGCTTCTTCCGCAATCAGGCGCAACTGGATGCTTTCCGGCGAGTCGTGATTCCGAAGATTATCGAGGCGAAAGCCGATCTTCCCATTCGCCGCCTGCGCATCTGGAGCGCCGGCTGCTCCACGGGAGAAGAACCCTACACGCTTCGGATGGTGCTGCTGGAGGAGGCGGCCGACCGGCTCAAGGATTGGAATATTGAGATTATCGCCACCGATCTGAACGAGCGCTCCCTCGCGCACGCGAAACTGGCCGTCTACGGCAGTCACAGCACACGCAACCTCACGCCAAGCTACAAGGAACGGTACTTTCTTCCGTACGGCGATCAGCTTCAGGTGTGCAACCGGGTCCGCGCCAACATCAATTTCGTTCGCCTTAACCTGTCCGACGATTCACGCATGACCTTCATGAAGAGTTTGGACGCAGTGTTTTGCTGCAATGTACTCATCTACTTCGATCTGACATCGAAGAGCCGCGTAGTCCAGCATTTTTTTGCCAATCTTCTGCCTCACGGATACCTCTTTCTGGGACAGTCGGAATCGCTTTTTGGCATCAACGATGACTTTCAGCTGATCCATTTACCGGGAACTACGGCCTACGTGAAAGGGAACGGCACGGGGAGGAAAAACACGTGACCACCGCACCCGCAACCAAGAAGGCTTTGCTGCAGCGCCTGGAAGGACTGCGGCAGATGCCCACCATTCCCGCCGTCCTCGTTCCTTTGCTGCATCACCTGCAGCAACCGGTCGATCAATTCGACGTACAAGAGGTCACGGACCTGCTGTCGCAGGACAAGTCACTGGCAGCGCAGTGTCTGCAAATGGCAAACTCTCCGCTTTTCGGCCGGTGGCAGCGGGTGGAAACGCTGCGCGGCGCGGTAGTCAGCCTGGGCTTCCACCACGTTAGCGATATCGCTATGTCATGCGGGGTGCTCAACCTGCTCTCGCGCGACAAGGAAAAACTCGATCCCGTAGTTTTCTGGGAGCACTCCCTGGGCTGCGCTCTGGTTTGCCGCCATCTCGCGCGCCAGCTCAAATTGAGCGATCCCGCAAATGCGTATCTCGCGGGACTGCTTCACGATGTGGGAATCATCGTCAACCTCTGGGTTCTGCCCCAGGAATTCCGCACCGCGTTTGAGATCGCCAAGGCCGAAGGGATTCCGCTACATGAGGGCGAGGAGCGATCGCTTGGGTTTACTCACTGCGACAGCGGACGCCTTCTCGCGGAACATTGGAACCTTGCCCCCAACCTGATTGAGGTTGTGTCCTTTCATCACTCGCCCGAGAAAGCGTCTCGGAACCCTGAGTTAGTGGCTCTGGTGCACGTCGCCGACTTGCTCTGCCGCATGGGTGGTCTGAATTACGGCTATCTCGAGCAACAACAAGTGAATCTGTTCGATGACGCAGGGTTCTCCATCCTGGCAAAAAGTTCACCTTCGCTAAAACATTTTGACTGGGCCCGGCTCACCTTCGAACTGGATTCCTACATGGACGAGGTGCACAGGGTTGTGCAGACGATTTACCGCACATGAACGGCGAATTCGAAAACTCCCAGATACGAGTACTCATTGTCGACGACAGCGCCTTCATGCGCACGGCACTTTCTCGTATGCTGACCGCCGATGCCGGACTCTGGGTCGTTGGCACCGCGAGCGGCGGCGCTGAGGGCCTGCAAAAAGTGGCGAGCCTCGATCCCGACGTGGTGACACTCGACATGCAGATGCCGGGCATGGACGGGTTGGAGACGCTACGCCGCATCATGGCGCAGTTTCCACGCCCGGTCATTATGGTGAGTTCGGCAACCGTGAAAGAGGCGGAAATTACGCTGAACGCCCTCGATGCTGGGGCCTTCGACTATGTGCCTAAACAACTCTCGCCCTCATCGCTGGACATTCTTCACATTCGAGAACAGCTGGTCGCCAAAATCAAAGCGGCCGCAGAATCGCGACGTTCAAGAGATCGTCTGCCGCTTTCGCGGAAGCCTCCCCGCATGGTGGATTTGCCTGCGCGGAAACTAAACGAGCCCGCGGCGCTAGTTGCTCTCGGCATTTCCACTGGAGGTCCGAATGCCTTGCAGGAGATTCTTCCTACCCTTCCGGCGGACCTTTCGGTTCCAGTGGTTGTTGTGCAGCACATGCCGCCAGGTTTTACCACTCCTTTTGCCGAGAGGCTTAACAAACTCTCCGCGATTTCGATCCATGAGGCATCGCACGGTGAACTAGTTCATGCCGGCGTAGTCTATATTGCCCCGGCGGGATCGCACCTGAGAGTGATCCGCCCCACTGAATCGCGAACCGTGATCTTCCTCTCGGAGAAACGCGAGGATCAACAACACATTCCGTCAGTCGATATCATGATGCAGTCGGTCGCACTTGCATTTCATTCTCAAGCCATGGGAGTCATCATGACCGGCATGGGATCAGACGGTGCACAGGGTATGAGCGCCATTCATCGCGAAGGCGGCTTCACGCTGGGCCAGGACGAGGCGAGTTGTGCGGTCTATGGTATGCCTCGAGTGTGCGCGGAGATGGGTATACTCGACCGTGTTGTGCCGTTGGGCCAAATACCAAATGAGATTCTGCACGCCGCGTGCTATCGCGAAGAGCGAGCAATTCGAACCAGCGCCAGTTAAGCCGGCGCTCTCAAATCAACTGGATACTTATCCAACGCTTGGCGCACTCTTCGCAATAAGGTGCGAGTGGAAAAGGGCTTGGCCAAGCAGTCTCTGCTGTGAGCTGACAAACCACTCAAAGCCAGTTGTTCCGCATAGCCGCTCATCAACAGAATTCGCGCGTGCGGGCAAAGTCCTGCGAATTCATGGGCTAGCTGATGACCACTCGTTCCGGGCAATACGAGATCCGCAAGAAGCAAGTCGACTGGCTCTGGGCATTTGCGCTGAGCCTCTAATGCTTCTGCCGCACATCTGGCACTGACGAGCCGGTAGCCCGCTGACTCCAACACTTCGCTGGTTACTTTTCTTATAAACTCCTCATCTTCCACCAGGAGGATGGTTTCCGCGCCTCCTGCCTGACCTTCTTCGGAAAAGGGCACACGGATGATCGCGTCCCCTGCTGCCACGGACGCGATGTCCGTCGCATTCTCATCGCGGTCCATCTGGGCCGCGCCGGCTTCGGTTTCGTTAGAGTTCAAATTTAATTACCTACGTCTTATCGGTAGGTGAGCACATGAGTAGCCATCATGCGGTTCCATGGAATTGGTCGCCGATCATGCGCCTGGCGCGACGTGCTCGTCAGTTAAGCGCCCTGTGGACGATCCGGGCAAGTCGCGCCGCCCGTTCTGGCATTTGCGGTGGGAATTGGTTCTGAAGCGGGAAGGCGGCAAGCCGACACAGAGAAGTCCTGGCCCTCGGAGCAGCTTGCACTTTTGTGCGTCTACTTTGGACTGGTCAGGATCGTTTCGTTTGGATCGAGCAAAAGTTTGTGGGTTCCGAGAGGCGCGGACAGGCGAAACGACGACTCGGCGCCATCGGCAAATACACGTCCAACATATACGGGGATCTTGCCCGACGTCACGGCGTAAATGGGAACGGAGGTGACCAGATCTTCGGGCGCATCTTTTTGCCGTATCACGCCGGTTACGACTGTGGCGTTGGCCTTCAGGGTAAATTTAACAGATTGCAACTCGAGCCGGGGCAACGCGGTTCCGTTGATCCATCCTTCGAGAAACCAATCCAGCGATGGCTTGCCTTCATAGCGCAACGATGGCGGCAGGTCTTCGGCGAAAACCTCGAGCAGTTCGCGAGTGGTGATGGCTTTGCCTTCGTAACGCTGGCGAAGCTTGCGCAGCGATCGCAGGAATGGTTCCTCGGCGACACCGCGGACCGATTCCTTTCGTCCAGCCTCTGAGGCCGCATCTTGCAACATCGAGCGGAGCATGTGGAACAGCCACGTCCCGCGACCGTAACTTATCGCTTCATATCCTTCGGGAAAGCGAGACGACAACAAGCGGCTCCCTAAAGTAACCGGGCCGGCATCTTTCGGAAGGTTCCCATCTTTATTTTTTTGCAGCAGATCTTCCCGATATTTTTCCATCACCTTGTGGAAGGCTGCGGGATTTTTCTCCTGCAGCATCATCAACGCGCAATAGTTGGCTAAGCCCTCGGAAAACCACTGGTCGCGGTATGTGCTCCACAGCACCAGATCGCCCCACCATTGGTGTGCGGCCTCATGCGCGGGGACTTGTTGCACCATCAAGATTCGCGCAGGATCCATATGGAGTTCTTCGTTCTGCTGCGGAGTCATAAACGCGTAAGAGGAAAGAAAAATCAGGCCGGGCCAGCCCTGGCTTTCACGCCCCGGCAACTGAGTCAAAATCAGCTGGCTATAAGGGAATGGACCGAATCGTTCCGCGAAATAACGAATCGCGCGAGCCGTGACCTCAGCTACCGCCGCTGCATTCTCTGCCGGTGAAACCGGAGGCTGAGCCAGAGTTGGAGCGACGTTCAGCGGCGAAACTGCCCGCGGCCGCAGGTGCGGCGTATCGGGTGGAATTGGGGGCGGCGGAGGCCGGGGAAAATCTTTTTCAACTCCGACTGTAGCGTAAGTTTCGACCATCACATTGCCAGCCGGTGCAGCGACTCGAACATACCTGCCGAGATTGAACCCCGCCACAGGGATGGGACGTTCCGAAACCCAGTGGCCCACTTGCTCGGTTCCGGCATTTTGCCCTTCCGCTTGTGGAGACGCAGGCGGCTTCGATATCGGGCTGGGTTTGCCGGTCGCCACCAATGTCCAACCCGCGGGATAGTGAAAGGTGAGATCGAAATCAGCCATGGCCAGACCACGATTCGGATACCAGGTGCCGCGCGCTCCAACGTAAAGCAGGCCTTTGCCAGCTTCCGCCAGCACATCGCCGGCATAGACAAAGCGCATGTTGATTTCCTGCCCTTTGCGCGCTGGTTCCGGCAGAATCACGGCTACCACGTCATTACCGCTACGGGCTAAACGCGTGCCTTCTACTGGCGGGTTCTGGATGAATTCCACCTCATGCCCGTTGGCCTCTACAGTTTGAATGTGCAGGAAGCGCGACAGCTCGAACACCATGCAACGCGGCCCGCCGCGCTCGACATCGAGGTGCACCTTGACCTCCGCATCAAGCTCTTTGGGTGGTTTCACGGTTGCGTCGATCACGAAGCTGCGAACGGAAATTGCATCTTCTCGCGATCCGGCTTCTGGCGGCACGGTTTGCGCGATCTCTTCCCGAGCTGGTTTTTTTTTCGATTCGTTGGAGACTGGAGTCGTCGAAAATGATGTCCACGAATCGTAGTACACGGCCCCGGTTTCCGCAGTCTTCACTTGGCCGGCCTGAACTTGTTCTCCTGCCGTCGAGTCAAAAAAAATATCGAAGGCTCCAAGCTTGTTTCCCTGTAGCCGGATGTGCAGCATGCGATTCTCGGGATCGACAGCATTCGCAGATGGAGGATTCTCGGGGATCTTCCCGTCAGAGACCGGCAGCATTTTGCTGAAATCGACCAGCAACCTCATGGCGTCGGTTTGCGCCAGGTTGCGCGCCGTCATATTCCAGCGGTCGGCAAACTCCTGGGCATCATCGGGAGCCCTCAGGCCGGGTTGCAGCTCGGCGGCAGTGTTGTCGTTGAAGCGAAAGTAGGCAGAGCTGAAGCGCTCCTCGAGAATTGCCATGCCGGTGAACAGGCTCATGGATTGCCGTTCCACTTCGTTGGGAGGAGCCAGCAGCACTTCTCCGTCGCCTTCAAAAAAGGCGGCGGTAATTCTGCCCATCACGTCCTGGGTGAAGGCGATGTTTCCGTCTTCCAGCGTGATGTGGATCGCGGAGCGATCGATGGCGGCATCGCGCACTTTGAAGACACGTCCGGGATCAAGACCGACGCTACTCAGTTGCGCATAGAGAGATTGCGCGGGCCCAGGCCGCGGCGTCTCCGCCAGCGCACAATCGGCGAGGCCGGCCGGCAAAATTGCCGCACATGCGGCGAGGGCAATCCAAAATCTGCGGAATGGAATCGACACTTTGGTCACGTATAGGTCCGCGTCGTCTGTTGCTAGAATGCGCTTCAATGCGGTTACGTGTCACTACCCTCGTAACAATATCGACGTGGATGACGCTTGCTTGCGCCACGGCATCGGCGGACACCATTCACTTAAAGAATGGCCGGACCATCCCCGCCGATCACGTCCGCGAAAATGGCAGCCGCTACGAATACGACATCGGCGACGACAGCTATGCTATCCCGAAAAGCGCGGTAAAGCGGGTCGAAGCGGGTGGCATGCCAGCGATCAGAACCGCTTCGGCAACAACCGGCGGCGGGATTGCCGAGCTGCCGTCGTTCACACCCATCAATACGCTGGCCAATGAAGGTGACCTACCTAAGACAATCATTCAAGACGGAAAAATTGATTCCGATGCTCTAGCGAAGCTCGAAGGCAAAGGAAGCGCCGAGCTGGCCGCCACGGCAGATTTCATCGCCGGCAAGTTTGAATTCGACCGCGGGAATATCAGCGAGTCCCGCCGCTACTTCGACAGCGCTCTCCATTTTCAGCCGGAGAACACAACCGTCCTTATTTACTATGCAGCCTCGCTGGTGCGCGCCGGGAACCCATCGCAGGCCCTCACCTTCGCGCAGCGGGCTGTGGCGGCAGCTCCCGATTCGCCCGATGCTTACACCGTGCTGGGTTATGCGCAGCAGGCGTCTGACCGAACCAAAGACGCCATTGCCTCCTGGAAGCGCTCGCTCGAATTGCGTCCGGATGCAACGGTGCAGCAGTATCTTGCGAAGGCTGAACGCGAGCAAAACGCCGAAACTGATTTTGCACAGCGCGAGAGCGGTCATTTCGTGATGCACTACGAAGGCAAGCAGACTTCCGAAGCGTTTCGCGCTCAAATTCTGGCTGTGCTCGAGTCCGATTACGATGACCTGTCGCGGGATCTCGGCGCTCCCCCTCGCGACAACATTCTTGTAACGCTTTATACTGAACAGGCTTTCTTCGATGTGACGCGTGCGCCTTCGTGGTCTGGAGCGCTCAACGATGGCAAGCTGCGCATTCCAATCAGTGGCCTAAGTTCCATGACGCCCGAGCTGGCGCGGGTGTTAAAGCACGAGTTGGCGCATTCCTTCATCAACCAGATTTCCGCGGGACGTTGTCCGCCATGGTTGCACGAAGGAATTGCGCAGCTGCTTGAGCCGAAATCCCTGGGCGGCGATGGGCGCCAGTTGGCTCAATTGTTCAGAGCTCAACATAATATTCCGCTCAACGTGTTGGAAGGCAGTTTCATGCGTTTCTCCGGCACAGAGGCATATCTGGCATACGCGGAATCTCTGGCGGCGGTTTCTTACATCAACGACGCCTATGGCATGGGCGACATCCAGCGGGTTCTGCAACTCCTTGGTCAAGGGAGTTCGACCGAAGCGGCCCTGCGCACAACCCTTCATTCCGACTACGGCCAACTTGAGATCGATCTCGCTAAATATTTGAGCGATAAGTACGGCGAGTAGGGGCGATTTGCTCCGCGCGACAGCTTATGCTAGTTTCGGTTTTGCGCTAGCCTGCGAATGTGCGCCCTATTCCACTCCCGATCGCCCGAGCCTCCACCGGCTTTGGAGGCCGTTCCCGGCGAATTCCCCCAGATCGATGGGGCTGAGATTGCCGCGACCACCTACGGAAAGCGAGTTGCCGGCGATTTCTACGACTCGCTGCGAGTGAGCCCGGAACGGATACTATTTGGCTTGCTTGACGTTGCCGGGCGCCGCGAGAATAACCAGTCGATCCTCTCCGCGGCGCAAAAGATTTTTCGAACGTCTGGAGCATCGCTTTTTGCCGGCGTCGATATCAATGAAGCCGAAGCCATGGTTAATCTCTGCCTGCAGCTCAATCGCGGTGTGATGGAAGCTGCCAAGGGAGTTCACTCCTGCCCCGCGTTCATTGGCTGCTATCACGAGAAATTCGGCACGCTGTGCTACACCAATGCCGGGCATACGCCGGGACTTCTGCGCGACAGCACAACCATCACCGAACTGGCTTCTACGGGCTTGCCGCTGGGGTTGTTCTCGCATGCTACGAGCGATGCACCTACTGTGGCGATGGAAAAGGGCGCGGTTCTATTGCTGGTTTCGCGAGGAGTGGTTGAGGGCAAGTGCAAAGACGATAAGAATGAAGACCTGGAATTTGGCCTGGAACGCGTCAAGGAGCGCTTGCACCTTGAACCTTCGACGCACGCTCAGACCATCAGCGCGGCCATTTTGAATTCCGTCGGCGAATTCACCTGCGATCCGCTTGTTCCCGACGATATGACTGCATTGGTTTTGGCGCGAACCATGTAGCACTCCCACCCACGGCGCACCAAGTTCCTCGCCGAAGTAGTAAAATACCGCAAGGTTTGCGCCGCAGGATCGTCGTGGCCACCCCCGAAACCTTATGAAAAAACTGCTACTGGTACTCATCGCAATGGCGTGCCTGCCAACTTTTGTAGTTGGCCAGGTGGTGGAAGAAATCATTGCGCGCGTGAACAGCCAAATCATCACCCGCTCGGAATACATGCGCAGCAAGGACCAACTCAAAGATGACGTCAAGCAGCAGGACGCTGCCAACGCCGACAAGCTTTATGCCGAGCGTGAAAAAGATGTTCTACGCGATCTGATCGACCAGCAACTGCTGCTCGAAAAAGGCAAAGATCTGGGGATTACCGGCGACACCGACCTGATCAAGCGCCTCGACCAGATGCGCAAGGACATGAAGCTGGAGACCATGGAGGAGCTGGAAAAAGCCGCCACGTCCCAGGGGATTTCCTACGAAGATTTCAAACAGAACATGCGGAACCAGATCATCACGCAGAAAGTAATTGGAGAAGAAGTCGGCTCTCACCTTAGCATCACCAAAGACGAAGAGCAGAAGTTTTATGAAGAGCATAAGAGTGAGATGGAGCGGCCGGAATCGATCAAGCTGAACGAAATCCTGATCGCCCCGGCAAAGACGGCTGCCGATAAACCTGCCACAGCAAGCGGAGATAATTCGCAAACTCCAGATGCTGCCAGCGAGGCTGACAAACAGGCCGCGCAGGCTGCGGCTCTGGCGGCCGCCGAAGCGAAGGCCAACGATCTGCTGAAACAGATTCGCGCTGGAGCCAGCTTTGAAGACATCGCCAAGAAATATTCCGAAGGCCCTTCGGCGGCGGCAGGCGGGGATCTTGGCGGGTTCAAGCGCGGGTCCCTCGCGAAGGAGCTCGAAGACAAAACGTTTGCCATGAAGTCCGGCGAAGTTACCGATGTAATCCGCACCAAGCAGGGTTATGTGATTTTGAAAGTTACCGACCACCAGATGGCGGGAATTCCGCCGTTGAAGGACGCCGAGCCCAAGATTCAGGATGCGCTGTATTACCAGAAGCTGCAGCCCGCGCTGCGCGCTTTCCTCACCAAGCTGCGGGAAGAAGCCTACATCAAAGTTAACGAAGGCTACGTTGATTCCGGCCGCAGCGCGAATCAGACGGAGCCGATCGAAACCGCCAGCGCTAAAACGTCGGACACCAAGAAACTAAAGAAGAAGAAAAAGAAGATGCTTGGTGTGCCAATCTAGTTTCTAGCGGGTGGCGGCGTCTAAGGCCCAGAAGAGTCTCGACTGCACCGAGATTGCGCAGCCAGGGCGCACGCTTTGCCGCGCCTTTGCTCCTTCTGATTTACACTGATACCACGAATGAAAGAGTTCTACATCTGCGACTGCGTCCGCCACGAAAACAAGATCGTCACCTCCAACTTTGTCGTGGTCAGCAAGCAAATCAAACCAAAGAAGAGCGGAGAGCCGTATCTCGCATTAACCCTCGGCGATCGCAGCGGACACCTCGAAGCCAAGATGTGGGACAACGTTGAGGAGGTTCTGAATGCTTTCGAGCAGGACGATTTCCTCAAGGTCAAAGGCCTCGTCAATAAGTACAAGAACCGATTTCAGCTCACGATCCACAAGTTGCGTAAGCTGGGCGAATCGGAAATTGAGTTCTCCGATTATCTACCCAAGACCACCAGGAATATCGACGAACTCTGGCAAACGCTGACCGATTTTGTCGCATCCTTCCGCGATCCTCATCTCAAATCTCTGGTGCAGGCTTTTATGTCCGATCCAGAGATCACCACGGCCTATCGCAACGCTCCCGCGGCGAAGACGTTGCATCACGCTTATATCGGCGGCCTGCTCGATCATGTAGTCTCGCTTTTTCGATCTTGCGATCTGATTTGTAGAAACTATCCACAAGTGAACCGCGACTTGCTTCTCACTGGCGCATTTCTGCACGACATCGGCAAGATTCACGAGCTTACTTATAACCGATCATTTTCTTACACGACACGCGGCCAGCTTCTCGGGCACATGATCATCGAACTCGAAATGCTGCAGGCAAAGCTGGTTCTCTTTCCTGGGTTTCCTGCCGAACTCAAAACTCTGATCGAGCACCTCATCATCAGTCACCACGGCGAATACGAATTCGGCTCGCCCAAGCTACCGATGTTTCCAGAAGCTCTGCTGCTGCACTACATGGACGATCTCGACTCCAAAATGGAGGCCATGCGCGCCCACTTCGAACGCGAAGCCGACCTGGAAAGTTCCTGGACAAGCTACAATCCATCACTCGGGCGCCCACTGCTGAACAGCACCAAGTTTCTTACGCCCAAGACTTCGACGTCTGAGGATTCTTCCGCCGCTACCGAAGTTGAGGCCGAAGCGGGAGAAACCGGCGAAGTCCGCGATGAAGCTCCGATGCTACCCGGACTCAAAACTTAGTTTTCGCGGATAGAGAACGCATCGACCATGCTCGACTTCAGCCGCTTCGAAATCCTCACCTTCGATTGTTATGGCACGCTCATCAATTGGGAGGAGGGGATCCTCGGTTGCCTGCATCGCATCCTAGCCGCACACCGCACGACCAAAGACACCGACGATGCGACGATTCTGAAGCTCTACGGCGATTTCGAAGCTAGAGCCGAGGCGGGAGCGTATCGGCCCTATCGCGAAGTTCTTCAGTCCGTGGTGCGGCAGTTCGGGGAACGGTTTGGATTCGCGCCCACCGATGAGGAAGTGCGCTCGCTGCCCGAGTCGCTGCGAGATTGGAAGCCATGGCCCGATACTGTAGCCGCGCTTCATAAGCTACACAGCCGTTTTCGACTGGCGGTGGTTTCCAACGTGGATGACGACCTTTTCGTAACGACCCAGCCACAGCTTGGAGTGAAATTTGACCGGGTCATCACGGCGCAGCAGGTGGGAGCTTACAAGCCGTCATTGAAGATTTTCGAACTCGCGTTGAGCCGTATCGGCATTCCTGCGAAACGCATTCTGCATGTTGGTCAGAGCATCTATCACGACGTGATCCCGGCGCAGTCGCTGGGCCTTGCCACTGTCTGGGTGAACCGCCCTTCGCTGCGAGCCGGAGTGGGTGCAGTGAAATCAGCCGAGGGAAAGCCGGACCTGGAAGTTTCCTGCCTTGCAGAGCTTGCTGCAGCTAGCGCCAAATAAACTTCCGCCCGGAGTTCTTTAGCAACGATTCACTAGAAGTTGGCCGGAATTTTTACTACGCGCCGCTGAATCGCCCACATCACCATTTCCGCTTTATTGTGTATGCCAAGCTTCCGCATCAAGTTGAATTTGTGCGCGTCCACGGTTTTGGTGCTCAACCCCAGAATTGCCGCTGCCGCGCGCACTGTTCTTCCTTCAGCCAGCAACTTTAGCACCTCGCGCTCGCGGGCGGTAAGGGTCCGTTTTTGCTCGAAGAGAGTTTCGGCGCGCTGTGGAGACCGGCTCAGGGAAACTTCACCGTAATTCATTCCGCTCCACTGACACGTGCCGCGAATGATCTTGATTAATTCTTCGGAGGAAGTTTGCCGCACCGCGCCAAGCCCACTGGTCGTCGAACCGCTTTGTTCCTGCAGGTTCAAGAAGACAGCTTTGGTGTGCGGCGATTCCCGGGCGAGCAACATCTCTGAGTCGATTGTGGATAGTCCAAAGGTATCGGCGTCCGCGACGACGACATCTGGCCGCGATTCAAAAACGCGGCGCAAGCACTCCGCCGCATTGCCGGCCTCGCCGACCACTTCAATATCAGGCTCGTCCTCCAACAATCGCCTCAGGCCCTGCCGGAATAAGACATGGTCGTGGACGAGCACACAGCGAATTTTTCTCTCGGGAAGAAAAACTATTTCCCGCGGTTCTGTGCGTGGGGGCACACAGTCCTCCTTGTTTGGCCAGAAGTGTTGCGAAGTGACGCGAACCGCTAAGTGGAACTACTTGGAACGATTACGAGTTAATGGGATAACTTTAATTGTACCAATCATTCACGCATCCGTGCGCTCCGGGGAAAGAAAAATTCGCAGGGACCTCTTTTTTGCCTTCGTTTCGGCGACTCGTGCGTTAACTGTCACTCCTTTCTCACCCCCGCGTCGCTCCGGTGAAGCGCGGTATCAGGTAAAATCGAGCAACTCATGCTGCGCTATTTCACTGCTGGAGAATCTCACGGCGAAGCCTTGGTCGCTTTCCTCTCGGGCCTGCCCGCGGGGCTTAAAGTTGACCAGGATTTTCTCGACCGGGAACTCTGGCGTCGGCAGCAGGGCTACGGCCGCGGTGGGCGCATGAAGATCGAGCGCGATACGGCTCATATTCTTTCCGGTGTTCGTCACGGCAAGACGATTGGCTCGCCGATTTCCGTTCAGCTGGAAAATAGAGACTGGAAGAACTGGCAGGAATCTCTTCCCGTCGGAGCAGGCGATCCTGCCCGCCACAAGTGCGTCGCTTCTCCGCGGCCAGGCCATGCGGACCTGGCTGGCGCCCTTAAATACAATTTCCCAGAAGCTCGCTACGTGCTGGAGCGTGCTTCGGCTCGTGAGTCGGCGGCGCGCGTCGCCATTGGAGCACTTGCAAAACTTTTTCTGCGTGAGCTCGGCATCGAGGTACTCAGTCACGTCGTTGCAGTTGGCAGCGCCTCACTGAACCAGGAAATACCGTGGGGCGAGATTCAATCTCTTTACCTGCAGGAAGAAGTCCTGCTGAATTGCGCCAACCCGGAAATGCAACAGCGCATGAAAGACGAGGTGGATAAAGTTCTCAGGACTGGAGACTCGGTGGGAGGAGTCTTCGAGGTAGTGGCCCATGGAGTTCCGCCGGGCCTGGGCACTTACGCGCAATGGGATGAGCGGCTCGACGCGTTGCTCGCCGCCGCCGTCATGTCGCTACAAGCCGTCAAGGCAGTTGAGATCGGCTCTGGTATTTCCGCCGCCGCGGCTGCTGGTTCTGCTGTTCACGACGAAATTGGCTATGGTGAGCCGTCGACATTCACCGCGTTCACGCGCACTCGAAACAATGCCGGAGGAATCGAAGGCGGCGTTTCCAATGGAGAAGAGATTCGTGTGCGCGGCTATCTCAAGCCGATTTCCACTCTGCGCCGTCCCCTGCAGTCGGTGGATTTCTCGACTCGCCAGCCGGTAAGTGCCGCGTATGAGCGCTCCGATGTTTGTGTGGTTCCGGCGGCTGGCGTTGCCGCGGAGGCCATGGTCGCTCTTACTTTAGCCCGTTGCGCCCTCGACAAATTCGGCGGCGATTCTATGGGGGAGACCTTGCGCAACTTCGAAGGTTATAGGCAGCAGCTCAAGAACTACTGATGATCTAAGCCGAGAATGATCTATCCCATCGTTAAATTCGGAAATCCAGTCCTCGAGAAGCCGGCCGAGAAAGTAACGACGTTCGACGAAGAACTAAAGAAACTCGTCGAAGACATGTTCGAGTCGATGTACGCCGCCCGCGGCGTGGGCCTGGCGGCGCCGCAGATCGGAATCTCGCGCCGCATCGCGGTGGTCGACGTTACGTTTAAAGAAGACCCGGACGCCAAACTCGTCCTCATCAATCCCGAAATTATTCACAAGGAAGGGCGGCATGCACAAAGCGAAGGATGTCTCAGCATTCCCGACTTCCGCGAGAATGTCACCCGCGCCCAGGTGGCCACAGTACGCGCCCAGGATTTGACCGGAAGGATTTTCGAAAAAACCGGAGACGACCTGTTGGCTCGCGCCTTCCAGCATGAAACCGACCACCTCAACGGAAAATTGTATATCAGCCACATCAGCGCTCTGAAGCGCGACCTGATGAAGCGCAAAATTCGCAAGCTGGTCAAAGCCGGAGAATGGTAGGGAAGTGAGTCATTGAGAGATTGAGTCAATGATTCAATGTTTCAATGTCTCAATCCCTGAATCTTGTTTTTTGCGGCACGCCGAATTTTGCTGTGCCGACGCTCGATCGGCTTGTCGAGGCTGGATTCCAGGTTCAACTCGTCGTTACCAAGCCTGACCGCCCGAAAGGTCGCGGACTTGAACTTGTTCTTTCGCCGGTAAAGCGGCGAGCCCTTCAGTTGGAATTGCCGATTGCGCAGCCGGAAGCCATCAAGAACAACGCAGAGTTCCGCGCTCAACTCGCCGGGCTGAAGCCGGACAGCATCATCATCGTTGGTTACGGCCGCATTGTTCCGCAATGGATGCTTGAACTCCCTCCCCTCGGCAACATCAACCTGCACGCTTCGCTCCTGCCGAAATATCGCGGCGCAGCGCCGATTCAATGGGCGATTGCGCGTGGAGAAAGCATCACTGGGGTAACGACAATGAAGATCGATGCCGGCCTTGACACCGGTGACATTCTTCTGCAGCGCGAACTCCCGATCGCTCCCAACGACACCGCGGAAACGCTGGGTCCGAAGTTGGCAACCATAGGAGCGGATCTCACTGTCGAAACGCTGCGCGGGTTGTATGCGCACGATATCCAACGACGCCAACAAGATCACGCGCAAGCAACGCTCGCATCCATTCTCAAGAAAGAAGACGGCCTCATCGATTTCTCCCGCTCGGCTTCGGAAACACTGAACCGCATGCGGGGCTTTCAACCCTGGCCCGGCGCGTATACGCAATTTCGCGGAAAGAACCTACAGATATGGCGGGCGGTGGGGCTGGATTTAGCGTTGCAGCTGTCTGAAATCAAGATTGAAGGCAATCGCCTTTTCGCCGGTTGCGGAGGGTCAACCGCTATCGAATTACTCGAACTTCAGCTCGAAGGCAAGAAGCGCACATCAGCCGCGGACTTCATTCGCGGCTATCGTCCACTGCCCGGGGAAAGACTCGGCGGGTAAGATCGCGCGAATGTTTTCTCCGCACCGTTCACTTCCGTCATACTGTCTCCAGTGAAAACCAAATCAAGAGAATCGCGACCGGCGGTCTCCGCTGCGCGGGCAGCCGCATTCGATATCCTGCTGCGTGTCGAGCGCGAATTTTCCTACGCGTCGGAACTTCTGCATTCGCAAACCTACGCTAAGCTGACGCCGGCCGATCATGCGCTGACGATGGAATTGGTAATGGGAGTCTTACGCTGGCAGTCGTTGCTTGATTCAGAAATTGCCAAGAGTTCGGCCCAGCCTCTTTCTAGACTCGATCTTGAGATACTGACAGCACTCCGGCTCGCCGTTTACCAGTTCCGCCGGCTCAGCCGAATTCCCGCGCGTGCCGCCATCAACGAGAGTGTTGAACTCGTCAAGCGCGCGCGTAAACGCTCTGGGGCTCCGTTCGTGAATGCGGTCCTCCGCAAAATTGTTACCTGCGATCCGCCCGCAGAGGATATCCCGCACGCGCTCGACGCCTCATCAGCCGCGACCCTCGCAGAAAGCGCTGCGCACCCGATTTGGCTGGTCGAACGTTGGATCGGCGCTTACGGGATCGAAGCAGCCACTGAAATTTGCAACTACAACCAGTCGGTTCCCGTAACCTCGATTCGCCTTCGCCGACCGGAAGCAGAAGAGCGACTGTACGCCGAAGGAATCGCACTCGCTCCCGGCGCTTTGCTCGCCTCTGCACGACGGGTTCAAGATGGAGACATCAGCAAGACCACCGCCTTCCGGACGGGCCTTTGCGCGATTCAAGACGAGGCCTCGCAGCTGGTTGCAGCGCTGGTAGGTCGCGCCGAGCTTGTTCTCGATTGTTGTGCGGCACCCGGGGGAAAAACCGCGGCCATCGCCGATCAAAATCTCAATGCAAAGATGTTCGCGGTTGATCTTCATCCCCACCGCGCGCTCCTGTTGCGGAGATTGCTACGCGTTCCTGCAGGCGCGGAAGTTGGAAGCAGCAATCTTCGCGTGATTGCGGCAGACGCGCGCCAGTTACCTTTTGCGGCAAAGTTCGATCGCGTGCTGGCGGACGTCCCCTGCTCCGGCACAGGCACACTCGCGCGAAACCCGGAAATCAAATGGCGGCTCACTCCCGAGGACCTCGGCGACCTCCAGAGGCGACAGCTCGCGATTCTCCGCTCCGCGCTCGGCCAAGTTGCTCCCGGGGGACGGTTGATTTATTCCACTTGTTCTTTAGAGAGAGAAGAAAACGAACAGGTCATCGATCAAGCTCTAGCCGAAGACTCATCGTTCCGCATAATCGACTGTCGCTCTGAGCTTGAGCAGCTTCACCGCGAGGGCGTAATAAGTTTCCCGGACCCTTCCAGCCTTACTCGCGGTCCCTATCTGCGCACTCTGCCCGGCGCTCAGCCATGTGACGGCTTCTTTGCGGCGATATTGGAGAGAGTATGAAGCTCGTGATTCGTGGCTGATAAATTACTAAAACCGCGATCAATGCCAACATCTATCGCACTTCGAAATTGACCACCGCTCCCGCTAGAATCTTCTGCCCGGCAGGGGGCGTCTGCACCACGATAATGCTGGCTGGCGAAGGTTGGGGTGGTGGGGAAGGCATGGACGAGCCAGCATTCGGCGTGGCCGCGCTCGCTGATGGCGCCGTCATGGTGACGTTTCCCAGCTTGAATCCCGCATCCTGCAAAGTTCGGCTCACGCTGCCCAAGGGCTGACCAACAAAGCTCGGCATCACAAAAGCCGGCGGATTGGCTGCAACCGCCACTAGCAGACTGGTCTTCGGAGCTGACACCTGGTTCGCATTCGAAGGAGGACTCTGGGCCAATACCTGATCCGCCGGCGCTCCCGGAAATTGCATCTCGGCAGTCGAAGCCAGATCTAATCCGCGGCGCCGAAGATTCCATTCCGCAGCGCGCTTACTCTCTTTTGTAACATCAGGAATTGCCACGCGCTGCGGCCCGAGACTCTGGGCAACGCGCACCAGCCAACCACGGCGTACCTTTGTTCCGGGCAAAGGTATTTGGGTCACGATTCGTCCCTCGGGAATCTGCGGGCTGTAATACTGCCGTTCCACTTCAAGCTGCAAACCTGCCCCGGCAACCGCATGCTCCGCTTCCACCGGCGCCAGCCCAACGAGCAGCGGCACTTGTACTTCCTGCCCGTGAATTGCAAACCGCATTGCCGTCAACGCCGACACCAGCGCCACAACGACCAGCACCAGCGCCATCATCGCAAATCGAAAAAAAATCTTCATGCCGTGGTCGAAATATCGCCGATTTTAATGCGTTTCGTCCGCACCGGGAGAACTATCTGGCGTATCCAGTTGCTGCTCCACGGGCAGAAGTGTTTCCGGCGGCGGCGTGAACTGTCCCGGATTTTTTCCCGCGATTGCGATACTCATGAAGTTCATCCAGATCGGCAGCGCCGCATGCGCTCCAGTTTCTTTTGCGCCCAGAGTTTTTTTCTCGTCGAATCCTACCCACACGCCGCAAGTCATGGCCGGCGAGAATCCGACGAACCACGCGTCGGTGAAATCGTTCGTCGTACCTGTCTTGCCCGCGACTGGGAACGGCATCTTCGCTGCTCCCACCGCCGTTCCGTGCAGCACGACCTCGCGCAGCATTGCCGTCATGATTCGCGCCGTGCGCGCACTGATCACGTCTTTCACTTCTGGATAATTTTCCTCGAGCACTCGCCCCTCGTAGTCGGTCACCTTGGTGATGTATCGCGGCGTCACGCGTACCCCGTCATCGGGAAACACACTGTACGCGGAAGTTTGCTCCATCAGAGTAATTTCCGCGGAACCGAGCGCGACTGGCAAATAGGGCGGGAGTCTTGCCGTGATTCCGAATCGCTCCGCATACTGGATCACGTTGTTGATTCCGACCTTGCTCGCCAACTTCAGCGCTGGAATGTTCCGTGAGTGAGCCAGAGCGCGCCTTAGCGTGATAATTCCTTCAAATTTTTCATCGTAGTTGTGCGGTGAGTAAGGCCCTGAACCAGTCTCGAACGTGACCGGCTCGTCCAGAATTGTGTCGTCGGGGCTCCCGCCTTTATCGATCACAGCCGTGTAAACATACGGTTTGAACGACGACCCCACCTGCCGTAGCGCCTGGGTAGCACGGTCGAACTTCGATTGATTGAAATCGCGTCCACCGACCATTGCCTTGATTCCGCCAGTCGCATTGTCGATCGCCACGAGCGCTCCCTGCGCGCCGGAATCCTCTTCCAGACTGACTCTGGCCGCGCCGTTGGCGCTCAACAAGAGTATTTTTACGTAGCAAATATCTCCCGCGTGCAACAGATCCTGTATTTTGTCTTGGGTCCAAGCAACGTCGGCCTGGACGAGAGCTGCGGAGTAGCGGCCGAATTTCACCGTAGCAATTCCGATCCCGGACGAGGTCACCAGAGCGTGGATGTATCCATTCACTTCTGGTTCGTCATCCCAATCAGGGTGCTCATACTTGTCGAGCGCGGCTCCTTCTGACGCCACGTTTTCCAGGCGTCCTTTCCATCCATGACGCCGCTCGTAGGCAGCGAGCCCATCCAGCACGGCCTGGTTCGCAGCTTTTTGCAGCTCGACATCGATGGTGGTGTAAACTTTCAAGCCAGCTCCATGGACCTGGTCGGCGCCATACTTGGTCTCCAGATACCGCCGTACCTCCTCGACGAAATAGGGCGCCAGCGAGTTGGGGGCGTTCTGCAGATGAAGAACCAGCGGGGCCGAGCGCGCGTCGGCAGCCTGGGCCGCGGTGATTTTTCCATCCTCGAGCATGGCGTTGATCACCAGGTTGCGGCGCTTCAGGGCGCGGTCGGGATGGTTTATTGGCGAATATACTCCCGGCCCCTTGGGTAACCCCGCGAGAAGCGCAGCTTCGGCCAGCGTAAGTTTTTTCGCCGGCTTGCTGAAATAAAATTCCGACGCCGCCTCGAAGCCATACACCCCATGCCCGAGAAAAATCTGATTGGCATAGAGCGTGAAAATTTGCGGTTTGGTGAAACGCCGCTCGATCTGGATTGCGAGCATCGTTTCCTGCACTTTGCGATGGAACGACCGGTCAGGCGACAGAAACAGGTTGCGCGCCAGTTGCATGGTCAGCGTCGATGCGCCCTGCACCTTGCCGCCAGACTCAATATCGCGATACGCCGCCCCAACGATGCGCCAGAAGTTAATTCCCGAGTGCAAATAGAAATCTTTGTCCTCGATAGAAATCAAGGCATCGCGCAGCATCGGGGCGAAATCATCGTAGCTGGCGACGACCCGCCGCTGCAACGCGAAAGATCCGATCACCCGGCCCTGATCGTCATACAACTCGGTAATCGAGCTGGGCCGGTAGGCTTCGAGAGCGTCCACTTGCGGCAAATCCGTGGTGTAAACCAGCAGCAGTCCCGCGCCCGCCCCCACCAGCGCGGAAGCGAGCACGAGCAGGCCAAACAAGACCCGGCCTACCAACTTCCGCCCGGCCACTTCTACGGGTGGAAGATCTTCATCGATCAACCTCATGGCGAGATGCGTTCAGGATAGCAGGCCGTTAGCCGGCGGAGCCATAAACGCTTCATCGCTCTCGGCTTGCGACGACTCGGTGCCTGCAGTTACTCCCATCGTTAACGGTTTTTCAGCACTCGCCGATAAATCCTTGGAGACCGGTTGCCGGGGACTGTTACGCCCTGGTACGCCCTGGCAAAGCGTTCAAGGGAAAGACTCTCAGGACAAGCACGAGGGCGAGCATGCATTTCCGGCGATTCCAGTGGCTTCTTTTGGCGCTGGCACTGGCACACACCGCTCTCTCGCAGGATTCCGCGCAGCTCCACCTGGAAGGCAACGGCAATGCTGCGAGAATGGTTAAGGAGACGTTGAATTCCATCGGCTACGTCGAAGTCTTCTATGCAGCGCAAAACCGGCTGCTGCGTGGGCTGGTGCAAAATTCGACGGGAAACTTCATCGCCGCAGATTCGCTGAGTATCTCCGCGACCGCGGCGGCCGCCGCCGCGGCAAAGGCCATGCCCGCTGATTTTCGCGCTTCCATCACCAATCCGCCAGGAGAAAAGTCATACCCAATCTCCAGCTTCACCTGGATTCTGATTCCTGAAAGAACCAGCCCCATGAAACAACAGGCCGTGAAGGATTTTCTGCGGTGGATGCTGACTGAAGGGCAGTCCTATGCCGAGCGGAGCGGCTTCACGAAGCTGCCGAAGGCAATTGTTGAACAAGAGCTAAAGGCGATCGAAGAGATGCCGTAGCAGTCGATTGAGTGACCAACAAAATCGCGCGCCTTGCGGCGCGCGATGAGGTCCAACAAGTTGGGAATGATTGACTACCGCCAAAACCTAGCTCGCCCGGCCCTTCAGCACTTCGACTGCCTTTTGCAATTGATCATCCTGCGTGTTCTTTGGTTTGGCCTCGGGCTGTTCCGGGGTGGCAGGTTCCTGGTCGTCATCATCCGAGATCGCATTGTCGGTCTCGTCGGCTACGAGTACGTTGGGAGTTACCGCCGTCTCCTGAATCGCTTTCCCGCTGGGCGAATAGTATTTTGCGACCGAGAGAATCACCGCACCGCCATCGGGTAAATCGATGGTCTTTTGCACCGAGCCGTCACCAAAGGTTTTGTCACCCACCACGTCACCGCGGGCATTTTCCATGACTGCCGCGGCCACAATCTCCGCCGCACCAGCCGTACCTTTGTTCACCAACACGGCCAGTGGAAGTGTGGTTATCGCCTTCGACGCCTCTGCGTTAAATGCCTCCCGAGGATACTTCTGTCCCTGCAGGTAGGTAATGGTGCCGTGGTTCAGGAAAAGATTCGCGGTGGCGACGCCTTCGCTCTCTTCTCCATCGGATGTGTTACGCAGATCGAGAACCAGTTTCTTCGCGCCCGATTTCTCAAGCGATTTGATCCTCGCCGCAATCTCCTGCGCCTTGCCCTTGGTCAGCGCGTCAACTTTCACGTAGCCGATGCCATCTTCCAGCATTTTGTCGGAAACCGGCGGGATGCTGATCACATCTCGGGCGATTACCATTTTCTGCGGCTCCGCGCGGCGGGCCCGCACCACCGAAACATTTACCGTCGAGCCCGGAGTGCCGGATAGCGCATTCCGAATCTCCGGCAGCGACATGTCGCGCGTGCTCTGGCCTTCGATTGATTCGAAGATGTCCGTAGCCTCAATTCCCGCCTTTTCCGCCGGCGACCCCGGCAGCACAGAAATCACATCGGCATATCCAAAGCGCTTCGAGACCGTCGCGCCAATCTCGCCCTTTGCCTCTAACTTGTGTGCCTTATATGCCTTGTAGGCCGCGGCTGTCAGGTAGCTGGAGTTTGCGTCAAGCGATTCGACCAGGCCGTGCAAAGCACCGTCCGTCACCTTGGGAATGTTGGGATCTTCTACATACTCGCTTTGCACGCGTGACAGCACTTCGCTAAAAACCTGCATTTGCCGGTAGGAGCCGTCGGTCGATGAGGCATGCACGCCTCCCAGCGAACCCACGACCACGAACAGCAATACGGCAAAAGAGGTAACTAGAATCGCAGCTTTGGTTTTCATGGACATCGAATTCTTCGTTTTCCGGGAATGGAGTTTCCCTGAGAGCTTTTACCAATTATATCTGGTAGATGCCACTTTTTGTGGGCTGGCTGCCCGATGCGCAAACCCGCGGTAACTTGGCGCGCACCTAAGAGTAAGACGCTCGAACTTCAGGTTCGTTACTGTTATTAGACCGGCGGCTTGAAGTTCAGCGTGATCAAACTTTGCACGGCAACCGCCCTGCCATTCAACAAATAAGGCTTGAAACGCCATTGCTTCACCGCGGTGATCGCGGCACGGGCAAATACCAGGGAGCCTTGCATAAACATTGCGTCCTGCACCGAACCGTCGCGGCCGATCAAGACTTGCAGAACCACGGTTCCCCGCTGTCCGCCGGCCTTTCCACCATCTGGATACGCTGGATCGGCCGATTGGGTCAGCAACCCCCGCACGATGGGCTCCGTTAACTTAACCGGTTCAATCGATGACATAGCCGCTTCGACCGGCATCGCTCCGCTGGCTTCTGGAGTAGTCGAAGCGGTCCGCGACTTCAGGCTCATGGGAATCATTCCATTGCTCCCAGCCGAAACCGCATGCGCGGGCGCGGCCGGTTGAATGGGCGGTGTCACTGCGCGCTGTGGAGGCACAGGCGGGGGCGTTTTCACCACAGGCGCGTTGTCGGTTGCCGAGGGCTTCAGAACGCTCAAAGGGACAGTATTCTGTTGCGTATCCGCTGGGGCCGGCGCACCCTGCTCGGGAGTGTGCGGCTCTGCCGCTTGCGGTGGCGTGCCCTGGTCGGGCTGCGTTTGGCCCTGGCCCGCCTGACCCTGGCCCGTCTGGCTTTGAACGGGTTGGTTTTGATCGGCCTGACTTTGATTGGCTGGGTCTTGATCTGTGGGGTTATTGTCGCTAGCGGCGGCTTGCACCTGTCCGCCATTGGCGCCTGAACCCTTCGGTATTTTCGCGGTTGGATCGATCACCGGGAGCACGCGGATCTGCGACGGATCGGTGGTAGCATCCGGAATATTTGCCGGCACCGGAAGTTTATACTCGTCCCCCGCCTGACCGAAATTTTCATGCTGCGGCGCGGCCTGAATGATAACGACAGGCTGCGGATTCAGCCAACTGCTGCCCGCATGTAAAGTGTTGTGATATAGCATCCCCAAAGTTTGTCGCGTGCGAGGCATCGCTACCAAGAGCAGGCACACAAGCGCCACAGCGCCGACCAAAAAGTTCTTGATACGCTTCGGTTGCGGTTCCGGCCTCGGTTCCGGCTCGGGCTTTGCCCCTTCGGCCATGTAGGCGAAAAGAGCGGCTTCGGCTGCGGATTCCGGTTGCGATTGCTTCTCTTGCGATCTCTTCGCCTCATCGGGTACCCCGGCCTGTGCCAGCAACGCGGACTTCTCGCCAGGCGTTTCCCCATACGAGAGCAATTCGCTTTTCGCGGAATCGTCCTCCGCCGGAGGCGGCGCTGATTTCGTCAACCGTGCTTGCAGTGCCGCCCAGCCGGTGAGTGGCTCTTGCTTTTCGACTGGTTCTACAGGCACTTCTGCAGGCGCTTCTGCGACAGCGGAAGCCACCGGCTCCAATTCTGTTAGCGCGTCAACCTCAGCCGCGGCAGCTTGATCCAAAGATTTTTGAACGTCACATTCGGTATCGAAGTGTGTACCCGGCGCTGCACTCTGTGATTGAAGGAATTCTCCCGCCCGGAAAGCATTCTCAGGCGCTTTGGTCACGGAAGCAGGCGTCGATGGTGCGGCGGCCGCCGCGCTCGCAGAAATAACTGGCGCAGAAACAACCCCCGATGACGCTGCAGCTGCGGCAGCCGTCGCGACGGGTGCAGGGGCCTTGGGTGAAGCGGCAGATCCCGATTGCATTTTTGAGCGAAGCAACTCGCACGCCGTGCTCATGGTGTCGCGCACCTGTTCAGGGCGAATGGGCTTCATCAGAACGGAATTGGCTCCAGCTTGCAGCGCCTCGGGCAGCCGGGCATCGTCGCTCACGATCGCCAATGTCAGCGGCCGGTGGGCCGCCTTCAAATCTCGCGCAGTCTTCAGCAGAAACGCGGCTTCCGGCTGGTCTTCCCAGTCTGTGATCACGATTTGAAACATCTGGGTCGTGACCCTTTCTACTGCGTCCACCGCGCTGCCACAGTATTCTCCCTCGATCCCGAGGTCGGCGAGGATCTGCCAGATCGGCTGGACCATCTGTTCATCCGACGAGAATAAGAGGCAGCGCAAGGCCATCCTATTCAGACTAGGCAGCAGAGGTAACCTCGGCAAGTTACCGAGGTGGAAGGTAGTTCCAAAAACCAGATCGCGGCATGCCCCGGAAGTACATGTCCAGTCGGTGCCACCGCTGACTCTGTTGTGGTTCCCTGCGATGCTTTCCGTCGTTCGTGTTGAAGCTTTTGGTGGCTGCGAGAAAGGCCCTCTAGAGGGGCGTGCGCTAAAATGCTGGTTCGTTTCAATACGCACCTATGCAGACTGCAGACGTCGTCGTCGTTGGAGGAGGAATCGTCGGGTCCAGCATCGCCTATCACCTCACGGCGAGTGGATGCCGCAACGTTCTCGTTATCGAGCGCGAATCCGCGCAGGGCAAGGGATCCACTGGCAAGAGCATGGGCGGAGTGCGGGCGCAGTTTTCCACTCCAGTCAACATCCAGATGTCGCTCTACTCGATTCCTTTCTACGCCAGCTTCGAGGAGCGGCTCTGTTTTCCCTGCGACTATCGCCCCCAGGGCTATCTGTTCTGCGCCACCAACGAGAATCAGATGTCTTATCTGCGCACAAACTATGCCCAGCAAGTGAAGATGGGATTGAAGAACGTTCGCTTGATTGCGGGCGATGAAATTCGCAGCATGTTTCCGCAGTTGCGCGCAGACGACATAATCTGCGGAAGTTTCTGCTCCACCGATGGCTTCGTCGATCCCTATAGCGCGATGAATGGATTCATGACATGGGCGGCCGAGCATGGGGCAACGATCTGGAAAAATACAATCGTCACCGGTTTTACGTGCGATAGTAACGGCATCACGTCCGTCGAAACCACGCGTGACTTAATCGCCACTCGTAAAGTTGTGAACTGTGCTGGCGCGTGGGCTGCAAGCGTAGCCGCGCTCGCAGGCGTAGATTTGCCGGTCGAACCGTTGCGCCGCATGCTGGTCCCCAGCGAACCCTTTGACGAATTTCCCCGCACCGCGCCCATGATCGTCGACATGTCAAACGGATTTCATTTCCGACCCGAGGCGCGGGGATTTTTGCTCGCGTGGAATGATCCTGAAGAGACTCCAGGATTTAGAACAGATTTCGATCCGGCGTTTGTGGAGAAAATTCTGATGCGGGCCGCGGACCGCGTGCCTTGCTTCGCCAATCTTCCAGTGAACCCTAAACGGGCATGGGCCGGGCTTTATGAGATGACGCCGGACCATCATCCAATTCTAGGCGAGAGCGCCGGTCCCCGGTTTTTTTCTCGCCAACGGCTTCAGTGGCCATGGCGTGATGCACGCGCCCGCGACAGGAAAAATTCTCAGCGATTTAATTCTTACTGGCAAAACTAATCTGATCGATGCAGCGTTGCTAAATTTGTCGCGCTTCGCCGAGGGCAAGCTGATTCACGAGACTGCCGTACTGTAGGAGAGGAAATTAAACTGTCATCCCGACCGTAGCGGAGCGAAGTGGAGGGATCTGCTTTTGGGACTACCCCACAATTCGCCATCAAGGAACCCATGCCCCTGCAAGAACACAACTACTGGCTCACTACGGCACCTTTTCCTTCAACAGAGACTCGTCCCTTACCGGACCGCGTCGATGTCGCCGTAATCGGCGCAGGTTTCACAGGACTCTCCGCCGCGCGCACGCTGGCAAAGAGGGGAGCGAAGGTTGCGGTGCTCGAATCAGAAACCATTGGTTGGGGAGCGAGTTCCCGCAATGGCGGCATGGTTCTCACCGGCATGAAGCTCGGCGTGAACCAGCTCATCTCCAAATATGGACGCGAGCTGACGCAACGAATGTACGCCGCGTCACTTGAAACCATCGATTGCGTCGAGCAGATTATCCGCGAAGAAGAAATCGACTGCGATTTCTCGCGCTGCGGCCATCTCGAAGTCGCCTGCAAGCAGAAGCATTTTGACGACTATGCGCGGCAGGCCGAAGTGATCGCGCGCGAGTTCAATCACCCACTGCGCGTTGTACAGAAGGACGAATTGAGTGCGGAGATCGGATCGACCATCTATTACGGGGGCATGGTGGATGAAGTCAGCGCCGGACTGAATCCTGCGCGCTACGTCGCCGGACTGGGCCGCGCGGCCGTGAAAGCCGGAGCAGAAATTCTCGAACGCACTCGCGTGAAGGAATCGAGCGCAACGCGCAACAAGGCGAGCAGGGCTGGAAGATCATTACGGCATCGCGGGGCGCGCTATGGGCGCGCGAAGTTTTCGTGGGGACGAGTGGCTATACCGGGCGCGCCACTCCCGCGCTGCAGAAGAAAATTATTCCTGATCGGGTCGTTCATTATTACGACTGAAGTTTTGCCGGACGCGCTGGCGCACGAACTCAGCCCGCGCAACCGCATGATCTACGATTCGAAAAATTATCTCTACTACTATCGCCTCACGCCCGACCGCCGCATGCTGTTTGGTGGCCGCGCGGCATTCTTCCCCGAGAACGATCAGACCATCCGGCAGCAGCGCGGAAATTCTGCGCCGCGGAATGATCGATGTCTATCCCCAACTGCGCGATGCAAAAATCGAATACGTCTGGGGAGGCACGCTCGATTTCGCCTTCGACATCATGCCCCACGCCGGCCAGCTCGACGGCATGTATTACGCCCTCGGCTATGCCGGCCACGGCGTCGCCATGGCCACGTACCAAGGACAGAAAATCGCAGAATTAATAGCCGGAGATAAGCCGGAGAATCCCTTCGTCGGTATTCCATTTCCTGGCGCGCCGCTGGGACTATACAACGGCAAGCCGTGGTTCCTGCCGTTCGCGGGGGCGTGGTACAAGTTCTGGATTGGGTGAGTTGAAGTCACCAGTCCGGGTGAGATGTTGTGAACCGATCATGAATTTCCTCACGATCGAATTTGTAACCGGGAGGAAAAGGACGACTTAACTGTCGCAGACGTTTAAGTGCGCGCCGCCTCCGGAGTCGCTTCAGTGACGCCTGCAAAACCCCGCTCAGATACACAAGAACGCGCATAGTGTAATTATATAGGGCGAGAACCGAGGCGAATGATTCCGTAAACCACCGGTCCCAGCACCACCGCAACCGCGCCCCCGACCAAAGCGAAGCGGTCGCTGCCCAAAAGAGCGACTAACGCCATCACAACCGGCGCGGCCACCACGTAGAACAATCCTGTGCGACCGCCGGGAATCCGGAATGCGCGCGGCATCTCTGGGTGCGTGCGGCGTAGCTTCCAGGCTGACAATACTGTCAGCACCGTTGTTGCTGAGCGCAGCCAGATATATACCGATATGAGTTGGCCGAGGCTCCGCCACGCAAGCGCTGCGTAGATGACCGCCGACACTACGATTGCGAGCCACGGCGTGCCATACCGCGAATGCTTGCGCGTGAGCGCTGCGGGAAGATATCCGTCTTCGGCCATGGCAAAAGGCATGCGCGTCGTTGTGAGGACCGTGCTGTTCAGCAACGCCACGTTGCCGACCATCGCCGCCAGAGTCATCCAGGTGCCGAGCCAGAAGTGACCATGAAAAGATCCGCCGATCATCTTTGCCGCGTCGGAGAAAAATCCGGTATGCCACTGCTCCCAGTGGCCAGCTGAAGCCAGTCCGGCGAGCGTCGGCAGAAAGTACGCCGCAATCGACAGCGGTACCACCAGCGCCAGCGCTCGCGGATAGGCGCGTTGCGGGTTCTCCACTTCTTCAGCCACGGTTGAAAGCTGTTCGTATCCTGAATAGAGCCATAAGCCCAACGCCAATCCAACGCCGAAAATCTTGAACGTTGGCTGATGCGGCGGGATCAACGGAACGAACGGATTGTGATGCCACCGAAACAGCGCCATGACAATCATCGTGGCCACCGGCACGAAAATAAAAATCTCCAGCGCCGTCGCGACTTGGCCGACCATCTCAATCCCACGTACGTTGATCCACGTAATGACCGCGATCAGCGCCAGAGAAACAAGATAGTGCTTCCATCCGGTGATTCCAGGAAAGTAGTAGACCAGATAATCGGTGAAGAGAACTGCGTAAGCGCCGCCGAGCAAAAATGATGCGGACCAGTTCCACCAGCCAGCGAGAAATCCCCAGAAGTCGCCAAAAGCGGCGCGCGTCCAGCGGTAGAATCCGCCTTCGCCTGGCATGGCGGTGGTGAGCTCAGCCGACACCAACGAAACCGGAATGCACCAGAAAAATGGCAGCACCAGCAGGTAGATTAGCGTCATCCCCGGGCCGGAGGTTGTGATCATGTCCTCGAGGCCAAAAGGGCCGCCGGTCGTGTAGGAAAACATTACGAAGACGAGATAGAAGAGGCCGGCTTTTTGCAACGCAGAGTTGTTGGAAGAGGTCAAAGTGTTGTGATGTTGTAAGGAAGCGAGACAGACACACGATTATTGTGGCGCCAAGAACGCGCCACTTCGCGCGGCTCGCCCGGATCCTTCGTTCGCGCAAAGAACGCGCTCTCTCAGGATGACAAACCCATCTACTCTACGCCGCGAGCGTTCCGCTGAGCGCGCCTTCGAGTTCGAGCAGTTTGCGTTTTACGTCGAGGCCGCCACCGTAGCCGCAGAGGCCGCCGTCGGAGGCGATCACGCGATGGCACGGCACGACGATCGCGACGGGATTGCGATTGTTGGCCATACCCACGGCACGAAACGCATTCGGCTTGCCCACGGCGCGGGCGATGTCGGCGTAACTGCGCGTCTCCCCATAGGGAATGGCCAGCAGCGCTCGCCAGCAAGCTAGCTGGAAATCCGTACCGCGAAGGTCCAGTGGAAAACTGAATCCGCGCCGCTTGCCGGCAAAATATTCTTCCAGCTCGCTTACGTAAGAACTCATCACGCGAGCGGATTCCTCGAAGGTGAAGCCCTTCTTCTCGTCGCGAAGATCGCGCGGATTAGGGCGGATGGATTGCTGCCCTGGCAGCCGGGCATCGAATTCCAGCGCAACCAATCCATGCGAAGAAGCCGCCAGAAACAGCGGACCGATGGCTGACATCATGTTTGTGGTGTGAAGCATTTCCGCTTGAACCATGTCGGATGATCCTCCGCCGCCAACCACGATACCAGACGATACGCCAGTTGTATCCCGGACTTTCATTATGCCCCCGCAGTTGACAGAAATCGGTTTTTACCCCAAAGTGTCTCTGCGCTCTTTATGCCTGCTCCCCCAGCTGCTGTAAAGAAGGGTTTGCTCATCATCATTGCGGTGGTGCTGGCACCAATCCTGCTCGTGGGAGTGGTGGCCCTGGCCGCCGGGGACTGGCGGCAGATCGGCGCTACTCCCAGCGGCGATCAGATTCTGGTTAGCTCGGTCACTTCCCACAAAAACGGTTTACGCACGGCCTGGGTTCGCGTGGAATACAAAGAGCCAACGAAGCTTCCGCAAGGCGGCCCTTTCGTGGAACTGCGCGCCCGGGTCCGCTTCAACTGTGCCAGCGGCAGCGGGTTATCGAGCGTGGTTGCGAACTCCGAATGGCTCTACTCTCGCGACCATAGCGGCAAACTCGTGGTCAGCAAGAAAATCCATCACGACGATCAGTTCGGCCTGGTGTCAGAAGGCAACTTCGGCGAAATGGCGCGAGACTTTGTTTGCACACAGAAATGAACTAGCCCAGTCGCCGCCAAGTCAAGGGCTTTGATTTTCCACAGCCCCGGACCCTCAGTAACTCTTCACCCACTTCCGCTAACGCCGCTTCCGTCATATGCTGGTAACGAAAACGCCATTGGCAGTACGCCGCCTTTGCGTCTCTCACCTTCGGTATGGATTCGCTCAGCTTCTATTCGGTTGTGGTTGTAAGCGGCGCGATTGCCGCCGGCGCATATGCGTTTTTACGGCGCAAGCCCAAGGGCCCCGCCGACCTCGAACGCGAGCGCCGCACCTGGCTGGACGGCATCGGCCGCATCACCGACGGCACCGTCATCGACGTGCAGGAAATGGCTCCCGCCAATGGTCACCACGCTGCCGTCCTGCTCATTTATAAATATGACGTTGCGGGCGTTTCGTACGAGTGCTCGCAGGATGTCACCTACCTGCGCCAGTGGATCAATCTGCACTCCTGCCGCCTAGGGCTGCCCACGTCGGTGAAGTATGACCCGCACAATCCGGGGAATTCGCTGGTGGTTTCAGAGAGCTGGATGGGGTTGCGGCAGTAGGGGCAGTGGCTTGCGTTAGTAGCGCTTGCATGCGATCACCTGCCAGTGCCGAGGAAACCAACGTCCCTCGCTTCGCTCGGGATGACGGGAGTTTTAGTTCTCTTCAAATCTGGTAGTCATCCTGAAAGAGCTCCTCTGGAGCGATGTTTGGGGTCAGTGTGCCTTCGTCGATCGTCTGGTCAGGCTCTGCGCCGAGAGATTCGTGCGAGTGGTGCTGGAATTTTTGGCGTAGCTCCTGAACCTCGCCGGCCAGCTTGATGATGACATCGGAAAGCGGGTCGCGAATGTCCTTGGGATCGGTGATGACTACGCGTTTCCCATCGCGCAGCACGATGTGCCCGGGAACACCTACGATTGTGGAATTGGCGGGGACGCTGCGCAGAACTACCGAGCCCGCGCCTACGCGGCAGTTGTTTCCAATGGTGATGTTGCCTAGGATCTTCGCTCCGGAGCCGATCGAGACATTGTTGCCGATGGTGGGATGGCGCTTGCCTTTCTCTTTGCCGGTGCCTCCTAGAGTTACGCCCTGATAAAGCGTGACGTCGTCACCTACGACGGCGGTCTCGCCGATGACCGTACCCGTGCCATGATCGATGAAGAGACGGCGCCCGAGTTCGGCTCCTGGATGAATCTCAATCCCAGTGAGCACACGCGCGAATTGCGAATTAAGCCTCGCAAGGAACCGCATGCCGTGGAGCCACAGCCAGTGGCTCAAGCGATGAAACCACACGGCGTGCAGACCCGGATAGCAGAGGAGAACTTCTGGATAGGAACGCGCGGCAGGGTCAGCCTCGAAGACCGCAGCAACGTCCTCGCGCACCGAGCGGAAGAAACTGGTCATGGGCGGTTCTCAGTCTAGAACGTAGCTGAGCGAGGGGAAAGAACGCAAGCTAAGAACGAAGAACGAGAGAGAGCGGGAAAGATAGGGTGCCGGGGAACTGACGTCTCCTAGCTGCCCGTCTGGAAATCACCGCTGTGTGCGACGGTAATGCGGAGATATTTGTACGGGTTTACCGGAGTGTCATTGATGCGTACCTCATAGTGAAGATGCGGCCCGGTGGAGCGGCCACTGAGCCCGACATAGCCGATCGTGTCGCCACGATGAATGTGCTGCCCCGGTGTAACCGCGAAGCCGGAAAGATGTCCGTAGCGCGTGGAGATACCGTGGCCGTGGTCCATCATGATGGCCTTGCCGTATCCGCCCATGAAGTCGGCAAAAGTGATTACGCCATCCGCCGGTGCGATGACCGCATGCCCGTAGTTGCTGCTGATATCGACGCCGCTGTGAAACGCGCCTTCGCCGTTGAACGGATCAATGCGCTCGCCGAAACTGCCCGTCACCTGGCCTTCCACCGGCCACAGGTTGGGAGCTGAGTTTGCCCTGTACCAGTCGGCTGTAGTCGCGTTGCGGGTCATGCCCAGGCTAATGCCAACGCTGGTAGCGCCAGTGAGCGCCGAATTGCGCAGCGCGCCCAGCTGATCCAGCGACGAGCTGACATCGGCATCATGAATCTGCTGCTGAGAGGCCGTAACCAGAGTGGGCTCCGACTTCAATCCGTAAAGAGCGGAGACCTCGCTGGCAATCGAGCCTAGAGAAGCCACTTGCACGTCGCGCTCTTTGGCGACCTCTTCCAGCCGGGAATAGCGGTCTTTCAGTTGCTCTTTTTCCGTGCGCAGTTCGTTATAGCGCGAGACCTTCAACAACATCCGGGTATAAGAAGAGGCGATGCCGGTGAGGCTTAGGAAACCGATTGCGGCGCCGATTACGAATACATATAGATAATGAAGTGGGATGGAGATTTTGCGAAGCTGCCCGTCGTCCCCACGAGCCACAAATAATATGTAGAAGCGTTTCTGCAAATGCCTTCCTTCTTCCGCTTTGAATGATCAGGGCCGGAACTCCAGGCAAGTTCTGAGGTTGCAGAAAGCCTGTTCGGACAACCTGATTTTTCGGGCCACGCTTCCCATCTTGGGAATGGAATGTTCTAACGTGCCCTGCTGCTTACGGAAACCCAAAGCCCAAGCCATAAGCCGCTTCTTATCCGGCCTTCTTGGATGCCAAATTCCGCGCATCCAGAAGCTACGGGCTTTTGCTTAGTCCAGTGGGTTGTGAATGACTGGTAAAAGGTAGCAAACTGGGTTCCCCCTGTCAACGACCGGAAGGGGATGTCGAAAGTTACTTTAGGCAGCGTAATCGGTTGGCTGTGTCGCGCCGGTAACCGGGTCAGATGCCAGCTAAGCTATTGACCGGAAGGACCATACGAGGACGGGCTGGCAAGAACGCTGAAAAGCGCCGTCTGGCGCGGGGAGCCAGCTTCTGGAACGAGCGGGGCGAAGAGCCGAGTCCGTCGCTCCACGCGGGGGCAGGCGGTCGCTTATAGTGGTTGCCGTGGAGATTCCCGAAAAGACGCTGATTGCGAAAATTCGCCGCCTGGCGAAGTCCACGGCCCGTGCCGCTGTTGCGACCGGCATGGGAGACGATTGCGCCGTCCTGCGACTTCAGCCGCAGATCGGGGGACGAGGCAAGAATAAGCAGAAGCAAAACGACGTATTAGTCACGACTGATTTCTCGCTGGAAGGAATCCACTTCCGGCGGGATTGGCATTCGGCGGAATCGGTTGGGCATCGCTGCCTTGCGCGCGGCTTGAGCGATATCGCCGCAATGGGGGGAGAGCCTGTGGCGGCGTTCCTTTCGCTGGCGCTTCCGCGTGGCCTGCCGAAGCGTTGGGTTGATGGCTTTTCTCGAGGCCTGCTTACCCTGGCGAAACGATACGGCGTAACCCTCGCAGGTGGCGACACGGCGCAGTCGCCTGATGGAATTCTGGCCGACATCGTCGTCATTGGAACCGTGTCTAAGGGAAAGTCCGTACTTCGATCAGGGGCACGGCCGGGTGACAGCATTTATGTCAGTGGCGAACTCGGAGGATCGGCGGCCGCAATTGCGGAAATGAGCAAGAAACCAAAACGAAAATCGAACCCGCCGGATTATCCGAGGCATTTTCTAACCGAGCCGCGCATCGCGTTAGGTCGTATCCTGCGCGAAAAGGGACTGGCATCCGCCATGATCGACACCAGCGATGGCCTCTCCACCGATCTCGCCCACATCTGCGAAGAGAGCGGCGTGGGCGCCCAGATACTCGCCGAAGCCATCCCCAGGGCCAGCGTTGGCAAGCCCGCGCGAGAAGTCAGTCTTGAGCTTGCGCTAAACGGTGGAGAAGACTACGAGCTGCTTTTCACGGCTCCACGCAGCAAGCGCCTTCCATCCCGCATTGCGGGTGTTCCAATCACAATGATCGGCCACATCACCCGAGGACGAACGATGTTCCTGATCAACAAGAACGGCGTAAGGCGTAAATTGATCGCTCAGGGCTGGGAACACTTCCGCAAATAGTGGTTACTTTGGTGACCGGTCACCATCAGTGTCTCTACCCTGCAGAGAGTCACGGGATTAAAGTGAGGACATGTCGTCCTCCCAAATTTTTTCCCGTTGCCTCTTGTTTGCCTTGCTGATGATCTCGGTCGCGTCATTATTCGCCGCCGACAAAAAGCAGCCGCCTCCGCCACCGGCGCGAGCCAAGTTTCCCGTGCCAGCGGTCACGGATGAATACATTCACAAAGAGTTTGGTGATAATTGCTCGCTGCTGGGCGGCCCTCCGCAGTTTGTTGGCGACCTTGATGGCGACGGCGTGGATGACCTGGTGGTCGCGGCGCGTTGCAAAAATCCCATGGCTGACCAAGCCGAGTATGGCTTTCGCGTGATCGATCCCTATAACAGTTTTATGGGCTTCGGCGATGTGAAAGTCACTTCCACCTTTGCTTCCGACGAACCGGAGCGCAAGGGAGTCTCGCTATTGATCGTTGAGGGCGTAGGCCGAGAAGCGTGGCGCTCCGATAAAGAGAAACCAAAATTCTTGCTGATCAATCTGCCTTTCAAGGTCCTCACCATGAAACGGCTGGCGTTGAAAAATAAGACGGTTCTGGGCATCTACATGGAAGAACAAGGCGAAGGCGAACAGACCTCTTCTGTCATTTACTGGGACGGGAAGAAAAAGAAATATCGCTACCAGCAACTCGGCTCGACCATGGAATAATTTTGAGTTGATTTAATGTAGGGACAGCCGCCCTCGGCTGCCCGCGGGCGCAGCCCGCAAGCGCTGGCTGAGAGATTCCACAGGCGCGAGTTTTTCTTGCTGGCCTATTTGTTCTCCGACCACTTTGCCACCACTTTTGTACACTTTGTAAGCTCGCGAATAGCTTTTCGAGGCGATGACCTTATAAAACCGGCCATCGATGAACTCGATCGCACAATTGTTCTCAATTGCGATTCCGATTCCTCCGATCTTCCCGATCATGTCGCGGAAGTGTTTTCTTCGAGGAATTCCCAGGGTCATGCTGTTGTAGTGAGGACAATGTATCCCGCTAATCAGTCCCAGGCCTTTCACGTTTATGTATTCCCACTTTCGCGGGTTGTAAAACAACATGGAATCGGAATGCCCGGAATCAAACCAACAGATTGAGCCCGCGCTAATGCCAGAAAGCACAGTCCCGTTTTCGTAGGCCGAGATGAGCAGCTTGTCGACGCCTAAACGCCTCCAAAGACGCATCATCATCAGGGTGTTTCCGCCACCGACGTAAACGATGTCCGCGGAAAAAATTTTCTTCCGCATTTGCTCTTTTGTGGGATGTTCCTTGATGAGATAGAGAACATCAGTTTTACATTTCAAGAAGCCACCGAAGTACTTCTGAACGTACATCCAATAGAGTTCGGAATCGGAGGTCGCAGTCGGGATGAAGAGAAGCTTCGGATTCTTCTTCCCCGTGAGACGGATGATCTCCCGATCAATGGCAAGAGTTCCCCTGCTCCTGATTCTTCCGCCGCCGATGGCGACAATAGCCTTTCGCATTCCATCATCCTAGCTTCAAAATAGAATCGCCGACCACCCTACCCGCTATAATTCTCCCGCCATGAATCTTGAAGAAAAACTTGCGGAATTGAAAAAGCGTAATCAACTTGCCGAAGAAGGCGGAGGCGCCAAGCGCCGCGAGCGCCAGCACAAGGAAGGCAAAATGTCGGCCCGCGAGCGCATCGAGTTCCTGCTCGATGAAGGCACCTTCGAAGAGACCGATAAGCTGGTCACGCACCACTGCAACGACTTCGGCATGGCCGAGCAAAAGGTCTATGGCGACGGCTTCGTCACTGGCTATGGCCGCATCGAAGGCCGCCTAGTTTATGTCTTTGCGCAGGATTTCACGGTCTTTGGCGGCTCGCTCTCGGAGACGAATGCCGGAAAGATCGTCAAGATTATGGACCTCGCCGCGAAAATGGGCGCGCCCGTCATCGGACTCAACGATTCCGGAGGCGCGCGCATTCAGGAAGGCGTGGCGTCGCTCGCCGGATATGCCGATATTTTTCTGCGCAACACGCTCTACAGCGGAGTCGTGCCCCAGATTTCGGCGATCATGGGTCCCTGCGCCGGTGGCGCGGTCTATTCGCCGGCGATCACCGACTTCGTTCTCATGGTCAACAAAACGTCGTATATGTTCATCACCGGACCCGACGTCATCAAAACCGTGACCATGGAAGAAGTCACCAAGGAGCAACTCGGCGGCGCCGTAACTCACAACGAGACCTCAGGCGTGGCGCACTTTCTGGCGCATGACGATGCCGAGTGTTTGTCGATGGTGCGCGAGTTGCTGAGCTTTGTGCCGTCGAATAACCTCGACGACCCGCCGCGCAAGGCGTGCACCGATCCGGTCGACCGGGCCGATGCGGCGCTCGACAAGATCGTCCCCGCGCAATCGAACCTGCCCTACGACATGAAGGATGTAATCCACGCGGTGGTCGATGACGCCTACTTCTTCGAGGTGCAGGAGCACTACGCGAAAAACATCGTCGTCGGATTCGCCCGCATGGACGGCCGCTCCGTGGGCATCGTGGCCAACCAGCCGGCGATGCTGGCTGGCACGCTCGACATCAACGCTTCGGTGAAAGGCGCGCGCTTCGTCCGCTTCTGCGACTGCTTCAATATCCCGCTGATCACCTTCGAAGATGTTCCCGGATTCCTCCCCGGCACCGCGCAGGAATACGGCGGCATCATCAAGCACGGCGCGAAACTGCTCTACGCCTTCGCCGAGGCCACGGTGCCGAAGATCACCGTGATCACGCGCAAAGCCTACGGTGGCGCCTATTGCGTGATGTCGTCCAAGCACATTCGCACCGATGTGAACTATGCCTGGCCAACCGCCGAGATTGCAGTGATGGGCCCGGAAGGCGCGGTGGATATTGTTTATAAGCGCGAACTTGACCAAGTGAAAGACGCCCACGAACGGCAAGAGGTGCGCCAGGCCCGAGTCGAAGAATTCCGTGACCGCTTCGCCAGCCCCTACGTAGCCGCCGACCGCGGCTTCGTCGATGCCATCATCCAGCCGCGAGAGACGCGGAAGAAACTGATTCAGGCCCTGGCTATGCTAGAGAATAAGCGGGACAAGAACCCGCCTAAGAAGCATGGGAACATACCGCTGTAAAACCGGAATCTGAAAGTGCTTACTTCAACCCCAGCGCCTTTAGCACTCCGCTATCCACAGCCGCCTCCCCATCGGTTTTCGTGACCACGCCAAACGATCCCGAGTAGTCCCACATCGTCCAGCCAATTCCGTTCGCCTCGAAGGCGGTTCGTGCGTCGTGCAGCCAGGCGTCGCGAGCGCGCGGATCGCTATAGGCGCGATACACTCCAAACTCGTTGCAGACCAGCGGGACTCCGCGCCGCTGCGCCCATGCCGCGGCCTGTTTCACCTCGGCTGCAATCCGTGCCGCGTCCCAGTGGTCGAGTCCGTAACGGATCACCTGCAGCCGATTCACCTCGTTCGGCTCGAGCGCCGCTGCCCGCTGCGCAGCCTCGATCATCGATGGATATGGCACTCCCCGCAACCATTGCCAGTAATACGAACCCCATGTTGCGCCTTGATGAGTGAAAATGTGCGGCTCATAAAAATGGAAAGTGTAAATTACGTTCGAATCGTGCAGAGGCTCCTGGAAAACCAACTCATCATCGTTGGACCAGCGGGCTCCCGCCGCAATGATCGTGAGTGTGGGCGACCCCTCGCGAATTGCCGCCGCCAACTTGGCCTGCACTCCCATCCAGCGGTAACGGTCGGCGAACTCGGGCTCATTCAGAATCTCAAGAAACACTCGGTCCGCATCCCACGTCGAATAGTGCTGCGCCACCGCCCGCCAGAAATCGGCGAAGCGCTCGACAAAATCGTCATCCTTGGCGAGCCGCCCCTTAAAGTCGCTCTCGGGGTGCATATCGATTACGACGGCCAGGCCGCGATCCAGAATCATTTTCACCGCCGCATCGACTTCCGCCAGATAGTCCCTTGAAATTTTGTTTGGCTCCCGCGCGTCCATCATCGGCTGCGGATTCACGCTGAGGCGCACATGATCGAAGCCCATCGATTTGATCAGCGCAATGTCCTCGGCCGTCGTCCAATCGTGAAAATGCTCCTTCGTGTATCCACGCTTGTCGTAGACCTGGGCGAACCACTCGCTGGCGTTGATGCCATGCTGCAAGCGCTTCACCCGGGCGAACGCGGGCGATGCTCCGGCATTCGCCGGAGTGCCAGCCTGCCCCACCGCAGCCGCCACCAGGCCAATCAGCAAGGTAAAGGCAATCTGTAATTTGGCTCTTTGCATCGCCAGACTCCTTATTAAACACCTGCACATTTAGGTATCCGCGCTCCCAACTCCAGTCAGTAGTCGACCTCAAGATTACAGCGCAGCGGGCTCGTGCTCGGCGATCCGCTTTTTCGAAAACAAAACCAACATCGACACGCCAGCTACCAAGGGAATCACCATTCCCATTCTCAGACTGCCGAGCCGGTTGGAGGTATAGCCGACCAGCCACGGCAAACTGGCGCCTCCACCATTCGCGATCGTGAACACAACGGAACTCACGACAGATGCGGATCGTCCGAAGTGTTGAGACACGAGCGATATCGCAATGGGATAGATCGAGGCCAATCCGATACCGGCGAGCCCGGCGCCTACAAACACCTGGAGCAAAGAATTGGCTAACAGAAGCCATACCATTCCTGCGCAGGCTGTCAAGAGTCCGGCGCGCGCAAGGGTGACCTCCTTGACCCGACGCAGCAGCAACGCAGCAAACCACCTTCCTATCATCAAAGCAAAATAAAAAAAAGATGGAGTCATCAAGGCAAGGTCGAGTGAGCGAGCGGTCAAGGTCTTTGCATAAGAGGCGATCCAGCCGCCGACAGAATTCTCCAATCCAAGGTAGAGAAAGAAAAGCGTCGCGAACACAAAGACGGAGACGCTCGTCCAATCGATGCGCGGCTGAGCTTCCGCGCTCTCCGGCCGAACCGCGTGAGGTTCGACAACTTTAGAACGCATGGCTGCGATGCCGAGAACCACGATAAATAAAAGCCCAGCGAAAAACGCGAGCAGAAGATTCACTTGGTCGCGGCGTGCCGCAAACGCCACCAGGAACGGACAGGCCACCGCTCCCGCACTCCAGGAAAAATTCAGCATGTTGAGAGCCGCGCCTCGGCGGGATGGATTTGCTGCGGCCACCAGCAAGTTCCCTGCTGGGCTCGCGAGTCCGACGCCCGCACCGTAGACAGCAATGCACAGTATCCCTTGCAATCGCGAACTGAAAGGCAGAACTGCAACGCCCGCCGCCATAGCGAGCAGACCGGCTTTGATGGGAAATCGGAATCCCCAGCGCGAGGTACAAATTCCAGAAAGCGCCACAAACGCGGTCGAGGAAAGAAATTGAACGGTAAAAAGCGATCCCGCCTGCGCATAATTCAGTGACCATCTAGTGGAAAGGATCGGCAACAACGGACCGAGCAACACGGTTACGATTCCGATGGGAACAAATGCGATGTTTGCAGCGATGGTTAGGGCTCGCGAAGAATCAGGGGTCGAAGAATCGGGGGTCGAAGAATCATGAACCGGCGGCATGCGAGAGAGAGTCATCGAAGGCGGCTGGGGTGCAATTCACATCTCATGCAGCGCCCTCCTCCTAGCTTCGCGGAACCGCAGCAGTCGATTCACGGACTACCAGTTCCGGTTCGATCGCGATCGTGGACGGGTAATCGTCCTTTCCATTGATTCTCGCGAGTAGAGTTTCCGCGGCCACTTGACCCATGCGGACCAGCGGCTGGCGAACGGTAGTGAGAGAGGGAATGTTAAACGCCGCACTCGGAATGTCGTCAAAGCCGACGATAGAAACATCCTGCGGAACTCGCAAACCATGCTCCTGCAGAGCGCGGATGGCTCCGAGCGCGGAGATATCGTTGTAGGCAAACAGAGCGGTAAAGGGCTTATTGCGAGCCAGCAACTGTTTTGCGTACGGATAGCCGAGCAGCGGCGTCGAATCGTCGATCTCAATCTGCACTGTCAATTCCGGATCAATGGGCAAGCCCATTTGCTGCGCGACCTCGCAGATTGAATTCCAGCGTTCTTTCGAGTCTGAACTGAACGGGCTGCCCTTCATGAAAGCGATGCGCCTGTGGCCCAATCCCACCAGATAATTCAGAGCCAGCTTAGCCGCTTGTATATGATCCAGCACGATATTCGTGACACCTTTTACTTTTTTATGTCCCGCAACCGCAACCGTCGGCAGAGACGGGACGTCTTGAATAGTCGTGTCTACCGTGATGAATCCCTCGACGCCTCTCTGCAGCAAAAGCTGAGAGTACCTGCTCAGCAGCTGTTCATCATGGCGATGAGCCACCGTCAGGAAAAAGTAATCCATCTTCCTCAAGTAGGCTTCAATGCCGCTGATGACGGCGGACCCGTAGGAATCGCCGATCTCCTCGGCAATAACTCCGATGGTGAAGGTCCGCTTGTTGCGCAAGGTGCGAGCGAAAAAATTAGGATGATAGTTAAGTTCTTTCGCGGCGGCATGGATGCGCTCCTGGGTTTCCTGCGGAATCGAGCGGGCCGAGGGAGAATTGTTGAGAACCACCGAGACCGTACCGGGAGTCAGTCCCACATGTTGAGCTACGGCCTTAATTGTCACAGCCCCTGGTTTGGAACCCTGCGTCTTTTTCTTGGCCATGCCCTGGTTTCGAATCGAAGCCGTGGGAATCGAGGAGCCCCAGGCGAATGATCTTATACCACGATCGATTGTCCGGTTCGCGAAATCGACGAGCAGAAGCTTGTGTCCCTGGATATCGGCGTCCCCGGAAGCTCGACGTGCTGCTCTTTGCCAATCGGACGGAAACGCGGCTCGGGCGGCGCAACGCGTTGCTCGTCCATTCCACGCTGGAGATGACGCGATGATATGCAAACCCTGTGACGGCGGATCTACGGGCAGTGCATGAGCGCGTCAGCCTGTTATCATCGCGCTAAACCACAGATCGGCAATAGGTACACATTTTTGGAGCCAACGTCGTATGCACATCACGAAACCAACTATGACTGATGAAGCCGCGAGATTTTGGGGCTGTGTGTTCAGTGCGATAACCGCATTTGCGCTGATCGGAGGGGGACTCTATACCCTTACCCAATACTTCGATACGAGAGAGAAAGACCGCAAGACGTTCGAGTTTCAGACCACAGTTGCCCAAATCGAAGCCCAAAAGCAGTATTACTCAAAGGTCTTGGATATTTGCGTTGACCTTTCGAAGGTGACCGCCACAATAGCTACTTCTCCCGACAGCGCGGAACGACGCGAAGCCCTCACTGACTTTAGGCGTTTTTTCTACGGCACTGCCGAAATCGTCGAGAACGCCGAATTACACCAATCTATCCTGGAGTTCCAGAAATGTTTGCAGACTAACTGCGGAGCGGCTGGTCAGACCGGTGTGAGGAACGATCTGCTAAGGCTTTCACGTAACGTTGCTAATAGTTGTGCACATGAGATTATCCACGGTTTCAACGTGGGGCGGTTGGTGGAGGCTCCCTCCGGGGTAGCGGCTACTGCTCGATAGCAAGCAGTCTGCAAGGTCAATCTGACCCGGCGGTGAGCATGAAGCGCCTCACATGCGGGCGTAAGACATTCTGTAAGCGGGGTGCTTGCAGGCAGAATTATTACGACAGCGACACGGGGCGGCGCGAGCGAAAAAAAGCAAAAATGCGCGGGAATCGAAACTGGCACTGTGAACAGGAACAGCGTGCTAAAGCTAGGCTTCGACGTTAGAGGCTCGCACTGCGAATCTGAAACCCAAAGCTAAATGGCCCGAGCGGTCCCCCGTGCTTCACGTTCGCTTTTTCATACAAAATATTGGCTATCTTCTCGACATCTTCGTTCGCTCGGACGGCATGTTCCTCAGTGCCAAGACTATCCCAATCTGTCTGTACGAAATCAATCTTTCCAGCGAGAAACGCACTCAAGTCTTCGTAGCTCTCACTCTTCAGAGTTTCCGGCTTTCCGTGTGCGACCGCGTTCCTGAAATCAAAGAGTTCCTTCACAATTTGCCACGGGCGTGCCCCGTAATCCGGTTTGACCTGAATGAGATCGGTGAGCAAATCCAGTTTCTCCCGAGGTTTCAACCGCTCCAAGTATTTCCAATGGGGTATCAGTTGTGGGCCGAGCCAATTGAGGAACGCTTCGACATAGAAAGCCCGAAAAATCAGACTAGCTCTGAATTGATGGGCGGAGGATTCTGTCCGTTGCTGGCCCGCTCTAAGCAGACAGTTAGCTGTGTACCATAACTCAGCGTGGATTCTAAAATCTCTTTCCTTCTTGACGAGAGCCTTTCTCATCGTCTGCTCCATGAATGGGGGTCACTAAAAATCCTTGCGCTGGATTGACCCCTTGCCTTAGTATTCCACGCCGGAGCGGAAACCGCGTAACTGCTTGATTAGAGAATTGGTCGGGACGGGCAGATTTGAACTGCCGACCCCTCGCACCCCAAGCGAGTGCTCTACCAGGCTGAGCCACGTCCCGACAAGGAAGGAACCCGCTGCTTCACATCCGCAGCGGATGGGGTTAACTAGAGGATTTTACCACCAGCGGCGGAGTTTCGCCGATTGCGTGCGATTTCTATGCGATCCTTTAATCAGAGTTCGCGGGACTACACAGGCCCGGGGCTCAACTCTCGAGCCTTAGAACAGATTCGCGCTTCCGTCGAGGCATGGGGAAATTGAGGAGTAACTGTTCCTATCATTAAACCATCCTAATTAAATGTACGTTTTTTTCAGATTTATATTGCGGAATCAAGATAGTTCGGGAACGTACCAAACTGGCACGACAAGTGCCAAAAAATCCGATACGTAGGGCCCAATTCATAGACAACCATATTTAGCCGCGATAGAGTTTGAAAGTCCTCAGGAATCGCGTAGCTAGCCTTCGACGTAACTCTCATCTCTAGTCACAGCGGAACCGCCGATTCTGCAGACAGTTCGCGCCGAATGTAGGTACAAGCTTTTACGGGCACACTTGCCTCAACTGGAGTTGAATGGTAGTCGGATCCGCAGAACGAATCTCTGTCTTCTTAGTCGCAGAAAACCGTCTTTTGCGAGAGTCTTTGACAAGAATACTCGACAAGAAAAATGAAATCGCAGTGGTAGGAGCTTGTCCCTTTTCTCCTGCTCTGGCGGATGAGATCGCGAGCGCCGCTCCGCGCGTGCTGCTCTTTGATTCGTTCGCCGCGGATCTACCGCATCTGCAATTCCTTCGACAGGTACGGCGCAGTGTTCCAAAGATAAAAGTAGTCATGATCGGGATGGATGAGGAGCCGCAGAACTTTCTGCAAGCGGTTCGCGAGGGTACGGCCGGTTACGTCCTGGAAGACGCTCCTTCGATTGAAATAATCGCGGCGGTGCTGGCGGTCGTGAAAGGCCAAGCGGTGTGCCCGGTAGAATTGTGCAGTTGCCTATTCCAGCAAGTGGCCGGGAATTGGAATCAGATGCCTACCTTCAAAGTAAAGTGCAACCTGGGACTGACCAATCGAGAGCAGCAACTCGTGTTCCTGCTGGGTCGAGGGATGACGAACAAGGAGATCGCATCTCAACTGCGATTGGCGGAGCAGACGGTACGTAATCACGTTCACCACATGTTGCGCAAGCTGGGTGCAACCGACCGTTTGGCAGTAGTAGAGATGTGTCGAACGGAAGGATTGCCGGTTTAAGACCCTTCAATTTCTTCCGAGGTAGTCGACGAGAAGATCAAGTCCCATTCTGCACTCAGTACTACTTTTTCGTCCCGATGCGGGATCGTGCGTGGCATCGCCGGTCGTTAAGTACAAGCTGGGTACTGCCGATGGAACGATACCGGACACGCAAATGGAAACTCGGTACTACCTATGTACTGTTCTTAGGACCAACCCTCGCGGACAGAATTGATCCTTCCTCTTAGTCTTCTCATCCGCGATACTCGTTCATTCCATCTGGTCCGTGGAGTGTCTGTATGGAAAAAATTCGAGTATTGATCGCTAATCATCCTCGCCTCATGCGCGATCTCGTGCTCGCGACGATCTCGGATCAGCCCGACATGGAACTAGCCGGAGAGGTAGCAGGGGATGACAATATCGTGAATGCGATGGTTGCGTGCAAGCCGGATTTCATCATCATCTTTGCGGAGAAGCTCGACGAACGGCCTGCCATTTGCAGTGAGCTTCTGGCTCACAACCCGCAAGCGAGAATTCTCGCGTTAGCTCCCGAGCGGAACATGGGCGAATTCTTTTGGGCAGTCACAGATATCAAGTCGATGCGGGTGGAGAGCTCGGAAGAAGGAATCTTGAACGCGTTACGCGGCAAGCCTCACTGCAACGAGAGTGCCGCAGTGGTCCACTGACTCGTTCGGTAAATTTGATAAACGCTGAGAAGTTGCAGCAAGTAACTGAAACTAAGATTCTTATCTGAAATTGCTCATGTAAGCAAGGTGGCGAAGCTGTAGCCGAAAGAAAATCAATGGAATTGATCGCGGCGATCCCGGAGGCGCTCGAGCCAGCACTGTTGCCGGAAAGCACGCAGCAAAACTGGTACGCTGTTTACACTTGGGCGCACCATGAAAAGCGCGTGGCTGAGCTCATGGCGCAACGCCAGATTCATGGCTTTCTTCCCGTCTATCGCTCCCTGCGGCGATGGAAGGATCGCCGTAAAGAGATCGAGATGGCTCTGTTTCCCAGCTACGTCTTCGTCCACATCGCGTTGCGCGACCGGGTGCGCGTGCTGGAGATTCCAGGCGTAGTCGACATGGTGGGCGCAAAAGGAAAACCAACGCCACTAGCGAATTGCGAGATTGAATGTTTTCAGCGCGGAGTGGAAGGTTGCGTACGAATACACCCGCACCCATTTCTACAAGTGGGTAGGCGCGTGCGCATACGTTGCGGCTCGATGGCTGGTCTCGAGGGAATTCTGATTCGGCGCAAGGATGGGCCGCGCCTAGTGGTATCCATTGAAATTCTTCGCCGGGCAGTAGCAGTAGAAATTGACGAATCAGACATCGAGCCCTGTTGGTAGCACGCCCTTGGGACCCTCGCCGACCTCGTGGTCCTACTCCGAGATCATAAAGTGACAAAGAGACGATTAACATTCAGGCTTTGTCTCAGTCTGGTACTAGGCCTCGGGGTGATCCTCTTTGCGGGTTTGTGTGCTCCGGTGTGGGCTCAGGACGAGGAGGAGCAGACAGCAAATTCTCTGCAAGCGGGAAACTCCTCCTCGCTTTCGGCCGACGATATTATTTCCGCGCTGCGGCAAGATCCCAAGCTGCTGCAGCAAATCAAAGATGACGTTGTGCAGAAAGCCCACGAGCAGGGAAGAACGATCGATCCGGATGATCTCGACGACGAATCTTTGTTTCAGATGATTCGAGAGGATCGCAGCGTTCGCGCGCTGGCGGCGCGCGAGATACAGAAGCAGAATGCGAGCGATGGCGGCAATAGCGATCAGGAAAATCGCGATGCGGAATCTAACGACGATAGCGGATATGACAATCCCGATAACCGCGATTTCAACAATCCCGCCAATCGGGAAGGGAACGGCGCGAACCCGCGCGACTTCTCGAATCCGCAGGACCGCGAATCGGTCAATCCTGACAATCGCGAGTTCCCCGGTTCTGAAAATCGTGACCGCTTAAACCTAGAAGATCAGGAATCCGGCAATCTCAGGCGGCAACCCGAGCGGCGGACGGGGAATCGTCCTCCCCCTCGAGATCAAAATCAACCGGCGACCAACAGCCTCAAAAACCCTTACCCCGGCCTGCAATCAACCAAGGACTTGTACCGCCAGTTTCCCAGCCAGGAGGCGAGGCTGCAACGCTTTGGAGCCAGTATCTTCATCCATGGAACCGGCAACACCGATCTTCTTCCGATGGACATGCCCGCAGGTCCCGACTACATTCTCGGCCCCGGCGACGGTCTGTTCATCAACCTGTGGGGCAGCGTTTCGCAAAGGATCAAAGTGACCGTCGACCGCGGCGGCGAGATCGCCTTGCCTGAAGCAGGAGGGGTGATGGTCGCAGGGCAGACGGTGGCCGCAGCCCAGCGGATGATTCAACAGGCGCTGAGCGGACAATTCAAGAACGCCCGTATCGATATTTCTCTCACCCGGCTGAGAACTGTGCGAGTGTACGTCGTGGGCGATGTTGCTCAGCCGGGCGCTTATGATCTCAGCTCTTTGTCCACGCCCCTGAATGCTTTGTTTGCCGCCAAGGGGCCAACCCTGCAGGGATCGTTGCGAATTCTGCGTCACTTTCGCGGCAATCAACTGGTGGGGGAAATTGATCTCTACGACCTGATCTTGAAGGGCGTGCTTCTCGATCTGGCCCGGCTGCAGCCCGGCGACAGCATCCTGGTGCCTCCGAGCGGTGCGCAGATCACAGTGGCCGGCATGGTGAAGCGGCCGGCGATCTACGAATTGCACAACGAGAAGGGATTGGCCGAAGTGCTCGATCTCGCCGGGGGCCTGTTGGTTTCGGCAGCGCTGCGGCAGATTAAAGTGGAGCGTATTGAAGCCCACGAAAAACGCGTAATGCTCAGCGTGAATGTTCCCGACAATGCCGACGCGAACCCCGCGGCCCTGCGCCAGGCTCTGGGAAATTTCGCGGTGCAGGATGGGGATCGGGTAACGGTTTCTCCCATCCTCCCCTACAGCGACAGTACGATTTATTTGCAAGGCCACGTTTTCAGGCCGGGAAAATATTCCTATCACGCGGGTATGGAGATTGCGGAAGTCCTGCGCTCCTATCAGGATCTTCTCCCCGAACCGGCGGAGCATGCCGAGATTATCCGGCTCACACCACCGGACTATCGACCGAAGGTGATCGATTTCGAACTAGGCGATGTGCTGGGCGGAGAGGATCCCATAGCTCTCGAACCGTTTGACACCATTCGCATCTTCGGCCGCTACGAAATTGACGCGCCCAAAGTCTCAATCTACGGCGAGGTTCTGAGGCCGGGCGAGTACCCCCTCAGTGAGGGGATGAGGGCTTCGGGCCTGGTTCGCATGGCTGGTGGCTTCAAGCGCAGCGCGGTTACGAGCGAGGCCGACATCACCAGCTACATTGTCGAGAATGGCGAACAGGTCCGAGTGCAACATGCCACGCTGGCGATCGCTAAAGCCCTGGCCGGGGACCATGCGGCGGATTTTCCGCTGAAAGCAAATGACGTGTTGACCATTCGTCAACTCTCAGGGTGGAAGGATGTGGGGACGTCGATGATCGTCAAAGGCGAAGTCCTCTATCCCGGCACCTACGGAATCGAAGAGGGAGAAAAGCTCAGCACCTTGCTGAAACGGGCTGGCGGATTCCGGCCGATGTCTTATCCCGAAGGATCGGTGCTTGAGCGCGTTCAGGTTCGTCAAATCGCGGAGAAGAGCAGGTTGCAACTGATTCAGCAAGTGGAGATGGCCGGGCAGAATACCAAATTTCCGGTCGGGGCTTCCGCCACCGATCAAGCGGCACTCCTGGCCAGCGTCAGCCAGCAGCAGGACCAGCTTCTCGCCACTTTGCGAAAACAACCTGCCAGCGGGCGGCTGGTGATCAATATTTCGGACCACATCGAGAAGTGGGAAAATACGGTGAACGACATCGAGCTGCGGGCCGGCGATATGCTCACCATTCCGAAAAAGCCGAATTTTGTCGTCGTGACAGGGCAGGTGTACAACTCCGCCGCATTGACTTATATGCCCGGAATGAGCGCGCGCACCTATCTTCGCCAGGCTGGCGGCCCCACCGAAATGGCGAATAAGAAAGACATCTACATCATCCGCGCCAACGGCTCCATCGTCGGCCGCGGAGGAAATCGCTCGCTATGGGAAGGCAACACTCTGAGCACAACTCTACGCCGCGGCGATACCATCGTGGTGCCGGAGAAGCTGCTTGGCGGCAGTCAGGCCTGGAAGAACGTGATCGACAGCGTTCAGGTAGTCTCCTCGCTCGCCATCGCCGCCCGGGTCGCGGTCAGCTTCTAATCCCAGCTCCTTTCTACAGTGTGGCGGATTCGAGACAAGACGATCTTTGGGTTGACGCTATTGACTCTGGCTTCGGTCATGAGTTGGGCACAAGCGCTGCCAGTCGAGACACAAATGGAAACCGAATCATCTGATGCGCCAGAAAAAATTGCTCCCCACGATGTGCCACCGGCTTCGTCGCACTTCATGATCGAGAAAAAACTCGTGCCTGACCTCCTCGCGGATCAAAAAGCGTTTTGGACCAGGCCCTTCCATCCCAAAGCAACCGATATCACCTGGTTTGTCCCCCTCGCGGCAACCACTTCCCTCATGATTGGCAGCGACAACTCGATTGAAGCGAGGTTGCCCAGCGGCGCAACTTTCATCAACCGCAGCCAGACCCTCTCGAACCTTGGCGTGGCTTCACTTGTGGCAGCCAGTGGCGGCATTTACTTCTGGGGTGGTTTAGAGCATGACAGCCACGCGCAGGAGACCGGCATTCTGAGCGGCGAAGCGCTGCTCGACAGTCTGGCCGTTGGCTCGGCTCTTCAATTGTTCAGTGGACGGCAACATCCCACTCAGGACAGTGGGAAAGAAAAGTTCTGGCAGGGAGGAAATTCTTTTCCCTCCGAACATGCCGCAATGGCCTGGTCCATCGCCAGCGTACTGGCTCACGAATATCCCGGACCGATGACCGAATTTCTGGCTTATGGCGCAGCCTCCGCAATCAGCGTAGCGCGGGTTACCGGACGCGATCACTTTGCCTCTGATGTCCTCGTCGGCAGTATGCTCGGGTGGTATCTCGGCCGGGAGTCCTACCACACGCATCACGATCCGCAACTGGGCGGCCCGGGTTGGGACGGTTCTTCTTATGAAAGCGAAAGCGGTGAAAAGTCGCCCGCAAATATGGGCTCTCCTTACGTTCCGCTGTCGAGCTGGGTCTATCCGGAGATCGAGCGTCTGGCTGCTCTGGGTTTCGTGCAGACCGCTTTTCTTGGCATCCGTCCCTGGACGCGCATGGAATGTGCGCGATTGTTGCAGGAAGCCGGAGAGAAAATTGGCGATGCGAGTCCGGAGGGCAATGATAACGACGTAAATCAGAATGAAGCGGTCAGGCTGCATGCGGCGTTACTGAAGGAATTCGCTGAGGAGAGCGCCCGCTGGAATGGCGCGGCCAACCTGGGCGCCACTTTGGATTCTGTCTATGCGGGCTTCACTGCCATTTCGGGCACGCCTTTGCGGGATGGCTACCACTTCGGACAAACCATTATTAATGACTACGGCCGCCCCTACAGCGAAGGCTTCAACGCGATCAATGGATTTACAACTCATGCCGTAGCCGGACCACTTTCGATCTCGGTGCAGGGAGAATACCAGCACGCCCCCGCCGTGCTTTCTGACGCGCCCAGCGTTCTCGCCGCGACTGCCGCCGCCGATGGCACGCTGCCGCTGGCCAACGGGACCGCGACGATCAATCGCTTCCGCCTACTCGAAAGCTCGATTGGGCTGACGTTCAACAATGTTGAACTCTCCTTCGGCCAGCAAAGCCTTTGGCTCGGCCCGAGCCAGGCTGGACCATTTCTTTTTAGCAACAACGCCGAGCCGGTGACCATGTTTCGCATCGACTCAGTCTCACCTTACCGAATCCCGCTTCTTTCTTATGCGCTCGGTCCAGCCCGCTCACAGTTTTTTCTGGGGCGCTTGTCAGGTCAGCACTGGGAGGAGTCGCCTACGCTCTATGGTCCGAACCTCACTTCGCAGCCTTTCGTGCACGGTAGCAGCATCAGCTTCCACCCCACAAGCAATCTGGAGTTTGGCTTCGGCTTCACCGCCCAGTTCGGCGGCGAGGGCAATCCCTTTACCTGGAGAAATTTCCTGCGAACGTTTTATTCGCATCGGGCCGATCCTTTGAACAATCCCGCGAAGCGGCTCTCGGAGTTCAACTTCAATTACCGCGTTCCCGGACTGCGCGATTGGTTGGAGGTTTATGTCGACTCCATGGTGATCGACGAATACACTCCGATCGGTTCGACCCGGCCAGCCATTAACCCGGGAGTCTACCTGCCCCAATTGCCAAAATTACAACGCCTCGATCTGCGCCTCGAGGGAGTCACCACCAACCTTAACCGGCCGTCTTTTTTCGGCCCGGGCGCCTTCTACTTCGACGTTCGCTACCGCTCCGGCTATACCAACAACGGCAACATCCTAGGCAATTGGATTGGGCGCCAAGGCTGGGGCGAACAAGGCTGGCTCACCTACTGGTTCTCTCCGCGCATGTTTATTCGGGCTGAATACAGGCGGGCGAACGTAGACAGACAATTCTTAGCAGGAGGCCGCCAGCAAGACTTCACCCTGCGCGGCGACGTGAAGCTCTCGCGGGAATGGAGCGCGTCCGGTTTCGTGCAGCATGAAGGCTGGCAGTTTCCGGTTCTGTCCCCGGCGGCCAAGTCAGATGTCGCGGCTTCTGTGCAGTTAACGTTCTTTCCGCATTGGACAACCAGACCAAGCTCATCGCGTTGATCCAGCGTATGCGATTCTCTTAAGCCTCACATTCTCGCCCGCGATGCCAACCATCCAGTCTCCGCTCAAGCCGCAAGCTGCGCCGCTGCCACCTTATCGTCCGAGCATGCCAGCCGAACTCGATGTTCCCTCTGCGGATCGTCGTGCCGGACAGATCGAGCGCTTACGAATGCTTTGGAACGCCCGCCGCGTGATTGCCGTCACTACGCTGTCGGCCTTCCTGCTTTCGTGCTTTTTCAGCATCCTGATTCCAGCCTCCTACACCGCGACCACGCAATTAATGCCGCCGGATTCCGAGTCCTCCTCCGGTATCGCTATGGTCTCGGCGTTAGCTAAAGCCGGTGGTGGACCGGGATCGCTGGCAGGAGATGTGCTCGGCCTCAAGAGTACCGGCTCTCTTTTTGTAGGGATGCTGCGCAGCGAAAGCTCCCAACTTTCTCTGGTCGAGCGCTTCGACCTGAAAAAAGTCTATGGCGTGAAACTCACGCAAGACGCGCGGGCCCAATTGGATGAACGCACCGTGATCTCCGAAGACCGCAAGAGCGGCATCATCACCATCAGCGTCACCGATGTCTCTCCTCCGCGAGCGGCCGCGCTAGCCAACGCCTATGTCGACCAGCTGAATACTCTGGTTACAGACTCTTCGATCTCTTCCGCCCACCGGGAGCGCGTGTTTCTGGAAGACCGGTTGAAGGTGGCCAAGCAGGAGCTTGACCAGGCCTCAAGCGAACTGGCGCAGTTCTCCAGCCAGAACAGCACCCTCGACATGCAGCAGATGGGAAAAGCCATGTTGGATGCGACGGGCAACGTAGCCGCCCAGTTGATCGCAGCCGAATCCGAGTTGCAAGGGCTCCGCCAGATGTATACCGACGATAACGCGCGAGTACAATCTCTGAGCGGTCGTGTGGCGGAATTGCGCAAGCAGTTGGCGCGCATGCAGGGCGGCACTGCCGCGGTGCGCACCGGCTTGAACTTCCCGGTGGCCGCGGCGCAGCCGGGCCAGCCAGGCGACATGCCCTATCCCACCCTGCGGAGTCTGCCTATTCTGGGGGTCAAGTACGCCGACTATTTCCGCCGCGCGAAGATCCAGGAAACGGTCTATGAGTTGTTGACCGAGCAATATGAGCTGGTCAAGATTCAAGAAGTGAAGGAGACTCCCAGCGTGAAGGTGCTCGACCGGGCGCGCGTTCCGGAGAGAAAGTCGTTTCCTCCGCGGATCCTGATCGTCGTCGTGGGTACGTTCTTCGCCTCCTCAACATGCCTCATCGGAATAGCCAGCCTGTCGAGATGGCATGCCACCGACCCACAAGATCCCCGCAAACTTTTTTTCCGGGAAGTCGCCGCAGATCTCTTCGCCACGGTAAACGCGGAACGGGCGTGGCGAATGTGGCCTTCGCGGGACGGCCATCACGTTTCTTCGAACTCTGGCTCAGGCGCCTCAAATCGGGATCTCCCGGAGCAGCCTTGACAGTTTTGCCAATTTTCTCACGGGAGACAAAATGAGTTTGGGCGCCAACGTCGCCAGCGCGACCTGCAGCACGGTACGGCTCTTTCTGCCGGCAGCTCTGCCTGTTATCCAAATCCCGTATTTTCTGAAGAGGCGGCAAATAAACCGGTGCCGTATAGATATAAATATAAATAAGGAGCGCTCCTGAGCCACTCGAATCAGGTTTTAGCGAGGCCAGTGGCGACAGTTTGCGTCAATGCCCCGGGCTGGCTCGAAAATTCTCCGAGCGCCCGTCCAGCGTATCCCGATCCGACATCCCCGGCCCGGGAAACCGTGTGCGCCGTGATGGTTACACACAATCCCGACGCCGGCTTTTCCTCTCGCCTTGAGAAAGTCCGGCCCCAAGTGGCCGACATCGTGATTATCGACAACGGTTCCGCGGAGCCGGCTGTCGGCCAGATCCGGCAATTCGAGAATCAGAACCGTCTGCATCTAACCTTCAATCCGACCAACCAGGGGATTGGCCGCGCTCTGAATCAGGGCGCGCAATGGGCCGCGAATCGCGGATACCGCTGGATTCTCACTCTCGATCAGGACACGGTAGTCGCTTGCGGCATGGTGGACGCTCTCGCGGCGGCTTATCAGGCATTGCCTGACAAACAATGGCTCGCGGTGATCGGATCGAATTACACACATCGGGAGAACGGGAAGTTGGCCTCCGGGAAAAACTACCAAGGTGGGTTCGCGACCGGAGAAGTGAAGGCAGTGATCACCTCGGGGAGTTTGATTCCGCTCTCCGTGCTCGAAGAAATTGGCGGCTTCCGCGAAGAATTTTTTGTGGATTGCGTTGACGTCGACTACTGTCTCCGCGCCCGCGCCCGCGGCTTCCGTGTCCTCCAGACGGCTGCGCCGCTCATGCAACATTCCGTTGGCAAGCTAACCGAGCATCGTTTGTTTGGGAAGCATTTGGCGACCACCAATCACACCCCCTTGCGGAGATATTTGCAGGTGCGCAATACCGTCATCCTGGCGCGAGAGTATATCGGCCGCGATCCCGCCCTGGTTCTTTCGGCGCTGGGTTCGCGCGCTACGGCGATCTCGCGCGTCTGCCTGTTCGAGACCCAACGTTTGCGCAAGCTCTCCTATTCATTGCTTGGGATGGTTGATGGCATTCGGGGAAAGATGAACCGCTTTGGTTGAGCTTTCGCCGGAAGTCGTTCTCCTCCCTCAATCCGTTTCCCTCAAATACAACTGCCGCATCTCGCGAATTTCCAATCAGCGCTGCGTTCATGCCCGAAGTTTTCGATAAAGACCGGCTGGACTACCCAGGAAGGCGACAACAATTCTTCGGTACGGGATCGTGTCTCTTGTTGTTTCTGTGTATGGCGTTCCCCACGGCCGCCAAACTGGTAGCTCTAAAATCAATCCTCTTCGCCATGCTGTTGGCTGGGCTGCTGCACGACTACTTGGCCGGCGGGCGACCGCGCCTGGATTCCCGGATCGCCTTGTGGACCCTTGCGCTTACGGCCATGGGGTTCCTGTTCGTTCTCGAGGGATTTTTGGCGGGCAATCCTGGAGCTAGCGCCGCCGTGACAGTTCACATCCTGTGGCCGCTCGCCTTTACTCTCTGGATCGCGGGATTCGCCGAGGATCGTATTCTCTCCGCATTGCACCTCACCGTGATTGTCGCGACTCTATTCGTCGGTTTGTATGGCTGCGCCTATGTGCTGACAGGGTTGAACATCCTCCCCGACATCGGAGTGATTTCGATGCTTTCCCTCGGCTGGGACGACCAGTCATTTGGAAGCCAAGAGGGGTTAACGAAGATGGCAATCGCGGGTATGAACTCCCTTCCCTTCCTCGTACCCTACGTTATGGCCAGCGCCGCCGTCCGATCTTCCTGGTCAGGCCGCGGCCCGGGCTGGAAGATCCTGCTTTGGACTGCGTGCGCCTCCAGTTGGTTTACCGTTCTGGCTGGCGGAAGACGCGGGCTGTTCCTGGTGGTGTTGCTGGCTCCGGGACTAATCCTGCTGGCCCGATTCTTCCAGCCCGCCAGAGAGAAGGCCGCGGCGCGAGGAAACGTAGTTCGCTTTGCCACGATTCTCGCCCTGGCAGTGGTGGTGATCTTCGGCGTCCTCACCTCGATCTCCGGCGTTAACTTGCATGATATTTGGGATTATTTCGGAAGCGGTTTCAACATGAGTGCGCAGACTTCCGACGGCGATGCGGTAGAACGGCGTCAAGAGTTTATTGCGCTGTCGCGAGGCTGGTTGGAGCGGCCGCTGTTGGGCGCCGGCCTAGGGGCGAGCGCTCTCGGCTCGATTCGCTCGGAAACGACCCCTTGGGCCTATGAGTTGTGCTATCTGGCGATTTTGCATCAGACCGGTCTCGTAGGCTTCCTAGCCTATGTCGCGGGCGTCGCCTGGATATTCTGGCGGGGCGTGAAGATCATCGGCGAAGGGGGGCATCTCGCAGAACTGATGATTCCCATGTTGGTCGGGCTCTCGGGTCTGCTGATTGCCAATGCAACCAACCCTTATCTGGAAAAATTCGATGAAATGTGGACACTTTTCCTCCCGCTCGCGGTCATTAATCGGAGATTGTCGCAGACATGAATCTTGCCGGCGGAAAGGTTCGGGAATTGAAGCGGCGATCCTCGCCGGGTGGACTCGGAAGCGGCATCCGCGAAGAAAGCCTGTGAAAACCAAGTCTTCATGGCAACCGAAGCGCAGTGCTGCAGAGTTTGGCTGGTCATCTCTTCCCCCCAAAGCGATGCCCGGATGTCAGAGGATTCCGGATCAGGCGCAATCATTGGGTCAGGATAGTTTGCGTATGCGCTTAGTGGACCCGCAAGGCACGGACAAGATTCCGTCACGCTTGATTTATGTCTAACCGAACCCGAATCATGCGCTCACTGGCCATGTTGCTGCGCCGCCACTTCCCGGGGTTCGCGGACGTAGCCATTGCGCAGGCGTGTAGAGTCATCCAGCGCTCGACGTTTTTTTATCGCTACCATCGGCGGCCGAACGCCCTGGCTGTCACTGTCGCTCATTACTCAGAAGCCGGCACGGCGGCTATCGACGATACCCGGCTAATCCACCGCCTGGTCGCTAGTTACCGCCTTCGTGCCGAATCGCCGACCGGAGCATGGTCGGAGACTGTCCACCGCCATGCCGATATTCACGCAGCCATTTCGGCTAACGATCGTAGCCGAATTCAAGAGATTTTTCGCAATCCCGCAACCTCTGATCTGATGTACGGCTTCGAAAACAATGCGCGATCGCTGCACCGCAGCCGCCGCCTGGAAGACATTCACGAGCCAGGCTTAACTCTCGATGCCTTGATTTGTCTGGCGGAAGCAATCGCGGCGCGCCCGGCGGATAATCCGGAATCTTACATGTGGCGTCCGCCGCGAACCGGCATCGAGGAAGTTCTGCTTCAAATCGAAGCTGTCTTTGGTTTCAAGATTCCGGTACCCAACCCGTTTCCGCGGGAGTGTGGCTGCGCCTCTTCGAGAGGTGTCATATCCTACCGCGTTCCCCAGGCCCTCTATCAAGCCTGGCGCATTGGGCAACTGGTGGTTGGGATTCCCCGCCCCAGAGTGCTCGAAATAGGAGGCGGCCTGGGAAGAACCGCACTCTATGCCAAGCAGTTTGGCATCACCGACTATACGATCATCGATATTCCGGTCAGCTCGCTCGCCCAGGGCAACTTCCTCGGCCGCGTTCTAGGGGAGGAGGGCATTTCCCTTTATGGCGAAGCCGGGATATCGCCCCGGCAAATAAAACTATTGCCGCCCGCAGCGTTTCTCGACAGCTCTGACCGCTACGATGTGGTGCTCAATGTGGATTCGCTCACTGAAATTGGCATCGTCGCTGCGCGCCAATATTGCTCTGCGATTCGAAGCAAAGCGGATGTCTTTCTGTCCATTAATCACGAGGCGAATAACTTCACAGTGGCTGGATTGATCAAAGAAGCCGGCGGCAGCGTCGAATATAGCCGAGCCCCTTACTGGCTGCGCCGCGGCTACATTGAAGAAATCAGCAGTTTTTCCCAACGCAGAGAAAACGCATACCGCTACGTTCCCAGAGGGGACGCGGCTCCGAGCCGGGAGAGGCGTGTCGAACAGTGACGAAATCCTGCGCAACTAGCTTCTGCCTACGAAGTCTTCCGCCTTTGACCGGGGAGATGGTATGAAAGCGGTCATCCTCGCCGGAGGTCTCGGAACCCGCATCAGCGAAGAGAGCCACCTGCGTCCGAAACCCATGATCGAAATCGGAGGACGGCCCATCCTCTGGCATCTGATGAAGATTTACTCTGCGAGCGGCGTGCAGGATTTCGTGATTTGCTGCGGCTACATGGGCTACATGATCAAGAGCTACTTCGCGAACTACTTCCTGCACGTCTCCGACGTGACCTTTGACATCGCAAAAAATCGTATGGAAGTCCTGCAGAATGGCGCCGAACCCTGGCGAGTAACGCTCGTCGACACGGGAAACGACACCATGACCGGAGGCCGCTTGAAGCGGGTGCGGCAATATCTCGACGACGAGGACTTTTTCTTCACTTACGGCGACGGCCTGGCCAATATTAATCTGCAATGCCTGCTCGAATTTCACCGCCAACAGAAAGTGCTGGCCACGGTCACTTCAGTCCGGCCCCCCGGCCGCTTTGGAGCGCTGGTCACGAATGGCAACAAGGTTATGAATTTTAAAGAAAAGCCCGAAGGCGGCGGCGCGATCAACGGCGGCTTCTTCGTGCTCTCCCCCGCCGTGATCGACTACATCGAAGGCGAACACACGGTTTGGGAGGGCGAGCCTCTCGAGCGCCTGGCCCGCGAGGGCCAGCTCGCGGCTTATACGCACTCGGGTTTCTGGCATCCCATGGACACCTTGCGGGACAGAAATCAGCTCGAAGCTTTGTGGAACTCCGGCCAGGCCCCCTGGAAGGTCTGGCCTTGAATCCGGAATTCTGGCGCCGCAAGCGTGTGCTGCTTACCGGCCACACCGGCTTCAAGGGCAGCTGGCTTTCTCTGTGGCTGCAGAATCTGGGGGCCGACGTGCTGGGCTACGCGCTTGGGCCGCCGACCAACCCTAGTTTGTATGTCCTGGCAGATGTGCAGCGCGGCATGCAATCGGTCGCCGGAGACATTCTTGACCTCGACCACTTGCGCCGCGTGTTCCGCGAATTTCAACCTCGAATCGTCTTCCACCTGGCGGCGCAGCCGCTGGTGCGCCGCTCCTATGCCGATCCGGTGGGCACCTATTCCACCAATGTTTTGGGCACGGCGCATGTTCTCGAAGCAGCACGGCACACAGGCGGCGTCGAGGCGATGGTGGTCGTCACCAGCGATAAATGTTACGAGCACACCGGGCAGACACGGCCCTTTCGAGAGACCGACCGCCTCGGTGGTTTCGATCCCTACTCAAGCAGCAAAGCCGCCGCCGAGCTGCTGACGGCCGCGTTTCGCCAGTCATTTTTCAATCCAGGGCAACCCAGTTCCGGGACCGGCGCCAGGGCCGGAATCGCGACGGCACGCGCCGGCAATGTCATTGGCGGCGGCGACTGGGGCGCGGACCGGCTTGTCCCTGACGTAATGCGGGCAGCCCTCGGCGGCGGCGAACTGCGAATTCGAAATCCGCATGCCGTGCGGCCCTGGCAGCACGTGCTCGATCCGCTTTGCGGTTATTTAATGCTGGCCGAGAAGCTCTGTGAGGATCCCCTGGGCTTTTCGCAAGCCTGGAATTTCGGCCCCGAGGAGGCGCAGCCCTTGCCGGTTTCCGCTCTCCTGGAGCGCATCGGCTCTCTTTTGGGTTTTGCCGTTGACTGGCGCATCGACGGCGGTGAGCACCCGCACGAGGCCGGCTGCCTGCGGCTGGACTGCACCAAGGCCAAGACGCAACTGGGTTGGAAGCAACAATGGAATCTGAACGCTGCGCTGGAGGCAACGGTAAATTGGTACAAAACTTATCCCTCGCACCCGGACATACGCTCGTTGACCGAGCGGCAGATTCAATCGTTTCAGAGCACGCTCGGCCGGGCGCTGACGCTGCAGCGCTGAGCTTTCCGCTTTGCCGCTTTTGTACGGCGCCGCTCCGGCAGACTTTCGTGGATCTGGGAATGTCCCCGCTATCGAATGCCTATCTCTCCGCCGCGCAGTTGAACCAGATGGAACCTTTCTACCCTCTATGCGCCCGGGTTTGTATGCAGTGCTTCCTGGTGCAGCTCGATGCGGTCGCTGCACCGGAAGAACTGTTCGGCGATTACGCCTACTTTTCCTCCTACTCGGAGTCCTGGTTGAAACATGCGCAGGCCTACGCCGCCGGCATGATCGAACGCTTTCGATTCGACACCCGCAGTCTGGTGGTCGAAGTGGCCAGCAACGACGGTTATTTGCTGCAGTACTTCCGGGAGCGGGGAATTCCGGTGCTCGGAATCGAACCTGCCCGGAATGTGGCCAGAGAGGCCGAGGGCAAAGGGATTCCGACGCTGGCAAGATTTTTTGGCAAAGCACTCGCCGGCGAATTAGCGGCATTCGGCCAGCAGGCAGAGCTGATTGTCGGCAACAACGTCCTGGCCCATGTCCCGGATTTGGACGATTTTGTCGGCGCGTTGCAGCTGCTGCTGAAGCCCGGCGGAGTTTGCACTCTTGAATTTCCCCATCTCCTGCGACTGATCGAAGGCAATCAGTTCGATACGATTTATCATGAACACCTCTCTTATTTTTCCTTCGCTACGGCGGAAGAGATTCTGCTGCGTCACCGGCTGGCCGTCTTCGATGTCGAGGAAATTCCAACTCACGGGGGTTCGCTGCGGGTATTCGTCGGCCATGCCGGCGAATATGCGAGGACGCCGACTCCACGCGCTTTGCAACTGAAGCACCGGGAAATCGAGGCCGGCATGCGTCAACCGGGAACCTACGCTGGTTTCGGCGAAAAGGTTCGCGAATGCAAGCGCGCGCTGCTCGAACTGCTCACCGGCTTGAAGCGGGCAGGCAAGTCGGTGGTCGCCTATGGGGCTCCAGCCAAGGGCAACACCCTGCTGAATTATTGTGGCGTGGGAAGGGATTTTCTGGACTATACCGTCGATCTCAGCCCGCACAAGCAAGGCCGCTTCCTGCCCGGAACTCACCTCCCGATCTGCGCTCCGGAGAAGATCCGGCAAACCCGTCCCGACTATGTGTTGCTGTTGCCGTGGAATCTTCGGGATGAAATCGTGAGTCAGCTGCGAGAGATCCGCCAATGGGGCGGCCGCTTCATCGTTCCCATCCCGCAAGCGGAGATTATTCCTTGAAATTCGTCGCGCTGCCTTTAACCGGAGCCTACCGGATCGAGCTTGACCCGAGTCTAGACCATCGTGGATTCTTCGTCCGTACCTGGTGTGCCGAAGAATTCCGGCGGCATGGCCTGAACCCTCGCCTTGAGCAGTGCGGATTGTCTTTCAACTCCAGCAAAGGCACGCTGCGCGGAATGCACTACCAGGATGATCCCTATGCCGAAGCCAAGCTGGTTCGCTGCTGCTCCGGCTCGATCTACGACGTGATCCTCGACCTTCGTCCCGCGTCGCCGACCTATGCGCAATGGTTTGCGGAGGAGCTCACCCCCGCCAGCCGGAGCATGCTCTACGTGCCCGAAGGCATGGCCCACGGGTTTCAGACGCTGGCGGATAACAGCGAGATTTTCTATCAGATGTCGGAGGCTTACCGCCATGAATATGCCCGCGGAGTACGCTGGAACGATCCCCAGTTTGCCATCGCGTGGCCGCTGGCCAATCCCATCCTGTCGGAAAGAGACTGCTGCTTTCCCGATCATCTCTCATGCATAAAGTGTTGATCACCGGGGCCAATGGATTTATCGGCCACCACACGCTGCCTCGGTTGCTGGCGCGGGGTTATGAAGTGCACGCTGTTTCCCGGCGGCCACCAACCATGAAATTGCCGGGCGTTCTTTGGCACGAATGCGATTTGCTCAGGGCAGGCTCGAGCAGAGCGCTCCTCGGACAGATACGGCCCGACTCCCTGCTCCACCTTGCCTGGTACGCGGTTCCGGGCAGCTTCTGGGAAGCGCGCGAGAATGTCGAGTGGCTGCGCGCCAGCCTCGAAATGCTCGCCGCCTTTACGGAAAGCGGAGGGCGGCGCCTGGTTGCCGCCGGCACTTGTGCCGAATATGACTGCAGCGGCGGACAATGCATCGAAAAAATCACCAGCCTGTGTCCCACTACCTTGTATGCAACTTCGAAGCATGCTCTTGAGAGGGTGCTGCACTACTGGTCCCGGAGTACTCACCTAAGCTCGGCTTGGGGACGCGTCTTTTATCTATATGGCCCGCACGAGCATCCCTCACGCCTGGTGGCCTCCGTTGTGCGGTCGCTGTTGCTAGGCGAGCCGGCTCTTTGCTCAGCCGGGACGCAGGTTCGGGATTTCCTGCATGTCGAGGATGCGGCCGCAGCATTCGTGGCCTTGCTCGAAAGCGAAGTCGAAGGAGCGGTCAATATCGCATCCGGCATTCCGATCACGGTGCGAACACTGCTGGAGCAGATGGCAGAGCAGATAGGTCGTCCGGAGTTGCTCCGCTTGGGAGGGCGCGACGCCAGCCGCGAAGCGCCCCGCATTTGGGCCAGCATCCAGAGACTAAAAGACGAGGTCGGCTGGGAGGCGCGCTACGATCTCAGCGCAGGTACCGCTCAAACTATCGCATGGTGGCGCGGCTCGCTGGAAGTTCCACCGCCACCTGCATTGTGCGAGATGCAGCCATGAACTTTCCAAGAGGCTTGCGCATCGGCTACTCGCCCTGCAGCAGTTCTCTGGCGGCGCCAGGGGACCGGCGGAGATTTTGCCATTACGCAGCGCAGCGCAATCTCCGCTTTGAAATTGCCCGGCCCGACGAGGCTTACGATATCGTCGTTCTCACCCAGGCCGCCGACATCAGTCTCTGGAGTCGGTATCCCCGGACCCGCGGCAAAATCATCTTCGATTTTGTGGATTCTTATCTGGCCATTCCCGATCACGACCCGAAGGCCCTGTTGCGCGGCATCGCCAAGTTCGCAACGCGCCAGAACCGGAGGCTGCTGCTGAATTACAAGCGAGGTCTCGAGGCCATGTGCCGCCGCGCCGATGCCGTCGTCTGCAGCACTGAAAGTCAAAGAGGACAGATTCTTCCGCAATGTCCTAACGTGCATCGTATTCTGGATTTCCACTCGAGCGTCGTGCGCTCCGCAAAATCAGACTATGCTGCCGAGGAAGTTTTTCATTTCGTCTGGGAAGGCCAGCCGGGCAATTTGCGGCATTTGCTCGAAATCAAGAATGCCCTGCAGGATTTTGAGCGCACGCGGCCCTTCCGGATCCATGCCATCACCGATCTCGAGTACGGTCGCTTCCTCGGCGGCAGGTGGATTCGACGCAGCACGGTAGAGGAGGCACGCCAAATATCGCCGCAGATTTATCTTTACGCGTGGAACGAACAAACGTTCTCCGCGATAGCGCGCAGTTGCGATTTGGCTCTGATTCCGATTCCGCTCGACGATCCTCTGGCTGCCGGGAAGCCGGAAAACCGATTGCTTCTGTTCTGGCGCATGGGGGTCCCCGTGCTGGCGTCGGCGACCGCCGCGCATGTCTCCGCCATGGACGAGAGTGGAATGGATATGGCCTGCACCACCCGGCGGCAGTGGCTGGAGGCTTTGCAATACTACACATCGAATCAGGCGGCTCGAAAGCATGCGGCGCAGCGCGGCATGGCTTTCGTGGCCGAACGGCACAGTGAGAAACATACGCTGGAACTTTGGGATCACATGTTGGGCTCCGTTCTGAGCGGCGAAGCGGCTAATCCTCCTCAGCCAATCGATTCCTTTTCTCAAGTCAGCACTTCGCCGACCGGCGCACACTCCTGATTAATGCGTGAACCCCCTCGACCTTCTGCGCCAAGATGACTCAAGTCGCACTGCTGCAAAGCGACAGCGCCCAATACAGCACCCAGGCGCCGTTCCATCCCGACTCTGAATTCCCGGAGTTGATAAATGCAGGAATTCGCGCGACCGGCAGCTCGAATCCTGCCTATCGTGCCATTCGAGAGACGCTCGCGCTGCTCGGATTAGATAAACATAATTTCGGCACGCCGCGGTGGAATCCGTTGCGCGCTTATATCCAGCCCGGCGACAAAGTCGTCCTAAAACCTAATCTCGTGTTGCACGAATTCGGTCCGCAGAAAAACGCGAATTGCCTGACCACGCACGGCTCTATCATCCGTGCCGCACTCGATTACGTCTATCTCGCGGCTGGACCGCAAGGCCGCATCACCATCGTGGACGCGCCCCTGCAGGGCGCGGACTTCAGCCGTGTGATCGACGATGCCGGCCTCCCTAGAATCCAGCAATATTACCGGGATGCGCTGCAATGCGACATCGCAGTGCTCGATTTGCGCCAGGTCCATGCCGTGATCGATGAAGACTCCTCGCTGATCCGGCGCGTCGAGCGCCTGAGCGGCGATCCTCGCGGATACTGCGAAATCGATTTAGGCTACGAGAGCCGGTTGCGAGAAATCGACGCCACCCATCCACGCTATGTTGTAGGAGATTACGACGCCGCTGTCACCAACTCGAGGCATAGCGGCCCCAGACACTCCTACGTCGTAAGCCGGAGCGTCCTCGAAGCCGATGCCGTAATTTGCCTGCCCAAGCTCAAGACCCACAGCAAAACCGGCGTGACGGTTTGCCTGAAGAACATGGTCGGAATCATCGGCTCGAAAGATTGTCTGCCCCATCATCGTCAAGGCAAAAGCAGGCAGGGGGGAGACGAGTTCGCCGCCGACTATCCTGTGCGCTGGTGGCTGAGCGCGCGAGCCCATGACCGGCTACAACGCCGCTTGCCCGTGCCGGCGTGGAGATTCCTGCGCAGCATGGCCAGGACTTTTCTGGGTGCCGGAACTCCCCACAATGGAAATGGGAGGCGTTCCAGTTTCTATCCTTCGGGGGGCTGGCATGGCAATGACACCATCTGGCGCACGGTCGATGACCTGAATCGGATTTTGTTCTTCTACGATCCGCATCGGGACGACATGCAGACCGAGCCCCGGCGGAAATACTTCGCAATGGTCGATGGGATTATCTCCATGGAAGGCAACGGACCGCTGCGAGGTACGCCGAAGTCTACAGGGCTGGTGATGGCCGGCGACGACCCGCTGGCCATCGACATTGCCGCAGCGACCCTGATGGGCTTCGACTGGCGCCGCATCCGAATGCTCGACGGCATCGCCCACTCGAGCCCTTCGTGCGGGTACGCCGTTGCGATGAAAGATGTCTCGGCGATGCAATTGCTTTCGAACATTCCGGCCTGGAGATCATTAGAGGGTCTTATCGAAAACGCTCTTGCGTTCCATCCTCCGAGTGGATGGCGCGAGTTCCTGGAAATGCATCATGTGGAGTGAAGATATCTACGCCGCTTTGCCGGTCGCTTTGCAGAACGTCGCCGTGTCCCTGCAGGGAGCGAGGCTGCGGGCGGTGCGCTACCGCAGCGCGTCGTTCTGGGAAACTGCGCGGATCCTCGAGCGCAATGAACGGCTCTCGCTCACCGCTCTCAAAGAACTTCAGTTCGCGGCCTTTTGCGAGTTGGTGCAGCATTGCTTTACGCACTCCCCTTTTTATCGCCGTCTTTGGCGCTCGCGCGGGTTGCACCCCGATGAAATTCGGAGTTTTGGCGATCTCGCGCGGATTCCAATCGTCCGCAAGCAGGACTTGCGCACTCACACTGAGGAATTTTTCACGGAGAAAACGTTGCGGCGCATGACCACCGTCCACACCAGCGGTACCACCGGCTCGCCGCTGACCGTGCGCTTCTCGAATGAGGACATTGGGCGCCGCTACGCTTTTCTCGAACGCTGCCGGCGCTGGGCTGGGGTCCGCATTGGACAAAGACGCGCCACCTTCACTGGCCGAAACCTGGTCGGCGCAAGGCAACCGCATCTGCCCTTCTGGCGCCACAACTGGCCGGGAAGGCAGCTGCTATTTTCTTCTTATCACCTGGCCCCTGCGAATCTTCCCGCCTACGTGAATACTCTTGAAGCCTTCCAGCCTGAAATCATAGACGGATATCCCTCTTCGATCCACGCCGTGGCCGATCACATTTTGCGTTGCGGCAGGGACCATAGTATTCACCCTCAAGCGATCTTGGTCTCGGCCGAGACTGTCTTGCCGCATCAGCGCGAGACGATTGAGACCGCCTTCCGGGCCAGGCTCTATGACCAGTACGCCTCATCGGAGGGCGCTCCCTTTATCAGCGAGTGCCGAAACCGCCGGATGCACGTTCACCTCGATTCAGGCCTCGTTGAGATTCTGAACGCCGAAGGCACCCCCTCAGCTCCCGGCCAGGCCGGTGAAATGGTGGTCAGCAGCTTCACTACCCAGGTGGTTCCGCTTTTGCGCTTTGCCATCGGAGATACCGCCATCGCTTCCCGGGAAACGGATGCCTGCCCGTGTGGCCTGCCTTTTCCCGTGATCGAGGCCATTGTCGGACGCGTGGACGATGTACTTTGTACTCCGGACCGCGGTTTGGTCGGGCGTCTCGATACCGTCTTCAAAGGCCTGCCCAACAGTATCGTCGAAGCCCAGATCGTGCAGACCTCCGCGGAGATCATAGTGTTGCGCGTGGTGCCCGATCACTCCCGCTACCGCCCGGAACACGCCCGCCAACTGGTGCGGCAGATGCGCAGCAGGCTCGGGCAGGTGGTCGCGATCAAGGTCGAAGAGGTCAGCGAAATTCCCCGCTCGGCAAACGGAAAGATACGCTCGGTCATCAATCTCTGCCCGCCGCATCTTTACGATCCGGAGTTGCCGGTCACCACCCCGATCCGTCAAACCACAGAACTGAGTTCTGCGGATCATAGGGAAAGCCTGCGATGAGGGCATCCCGGATCAGCATTGTCCGAATCATCTGCCGGCTGAACGTGGGCGGTCCCGCAATTCAGGCCATTCTAATGACGGAAGCGTTTCGCGCCCGAGGGTATGACACGATGTTGGTAAGGGGCGAGGTTGCGGCGGGAGAAGCGACTATGGAGTACCTCGCGGCGGCTCACAAGGTCGAGACTGTCGGCATTCCAGCCCTGGCTCGCGGCGTCTCTTGCTGGAAGGATCTCCTGAGCCTGGGGCAACTGATTCGCATCTTGCGCCAGCAAAAGCCCGTGATCGTGCACACTCATACCGCCAAGGCAGGCGCTCTCGGGCGCTTGGCGGCTATCGCGGCCCGCACGCCCATCCGGGTGCATACCTTTCACGGGCACGTTTTCAAAGGATACTTCTCGCCGCTCGTCACCCAGGCTTTTCTGCTGATCGAGCGCTTCCTCGCGCGTCATACCGACTGCATCATCGCCATCAGCGAATCACAGCGCAAAGAGCTGACCTGCACTTATCGCATCGCGCCCAGCCACAAAATTGTGGTCGTTCCGCTGGGGGTCGATCTGGCTCCGTTTCTCGAGGTCAACGGCCCGGATGGAGAGCTTCGAGCGAGTCTGCAATGCCAGCCTTCAACGCCCCTGGTGGGATGGGTGGGTCGATTTACCGCCATCAAGGCGCCAGGATCGTTTCTGCACTGTGTTCCGCTGGTGACCAATCTTTTTCCGGGGGCGCGCTTCGTGATGGTGGGCGGAGGCGAACTGAGGGCGGAGTGCGAACAACGGATCGCGCGCGAGGAACTGCGGAATTCGGTGGCACTCCTCGGGTGGAGGCGTAGCCTGGCGAAGATCTACGCCGACCTCGATGTGGTCGTGTGCACGTCGATTAGTGAAGGCACTCCAGTCGCATTACTGGAGGCCATGGCTTGCGGCAAACCGATCATAAGCCCAGATGTTGGCGGCGTGCGCGACTTGATGGTCGGTCCGGCTGTTCAATTCGAGGGAATGGAAGTGTTCCAAAATGGAATTTTGGTAAGGCGCGATGTCAAGCTTCTGGCCAGCGCCATCCGCTATCTTCTCGAAAAAACGGAGCTGCGACAGGTCATGGGGCAGGCCGGACGCGAATTTGTTCGGGAGCGTTTTTCCCAGCATCGGCTGGCCGACGATCTTGAACATATTTACGTTGCACTGGCGCGCTCCAAGGGCTTACTGCCCCATAACACCTCAGCAGCGCGGATCACGCGGCCGGCATCCGTTTTTACCTCATTTGCGCCTGCCCCTACGAAGAATTTTGAGAATTTGCCGAAGTAAGTAACGAGAGCGGTTGCCCGATTGGACTGCCTCGTCCAAGGAAATGGCTGGCCTTGTTGTGGTGCTGATCTTCAACGGAAAATCGCTACTCAGAAGCGAAGGAGTTGTCCGAACATGCATGCATTGATTACGGGGGGCGCTGGTTTCATCGGCTCCCACCTCTGCGAAAAACTGCTCAGCGAGGGATCGGAGGTCACCGTGATCGACGACCTCTCGACCGGATCGAACAGCAACATCAACCACCTGAAACGCAACCGCCATTTCCGCTATGTCGTTGATTCGGTGATGGACCGGGCGGTGCTGGCGGAGTTGGTTGACGATTGCGATATCGTGTTCCATCTGGCCGCCGCCGTCGGCGTTCAATTGATCGTGCACTCCCCGGTGCGCACCATGCACACCAATATTCGCGGTACTGAATTGGTTCTCGAGGCTGCGGCCAAGAAAAGAAAAAAAGTGGTGATCACTTCGACCTCGGAAGTCTATGGGAAATCTACCAGGATTCCTTTTCGCGAGGACGACGACCTGTTGATCGGCCCTCCCGTTTATGGACGGTGGAGTTATGCCTGCTCGAAGGCGATCGATGAATTTCTGGCACTGTCTTATTACCGGGAGCGCGCTTTGCCGGTCGTCATTGTGCGCCTGTTCAATACGGTGGGTCCACGCCAGATTGGGACCTACGGGATGGTCCTACCGCGCTTTGTCAGCGCCGCCATGGCCGGGAACCCGATTGAGATTTACGGCGACGGCACCCAGTCCCGCTGTTTCGTTTGGGTGGGAGATGTGGTAGCGGCCCTAGTGAAACTTGGCAACAGCGATCGGGCTAATGGCAAGGTCTTTAACATCGGCTCCGACGAAGAGGTCACGATTAACGAATTGTCCGATATCGTGCGCGACGTCACCCACTCCCGCTCCACTGTCGTCCACCGCTCATATAAAGATGTTTTTGGAGAAGAGTTTGAAGATATGGCTCGACGCGTGCCGGATCTGACTCGAATTCGCGAACTGATAGGGTACGCGCCCAGCAAGAATCTCCGCGAGATTGTGGAAGCGGTGGCCGAGCATCTCGGCGGCGCTCGAACCCACGAGATCAAGATTGCAAAAGCCATGTCGGCGGGCTGACCGGTGCGGTAAGAAAACTTGATTCGCAATTTGCCAATCACAACCGCAGAATACAAACACAAAATGACGAACCCAACCCTCGCTGGACAAGCGCCTGTCCCGTTGCTGGTAGCGGAATTCGCGCTCTCGTTCGTACTGACCGTGGCCGCGGTGGCCGCCGCCATCAAGGTTTGCGCAAAACACGGATGGGTGGCCAAGCCTCAGCCGGACCGCTGGCATAACGGAACTCCCGCCAAGTTCGGCGGGGTCTCGATCTGGCTCGTGGTCCTCACTCTCTCGGCCTGCGTAATCCCGGCCACGAATGGGCCGCTGTGGATCGTGCTGGCCTGCGCTTCCCTGATGTTCGCGCTGGGCTTGATCGATGACTTGGTTCGACTCCAGCCTGGACCCAAGTTGTTGGCCCAGTGCGTTGTCTCGGCTCTGAGCATAGTTTTCGGCCTGAAGCTGGCCATACCCGGGCATCCCATCATCAGCTTTTGCGTTTCGCTAGGTTGGCTCGTCGGCTTGACCAACGCTTTCAACCTGCTGGACAACATGGATGGTCTCGCGGTCGGTGTGGCCCTGCTCGCCGGAAGTTACTGGATCATAATTTACGTGATAGGCGGGTCGGCGGATTATGCTTCCATTCTCTTGATCGTCGCCGGGGCGAGCGCCGGCTTTCTGGTTTTCAATTTCAGTCCTGCGCGAATCTTCATGGGAGACAGTGGAAGCCTTTTTCTGGGCTTCCTGCTGGCCTCAGCGTCGCTGCCGCAATTCCGCAGCGGCTCTGCAGTGCCAGCCCTGGTCTTGACTCCTGTAATCGTGCTCGCGATTCCGATACTCGATACTTTTTTTGTTTCTGTCACTCGACGCCTGCGAGGTCAGCCAGTATCGTTAGGCGGCACCGACCACAGCTCTCACCGCCTGGTGAGGCTGGGCCTGCCAGAACGCAAAGCCGTCCTCCTGCTCTATACAGCTACAGCGGCGTCGGGGGCAGTTGCCATCGTGGCGCGGCGACTGCCTTATCCCGAGGCCTTGGGCTTGATGCTGCTCTGGCTTTTCTTTCTCCTACTCTTTGGCATTCACCTCTTTCACACCGAGCCCAGTTCCGATGGAGAACATGCTCACCCCTTGCTCCAGGGTTTGTTGCAGCATGACAGCCTGGCATTCCTTCTCGATCCGGCGGTTTTATCGCTTTCCTACTATCTCGCGTATCTTCTCCGTTTCGAAAGCGTCGTTCCCCGGAGCGATTTTGTCGTCTTCCTTCATTCCTGGCCGATTGTGCTGGCGGTCAAGTGGGGGATCATGTTGGCCGGTGGCATCTATCGGCACTCCTGGTGGCGCGGAGCCGCGGGAGATGCCTACCGTCTGGCGGCGACCAGCGCCATCGGCGAAGCCCTGGCCGTTTTGATCGTAGTCGGAATATATGGGGTTTCAGGATACTCGCGCGTCGCCTTCGTCGCTGACTTCGTGATTTCCTGGATGCTGTTGATCGTTCTTCGCCGGTCTTTTTACATCTTCCGCGCCTCGATTCGCTATCTGGGATCGGCCGGTTCTCAGCCTTCCCGCCACGTGTTTGTTTTGGGAACATCCGAGAATACGCGGCCGTGCTTCGTTTCCACGAAAATCGGAAAATCAAATGCGCGGGATTGATTGATACCAAAAGGGTGGCTCTCACCTCAACCGGCATGTATTCGGCATGGAGGACATCGGGCAGGTTGGCCCGTTACCAGGATCAACGAACTCGTCCACCGCCAGCAACGACTGACAAATGGCAAGGGAGTAGCAAATGCCGTCCGTGTCTCAAGAACGAAGCACCCCCGACCTCCTGCAGCGCGCCAATTCTGCCTGCCCCGTTCAAGAGGAAGCGGGCGACGCCCGTGTCTTGCGGGCGGCTTCTATGCGATGCCCCGTCTGCTCCGGCGCATCATCGTTCGCTTTCAGAAAATTGGCCGAAGATTACTTCCGCTGCCATTGTGGCTTTGTATTCATATGGCCGCACCCAAGCGAGCAGTATCTGCAGGATCGCTACCGGCAACATGGCGAAGAATACTGGTCAAACGAGAAGGTGCTGAAATTCACTTTTTCCCCCAGCAAGTCGCGGCGTGAGATTCGTTTCCTGCGCCGCTTCTCATCTGGCGGAAAGCTGCTGGATATCGGCTGTTCGACGGGATCCTTCGTGCGCGCGGCCTTGGACGCGGGATTCGACGCTGAAGGAGTTGACATCTCTTCTCCCGCGATCGCATGCGGTAAGAAATTAGGCCTCCCCCTGCGCTGCCTGGATGTGCTTAACGATCCCCTGCCAGACAAGTACGACATTGTCAGCATGTGGGCCACGCTGGAGCACTTGCCTGACCCCATGCGGCACTTGAAACGGGCCAGGGAACTGCTCAGACCGGGAGGGCTACTGCTGGTTTCGGTGCCAAATTTCGCCGGAGTCACCCAAAAACTGATCGGAAAGTGGGACCGCTACGTGGGCGCGGGTCACCTCAACTATTTCACGCCCCGAGTCCTGCGCTTTACTCTCGAAACCTGCGGCATGCGCTATCGAGCGGCCACCACCTATGGATTCAATCCCATCGTCATCGCCAAAGACTTCCGCAATCGCGGCCGACGAGAACTCGCCGTATCCGATTTATGTGGCGACATCAACATTACGCTGCGGGTCAAAGAGTCTCCTGTTATCCATCTCCAAAGGGTCTTGGAAGCATGGTTGAACGTAGCCTCGCTGGGCGATGTGGTGGCGATGTGCGCTTCAAACGGATGACTCCTGCTTTGTCCGTCTGCAGTCGCGGTCCAAATATGATGTCCTACCGTCAGATCCGGCGCGATTACCAATCGGGCGATCTGGTCGAACCGGTGTTGGTGGATCACTACGCCAAACTTATCTCGCCCATATTCACCAATTTATTTTTCGAAGCAGGGTTGGCTCCGAATACTGTCACGGTCCTCATGATGTGCGCCGGTTTCGTCGGCGCTGCTCTTTTCGCCATGCCGATGCTCGGCCTTAAGGCTTGCGGCATATTTTTCATTCATACCTGGTACGTGCTGGATTGCAGCGACGGCGAGGTGGCGCGAATAACCAAATGCTTTTCAAAATTCGGCAACGAAATCGACTACACGGCGCATATGGTGAATCATCCCCTTTTCAACCTGGCCTTCGTTTGGAGCCTCATCGGTCTGGATCGCTGGAATTCCCGATTGATCCTCCTGGTCGCCATTTTCGCGATCAGCGCGGAGCTCGTACTAAGAAATCTTTGCCTGTTTCATTACATTTACGACTCGAAGGTAGGCACGAACGCAGCGGCGGTGAGGGCACACCGCAGTTTTTTAAATAATCTGGCCTCCTGCGTGGTCGGCTTCTTTTCGATTTATCCGAATTTTGTTCTGGTCTTTCCTCTCACTTATTTCGTCGATTTCTTTTTAGGCACTTCACTTTCTTTTTACTATTTGCTGATTCAAACCATTGTCTCTTCTCTCTCCGCAGTGAGGACCAGCTACAAGTGGGTGAGCGCTATCGTCAGTCTCTAGCAGCGTGAGAGCCGGCAACGATTCCCCGCTCTCCCAGCTTCAGGTTACGGATCGGGATGTTCCTTCCTCACCGCACCCATTGTGAGTCCCAGGCATGACACAAACTCTATTCACCGCCGGTCCCGTCGAAATGTATCCGGAAACTTTGCGCATCGGCGGCGAACAGGTTCCGTACTTCCGCACCGAAGAATTCTCGCAAATCGTTCTTGATTGTGAAGCCGCAATGTGCGAGCTCACGGGCGCCTCCGCGGGATCGAAAACGGTCCTCCTCACCTCGTCGGGATCGGGGGCTATGGAAGCGGCGGTTATCAATTTCGCAGGGCCCGGAGATCGGGTACTCATCATCGCCGGAGGCAGCTTTGGCGAGCGCTTCTGCGAGATCTGCGAGCAACACGGCATTCCCTACGACGCCGTCCGCCTCGAACCCGGCCGCGCCCTGACTTCTGCGGCGATTGAAGCGCTGGATCTCGAGACGCACAAAACACTGCTGGTCAACGCCCACGAAACCACGACGGGAGTCTTGTATGACCTGCAGCATCTCGGCGCAGCCTGCCGGGAACATGGCACGTTCTTTATCGTCGACGCAATCAGCGCCTTTCTTTGCGATCCCATCGATATGACCGTCATGAACATAGATGTGTTGTTGACCAGTTCGCAAAAAGCGCTTTCTCTGGCCCCTGGCCTCTCGATCCTCGTTCTTGGGCCCCGTGCGCTTGAAAAGATAATAGAGCGCAAAGTCTGCTCCTATTATTTCGCCCTGTCTCGCTACCTCGCAGAAGGGGAGCGCGGGCAAACTCCTTTCACTCCCGCTGTGGGGGTGATTCTCCAATTGCATGAGCGCTTGCGTGCGATCAAGGCTGTCGGCGTGGCAGAGCTCACGCGTCGATGTGCCTGTCTGGCCGCGAGCTTTCGGGCCTCTATTCGCGGCCTTCCGCTCGCCGTTTTCCCCGATTATCCTTCCAACGCTCTTACCGCTCTTGCGCCCACCAACAGCTTCACGGCCTACTCCATCTATTCCCACCTCAAGAGCCGCTACGGTCTCGTCGTCACCCCGAACGGGGGCGCGCTCCGGGACAGAATCTTCCGCGTCGGTCACATGGGAAATCTGGAGGCCGCTGATCTGCACGCGCTCACATCCGCCCTCAAGGAGATACTGCAATGAAAGCGTTATTACTCGCTGCCGGACGCGGAACCAGAATCAGCCGGAACATCGACGGCCGGCCGAAGTGCACGGTGCACCTCGACGCTAACACCACGCTTATCGAATACAGCATCGATCTGTTGCAGCGTAAGGGAATCGACGACATCACCATCGCTCTGGGCTATCGCGGCGACGTGATCCGCGAGACGCTCAGCGGAAGCCGGGTCAAGTTCGTCGAGAATCCCTTCTACGACGTGACCAACAGCATCGCCTCGCTTTGGTTTGCCCGCGAGGAACTCAAAGATGCCGATCACTTCCTCCTCATGAATGGCGACGTGTTTCTTTCCGAGCAGGCGCTAGACGTGGTGCTGTCGGAAAAAAGGAGCCCCATCCTCTTCTACGACATTACCCGCCGCGAAGGGGCTGACTACAAATTTTTCTGCCAGGGCGACCGCATCGTGAAATACGGAAAGGAGCTTTCCCTCGAAGAGACCTCAGGCGAGTATGTGGGTTGCGCCGTATTCGCCGATCGATTTCTCGGCACGTTTGTACTCCGTCTCGAAGAGCTGATCCGAACCCAGAAACATTCGATGTGGTGGGAGGACGTGCTTTATTCCATGTCCGCCGAGTATCCCATTCTTGCCAAAGATGTCGAGGGCGCGTTCTGGGGCGAGGTCGATTTTGTCGAGGACTACGAACGGATCATGGCGTTTTACCGGGACCGGGACAAACCAGCGCCACATCTTGCCGCGCCGCCCTTGCAAGCGAGAGCCGCCCGGTCCAGATGAAGCCCCTTGGTGGGCAGATATCGCAATGCCTCATTTAGCTGAGAATCCGAAGAACATCGTCTTGCCCGATCTTCCGGCCCTGCAGGACACGAGAAGAGACGATGTCGCCAAAGGCATATTCCTCTCGTCGGCCAGAGTATTCTTTTTCCAGTGCCTGGGGCTGGCTCTCTCCTTCGGTTTTCAGGCTTTCTTGTCTCATACCTGCGGCGCTGCCGGGTTGGGCGGATACACCCTCTTCGTCTCCTGGCTCGGCCTTTTGTCAGTGGTCACGGTTCCGGGGCTCGAAGGCACTCTCGTTTATCTCCTGCCACGCTTTGAAAATGCGAGCGATCTCAGACGCAAGGTGGTGCGCATCTGCTTGTTCCTCGCAGGCACTATCTCAACCCTCTCAGCATTGGCCATAATCGCCGGAGGGGACCGCGCTTTTCACTGGGTCGGCCTGCCGGCCAAGGCGAAGTCGGCCTTCGCTTTTTCGATCGTCGTATTTTCCTTGGGCAAGCTGCTGGATGCCGTTTTCCTCGGCCTCAGGGACGCATCCGCAACCGGCTACTTTAATGCGGTTCGAATCCTCCTTCGTTTCCTCTTCTGTATTCCCATTCTCCTGTATCCGGCGGCGAGCTGGAGTATCATTTTCGTCGCCGTGGCGTCCGAGTGCGGCCTTACCTTGCTTTTGCGGGTCTATAGTATCCGCAAACGTTATCCCGAATTGTCGACTGCCGGCCGGCATAGGACCGAGTCCCCGTCGTTGTCGTATCCCATGTTTTTCGCCACGGCGATTCCCATGTTTGGAATTGGCATCGTCGACAGCCTCTTCCCCTTCATGGACAAAGCCATCCTCGGGGCGCTGCTGCCGCTCCAGCTTGTGGGCATCTACAAAGTATCGGACAGCCTGGCTTCGCTCAGTTCAATCTTTGTTTCGCCTTTCATCTCCTTCTGGCCTTTCGTCTCCAAACTATGCCATGAGAATAGAATTGACGAACTCAGCGACGCCTATCGAAACATCAACCTGTTGATCATCGCTCTGATGATTCCCTGTGTTCTGGCCTTGGTCGAGGTGTCCGGGTTCGTCTTGTCTTTGTTCGGGAGCGCATTCCTGGTTTACGGAAAAACCACTTTTCTAATCCTTACTCTGGGCTGCGTCTTCGACGCCATTGCAGGGCCTGCGGGCGCTGTTCTGAAACTCACCGGGCATTCCCACTTGTGCCTCGGTGTGAACGCTAGCCTGCTCGTGATCTACATCGCGCTGAGCTTTTTGCTGGCACGGACCTACGGATTGCTGGGAATCGCCATAGCAAAGTCATCCGTCCTAATCCTAGGTAACATCATCAACGTAATCGCCAACCGGTTTCTGTTGCGAATTTTCCCGTATTCCTGGAAGCATGGACAACTCTTACTCTTGGGTTCGTCGATTCTCACCGCTGCTGCTCTCGTTCACGCATCCAGCGTGAGAATGCACTTTTTCGCCGCCTGCGGGGAAGTTTCCATCTTTGTTTGCGCCGCTGCAATCATCGTCCATCCGCAAATCAGACAGGCAATCGCAGTGATCAGAAATGGTTATCTGTCCACCGCGGAGGACTGCAATCCGTAATCTGCTTGGCTTGAGACAACATTCGCCCCGGCGGTAACGCTTCAATTTGTCCGCGTCGCCGGGCTCACAATTGCCGCACACAGCCACATCGAGAGATAGAAAGGCCGCAGCGACCAACATGCCAAATCGACGTACCTTCTACCTTCTACTTCGTTTCCGCTTGGGAGCAGTCTGCTCCACGAACAGCGCGAACTGAATTTTCTTTTCCACGGGATCAATGCGGTCGACCAGGACGCGTATCCTTTGCCCCAAACTATAAATTTTGCGCGAGCGCTGGCCGATGATTTGCCGAGCGCTCTCATGGTAGGTGTAGAAGTCGTCGATGAGCGTGTTTAGCGGGACGAGGCCCTCCACAAACAAATCGGTAAGCTCGACAAAGAATCCGAACTTGGTGACGCTGGTGATCAGGCCATCGAAGTCTTCTCCCACGCGGTCCCGCATAAACTTGACTTTCTTCCACTCCATAAGCTCGCGCTCAGCTTCATCCGCGCGGCGCTCAGATTGGCTGGACTCTTCGGCGATGTTATGGAGTTCGTCGAGTGATATCGGTCCGCCCAAGGGTTTCAGCTCTTCGTGATGAGCCGCTAGGTCGCGCCGTTTCGACCAGGGGGAAGCGCCAGCATCGCGCCGGTCCAGTTGCGAGGCGGAAGCCCACGAATCTTTTTCCGATGGGACTGTGGTACCACTTTCGAGAAAAGAAGACACTCCAACGGGAATCCCGCCTTCATGCATCTCCGCCGAATCGCGCAGAACTTCCTTCAAGATTCGGTGGACGATCAAATCCGGATACCGGCGGATCGGCGATGTGAAGTGGGTATAGCTGCTCGCCGCGAGTGCAAAGTGGCCGACGTTCTCTTCCGAATAGCGCGCCTGCTTGAGCGAGCGCAGCATCAGGTAGCTCACGATGCGTTCTTCCGGCTTCCCTGCGATCTTCGCGGCGAGCTTTTGATACATCCGCGGCGTGATGTGAACATCCTTGGGGACTTCGATAGTGCGCACCTGCTTGCCTGTGCCGCGCGCGGCGCGGTGGTCACTCTTGAACTGTACCCGGTGAATCGGCAGCGGACCGACTCCGAGCGAATATCCAAAGGTTGCCGCGATCACTTCGAAGTCGTAAACCCGCTTGGCGTCAGGCTTCTCGTGGATGCGATATAACGAAGCGACGCGTTTCGATTCCAGATACTGCGCTACGCATTCGTTCGCCGAAAGCATGAATTCTTCGATCAGCCGGTGCGCGATGTTGCGCTCTGAGCGCGTGATGCTCTTCATCGATCCGAGTTCGTCGAACTCGATGACCGGCTCGGGCAAATCGAAATCAATCGACCCACGGCGCTGGCGTTTGCGATTGAGAATCAGCGCCAGATCACGCATGAGTTCAAATGTGGGGACGAGCGGCGCGTACCGTTCTCGCATCGCGGCATCGCCCTCGAGCACAGCGTTGACCGCCGTGTAGGTCATGCGCTCCGCCGAGCGGATGATGCCTTCACTCAACTCGCAACCAAGGATTTCCCCGCGTGGATCGATTTGCATCACACATGACAGCACCAGCCGGTCGACTTGTGGACGCAGGCTGCAGATATCGGTGGAGAGTTCCAGCGGCAGCATGGGCACAGCGCGATCGGGAAAGTAGACGCTGGTGCCGCGCAGGCGGGCTTCCTGATCGAGTGCGGAATCCGGCGTCACATATTGCGCGACATCGGCAATGTGGACTTGCAGTTCGAAATTGCCGTTGACAAGTTGGCGCACCGTGACAGCATCGTCGAAGTCGCGCGCAGTTTCGCCATCGATCGTGACGATGGGCAGGGCCCGGAAGTCGCGGCGGTGAACCAGTTCCTTCGCCGGAATGATAGGGGAAATCTGCTGCGCCTCTTCGAGCGTTGCCGCGGGGAAATGATGCGGCAGGTGAAACTTTCGAATCGTGATCTCAACATCGACACCGAAATCATCCAGCCGGCCAAGTATCTCGAAAACGCGCCCACGCGGACTTTGCGTAGGCGTCGGCCAGTCCGTGATTTCCACGTCAACCACTACGCCTTCGAGATCATCCCACTCCGAACGGCGAGCAGCTTCGTCTCCGAGCACACGATCGACCGATTTTTTTCGTCGCGCCGGCGCCGCACCGGCGTCAGGAAATTCCATCCCCGTCGGAATCACAATCTCCTGCGTGATCTTGCTATCGATCGGCGTGACGTAGTTGCGTCGACTGCTGTAGTGAAAAATTCCCACGACCGTGGGATGACTACGAACCACGGAGCGGACAATGCGTCCTTCCGCGCGGCCATCCGGACGCGTGGCCACAATGTCGACGAGGACGCGGTCGCCGTGCATCGCATTGCCGATGGCATGAGGCGCAATGAAGATATCTCCGCTGAGACGCGCTCTGAGGGATGGAGTCAGCGAGCTTGCATCGGGGATGACAAAGCCGAAGCCGTCACGATGCATCGTAAGACGACCGGCAACCAGATTGTTTTCGGCTGCGGCCTGCGGAAGTGCATAGCGGTCGCTATCCACCTGAATGAGTTCTCCATGCTTCGCGAGCTGCTGCAGCCGGCTGTTGAGATCGGCGCGGGCTTCTCCGTGCAGTCCCAGTTCTCGGACTAGTTGTTTGTATCCGGCAGATCGCTTGGGCTGGCGCGCTATGTGTTTCAGGATGGTGGAGTCAGAGAGCATGGGAAGCGGTCGTCGCTAGTCGTTGGCCGAACCACAAGCTAGCTTACGTTCAATCCTAGCTCAAGTCTTGCATCGGACGCGTTCTCTACCATGTATCTCCGCCGCCTCTTGGCGGCCATGCGTCGAGCATGCGACGGATCATCGCGACCTGCCCGACGTGATAGCTGTTGTGCGCGGCCATCTGCCACAATACGGCCTCTAGTGTTCCTGCAAGCTTGGGATCTCCCGCATGCGAGGATTCTATTTGCCTCTGCATTTCCCCCGGAGAAGACTTCGCCAGCGCGGCAAAATCGGCCAACAGGCTGGTGAACTGCTTTCGCAGTTGCTCCCAATCCTGAGCATTGATGGAAGACGATTCCGGTGGGAAACTCTCCGAATTGTGCACCGGATATGCAGGCCGTTCCCCACGAATACGCCGCAGTTCGTAGTCCATCCAGTAATTCATGTGGAAAATAAGCGCTGCGATGGAGTGCGGAAAGCCCTCGACACGGCGCACCGCCAGTTCAGCAGAAAGATCCTCGACGCAGGCGACAGGATCAGCATGCGCACCTTTACCGCGAAGGAGTTCGATCAACGCGCGCTGGGACATGGGTTGGGAGGCGTCGCAGGTCTCAGGTGTTAGGTCTTAGGTCGCGAGTCTTAGGTTTTAGGTTTGCAAACACCCAAAGCCGGAGACCCTACACCTAAGACCTAAGATCGCATTTGTACGTGATCATCGACTCGCTGCGAAATACTTCTCCTCCAGGATTCTGCGATGGTGTAACTCATGCCCGGCGGTAATGTAAGCTAGGGCCCGCACGCTCACTTCATTCTTGTTAGCGACGCCGCGACGCACCCACGCCGCCTCGTCGAGGTTGCGGAATAGCGAAATTGTGCCCCGGCGCACCGCGATGAACTCTTCAATGAGATCGGAAAGCAGACGCTGCGCAAACGGACCATTGCGAACGTAGTCGTCCTGCTCGAAGCCAGCCAGGGGCGTCGCATCGGCGCGCGAGAAACGGAGAGCGCGATAGGCGAAAATGCGCTCCGTGTCGCAGATGTGGCCGAGGACTTCTTTCACGCTCCACTTCTCAGGCGCGTAGCGGAAGTCTCCGTCCTTTTCGTCGCGGCACGACAGCAGCAGCAGCATCTGACGGCGCTGTTCATCGAGCGTCTGCAGAATCTCCTCGCCTTGAATCAGAGAAATGTAGCGCTCGTAGTACGACGCGTATTCGCCGGGTTGAGGCCGGGCAACGCCAACAGTTGGAGGGCTGACGACGGCTGGTTCTAACATAATTTCGCTCCTGAACGGCGGACTATTACCTTCGCTGGATATTCGATCTTCAAAAGCATAACGCGAGCGGCGGTCGAACGGTCACGGGGACGAGAACTTTTTTCGGGAATCCTTACACGGTGGAAGTGCTAAAAGGGAAGGTACGGACCAACGCTAGCCGCCGCGACCTCCTCCCAGCCGACACCCAAATGAGTACCAAGGTAGGAAACGCCGTTGAAAATAAAGGGTTTTCCACAGCGCTCATTGTGAGACGGCGGAGTACAATCGGATTGGTCACGGAAGTGCGGCTCGTGATTTCTAATCCCAACAAGGAAAGGAACTTTGTAACCCATGTGGAAGCCGACGAATCAGCCTACGACCCCTGGCCGTCCAGCCGAGCCGGAGCGTCCGACTATGCCTACCCCGAGCGCGCCTGCGATGACGGCAAATGAGCCTGCCGCCGCTGCTCCGCGTCCGGCCATGACTACCACTACTACTGCGGACCAGGCAACGATCGGCAAATCGCTGGTCATCAAGGGCGAGGTAACCGGCTCGGAGTCTCTTTATATTGATGGGCGCGTCGAAGGCTCCATCAGCCTGGCTGGCAATCGCGTCACCATTGGACGAAACGGCGTGGTCGCCGCCAACATCAACGCCCGCGAAATCGTCGTGCTCGGCAAAGTGCGCGGTAACCTTACCGCCAGCGACCGTGTCGACATTCGCAGCGACGGTTCGCTCACCGGCGACGTTGTGGCAGCACGCATCTCCATTGAAGACGGCGCCTACTTCAAGGGCGGCATCGACATTCGCAAAGGCGGCACGCCTGCGCAGACAAAGCCCAACGGCAAGGACGAAAGCGCTCCCATACCCGAGCCAGCAGCAGTCGGAGCCAGAGCGTAAGTCACGTAGCCCCGGACGCCTTCGTCCGGGCGAAAACATCCGGAGTTCGGATGCCGTAATGAACTTGGCATCACGGGTTCTCTAATAAAGATCAGCGGCGGGGTTCGCAGCCGATGCGAATATCCGCCGCTTTGTTCTTATTGAGCTGGGGCGAGACGGCGAGGAGAATATCGGTGATTTCACCCGGCCTACCTACCACTTCTGTGCGTCAGTCTCAAGAGAATCCAGCCGCTCTAGCGTGCTCGCCAATCTGACCCTCTCCTCTTGATAGTCGCTGCTCGTCTCTAAGTCTTGTAACCGTCCTCGGACCGCTTCCCGCACAGCGTCAACCCGATCAGGCACTTTCTTTCCATCCACTTCTTTCGCTGCGATCATAATAAAGCTCTTCCCATTTTTCGTTGTTCATTGGGACAACCTACTTCCAACGACAATACACAGACCAACCACGAGAAGCTGTTCAATTGGGAACACCCTTAAATGGGACGGGGACCAAGTCAGCGAGCCTCGCTCGTCGGAAGGTGCTGGCGCACATCGTCCGCAACATCTAGGACGGCACCGCCGAAGTAGACTGGCGGCGACGTATTCCACTCAACCTTTCGCGGATAGACCGCAGCAAAATCCCAAAGAATGCCGTGACGCTGGCAGCACAACGTTTGCGAAGACGGAAACTGTTGCTTGAGTTCCTTGGCGATGAGATGCCCTTTATCCCAGAACTGCACGACCCGGTGGTCCGAGACCCGCCTCTGCACCATGCCGCTTGGTTGCATCCAATCAGTGGGCAGCATCGGTTCCCATACGACAAGAACCCGAACCGACATCGAAGGGTTGTGTTCCAAGATGTCTTCGATTGCGGAAGACCCCCGCAAACAATACGCTCAAGTCGGAGACAGAAGCAGGACTAGTCGAGTCCGGTCAGCAGAGTCATTGAATACTCGTCGAAAGGTGTCGAGATTGTCTGGGGTTAGGGACGTGAGTGGTGATCGTGCCCCCGTCAAGGTTCAGGGTTCCTCCGCCCGTAGCTTCCAGCAGGCCCCCTGTGTTGGTCAGAGTCGCATCGGGCTGAATCGTCAGCGCGTTGCCGTGGGCGGATGCCGTGGCGTCGATGGTGCTCTGATTGACGATGACCAGGTTGTCGTTGCCGATGTTGCCACCGGGTCCCGAGATAGGCTGGGCGATGGTGAGCTGGTTTCCGGTGGTGGTGGCAAAAATGTAATTTTGGCTGTTATCCGAGAACGTGACCGAACCGCTCCCTGTAGTATGGCCGTGGCGGTGTTCACCTGCAGTTCCGTGAGATTGCCGCTGGAATTCAACGCCAGCGTGCCTGTGTTATTCAGAGTACCCTTCATGTAGATCGTATTGTCGTTCGGGACCTGCAGATTCCCGGCGTTGCTGATGGTGTTGGTGGAACCGTCCAGTTCCGCGCCGTTTAAGGCTTGTACCACGCCCGTGCCGGCGGTGGTAATCGTTCCGCCGCTGATCGTCGAGCCATTCAGCAAAACAGTTCCCCCGTTCAACGCTTCGATGGTCCCGTTCGTTGTGCCATTCGTGTTTGCGATGGCATTTTCCAACTGCAGCGTGCCGCCGCTGCTGGCTTCCATCAAGCCCAGGTTAGTGGCGCCCGCGGTGCCCGTGGTAATGGTCAGGGCGTTGCCTGAGCGCCGAGGTTGCGTTGACCACGCCGGCCGCCTGGTTAGTGAACGCCATGCTGCCGTTGCCGATGTTGCCCGCGCCGGAGATCGTGTTGTTGACGTTGGTCATAGAACCGCCGCCGGAGGCCTGGCAGCAATTAGTTTTCTACTTGTCGGATAGTGTGACAGTGCCTCCGCCCGTCAGCGTGACCGCGCCACTGGCCTGGATTTCCGTGAGATTGCCGACCGAGTTCAGTTGGATGGCCCCGTTGTTGGTGATGGTGCCGGCCAAAATCGTATCGTTGTTATTGGGCAACTGGTAGGTGCCCTTGTTGGTGACGCCATTGAGCTCGGGGTCCCCGGAAGCCTGAATCAAGCCGCCGCTGGCCGTGTTCAGCGTGCCGCCATTGACGGTCGGATTAAGCAAGGTCACCACCGAGCCGGCTCCGGAAGCCAGAATCGTGCCGCCGGTGTTGGTGTAGGTGTCGGCATCGAGGATCAGATTGCCGCCGGCGCTGGCCTCCAGCGTGCCGGTGTTCGTCGTTCCATTACTCGTCTGAATAGTGAGCGCCGTGGGCTGATTGGCATCGATGGTTGCCTGGTTGACCAGACCCATTTGACCCGCGCCGATCTGGCCGGAGCCCTGGATTGTGTTGTTGACGTTGGTCAGGACGTCGGTGCCTGCCGCACCGTAAATGCGGTTTTCGCTGTTGTTGTCCAAGCGTTATCGTGCCGCCGCCCGTAAGCGTTACGCCCGCGCCGCCCAGGATCGAGGTTTGTGAGGTTGCCGATGGAGTTGAGTTGGATAGCCGCCGCTGTTGGTGATCGTTCCCTCTATTGTCGTGCTGTTATTATTGGGCAACTGATACGTGCCCTTGTTGGTGACCCCGATTAGCGTAGGAGTGCCGTCGGCCTGAATCAGGCCGCCGCTGGCAGTGTTCAACGTGCCGCCGTTTATGGTCGAATTAAACAACGACACTACGGAGTCGGTTCCCGAAGCCAGAATCGTGCCGCCGGTGTTGGTGAAGGTGTCGTTTTGAGGATCAGGTTCGCCGCCCGCCGTGGCCTCCAGCGGTCCCGGTGTTGGTGGTCCCATTGCTCGTCCAGACTCGTCAGCGGGGTGGCTTGGTTGGCGTCGATAGTCCCCTGGTTGACCAGACCCATTTGGCCGGCGCCGATCTGCCCGGACCCCTGGATGATGTTGTTGGCATTGGTCAGGACATCCGTGGCTACCGCGCCGTAAATCCGATTGTTGGAGTTGTTGCCGAGGGTCACGGTACCGCCGCCGGTAAGCGTGACGGCCGAACGCCGAGATCAAATTAGTAAAGTTGTCCCGGCGGAACCGAGTGTGATGCCGCCGGTACCCGTGCTGTCCGAGTTGGTAATGGTCGTGCCGGCGACCGTCAGTGAGTTATTGTTCTGGAAATTCAGGACGCTGGTGCTGCCGACGGTGAGATTGTTGATGGTGTCGCTCACGTTGAGTTGCACCGTGGAACCCGACGTAGTAATCAAAGCGTTATTGCCGGAACCCGGCACGGTGCCCAACGACCACGACGTTGCTGTGCCCCAATTGCCGGATCCGCTCAGCCAACTGTCCGAGCTGATCGCCGGATGGACGAATGGCTGGAAGCCGGAAGGCACGCGTCGCGAAGCCTTTTCCCAAAATTATCCGGCGGATAGCCTTTTGCCCGAGATCGCTCACGGGTTGTATGGCGCGAGACTCCGATGGGGCTTGCGCATAAAGTCCGGCGCAGCCAAACAGAAAGACAAACAAGTACATGCTTACCTTTGAAATGCGTTTGTTGTCGCGATCGTGGACGGTCACTATGTAGTCTCCTCAAACGGGGAGGCGTGACGTGAGGGCCGATACCCTCACGCACCTCCAGACCAGACTTTTTTCTGAGTGTCGCTAAACACCCTGGGTCAGTATAGCGTGCCTGCATTGATAGAAAAGCAAGTTTCGTAAGTGCTAAAAGTTGATTTAGTCCTAATAGTACATGGGCTGTTCGTACTAGGATTCCCGGCGACAGGTTTACCCACCATTGCACGCCCGAGTGTCACCTGGGTGTTACGACTGTGCCGCGCTTACGCCGGGTTTCGGTCTGATCTCGCTGCGGCTCTCTAATATGAGCGAGACACGATCTGGCGCCTCAGCATTCGGTAGCCACTGTTAAATATGAGCTAGGCACCGCTTTCTGCCGAGACTCAATGTTTGTGGCACGCACCACGATCTGACGTGCAAACGACAATGGTTCGCCGACGCGGGTCGACGATGCTGCGAGTACCGGTGCCCGTATAGGTCTTACGGTACTTCCCCGTTCAGCATGTAGATCTCGCCGCTTTCGCTGGCGCGGAGCGAGGGCCGAGCCGACCAGCGCCCATCGTCCAACCCGCAGCAATGCGCGGGGTGGCGATGAGGACGCGGAACCAGCGCCGGCGGAAGCGATGGCAGTCCGTTTACTTACTGCATGACCGAGGCGGAGGAGTCAATTACATTCATTCGTTTGCATTTTGCTGCGGAACGTAATGCACCAGTTGCCGCGTCGACAGATCTACGGTCACTGAGTCATCGGGCGTCTTTGCTGCTTCGGTGTCCGATGCGGGATGATACTCTATGCGCAACTGTTTGGCATCGGCGATGATGCGAGCGTACCCATAATCCTGGTCGTCGTAGTTTTCGAAGACCACCGAATCGCTTTTATCCTTATTCGAGAGCGTGGGCTGCGCCATGGGCGTGCGCAGCGCAGGACTGCCTTTGTGCGTCAGCGGGTTCACGGCATGGCCGCCGTTGCCGATCACCAGAAACGGAGTCTGGCGTTTCCCTGTGTGCGGGTAAAGCGCTGATAGTTGTGCGCGTGGCCGGAGAGAAATGCATGAGGCCAGACACCCGCCTTCTCGCATACCGCGTCAATCTCGGCCAGACTTCCGGGCTGGTCCCATGACGGCCGGAGTTGTCGGTATTCGTGGTCGCCGCGGCCACGTAAGGCGGATGGTGTAGGGCGATCAGCGGCGCGCCAGAGTAATTTTCTTTCTTTACCCGAGCCAGCGCCGCGGCGAGAAATTCCAGTTGCGTATCGGTCAGGTAAGGAAATTGCCCGTTCTGCGTCGAAATAATGCCTGGATCCTCGAGGCAGTTGCTATACAGCGCCAGGATTCGAACAAAGGGAGCCTCCAGCGTATAGTAAACGCCCGGCTGCACCTGTGCTGTACGCGCCAGTTCGCCCGATTCCGGAGTGCGATGGGGAGGATTGCCGGCCTGACAGAAATTCTCGATAAATGCGGCCAGGCTTTGCACGGGGGAGTTCGGCGCGACCATGCCGTCGTGGTTGCCGGCGATGGCGAATATGGGCGCGGATAATTGCGATACGGATCGTAGAACTGATCGTAATAATACTGAGCTTCGCCGAAGCTGTATATGACATCGCCCAAATGCAGGTAAAAGGAAGGCACGGAGCGCGGGTCGGTGTCATCGAAATCGCCGATCATTTTGTCGGCAACTTCGTCCATGTAGCGCGGTCCTTTTGTATTCCCCGTGTCACCGACGCAATGAAACACAAGCTGACCGGCCCTGCGGATCTCGGCCTCGATGCCGGCGCCCTGCGCACCGAGCGCGTCGGCCAGTTTTACGACTGGCTCCGGCACGCCGGTAACGATGGGGAATGCGCGCGGCTTGAGGGTGCCGGCTTCGCTGTCGAGAATCTTATAAGCTGTCGAGTCCGATCCATGTTTGACGCTGAACTTAGTGGGATCGGCGTGGGCGCCGGTTCCCCGAATTGTGGGCCGTCGGTCGGGATAGGGGCCGAGTTATTTGGCGGCGGGGGCTCGACCACGCCTGGTTTCGGTTTGCGTGACTGGCCCGACGAATGGGTGGAGTGCGGCGATTTCTCTTTGGCCATGTTGCTACCTCGTGTTCAGTAAATCGCACAGATATTTCAAATTAATGAAAAGAGCAGGCATTTTCTGGATTAATTGTGCGATCAGTTCCCTCCACGGCAGTAGACCAGCACAGATGCCAAATCATTTCGCGTCCTACCTGCTCGCCTCCGTCGCCGGCCGCCAACTCCGTACTCCTCGAGCGTCCCATCGTCAATCGGACGCCCTCATACACGCGCTCGAAAGCGCGACCATCGCGGTACGGCTCTGGATGTTCTGAAAAGAAGCCTCTGGATCCGGACTCGCGCCTCACGGTTTTGGATAAATGTTATTCTTCACGTCTTACTCCCTGATTGTAAACCGTGGTACTTTTCCGGGGTGGGCCGCATGGACTGCGAGGGCGCTCTGGCGTGCAGCGCGGCGAGGCGCCGCCGCCCGTTGTGAATCGGGATGTGCTGGGCCGGCCGGGGTTCCAAAAGAACTGGAACGGAAGATATGACCGGATTACGAAAGCGGCTGTGCGATGATGGCGAAGTAGTGCGGGAAGCCTTTATACGGCACCCGGGTGGAGTCATCGACTGATGGCCGGCCGCTTCGAAGGCCGGGTCGCGGTGGTTACGGGCGGCGCTTCCGGGATCGGATTCGGAATCGCGGAACGCTTCGCCGAGAAGGCGCTCGGTGGCGCTGCTCGACCGCGAAACAGAACAGGCCCAGGTCGCCAGCGCCTCAAATCAGGCGTCCGGCGGAACCTGCGAGTTTTTCGCGTGGATGTGGCGACGGAATCGGAAGTGATAGCGGCATTCGATCAAGTCGCCGGGCGCTTTCATCGCGTGGACCACCTGGTGAACAATGCCGGGATAATTCTGGTCAAGGGAATCGAAGAGTGTACCGCGTGAGGAATGGGACCGGGTGATGGATGTAAACCTGAAATCGGTCTTCCTGATGGTGAAGCATTCCCTCCCTTGGCTGCATCTTCCTCCCCAGCCCACCGTGGTCAATATCGGATCGGTTTCGTCATTCGTCGCCCAGCAGCGCACGCCGGCCTATGTCGCATCCAAGGGGGCGTACTGCTGTTGTCGAAAGCGCTGGCGCTCGACTTGGCCCCGGAGGGCATTCGCGTCAACTGCGTATGCCCGGGGATCACGGACACGCCCATGTTCCGTTTCCATGTCAACGCCACTCCGGACCCCGAGCGAACGCTGCGGGAACGGCTCGGTCGTGTTCCACTGCGGCGGGCGATGTCTCCGCGAGAGATTGCCGATGCGGTGTTGTATTTATCGAGCGATCAGTCTTCCGGCGTCACGGGCACATCGCTCGTGGTGGATGGCGGTTATACGGCAGCGGTGGAGTGGACCGCTCCCTGACGGTTATTTTTGTATGGATATCGGTTCGGACACGGACTTCGTTTCTGCTCCGAATCGACACACTCGCCCTGCTCGCGGCCCCAGTAGCGCCGCCAGAACCGATGATACAGGACCGGCAACGCGCTTGTCGTCGTCCGCGTTTCCTGCATATTTTTGCGCCGAACGACCGCGATAATACTTATTGATGCCAGTCGCTATCTTTGAATTGGACACCATCTCGCAGAGTCGGAGGCCCAAACTTGAAGCGGCCGTAGTGGCAACCGGCCGGAATTCCCAAACCGCTTCGAGGGCTGGAGTCGTACCCCGGACCGCCGGAAGCCCGCCGTGTGGATCAGGTCATGCCCATGATCTGTATCAGGAGACCGCAATGAAGTGACTCGTTGGTTTGTCTTGCCGCGTTTGCATCGGGCATGCGGGCTGCCGACTCCTGGCCCTTGAGCACCGATGACACGGCGGCTGTTGTCGCTGTGGAGCAGCGGCGCCCGGTGCTGAAATGACTAGGCGATGCCCGGAGGCCGGATAACTGGCTGCCGTCAGGCGCGCCGGAGATTCTGCCTGCCGCGGTTGGGTGGCAAGGCCGTTCAATACCGACAAACTGGAAGTTCCAGGGCGGCTCTCTCGACAGCCGGGCGGGAAGCTCACGCTGCGCTTTACCAATGCCTATCCGCCGCTCGAATTGCACTCGATCTGGCAGGCGCGGCCGGGGCGCGGGCCCGTGGAACATTGGCTCACCATCGCCAATAAGTCGGACGGTCCAGTAACGCTCGGTCATCAGGAGAGCCTGGTCCTAAGCGGCCTGGCGGTGCCGCCTGGAGAGGCGGATGTGTGGTGGATCAATCGCGGAGGAGGCAACGCCGGTACGGAGGGCGGCACGTTTACGCAGAGGTTCGACGCCGAGTTTGATCAGGTTCTGACCAGCGATCCCACCGATGGCTCAAGCCCTGTTCCGTGGCTCGCCATTCAGGTCGCGCAAATCCGAGGGCCTTTATGTCGGATGGGAGTTTTCCGGAATCGGCCGAATCCACGTTCGCGTACTCACGAACTGCGAGTGGGCAACGTTCCCGAATTCAAGACCGATTTGCCGGCCGGCGAGACCTTCCTGGTGCCGCCGGCGTTTGTCGGCTGCTATACCGGAGACATTGACGACGGCAGTTACTCGCTCCATCGCTTTGTGTTGGAAAAACTACTGCCGCCGCTGCCCAAGGCACAACCCTATCCGACCCTGGCTTACAACCTCTACTTGGATAGCGGCGGCGAGAAAGCACAGGAGGCTGACGTGCTGCGCAGCGCCGCCACCTGTAAGGATCTGGGCTTCGAGACATTCGTTCCCGACGCCATGTGGTTCCCGCAAGCCGGCGACTGGCGCTGGGATCCGGCGCGCTTTCCTCGCTCCGTTGGGCCCATCGAGCAGTTTGTTCATCAAAATGGCATGAAGCTGGGCCTATGGGTAGCGTGGACGCAAGGCGGCTATCTCAGACGATCCCGGCAGTTTGGATATTCGCCGGCACCCGGATTGGTTCGTGCGCTCCTTCAAAGCCAGACGAGAAAATGGGCTACCTCCATTGGGACGCTTTGATGGACCTGGGCTCCGATGCCGCCCGGGAGTGGGCCGAGCGCGAGACTCAGAATGCTGGTCTCCGACGTTCAAGCTCGATTACTTCAAACACGACTACAGCCCCATCGTTACGAAGTGCGAACAGAGCAATCATCGCCACCGATACGGAGTGGACGTGAGTTACTGGTCGACGATGGGCTACTACCAGGTACAGGAGAAGCTGAGCCAGAAATTCCCGGATCTGGCCCTGGAAGGATGTTCGGGCGGAGGGCACATCAAGGACTTCGGGTACATCCGCCATGTGCACTATATCGTCACCACTGACACGCTGTCCTCTCTGCCGGACCGCCAGAGCTTATACGACTCGACATTCGCGCTGCCGCCCGCGGTTTTGCAGGCGTACACCTATGAGAATCAGTACAACCAGGATGCCGACCGTCCGCTGCCCTATCTGTGGCGGTCCGCGATGATGGGCGCCTGGCAAATCGATCCGACGAAATCCGTGGATTGGACGCCCGCAGAGCGTGCCGAAGTGAAGCAGGCGACGGCCATCTACAAATCGTGGATTCGGCCCATCCTGCGCGATGTCGAGGTGCACCACATCCTGCCGCGCCCGGATGGTTTTCACTGGGATGGAATGTTCTATTGGAGTCCGGGCCTGAAACGTGGAACGTTGTATATCTTCCGGCCCAATAACGATCAGGCCGAGCAGTGGGTGCGTCTCAGGGGGCTGCAACCGGCCACCAGGTATCGCGTGCGATCCCAAGACGGGTCCGTTACCGAAGAAACACGGTCGGGAGCGGAACTCATGAAGACGGGCTGAAATTAAGCTGCCGGGCAAATACACCAGCGACCTGGTTTTTCTGGATGAAAGCCATTAACTTGAAGATCGCGATCAGACCTGGGCTCCAAGATGTTCGGCGGCGCCGTCCGTTATAAACGCACCTGGCCCAGTCATTACTTCATCCTCGCCAGCTCCGAGCGCGACAAAGGTGTAGAATCGATCATTGCAAAGGATGGCAAAGCGCAGAAAGCGCCGTCAAATTTAACCGAAAAGTGAGATCGTCACGGTGGAGCTTGTTTCTAATTCGACCTGGCGGCTGGGCGGATGCGGTAAAAGAGTCATGAAATCACTCTCTCTACTTTTGCTCGTCTCCGCGAGCGTCGCTGCTTCAGAGCAGTTCGACGTGGTGGTCTATGGCGGGACTGCCGGTGGAGTAATCACGGCGGTCAGCGCGGCCCGCGCCGGAATGAGAGTGGCTCTGCTGGAACCGGGAAGGCATCTGGGAGGGATGGTGTCCGGCGGGCTCAGTGCAACCGATGTCGGCAAGAAGGAAGTGATCGGCGGCTATGCGTTGGAGTTCTATCTACGTGCAGGCAGGCGTTACGACATGGCCCAGTACGGACAGGAGGCCGCCTGGATGATGGAGCCACACGTGGCCGAGGAGATACTGCGGCAAATGCTGCGCGAAGCCGGCGTTACCGTGATGATGGAGCACCGCCTGCGGGAAAACAAGGCGTCGCGAAGATAGGCGCGATGATTCGCGAGATCACTATGGAGAGTGGCGCCAGTTTCGACGCCAGTGTCTTCGTGGACAGTTCTTATGAGGGCGACCTGATGGCCCAGGCGGGTGTCTCGTATACCTGGGGGCGGGAGGGCGCGACCCAATACGGGGAGTCTCTGGCGGGTGTGCGCGCGACGACGGAAGGGCACCAGTTTAAGGTCAATTTGTCGCCTTACGATGCCAAGGGGGACCTCCTTCCGGAGATTGATCGCGGGCCACGGGGTGAGGCGGGTGCGGCGGACCAAAAAGTACAGGCCTACAATTACCGCCTATGCTTCAGCGACGATCCGGCGAACCAGACAGCGTTCGCGAGGCCGGAAAACTATCATGCAGAGCGGTACAAATTGGTGGCTCTGCTTCTGCAGGCGCGATCGCAGGCTGAGGGAGCGGTGCCCAAGGTGAGTTCGCTGTTGAGCATCATTCGCGTCCCGAGTCACAAAGCCGATGTGAACAACAACGGGCCCTTCTCGACCGATTATTTAGGAGCAAGCTGGGCTTATCCGAATGCGAGCTACGAGACACGGGAGCACATCTGGCAAGCGCACAAGGACTACACCGCCGGCCTGCTCTATTTTCTGGCGAACGATGCGCAGGTTCCCGCCGAGACGCGCAAGGAAATGAATCAGTGGGGACTCTGCAAGGACGAATTCACCGATAGTGGCAACTGGCCTTTTCAGCTCTATGTTCGGGAAGCCCGCCGCATGGTGGGCGAGTTCGTGATGACGCAAAAAGACCTGCAAACGGAGCTTACGAAACCGGATGCGATCGGCATGGGATCGTACAACAGCGACTCGCACAATGTGGATCGGATCATCGACTCGGACGGCTTTGTGCGGAACGAAGGCAACATGGAAGTGCCTGTAAAGCCTTACCAGATTCCGTACCGGATCATGCTGCCGAAGCGCGGCGAAGCAGTCAACCTGCTGGTGCCCGTGGCCTTTTCGGCCAGCCATGTAGCGTATTCATCAGTGCGGATGGAGCCGCAGTACATGATTCTGGGGCAGGCGGCGGGTGAGGCTGCGGCTATGGCGGTGCGGGCGAAGTGCGCGGTGCAGGAGATCGACACGGCTGCACTTAGTGCGGCGCTGAGGAAGCAGGGTGCAGTGATGGAGTATGTGCCTGGAGTGACGACGAACGTGAGCCGTTACGTTCGATGAGGTGTGACAGGTGACCATGTCCAGGGTCGCGATTTGAGGTTTGTAAATCCGGCTGGTTTCCCGAGTGCCGCCGATCGGTGACCGGTTCCACGCATAGATCTGCGCCAAGCCACTTTGTGATCCTTCGCGTCACGCTCGGCCGTCGCTCCGGTGCCATTCTATGCGGAGCCGGCGCGATACACTGAAGGGCAACATGAAACTTCGGAATATTTGCCTCTTGGCTCTGACGGTCGCCTCGCTCGGCGCGCAGGAAGTAATCCACCTATACCCCGGCGTCGCTCCCGGTTCTGAGGACTGGAATTATCCGGAAAAGCAATATTTCTCCAAGACCTGGAACACGGAAGTGGTCACCAATGTCACCCAGCCTACGCTCACGGTCTACAAACCTGATCCCGCCGTCGCCAACGGAACCTCCGTTGTGATTTGCCCGGGGGGCGGATTCATGGCGCTCTCGATCACCAGTGAAGGCATCGATGTAGCGAAGTGGCTCGCATCCAGAGGTGTGACGGCGTTCGTTCTGAAGTACCGGCTCGCACACACTGGCGAAGATGCCACCCAGGAGTTTGGGGAGCTCTTTCAAGACCAGAAGAGATTTGGCGAGATGATGAGCGCAAGATCGTCCCGCTCTCGATCGCCGACGGTCTCGCATCCATGACCTACGTGCGCAAGCATGCCGCCGATTGGGGTGCTCGCCCCGGACCGCGTCGGCATCATCGGCTTTTCCGCTGGCGGAACGGTGACGGCGGCCGTGGGCTTTTCACTACACGCCCGAGAGCCGTCCGGCGTTTGTGGCGCCGATCTACGCCGGTGCGTCGGCGATGAAGGACGCTCCCGTTCCGGCCGACGCCCCTCCCATGTTTCTCGCCGCCGCGACCGATGACCAACTCCATCTCGCCGCCGATAGCGTGCAACTCTACACTCAGTGGACGGCCGCTCTCAAATCCGCCGAACTCCACATGTACGCCAAAGGCGGCCATGGATTCGGCATGCGCAAGCAAGGCTTTCCTTCCGACCACTGGATCGAGCGCTTCGGTGAATGGCTCGACTCGCAGGGATTGCTGAAGAAGTAGACTAGGAAACGAAGTCATGAGCGCTGAGAGCTCGTTTCCATCAGAGGCGCCCCGGATTGCTTACTCCAAGGCGAAAGGACGATTGCCATAATGGTCGCGCTTATCGCTGAGCCCATCAACGTCCGGCGCACTACCTGGCTCGGCAAAGTATCCGTGGATCGGCGACTTGGGGTGCCACAACGAAGTGGCGGACGTGCACACAGAGAATAGGTAAAGGCCGGCCTCTGCGGCTTCCATCAGATATTCCGGCCAATGGAGACGCAGACAATCCGATGCGTACAACGAACTCTCATTAGGTAATGAGTTAGCCATCTCAGCCCTCCACCCTGGGCGGCACGCTCATGAACAAACCCTTCAGGCCTTCTGTCATCGTCGGGTGCGCAAACATCGCATCCCGGAGAATCGTGTATGGCAGCCCCGCCAGCATCGCGAGCTGAACTGTACTCATGAGTTCCCCCGCCTCAGCCCCGAAGGCCGTGAATCCGAGAATGCGATCGCTGTGTGCATCGATCAGCGTCTTCATGAATCCACGGCGCTCCGAAAGCGTCCAGGCGCGCCACGAGAGTCGAACGGCACGGACGCGACCCGATAGGCAATACCTTTTTCCCGCGCCTGGGACTCATTGAGGCCGACACGCGCCAGTTCCGGATCGATGAATACGCAGGACGGAACCAACCGTTGCGCTGTGCTGCGGTTGCCGCCGTTCAGATTCTCGAGAATAATCGGTCGCGTCGTCCTCGGCTACATGCGTGAAATAAGGACTGCCCGCGCATTCCCCCATCGCCCAGACGTTCGGTGCGGTGGTCTCCAGACGATCATTTACCCGAATGTGTCCCTTCTCCGTAACTTCGATTCCCGCCTTTCTCGAGCCCGTGCCGGCTGTATTGGGCGTACGTCCGAGCGACACGAGAATGTCGGTCCCGTCGAGAGTTCGCGTGTGTGTGCCGCTCCGAACCTCGAGATTCACGTGTACGCCGGAACGGCCATCGACAGCTGAGACGTCCGTCCCTAATAGCACCTCGATGCCTTCGTCGTGGAACAAGTGTAAAACCGCCTGGACACCTCGAGGTCTTCACTCGAAGCAAGCTGGGAGTCGCGCGTAATCAAGGTTACCCGGCTTCCCAGTCTGCGCAGCGCCTGACCCAATTCAAGGCCGACATAGCCGCCTCCGAGCACGATCAAATGCTCGGGACTCCGCCGCAAATCGAGCGCTTCGATGTGCGTCATCGGTTTGGCTTCCCTGAGCCCGGGTGTGTCAGGAATCGTTGCGTGGGTTCCGACGTTCACGAATACCCGGTCAGCGGTGAGCAAACGTTCGCCTCCATCGCGGAGACCGACGTGAATGGTGCGAGGGGCCACGAACGTGCCGTCGCCCCAAATGAGTTCAGCCCCCGACGCATGATATTTGTCCAGATGGAACTTGATGATCCCGTCCACCATCTCGCGCTTGCGGTCGTAGACTCGGCCCATGTCGATCGAGAACGGCCCAGTCTCGATTCCGAACTCTGCATGCCGGGCTACCAGCGAAGCGACCTTCGCCGAATGGATGACGTTCTTACTCGGCAGGCACGCCACATTGGGGCAAGATCCACCGACATACTTCCGATCGATAACGGCGGTTCGCCTGCCTTGTTTGGCCATCGTCCATGCAATCACTTTGCCGGCCGTGCCGCCGCCGAGCACGATGACGTCATACTTTTCGGCTGCGCTCATATGATTGATCTCCTGTTAAGCGGTGAGAAACCGGGTGAGGATTGTCGCGGTGTCATCAGGATTCTCCTCCGGAAAAAATGGCCACCCTTCATCGCCTGTCATGAACCATCAGCATCGCCGGGCAGTCTCGATAACGGCGGCAACATATTTTGTTGCCGGACACATCGGCTCGATCATCTTGAATCCCCGGCTGTAAGAAAGTGACGGCGGTTCATGAATGTTCCCTCAGAACGGTTCAAGCTTCGCCGTTCCAAACACCGTGTGAGACGTTTCAGCGTAAATCACCACTGCTTCATACTTTTTGAGGTCGCTGGCCATCGGCAAATCGTAGTCCTGGTCGCCCTGATTGCTCTTCAAAGGCCCGCAATCGATGCCCTGAAGCTGCCCACCCCCGGCCTCCTGTGCCAATATCGCATCGTCGCTTCGAGCGAGCAGGACGTCAATGTCGGAACTGTCCGGAGGACTGAAATCGCTTATACGGAGAAACTCTCGCTCCGCCCGGCTTCTTATAGACCGTCGCACGGCCGCTGGTCTGCTGCGCTTTGCTTTGATTCGGCCCGTAAGGATCGGCTGAGGCTCACCACTCGCATCAAATGGTGCGGCCTCATTGACTTTCTGATTGCTCCAGAGCTTCTCGGGCCGGAATGCCCACCAGAGTGCAATCAGAACCGGAAGGGCAACCGCCGCGAGTACCCATTTCCGTCTCAGGAACAATCTTCTCGCGTTGTTGGTCATGGTTTTCGGCGCGAGCAATTGGGTTTTGACAACGCCTCAGAACTTCTCCAGCGGAGCCGCGCCGAAGTTCGCGTTGAACCGCTCGCAATAAATCGAGACGGTTTGAAACTTCTTCAGATCGGTCCCTTTGGGTACGGCGTAGTTTTGGTCGCCCTCATTTCCTTTTAGAGCACCGAGTTCGATCTTCTCGGTGCTGCTCTTCAGGAAATTCGCATCGTCGTCCGCATCCTTTGCCGCGATCAACACGACGTGCACGTCGGGCCCATTGGAGGTCTTGAAGTTCGTCAGCCGAAGCACCAATCGTCCTCCGGCCTCTTGGTAAACCGTGGCGCGGCCGGATGTGTTGTGCACCTTTCCGTGGAAGGTGCCGGTAAACAGAGTCTTGCGCCTTCTCCTGCGCACTCGCGTACGCGAAGCCCATGAGGGACAAGAGCATCGCGAGTGCAATTCGTGTCTGAACTGTATCTGAACATTTCGTTGTTCTCCTTTGTTGAGTAGCTGGTGTTCTAAATCCCTTTGATTTCGCCGCCATCCATCCGAACAGAAGCGCCCGTCAGCCAGCGAGCCTCCTTGGAAACCAGGTACGCCATCAGGCCCGCAATCTCCTCCGGCTCACCATAGCGGGCGATGCCGGCCTTTTCCGGAAACTGCTTCGTGGCCTCTTCCACGCTCATTCCGTGCTCCGGCGCCCAGTGATCCATGAAACGATCGGCGGCGGCCCGTCATCACCGCACCCGGCACTACGCTGTTCACTTGGACTCCATCCTTGATGCCTTGCTCGGCAAAGGCCTTCGCGAGCGCAATGATGGCGGCGTTGATGGTCGCTACGGCCGCGAAGCCCGGCTTCGGATCGAGAGCTGCGCTTCCGGAGATCAGTACGACCGCGCCTTTGGAAGCCTTCAGAGCATCCCAGGCTCGTATCGTCAGCCGGCGCGCACCGTGCAGCTTCAGCGCCATGCCGTCTTCCCACTGCGCGTCCGTCATCTCGAACAAATCGATCTGCGGCACGGCGCCCGGCAATGTTTAACAGAGCGTCGATTCTGCCAAAGCGGTCGAGCGTGCCCTGGACCAGAGTCTCGGCCGACGCAGGCTCGCGCAAATCGAGCGCGTAAGTCAGGGGTTCGGCGCCCGCGGATTCTACCGCGGCTCGCGGTCTTCCTGAGCTCGTCCTCTTGCCTCGCGGCCAGGACAACGGCTTCGAAATCGCGCGCCAGGCGTATCGCGGTAGCGCGGCCGATGCCTTGGCTCGCGCCAGTGACGATGGCAGACGGCATTTCCTCCTTAGCATGCCAGCGTCTCCTGTGCCGCTTCCAGAATCACGCCCACCACTACGTCCGGCGCCGTATACATCGGACTGTGGTCCACCTCGTGCGTCCGAATCTTCGCGCCCATCCGCTCCGCCATATAGCGCTGCGTCTCCGGCGCAATCATGCGATCCTCCTCTGCCAGGAGAAACCACGATGGTTTCGTTTTCCACGCCGGCACAGGAGCCTTTTCTTGAATGCATTTCACCGCGATTGGCCGCTGCACAGCTTCCAGAATCGCGGTCTGCTCCGGTGAAGCCTTGTGAGCCACTGCGTGGGCAAATCCTCCTTCCGGCATCCAGATCAACCCGTGCTCATCCGGCTGGAGTTGCGGCGCCTCGCGGATGCGGCTTGGCGCGATAAAAAACATCTGCAACCGTCTCACCCTCAGCGGGCGCCAGCGCCGCGATGTACACCAGCGACTTTACGCGGTCATCCTTTGGACCAGCGATGACCGCGCCGCGCATACGCGTGTCCCACCAGGACCACCGGCCCATGTGTTCTCTCGAGCACGCGCTCCAGAGCCGCGATGTCTTCCGTAAGCGATGTGAGGGGAATCGGCGCACACGTGACCTTAAGACCCGCTTTTCGCAACGGCAGAATCACCTTGTGCCAGCAAGAACCGTCAGCCCACGCGCCATGGACCAACACGATCGTGGAGTTCGGAGCAAAGGAACTCATAATGACGCCCCGTTCGCCGCGAGGAACTCTTTCATGCGGCCGCAATTTCGACGACATGCGTCTCTATCGCAAAATGGCCGGTATCCAGGAACTCGACTCGCGCAGCCGGCATGTCGCTGCCGGAATGCCTCGGCCCCCGCGGGAAGAAAGAATGGATCGTTTTTTCCCCAAATCGCGAGGAATGGCGGCTGCGCTTTCCGGAAGTAATCTTGAAACGCGGGATAGAGCTTCACGTTCGAGGCGTAATCCAGAAATAGATCGAGCTGTATGTCTTTGTTGCCTGGGCGTTCGAGAAGAGCCGCGTCGAGTGTGTATGATTCAGGCGGAACGCTATCCGGCTGGCTGACCCCATGCGTATACTGCCAGCGTGTTCCCTCGAAGTTGAGGATGTTCTTGACGCAGAACCTCCCGATTCTCCGGCGACGGTTCAGCCCAGTATTTCCGGATCGGCGCCCATGCGTCGGCCAACCCTTCTTCGTAGGCGTTGCCGTTCTGCGAAACGATGGCAGTCACGCGGTCCGGGTGGGCCATCGCGAGACGAAATCCGGTAGGCGCGCCATAGTCGAACACATACAGAGCGTATCGCCTGATCTTGAGCGCCTGCGTGAATGCGTTGAGCGTTGCGGCCAACCGGTCGAACGAATAGATATATTCCCGCTCTTCGGGTACTTCGGTGAATCCGAACCCCGGAAGGTCCGGCGCAATCACGCGGTAGTCGTTCGCGAGGCGCGGAATCAACTCGCGGAACATGAAAGATGAAGCGGGGAAGCCATGAAGCAGAAGCACTACAGGAGCGTTGGCGTCTCCAGCCGCCCGGTAGAAGACGCGCACTCCGTCCGCATCGACTCTGTGGACTGGATGTAACCGGCACTGAAGGGCCGGAGGGCAAGCCCAACCCCGAACTCCTTTTGTTGGGTGGAACGACTTGACCCATCGAATTCTCCTTTGCGATGCAATCCCGCCTTTGAAGCGAGACACGATCGATGGAGCACCCGGCAAGCCAAAACAAGGAGATTCCCGACTGAGTCCTTGGAGACGTAAGTCTTGATATGGCAAGATATCCTGGAATCGCAGCGAATCAATTCTCTGTCTGCTGACGAAGTCGCGACGGATCTCCAACACGCTGACCGGGATCGGTCGCGGCTTCGTCGCGAGGACGGGTGAATCAGGACCGCGCGGCGTTTGGCGGAGAATTCGCGGGACGGCTGATGCGAAGCTTTCGCATCCTGTACAGTAGCGACGTCCTCTTCATTCCCAACCGCTGTGCGGCGCCAGTCGGACCGCCAACTACCCAATGGCTCGCGTCCAGTGCCCGGAGGATGTGATCTCGCTCCACTTCCTGGAGGCCGGTAATAGGCTCGGCGCCCGTTACGGGGCTGTTGATCTCGGCTTGTGCGTGAAAGGGCTCCAACTCTGCAGTTGGGGCGCACAACGTGGAATGGGGAGAAAGAATTACGGCCCGCTCGATGAAATTCTGTAATTCCCGAATGTTTCCCGGCCACCGATATCGCACCAGCGCATCCATAGTCGCCGAAGGGATTTCATCGATCTGTTTATTCATGCGCCGCGCGAAGAACCCCGTGAAATGCCGCACCAGCTTGGGAATGTCCTCCGTGCGCTGCCGCAAGGCCGGCACATTGAGGGGAAAACTTTCAACCGGTAATACAGGTCTTCGCGAAATGTCCCCTGCTTCACCATCAGGGGCAAATCGCGATGGGTCGCGGCGATAAGCCGTACATCAACCTTATGAGTGCGGTTGCTGCCGAGTCTCTCAAATTCCTGCTCCTGCAAGACGCGCAGCAATTTCGCCTGGAGTTCAAGTGGGATATCGCCGACTTCGTCCAAAAAGAGTGTGCCCTTATTCGCCAATTCGAAACGTCCTATTTTCTGGGCGATCGCGCCGGTGAATGCTCCCTTCTCGTGGCCGAAGAGTTCACTCTCCAGGAGCCCGAGGGGAATCGCCGCGCAATTCAATTTCACGAAGGCGCGTTCGCGGCGGGTGCTCAGGTCGTGTATCGCGCGGGCGATCAGTTCCTTACCGGTACCCGTCTCGCCCGAGATCAGGACGCTCGAGTCCGTAGGCGCCACGATAGATACCAGGTGTAGCGCGGCCTTTAAAGCGGGGCTCTCTCCCACGATGGCCCCGCACTCGGCGCGAATCTCTTCTTCGAGATAGAGTCTCTGTCTCGTTTCCTTATCTCGCTCCTTCTTCGCCTTTTCGTACTCCAACGTGTTTTCAATGGCAATCGCCACCTGGCGCGCGACCTGCTCGAGCAAGATAACGTCGTCGTCCCGAAATGCATGGTCCGAACGCCGGCAGAGCATCAGAACGCCCACCACCTGGTTGCGGCCTATCAGCGGAAGATAGCAGCCCGCTCTGAGTCCCTCCTGCACCACACGGTCATAGAGAAGTTGGCCCTCTGGATTCCCAAAAATCTGAGGATCCTCGCGGAGCTTTTCGAAGCTATCGATCCGGATGGTCTTGGCGTTGCGCAATACCTGGCCCGAGATCGAACTGTTCATCGGCACCAACGATCCCTCGCGGAAGGGGCCCCTGGCATCGGGATTGTACAAGTTGGCGACGCGCAGATCGCCGCTGTCCGGGTCGGGTAGCAGCAAGGCGGAAACGTCACATTGCATGATCTTGAACAGACTCGTCGACAGCCCCTCAATCACTTGCCGGAGGTCCAACCTGGATGTCACGCTGCTCGTGATTTCCAGAAGCAATCGCAGCCGGTCGCTTTCATGGCGCAGCGCTTCTTCGTTCATGTGCCGCTCAATCGCGATGCCCGCAATGTGGCTGGCATTCTCGATCAACGCCAGATCGAGGGCGTCCGGATTACGCACTTCACGATAATGGATGGCGAACGTCCCCAGGACCTTTCCATCGCGTGTGAAGAGAGGTCGCGACCAAACGGCACGGATGCCAAAAGCGAGAACCCGGTCACGATAGTCATCCCAAATGGGATCCTCGCGGATGTCTGCCACATAGACCGGCTCCCTGCGATGAACGGCTGTGCCGCACGACGCGCCTTTCGGACCGATAGTCGTCCGCCCCATACGTGCCGCAAATTCAGGGAGGCTGGGCGCCACCGCGCAATAGAGTTGCTTGCCTTCAGCATCGGGAAGCCAGATCGTGCATAACGTACCGTTGCCTTGCGATTCGACCAGTCGAGCAATGATAGTCAGCACTTCGGACAACTCAGATCCCGCAAGAATCAGCTTCAGAATTTCGAGCACGGCTTCGCTCGAGAAGAAGCCCGAATGTTCCGCACCTGTTCCGGGCCTTCTGCTACGAGAGATTGCGTTGCCGACTTCATCATCAATACCCCTGCTCGAAGCGATTCATCGCGAACGCACACCGGAGAACAGTGGACTCCGAAAGTGCAGTCCCGATTTTCAGCCCTTCAGTCTATTCTAAGTCTAGAGGAATGGACGGGCGAGGACCGCAGGGGGTATGCGGGCATTCATCGGACTTCCACACCATGAGAGTGCAATCGTCTTTCAAGAGGGACTCGCCTGAAAACGGAGGTCCGCCAAATCATCAATTTCCTGGTCTTCCAGCAAACGGCCAGCTCCGCTTCTCCGAACTCTTCGTCGGATTCGGGGCTCATCGCTTCCGATAGACCTCTAGCCTCTTACACTGGCACATACTGGTTGAGATAGCGCTTGGCCATGCGGAATCCGACCTTATAGGGCTGGCTGAAATCAGGGCCAGGGTTTTCTGATCCACCGTAGAGATCGTCTTCATGCTCAATGCTCATCGCGCCTTCATAACCGACACCTTGAAGAACGCCGAAGAATTCGGGCCAGTTGATGCTGCCCATTCCGGGGATGCGGAATTGCCACCACTCGGCTTGGTTTGACGGTAAGATCCCGCCACGCCGTACGATATCCCAATGGATTTGCGTGTCCTTCAGGTGGACATCGTAGATCTTATCTATGAAATCTTTCGCGGTTTGAATCGGGTCCATCATCTGCCACACCAGATGAGACGGATCGTATTGCAGGCCGACATAGGGCGAATCCCTGAAGCCTTTGAAAAGAGCTTCAAATCCAACAGGGCTGGTGGCGATGTTTGGCCCACCCTGCCATGGCTCCCATAGGATGCGTACCTTGTACTTTTCGCAAGCGGCGAAATACTTTTCATTGTAAACGCGGACTATCTCGTCAATTTGCGCTTGAAAGGGCCGGGAAGTGTCTTTGCCGGACTGAGTTCCTATATAGGGGACTCCAACTTACCAGCCAACTCAATCGCCTTAACGAAGTTGCTGTTTTCCCGCTCACGCTCGGCCGGTTCGTGGGCGATGTGGTTTGCGCCAACCTGAAGCGCCGAGACGTGCATGCCTTTAGTTGCCAGGTGATTCTTGGTTTTTTCAATGAGTTCGTCGGTAAGCGTCGTCGTATTCAGTCCGCGGTCGCCAGGTCCGGCGAACAGGATCATGTTGTTGAATCCTTCCTGAACGGCGAACTCGACGTTAGCTTCTGTGTACACGGCGATGATTCCCAGACGCGGCCTCCATTCCTCGGACGCGCTTGTGCCTTACACGCGGCTGCCACTCCAGTGGCCATAGTTATCGATCCGAGCAGAGCCCGGCGACTCAGATTGTCGTTTGCTGTGAGGGTCATTTCATTCATATGATCGGATCTGTACGCAGGATGCGCTTCAAAACTGCAGGGTCGCTCACACTGTCGGCTCCCGTTTCCAAACGGCCGGCAAAGCCGCGGCTGAAATCTTTTGCGCTGGCGGTGAAATCGTACCAGTCATGGCTGTCCACCAGCGACCACGCTTTCAGCGCGCTCTCTTGCGCCCTAATGCGTCTCTGCCAAGGGCCATCGGTACGGTAGGCGTTTGCTTTCACCACAAGAACGGCGTCTCCACTCCCTTCATTTATACACTCTAACGGAATAGATCTGTTCGCAGCATCGTACGGTAGAGTTACCCCGGGGCTTTCTAGTCCCCGTTCGTTAGCTCTATCATGGGATCAGCAGGAAGCCGTGAGAATCCCCGTCCCAATCGAGGTAAGATCCGGCTATCAGACCCTGGTCGTTGATGCTCGCGGCTTTGGCGCCCTGCTGGATGCCGGCGCCCCCTCCGGGAACCTCGAGGGCGATGACGGCACGTCAGTGGCGCGCACGAACGCATGATAGACGTAGTAGGGGCTTAAGCCAAGTCCCACCCCACAACGTTGCCGCCCGCGTTGATGCCGGCGGGGTACGTGCCGTAAGGGCCACCTCCGGAGCCCGCCCCGGGGGCCTGGAACGTGGCGAAGCCGCCGCCGATGCCGCGACCCAACCTTGTGCCTCGTAAGTGTTGGCGAGGGCATAGCCTGCGATGACCCCCGCGGCGTTCACGGCCGTGGAAGGTACCGACGTTGCCACTGGTGCCGGCACCTGGAGCATCGAAAGTAGTGATCGTGCCATCGGCGGCGCGCACAAATCCGTGTACCAATAAGCTCGTGTCGTTGAACCAGCCGGTAATGTCGGAAGCCGCGTTGACCGCAAGCGCTTCGGATTGCACTGCACCCGGAGGATCGAGGCGGAAGATATTGCCGCCGGCGGTACGCACGAAGGCGTGTACGGTATTGTTTTGGAAGGTGACGTATCCGGCGATGACGCCGGCGTTATTGATGCAGGTGGCGAAAGTGCCGCGGGTATCGAGCGGCGCGTCAAAGCTCGTGATGGCGCCGGTGGCATTGCGGAGGAAGCCGTGCGTTTTGACGTTCGTATCGGTGTACCAGCCGGTGATGCCCCCTGCGGCGTTGATGGCGCTGGCGACAGTACCTTCGAAATTGCCGATGCCCGCGCCCGGGACATCGAAGGTGGTGACGGCGCCAGCGAGGCCGCGAAGGAAGCCGTGATACGTGAAATTGGAATCCTCGTATAACCAGCGATCACTCCGGCATTATTAATGGCTGAGGCAATGGTGCCGGCAGCGCCTGGAACATTGATCGTGATAACGGTCTGCGCGCAGAGCGCGGCTTGGCTCAACAACGCCACAAATGGTAAAACTTGTTTCGTCTTCAAGATCTGTCGCCTCCATTTTTATGTGCGGGCAACGGCGATTGCGTCATTATTATAAGCACAAAGGCAGGGGAGTGAGCTAAGCACCCATTTCCATTATGGAGGCACAGACGCTACCGGGCAGAGACCGGTACGACGACCCTTCTGGTCGGATCGGTGAACAGCCAGGCTACCAAAGCGGCAAGCGCCACGAGACATCCGGCGTACAAGCCCCATGACCATCCGGCGAACGACGCGATCCACGGCGTGAGGACCGGCGCGAGCGCACCGCCGACGTTAGCACCCGTGTTGAGGATTCCGCCCACCACACCGACCTGGTCGCCCGCTACATCGATACCCGCGGTCCAGTAGGTCATATCGGCGATACTCGCACATCCTAATGCGAGCGACATCAGCGCGATTGCCGCCACTGTTTCGGTGGTTCTCACACCGGCAAACAAGAGTCCGGCGCTGCACGCCAGACTTGCGACCGCGGTGATACGAATTCCCGGTTTCCGTCCGAAGCGCGACATCAACTGATCGCATAGCAAACCCCCTAAGGGCATCATGACCACCCAAGTCAGGAACAGCACGGTCGTATATTGCGCGCTCTTTGATGCGCTGAGGTGGCGAATCTCGCCGATGTAGTAATAAATCCAATAGAAAAAGATGTACTCGAAATAGCCCAGTGCTGAGAACCCGAGAGTCAGGAGGACCACGTTTTTGTCCGTGAGCAATGCTCGCCAAGGGGCGCGCCGGCGGCTCACCGATTGCTGCGGCGCTGTGACTCCCGGAGGGTGGTCCCGAACGGAGACGAACCAGAGCACGCCGATGATGCCCGTGGCTATGCCCGCCAGCAGGAATGAGATGCGCCATCCGTAACGCCCGATCATCCAGGAGAACAAGATTGGCGAAACGGCGCCGCCAAAGCCCGACCCCGAGTTGGCAAGACCGGTGGCGCGCGCGCGATTCTTCAAGGGGATCCAGTTCGCGTTCATTCTGGTGCAAGTCGGATACAGTGGCGCGGTAAATACACCGAAGGCCAAACGATCATGATGAATGCGGGAACCACACCAATGAGCGCTCCCAGGCCGGGCGTTGCCGCAAGAGCAAGCAGCGCGGTAAAGACCGCGGAGCCCAGCGCCATCCAGGTGAGCACGATGCGAGGTCCGAAGCGATCCGACATGCGGCCGCCGGGAATCATACAGAACGCGTAGGAGACAGGAAGGCCGAGTACACCGCGCCCATGCGGACCGCGGAAATGCTGAACTCCTTCATGATGCCCGGGCCCGCGATGAGAGAATAGTCCGGTCGAAGTAGCTCAGCACGCTCAGACCGAACATCAAACCGACAACGGTAGCCTGCTTACGTAACGTAGTCGCGGGACCGGCGGTCGGGGGAACTGTGGACATGGTGGAGATGGGGAATATTGTAGCGCGGTAAACAACAGGATATGGTGGCATCGCGCTCCGGAACTGGCCGCCCCACTCCGATTAGAACTCCGGTCGCCGTTTAGTAACCCGCAAGCATTCCCGCGGCGCAACTCGTTCGGGGAACCAACAATGCGGCGCAGACAACTGAGCCCTCCGCCCAAACGACTCGCTGACAATTGCGTATAATGGCGCCAGCGTCTTTCCTTACGGTCGGGGGTTTTTATGAATTACCTTTCGATGAATACGTTGGGCGCGCTGGAAATATCGCCCAAGGTCGTCCAGTTTGGCATTTTTCTGCCCGGAGTCGACTCCGGCCGGGCTATGCGGTTTCCGTCAAAATCATTCACGAGACCGACCAGTATCTGCAATCTGTGCAGCCGGCGCTTGTGGCTCAGGCTCATTCGGTCGATCCGACTTATGGCGATTACTGGTCCGGCCAGATCGATCTGAACACCGCGGCGCCGCCGCCGGGGTCGTCCGCGTTCGGGCAACCCGGACGTTACGTTTATCGGTATGTCATTCACAGCCCGACGCGCGGCGACATCGACTTCATCATCGATCCTTTCTCCCGCGAAGTCGGCGTCGGCCGACTTTCGGCAATCACCGTCGGCGCCACGCCGTACGCGTTTTCCGCCAATGAAACTCGTGGAAAACGCCGCCGCTGAAGAATGCCATCATTTACGAGCTGATGATCAGCGAGTTTCGCAACGACCTCGACCGCACGATCGGGCAGCTTCCGTACCTGGCGGATCTGGGAATCAACTGCATCGAGGTCATGCCGGTTTCGAATGTTCTGAGCACCATTGACTGGGGATACGACCCGATCGGCTATTTCTGTGTGGCGGAGCGCTTCGGCAAGACATCCGATTTTCAGCGTTTCGTGGATCGTCTCCCATCAGAACGGAATCGCGGTCGTGGTGGATTCGGTTTACGGGCACACCGGCAACGACTTTGCCTATGCCCAGCTTTATAACGCGCTGGGCGGCGACCTTGCCAATCCGTTTATTGGCGGGAGCGGGGCGTTCGGCACACTTGACGGATTTTTCGAAGCGGCTGACGCAGGATTATTTCTATTCGCGTCAATCAGTTACTGGCTGGATACGTTTCATGTGGATGGATTTCGATTCGACGATGTGCCGGAGTACTGGGACGGGCCGACCGGGATCGGGGTACGCCAATCTGGTTTATTCGACCTATCAGTACGTCAAATCGAAAGCGGGCGCGACGGATCATTATCAGCGTTCTTCGACGCGGCCGGGAATATCAATCTGATCCAGATTGCGGAATATCTTCCGGCGCCACCGGATATTCTGAACGGCAGTTACAGCACGGGCACCTGGCAGGATGGCACGCTCGGCGCTGCCGCGAGTTGTGCGGCCGGGAGTCAGGGCGCCATCGAGCAACTGGGACTGCAACTGGGCTGAACGGCTATCCGGAGTCGGTCACGGCGAACGGCGACACGCTCGCAAGACGGCCTTCAATACATTGAGAACCACGACCATCAGCGGTTCATCTGCAACTTCGGCACGTGCCCGTGGACAACGATCCGGACGACGTGCTGCTTCAGCAAGGCGATCGCAACGGCAAGTGGTTCAAGGTGCAGCCGTATCTGATTGCGCTGCTGACGGCGAAG
>CAWEEW010000003.1:0-80396 GCA_963808195.1 uncultured Acidobacteriaceae bacterium | reverse complement strand
ATACAGACGGTAATCGGCCGCCATCACCACGGCCTTGGTCTCTTTCGCCATTTCGAGACATCTCGGATGTTCGAGCTCAAGATCTCCGAGTACAAAAGCCCCACCGTGGAAATAAATTACCGCAGCAGCGGGTTTGACCCGGTCTCGGGGAACGTACAGCCGAACGCGGACCGTGGAGGTGCCATCGGAAGGGCCGATCCGATCAACAACGTCAACCTCTGGATCGGTCAACGTATGGGATCCCAGCACAGTCGATAGCCGAACGAACCGATTCATTTCGGATCGAGCAGCCACCGGATCGCTATAATCAAGGCGCGGTAGCATGCTCATGACATCGCTGAGCTCACGTTCCATTGAAACTCTCCCGAAGGTCATCATTCAGGTCTCCGGAAGCCAGCGAACGCATATGCGCCACGAAGACTGGAGATTGCTGGGAGATTTTCTGGTGCGATATCCAGCTGTGAGCCGCGGAGCTTCTCAATGAAAGCCAGGAATGCGATGAGGAGCAGAGAATCCAGGATTCCACTCTCCATCAGATTGGCGTCAGGGTCGAGTGATGCAGATTCCACTCCGGCCACTTCATAGAAAAAGGCCCGGGCTCGATTGATGAATACTTCCTCAGTCAATTCTTCCATCTATCCAACCCTCCAACAAACTTAACAACTCTCACTTTCACTACGAGTCGGTGAGACCAACGAACACCACATCTCCACGACTCGCTGGCGGTCAAGCTTTTCCGAGCCGGTACGTGGCAGAGCCTGTGTAATCTGAATCACGCGCCTGGGCGCGCGATGGGCGCCAAGCCGCTGCCGCAGCTCGGCTGCTACGGCGGCGCAGGTCAGACCGGAATCGGGCAACAACCGGACCAGCAGACCAATATCTTCGCCTCCAGCGGGAAGATGCAGAGGAACCCCCGCAGCTTCATGAATCCCATCCATCTCCAACGCGACACTCTCCAATTCATCGAGATAAACCGAATGGCCGCCCTTCATGACGACATTCTTTAGCCGCCCCACAATCCAGTACCGACCCTGCTCGTCGCGTCTGAAAAGATCTCCGGTCCGAAGCCAACATCCATGGAAGGCGGTCTCTGTGGCACGCGTATTCCGATAGTAGCCATCGAAGACCGTCGGACCCGACAACTCAAGTTCCCCTTCGCCAGCCCCTTCTACAACTGTTCCGTTTCGATCACGCAGTTGAGCCTTTAGGAACGCGGGGGTGCCAATCGTGTTTCGGCCCATTCCGTGCTCATCATACTCACCGAAGAAACTGGGGAACATGGATTCCGTGAGCCCGTATGCGTTGAGCAGGCCGAGGTTAAATCGGCACTCAAATTGTTGCTGTGTCCGCTCCGATAACGGCGCACTGCCTGAGATGCAGGTAGGAACTTTGCGCATTCTTTGCGGTGGCACCGCCACTTGGTTCAGAAGTTCGATAAGTGGCGGCACCAGAAAGATCTGTTCGATGTCGTGATCGGCAACGGTCTGCCAGTACCCATGAGCAGTCCGCAAATCAAGTTCCGGCAAGACAACAACGGTAGCGCCGGCGCAGGCGGCCCACGTGTAATGCAGGGTGAGAACGCCGTATCCAGAGAGCCGCATGCTACAGGCGATGTATTTTGGCGCGGCGCCACGATATCGGACAATCGCCGCCGCCGCCGCATGTATTCCGGTTGACAATCGATCATGCGGTATGACAATTCCCTTGGGATCTCCAGTACTCCCGGAGGTATAGGCCAGGAGCGCGGCCCCGTTCGGCAAATCCGAATGTTTGTCTCTTGAGGAAGAGTCGGTGAACAACGAAACCGTAAACTCTGGATCTACCGTGATGCACGCATCAGGTCGGCTATGGGAATAAACCGAGCGGCGCACGCTATCACCCCATTTCGGGTCGACAAGCAGTGCGGTACCCGCAAGGTGCCAGATTCCAAGCAGCAATGGCAGTGTATCGGGGTGGTCTGCCAACTCGACCGCACAAAGACTTTGTCGACTTATGCCGGCTGCCGCGAGCCGAAGACTCAATTCTTCGCCCCTGGCAGCGAGCTGAGCCCACGACAATCTGATGCCCACGTAAGGTTCACGCTCGAATATTAGGGCAGGGTCACCTGGGCGCTCGCGTGCGAGCGCTGTATAGATGTCGAGAAGGTTCATCATATTTGCGTAGCGCCTGCTCGCTGACGGTGGTTTCGTCCACAGTAGCGGGTGACTCGGTTCGCATGCCATGGCAAAAGGAAGCGATATCCCGAGAAGATAAGGTCAATCAATCGGCCAAGGCAATTGAGGTTGGCGAAGCCGGATCCATGAACAAAACCTGCCAACGCCGGCAGATAATGGGAGGCGTAAAACCGCGCAACGCTAACGTCGCGTCCAGGCCTCGAATAACTGAAAGCTCGTCATTCAAAGCAATGCCTATGTGCTTCTCCAACAGAGCCTGCGAATCATCGCTAAGCAGACTCAAAAGCCCCGCAATAGGGCATCCACCCGTGCAGTTTGCGACGATATCGAAATCCTGACGAATGATCTCGTCCGATTGGTCGATCACCTCTCTCGCGAGACCGCACTCACCAACCTGGATGTAGCGAACCCCGCCGACTATGAAAGACAGACGACGGTGACGGGATAGTTTCGCCAGTGCGCCGGGAGACATAACATCGCAATTGACTTGAGAAGTTCACCCTGGTCCAGTAACCACTCCTCCAGGATCGAAAAGATAGATCCGCGGCCCGCGTAATGTAAGCAGAATAGGCGGAACTGCGTGTCCCGCTCATTCTGTCCGTCACAAAAGATAAACCAAGCATTTCTCTGCATGTGTTTAGAGTGGCGGCTAAGCTGCCGTCGTCGCCGCCACCTGCATGGGCGGACGCACGCGATTGTGGTGATAGCCGTCTTCTCCCAAAACCAAGACCGTTGAATACCTGTCCAGCGGCAGCTCTTCCCCAAAGTGGTGGAAAGAGTCCTGGCCGGCGTACACCTTCACGTGGGTTGGCACGAAACGGGTCGCCCAGCCGAAGCGTGTCGAGGACTGGGTCGAGTTGGGATTGGAGCCATGCATACACCGCGAGGTGAAGATGCAGAACTGGCCAGGCTTCATCACCATATGGACCGCCTTCTCCTCGTCTGGCTTCCAAGTTGGATCGAGCTTCAGTTTGTCGTAATCATAGCCATAGAATCCAGCCTTCTCTCCGGTGGAGATTACCTTCTGATTGAAATTTTCGGGCTCAAAGGGCACATTCCGTTTTTCATCGAAAAACCACGTCCGATGGGTTCCCGGCATGACTTTGAGACAACCATTTTCCTTAGTTGATTCGCTCATCGCGATCCAGGCTGTAAGCTCCCAAGGCCTGCCTTCCTCTGCCGCGGTTGGAACCAGCTTTTCCGTCCCCTCAAATTCGACGAAGCTTTCCGCTTGGTGCCAATCCGTACCTTCGTCTCCCGGGTACTTGGGAAACCACTCGGTACGCCAACTCAAAACGTCAGGTCCAAGGATGCTTGAAATGCGATGAACTACTTTTGGATTGTTGATGATCTGATTGAGCGCCTGCAAATCGAGGTGCCGGTCATAGTTCAATTTGCTCTTCGGGAAAGGTGCGTTATGGGTGTCCAGCAGATCCATTCGTACCTCTTCGAATAGACTCACCATTTCCTCTGGTTGACACAGCGTAAACGGACCCAGATAACCATTCTGGTAAAAAAAGCTTGTTTCCGCTTCGGAAAGATAATAGTCGTCTCTCATGCAACTCCTCCTTATTTGTAAGTCCAGGCTCTTTTTACTGACTGATTGTTAACGCCGCTTGGCTCTCCTGGAGCTGAGAGTCAATCTTGGCGGTGATGGCTGCTATTGTGGAGTCAGATTTGTGGAAGAACATGCGTGCAGGTACAGCTACTCCAGTCTTATAATAGATCTGTGTCAAGACTGCACCCAGATTCAGTGAGTTACCGCCGATGTCAAGAAAGCGAGCGTCGCGGCTCACCCCTCTGACTCCGATTACATTTTCGATGATGTTAGTTACTACAGCTTCAGTGTCCATGTGCAGTTATCACCTCCTCAGTTTCCTTTGTCATGCGAACAGTAAGAATGGATGTGAGCGCCTTACGATCCGCCTTGCCCGAAGATAGTTTCGGAAAATCGTCGAAAAGATCGCTCAATCGGCCAAGGCAACTGAGGTTGGAGAAGCCGGGTCCATGAACAAGACCTGCCAACGCCGGCAGATAATGTGAGGCGTAAAACCGTGCAACGCTAACATCGCGTCCAGGCTTCGAAAAACTGAAAGGTCGTCATTCAAAGCAATGTCCATGTGCTTCTCTAATAGAGTTCTCTTCGTATCCTTTGTTGCGTAAACACACAGATACAAGATGCTCACATGTTGCCTTTAACGTGAATCGCGACCAGAAGTGGTTACTTATTCTGCATGCATAGCATAGGCGCCTCTTGGGAGTATTAGAAGAAGTGGAGTCTGAAGGGGGTGGTGTGGTAGACCGGTTGGCAGGCTGCCGCTACAAACCATCTGGAAGACTTTCGTATTCGCCAGATGGCCGGCTTAAAGACCAGCACAAATTCACCGTAGCCCTTGGTCTGTAAAATAATGGCTACCATCCGCTCGCCGTTGACGTTTGTCTGCAGCACATACCAATAAACGCCGAATTTGAATAGATCTACGTCTGCATCTAACTAGCGGACAACAGCAGTGTAGCGTGACTGCTAATAAAGAGTCCTATGTCAGTTAAAGTATTGGATAGGTGTACCTGCAAGGTACGATGGGCCAGATCTAGGCAGGCTGCCGCCATAATGCCCGGCATTAGCCGTTATTGCTTGTCACAATTATGAGTGGAGAAAACAATCTCCACATGTACCACCTACTATCTTCTAGCTCCTGCCACTGACCGGAGCCTCGGGTATTCTCCCTAAGAGCCACGGTTGGAATTGTCGCTTGTCAAAAGAAGATGTGGAACGGCCAAACAGGCGAGGCGAAACCTAAACCAAAAGTAGGGGAGGTAGCACGGGAATATTAGAGGGCGCAGTATCTCCTAGCCAAAGCTACCGTTTGCCATTACGCTGACACTTAATTTTTACCTATGGGGTTAACGTTTGGCCATAACTGCCGGGCTAGAGATTCATCAACCAGGGCAACGAGTGGATGTTTATTGTCATCCATGTCCGTAAATTCTCTTCCCGAAATTACGGGAGCTCCGAAGTTGGAGAAAAATCTTGCCGATACGGCGCGATGATCGCTGTATAGGTGTCGAGAAGGTTCATCATATTTGCATGTGCGCCTCCTCGCTGTACGGTGGTTCATCCACAGTAACGAGTGACTCGGTTCGCATGCCACGGCAAAAGGAAGCGACACATATCCCGAAAAGACTCCTGTCGGGACAGGATGCACAATACTTAAACAGTCAAGGACCTTCTCAAAAATATTTGGGGTGCATGAAATCATGCAGCTTGCCATTCGGATCGCTCATCGCGGTTCCGTCCACCGCCTCATCGGGAGAGTCTGAAAACACATTCATCGCTAAGAACTTGCTTACGAGGCAGGTGCAACTTCCGAGCTAAGTGTGACCGGAGATAGCCGACATTCTAACGGGCTGTCGTGACCGGAACGCCAGCGTGTGAACAAAATTGTGCAGGGAAAAAGCTCTGCTATTCATTGTGGCCAGCTAGACAATCAAATAGTGGCCTGCCCCCAATTTCCGTTCACTTGAGCATACGACAAAATCCGACAAAATCCCTGGTCCCGGTCTCTGGTTTGGGCCGGGGTGGGGGAGCGCGAAGGGCAAGGGATGGCGTTTCGCGGGCCTTTATGACGTTAGCCTCAACCTCCCAAAGATGGCGCAAGCTGAACGTTTTGCACTGGCCTTTTAGTTTGTTTGGCTTTTGTTACAAAATCAACATTCCTGCCGGATTGGATAATCCCTGCCTTTACACTGTGGCGAAGACGCACAGATGGCTGATGCCAAGAGGCATCAAGAGGGGGGCCCTCTGAGATATTTCCCGAGACACGCAGTTGTGTCAACTAGCAAGTGCAGACATGCAACAGCGAGTCTATTCTGCGGTTGGAGTGGTAGTCATGACGAATCCTGGGGATTGGCTTTGAGGACTTCGGGAAGAACTTCACCTCACGCGTGTCGCTGTTGAGCGTTTTACCAGTGAGGCGGCGAGCAGAGCCAACAATGAGCGGTATCGGATTCGGCGGGGACGGCTCACGCAGATCGAAGAAGGCAACGCTGTGCCGGATATTTTTGAAGTCGAGAGCTTGTGCGAATGTTACAAAGTAACCTATGAAGCGGTGCTGCACGTCTTCGGTACGAGACTGGAAAAGTCCCAAGACACGCCGCAGGGTTCGACAAAATCCGGCGAGGCTGCTAGACCGAGGTCTTTCACCGATATGGATCGACCGTTTCCCCCGACATTCCAAAGCAAAATCAGCTTCGATACAACCCGCCTGGTGACCGAGAGGGCAGAAGAACTGGGAGTACCTGCGGTTGTGCGTCAGCGCTTGGATGCGGGGCAGTTTCGATTGGGCATCATTGCCTTAGATGACGACACCATGGACGGTCTGGTCCCGAGCGGCTCCGTGGTAGTGATCGACAAATCGCATAATGCAATGGAGATGGGTCACTGGAAAACACCCAAGAACGGCCGATCTACTTTGTGTGGCACGAGAAAGGCTACAGGTGCTCTTGGTGCCATCTATCAACTCCCCTTTAGAACCCGTGGGGTTTTGGTATCAGGTGCGGTATCACCATACTATATAACATTTAAAATAAAAGTAATGGCGGAGAGGGTGGGATTTGAACCCACGATACCCGTTAAGGTATGTCCGCTTTCGAGGCGGATCGTTTCAACCGCTCACGCACCTCTCCGGATGAAAAAGCTTTCGACTCAGCTCTCAGCTGTCAGCGAAAACCAAGATTCCTCGCTTCGCTCGGAATGACAAAGTGCCCTCGGAACCACAAGTGACCTCAGAATGACAAGTGGCATGGATGCAAGACACCTGAGTGAGCCAACGACTAACGGCCAAGGGCCAAACGACTGACGACTAACGACGGTTCTTAAAGAACGTTTGCAGCATTTCGGCGCTTCGGCCTGCGAGAACTCCGCTCCGAACTTCCACTTTGTGGTTCAGTTGCGGATGATTTAGCAATTGCATTACTGACCGAACCGCGCCAGCCTTGGCATCGTCCGCGCCGTAAACCAGGCGCTTGATGCGGGCATGGATCAAAGCTCCGGCACACATTGCGCACGGTTCAATTGTAGCAAAGAGCTCGCAGTCGGCCAGTCGGTGATTACCCACGGAGGCACAAGCATCACGCAGCGCCACAATCTCAGCATGCGCCGTGGGATCGCAATCGCTGATGTTGCGATTCCATCCCCGGCCCGCGATGCGCCCGTCACATACCACGACTGCGCCAACCGGCACCTCGCCCGCTTCCAGGGCGCGCTGGGCGCAACGCAGAGCTTCCTCCACAAAAAGTTCATCGTGCGTGGACGTGGCTGTTTCCTCGATTTCTTGCCGGATACGCAGTTGATTGTAGCTGTCTGTGATTCGATTGGATTTCTCAGTTTAAGGAAGATCTTTTGTTCCGGGCAAGGGCGGATACGATTCCAGGCATTCTCTAGATGCTATATTGATCGTCGAGGAAATCGCGTGCCTCCCGACAAATTTCGTGTAGCCCTGGTGCAGATGTCTTGCGGGCCTGAACCGGAGCAGAATCTTCAAAAGGCTCTTGAACGCGTTGCCGATGCGGCCGGGCGAGGGGCGCAGGTGGTATGTCTGCCGGAGTTATTTCAGACGCAATATTTTTGCCAGCGCGAAGATCACGCGCTTTTCGATCTGGCCGAGCCCATACCCGGTCCGGCCAGCGAAAAGCTTGCGGCCGCCGCGCGCCAGCACGGCATTGTGTTGATCGCGTCTTTGTTTGAGAAACGTGCACCCGGCATTTATCACAACACGGCGGCAATTTTCGATTCTGATGGTTCGCTGCGGGGGCTTTACCGCAAGATGCACATCCCCGACGATCCACTCTACTACGAGAAGTTTTACTTCACGCCGGGCGACCTTGGATTTCGCGCGCTCGACACGAACGTAGGCCGTGTCGGAACTCTTGTGTGCTGGGATCAGTGGTTCCCGGAGGGTGCGCGGCTGACGGCGCTGCAGGGTGCGTCCGTGCTTTTCTATCCCACCGCGATCGGCTGGCATCCGGCGGAGAAGGCCGAGTTCGGCGTGGCGCAGCACGATGCGTGGCGAACCATTCAGCGCTCGCATGCCATCGCGAATGGAGTTTTCGTCGCAGTCGTCAATCGAGTCGGCTTCGAGACGGGCAATATTCGCGGCAAGTCGACGCCGGGCCATGGACTGGAGTTCTGGGGCGGATCGTTTTTCTGCGATCCCTTTGGCCGGGTTCTCGCCGAAGCATCGCACGATCAAGAGGAAATTCTGGTGGGCGACGTGGATTTGGAGGCGCTTGAAGACATCCGCCGCAACTGGCCGTTCCTGCGCGACCGCAGAATCGACGCGTATGCGCCGATCGTAAACCGCCTGCTGGACGGGCGATAAGAGTTCAGCGTGAATCGACCTTCCGCTAACTATTCGAAGAATACTTCATTCGATAATTCCTCTTTGCGATCATCTCGCAGCTATCGCATGCCCGCCGAGTCGGAGCCGCATGCCGCTACCTGGCTGGCATGGCCGCACTATCACGGCGATTGGCCGGGCAGGTTCGAACCCATCCCGTGGGTCTACGCCGAAATCATTCGCAATCTCGCACGGCATGAGCGGGTCGAGTTGATCGTGAATGATGCCGCAGCCGAGCGCCGAGTCTACAAACTGCTGTCGCGCACCAATGTGGAGCTTGCCAACGTCCGCTTTCATCGCTGGCCCACGAATCGCGTCTGGCTGCGCGACTCTGGGTGCATTTTCGTTGCAGGATCGCCGCCGGACTCCGCCCTGGCGGGACAGGCGAGGCGGCTGTCTCTACATAAGGATCGGCAGTTCGCCACAAAGTTCCGCTTTAACGCGTGGGCGAAATATTCCAACTGGCGGCACGATGAAAAGATCGGGAGCCTTATGGCGGAGGCCGCCCGCGCCGATGAGATCCGCCCTATGCATCGGGGAACCCGTGTCGTCCTCGAAGGCGGGTCGATTGACGTTAACGGACGCGGCACGCTGCTCACGACCGAAGAATGCCTGCTCAGCAAAGTGCAACAACGCAACCCCGGAATGTCGCGCAAGGATTACGAAAAAATGTTCGCAGATTACCTGGGCGCGCCGAACGTAATCTGGCTGGGTAAAGGCATCTACGGGGACGACACCCATGGCCATGTCGATGACCTGACCCGCTTCGTGTCTGCCGACACGGTTGTGACCATGGTGGAAAGCAATCGCAAGGATGTAAATTACAAGCCGCTTCAGGAGAATCTCCGCCGCCTGCAGGCTGCCCACGATCAAGTCGGCAAGCGGCTGAACATCGTCGAACTTCCCATGCCCGCTCCGGTCGTCTTCGAAAAACGGCGGCTGCCGGCAAGCTACGCCAATTTTTATATTGCGAACGGAGTCGTGCTCGCGCCGGTTTTCAACGATCCGAACGATCGCATCGCCTTGAACACGCTGTCGAGTTTGTTCTCCACGCGAGAAGTGATTCCGATTTATTCCGGCGACCTCATCTGGGGGCTCGGCACCATGCACTGCATGACGCAGCAACAGCCGGCTGAAAGCAATTCTTAAAACACCTCGCCAGATCCCTTGCACATTACCCTTCTCAGATACAAAAAAGCGGACCCTTAACGGGCCCGCGGATGGGGGAAGCTTTCTGAGATTTCTATGTGCGGCTTGGACCGGTTGGCGGAGGGTTGTTCGGTGTCGTTGACCCTGGATTTGTTGTGCTGCCTGGGTTCGTGGTCCCGGGATTGGAACCTGGGTTCGGATTGTTAGGATTGGAGCCGGGGTTCGAGTTGTTGGGGTTCGTCGATCCGCCGTTGGGTGCTCCGGGAGTGTTCGGGTTTACGTTTGGATTTGGATTTGGGTTCGGGTTCGTGCTGTTGGGAGCGTTCGGATTTGTCGTCGAACTGCCGCCGGGCGCGCTTGGATTGGTCGGATTCGATCCCGGCGTCGCGTTCCCTCCGGGCGTGCTGCCGGTTGGCGGCGGTGCAGTGCTGCCCGTCGGAGGCTGACCCGTGTTTCCGGTCGGCGGTGCGCCAGGCGATGTCTGGCCTGGAGTTCCGGAAGTTCCACGCGCTCCTCCGCCTGGGGCCACTTGTGCCACGACCCAGGTCGCGCAGAAAAGTAACACAGATAAAAGCGTGATTTTTTTTGGTGACATAGATGAGGCCTCCAGCCTTCGAATTCTCATGCGATTCCTCGCGCGTGCGGAGACCGCGCCGGTTCACGGGACCGATTCACGAGAATCGATAGATTCAGTGTGAGGGCAACGAGGAAGAGAAAATATCCGGCGGATGCCGTAGCTAGGCGGAAGTGATCCGGTAGTGGGGTCTGAGGGAAATTGACAAGCCGCGTTGTCATCCTGAGGTACGCGTTCTGGCGGGCCGAAGGATCTGTGTAGCTTGCTGGCAGTAGCGATGCTGTAGGCAAAACTGCATAGGTCCTTCATTGGGAGCCGTCCGCTTTTCGCGGACGGCTCCGCTTCCTCAGGATGACAATCCAAGAATAAAATGCGCAGCGGCTGCGCGGAGAGTGTCGAGAACAGCAGGTGCCTCACCGGGCTGTCGCCCGATTCGGAATGACAAAGAGTAGGGAAGCTGACGGGTGAGAGCCAAAAGCTAACAGCTACTTCTTATACTGCGTGGGCTGCGGACCTTTTTCCAGGGTCTCGCGATCCCAGATCCAACCGTCGCGGGTATAGCTGGCCAGTTCAAAATCCTGGGTGAGTTCGAGGGCATCGACGGGGCAGGCGTCTTCGCAGAGGCCGCAGAACATGCAGCGGCTTAGGTCGTATGTGAAATTGGTGAGCTCTTTGCGGCGGGTCTGCTCGTTGCGCGCGCTGGAGACCACGATCAGATTTTCCGGGCAGGCCAGCGCGCACAGATCGCAGGCAATGCACATGGTCTCATCGGTATCGGGATTCACGTTCAGCCGCGGCGCTCCGCGGTAGCGTTCCGCCACCTGCGGACGCTCGAGCGGATATTGCTCGGTGTAGATTTCCTTCGGATCCTGATAGCGAAACGTAACCCTCAACCCCTGCAGAAGGTCGATCAGGAAAACTTTACGGAGCAGGCTTTGCATCCCCATGACGGGGTAAGCATACCATTTGGCAGTTGCGGCGTGCCAGTTTTGACCGTACTCAGTACCTAGTACCCAGTGAAACCCCGCGCCACACCAATACCTAGGTACTGGGTACTGGCTACTGGGTACGAGAAGGGAACTTTTACGCCATTCTCTCCGTATTTAAATCCAGAGGATGCTATGCGAGCCTATCTCGCCAAATTAACACCCACAGTTCGGCGGCTACTGGCTTTGTCTCTTGTAGCCCTTGCGTATCCCATAGTGACAGTGGTGCTGCCGGCAATCATTCGAGCCGTGGTTCCCACAGTTGTGCAGTCAGTTCTGAGATTGATGTAACCTCGCTGTCTAACTCAGGCATTCATCGTTCATCATTCACCAGGCGAAAATACGCCAGCTTGCCTGCGCACATTAGGACTGCCTCTCAGGCGTGGCATCTTTTCACACGCTTCCTGTAAAGTAATGTGTCGAACACTTGCGGGCGAGCTTGGAGGTGTCATCTTGAAGCAGGGCAATCATAGCGGCGGACATGCTGGAGGAAAATCTCACGATCACGCGGGTCATGCCGGAGACGGCGTCGACCGGCGACTGCATAATCCCATTGAAGACCGGCTGATTCCGCTTGAGCCGCTTGATTTGACCCGGGTGCACTCGATCGACGATCTGGTGCGCGCCATGTCGAAGACGGCATTCACGGGACGCCAACTGGGCGAGGCCGCCGATGTTCTCGAAGCCATGGCTCGCGACGAAGAGTGTTTTGTGGTGATGACGTTGTCGGGCGCAATGACCGTGGCGAAGCAGGGCCTGATTGTAACTGAGTTGATTGATCGCGGCATCGTGAATGCCGTAGTTTCGACCGGCGCGCTGATGGCTCATGGACTCGTTGAAGCGACCGGCCGCGCTCACTTCCGCTATAACCCGGAGGTGTCGGACGAAGAACTTTACGAGCAGGGCTATAACCGTGTGTATGACACGCTGGAGCCCGAGCAGAACCTCGACGACGTGGAAGAAGTAATGTCGGCAGTGCTCGAGGGCTGGGATCACAATGAAGTGATGTGTTCTTACAAGTTGAATCATGCGATTGGAGCTTATCTCGCGAAGCACTCGGGCGAGCAGCGGGGGATTTTGAAGTCCGCTCACGCAATGGGTGTGCCGGTTTTTGTTCCGGCGTTCAGCGATTCCGAGATGGGGCTGGACACCGCGCTGAACAACCGCTTGCGTGAATCCACCGGCAGGCACAAGATCCGCTTCGACCCGTTCGAAGATCTCGAGCACTTTGCCGCGACTTTGCTGCGCCAGAAAAAGCTTGGCATCCTAACCATCGGCGGCGGAGTGCCGCGCAATTGGTCGCAGCAGTTTGGTCCATTCTGCGAACTGCGGCACCGACGGCTGGGCGAAAATGTTCCACTGAAGCGTTATCACTACGGCTTGCGCATTTGTCCGGAGCCGGTTTTCTGGGGAGGGTTGTCGGGGAGTCCTTATAGTGAGGCAATTTCGTGGGGCAAGTTTGTGCCTCCGGCGGAGGGCGGAAGGTTTGGAGAAGTGTTTGTGGATGCGACGGTGGGGCTGCCTTTGATCGTTGCCGCGGTATTCGAGCGCTTGGATAAGAAGGGGAGCAAGGCGGGGAAGGGGAAGAAGGCTTCAGTTAGCCGGTAAAGCGCTGGATTCGCTAGCGGCGGTCGCTCCGAAGCTGGCCGGTTCTGTTCCTGGGAAATTGAAAATTTGTCGTAGAATGCTCCCGTTATGGTACCAACCTTGGTTTTCGTTGTTGTGGGACTGGCTTTTGTTCTGTTGGGAAGATGGCTGTATCGCAACCCGACGAAGCTGATGCCGAGTTGGGGCTTCTTCAATCCGGAGAATCCGAGCGTGAAGAAGGTCGCTCGGGCATACTCCGTATTTCTGATCTTCTTCGGAGCATTTGCTCTCACTGGCATCGTAATCGTGCGATTGCTACCGTGGGCCCTGATTCTTACCCTTCCAATAGCAGCGGTGGGTGCGTGGTTTCTTCGTCCTCGCCCTGATGAACCTGCCTTGGATGCCTTACAGCCGATATCCAGTCCAGCCGAGATTCCCGAAAAACAACCGTTGCTTAGCAAGCACTGGAAACGAGGCTTGGTGGTTATAGGTATCCTTGCGATTTCTGGAATAGTCCTCGTTATGCGAACCATGGCCAATTCTGACGCCTCTAGGATGGCATTTGCAGCGGCCCAAGCTAGTCCTGTCATTAAGCAACGGCTGGGTGAGCCAATAAAGCGAGGCCTGTTCACTTCCGGTAGCATCGAGATATCCGGGCCGTCCGGTCACGCCGACATTTCATTTCCGATTAGAGGTCCCAGGGGAACGGCGACCCTCTACGCGGTGGCGCGGAAGAGTGCTGATGTATGGAAGTTCGATACTCTCCAAGCGGGATTTGGCGACGAAAAGGAGAGACTTGACCTCCTGAAACACGACTAGGTGCCTAGCGGGTTTCGAACCCACTCGATGAGGAGGTTTCACGGGTCTTGCGGTATAGCGGCGCGAGGATGCTATTCTCCAGTACGCGAGTTTCTGCTTCGACCCAATCTTGCAGGGCCAATCCTTCCTGCTGTCCGCGCTGATCATAGAGATGCTGCGCGTGCAGGCGGATCTTTCTTTCGAGCAATTCGGTCATGAGTGCTCGCTGCTTTTTTCTACGGGTCTCGGTGTTCAAAATACTCCTTGGATTTAGCAAACGCTAGTCTGCCCAATGCTTCTTTCAGCTATTTCAATGATAAAGGAAAAATGTTAACAAAAGATTACGGTTGGGGAGGGCAGAGGTTACTAAAGTACAATCATGAAACATTGGATGCGCGGTTGTTCCCCCGGGTCGCAATAACGATCTAACTTGCTCATTTTATGGGGAAACGTCAATGCCCTATTGGCAATTCTTTCTAGCGATTACAGACGAAATCTGACCTTGGGGTCGATCAAATAGCTTCAATCTTCTCACGGTAGGGAATCTATGCCAAAGTAAGGCAATTATTTACTTGACTCGCCCGTAAGCCGGAGCGCATAGTCAATAAATAGATTGCTGAGAAAGTGAATTGGTTATTTTCTCATGCAGTTGCCCTCGGAAATTATGCGCTTTATGCGCGTAGTGTGGGGAAAGGTTTTTAATGTGAATGGAACTATTGCAATCTTGCAGGGGTATCGGGCTTGCTTCGATTGCAGCTATGACGAGGCTGCGAATATACCTCGACCTGCTACTGTAGTCGCTGGCTTTGCCGCATCTCTCGAAAATTGGGATAGTTGGGAAGTTGATTGGAAGTTAGTACTCGCGGAGTTTAACGCCCCATACTTTCACATGAAGGAATTCTTTAACCGAAAAAAGGGAGTCTTCGCCGAACCTAGATGGAGGAGCGAAGCATACCGCAACAAGTTTATCCAAGCCTTATCAGACGTAACTAGCTCATGGATGCTAGCAACTATCGGCGGACGCATGGAGCATCGGTTATTCGAGGATGCCCGTAAAGTGTGTGAGATTGACGGAATTTTTAATCCGTTCTCTGCTTGTGGTCGCGACTGCGCGGTTAGAGCCAGGGATTTGATTCGAGGTAAATATAAGTCCGACTTGCCTATCGCGTACGTGTTTGAGAGAGGCGACTATGGGCATGAGATGCTAGACAATCTGATGCTTAAGTCAGAATTGCCAAGCCCGTTGTTTAAGCGGCCACGCCCAGCGGTCAGCGCTTCGCTAGAAAAAGAAGACCCGCATCTCCCCCAATTACAGGCTGCCGATTTATTAGCTTGGCACCTACGTCGCGCATCGCAAGGTAGTTTAACCCGCGACAGCTTTTTTGTGTCGGTAAAACAATTCCGAAAAATCACAGAAGTTAGCTGGAAAGAGTGCGACCCAGAAGCAATGGTTACATTGCTTCATTCTCTAGAAGCTAAGAGAATAAAACCCATGAATGAGTTCGATAAATTCGATGTAGTAGTCCGCAAAGTATTCTCCGTTCCGCGTTCCGAGATTCTGAAGCGCGAGAAGGAGTACCAGCGCAAGCGGAAACGCCTGAGAGAAAAACGAGAGAAGGAGCGGGCAAACGACAAATAGCCATCTGGTTTAGATGGCTCACACTCCCTGCGTCAATTCTGAAATGCTGATCCCGAATCCCTTTGCAATCCGATGCAGCATAGTCAAACAGGGTTCTTTCTTGCCCGTTTCGAGTTCGCTTAGGAAGCTAACGTTCATGCCGCCTGCCCGATATGCGAACTCCTCTTGCGACCATTTCCGTTCCTTGCGTAATGAACGCAGCCGCTTCCCGAACTTCCGCCAAAGAGTAGTGGACACCTGCCTAGCATTGGCTATAGCCTATGAATTCACAATATGCTATAGCCAAAGTTCCGGAAAGGGAATCAGCATGAAACGTAAGCTTGTCCGTGGTTGGCGGACCTACCGCTCGGTCGCAGGTAAAGTCGTCAAAGAAATTGACGTTGCCAGTGATGCACCCGGCGTGACCATATTTTTCCGTGATGGCACTCAATTCTATATAGAAGTACGTCACCCACTCGAATTTCAGGCGCGAACGCAAAAGATGATAGACGGCAACTTGGTTGTGCTTCACACGTTCCCGACCTTTAAGGAAGTGAAGCGTTGACGATCCATAAGGAAAAGCGAGGTGCGCAGAATGCCACGTAATAAACGCCGTAAGCCTAACTCGGCTTTTGTGGAGTCAATGATTCAATCGCTGCAAGCCACATCTCAATGCCTTGACGCTGCGTTTGATTCTTGTCGTGCGCCTCTGTGCGGAACTTCTCCAGCAACGGCACCGCCCCCTGATCTTGGGCAACCAGAGTTGCTTCTAGAGCATAGAGGCGCTCAACGCATTCCAGTAGTCGCAGGGAGATTGTCTAGTGCGATTTTAAGAGTTCCTTTAGAACTGTCGATACGTCTTGAGTCATTTACTTCGCCCGCTTTCCGCGTTTTAGGCGATAAGGATTAGAATGCGCTCGTTTCTGCTAACTTTCCGGTTAGTTCGGCGAAGGTCAGCCGTTTGCCGAACAGCTTTGAGACGGCCATGCTAAAGCGGTCTGCATCGGTGATTTTGTGCTCTCTGGTGCCGCGATTGTTGTAACGGAATACTTGCTCGTCAAGGTAGCGAAACAGATGGAACGGCTCAACACTAACGTAGCTTCCCGAGATGCCGCGCTTGAGCAGGCTCCAGAAGTTCTCAAGGCCGTTAGTGTGTACCTGCCCGTCAACGTATTTTTCGGCGTGGTCAATAACTTTGTGGGCATATTCCTGCGCGAGTCCGTCATAAGACTTCAGCGCATCGGAGTAGAGAGCGGAACCCGCTTCGACATAGTTACGGACTTCGGTTTGCAGGGCAGCACGCTTGCGGTCGGTGATTACCGCAGTGCGAACCTTCCCGCCGCGCTCCAGTGCGCCGAACACAATAGTTTTGTCTTTTCCGCCAGTACCAGTGATGCGGCGCTCTCGCTTGTCGAGGTGCATGTTCCGCGCCTTGCCGCCGATAAAGGTCTCATCAACTTCAACGTCACCGCTCAGTTTGCCGAACGATTCATCCTGCAAGGCCAGACGAATGCGATGCAGCATGAACCATGCGGTTTTCTGAGTAACGTCCAGATCGCGGGCAAGTTCGCAACTGCTGATTCCGTTCTTACAATTCGAGAGCAGCCAGAGAGCAGTAAGCCACTTATCAAGGCCGATCGCGGAATCTTCGGCGAGACTCCCGACCTTGACGGAGAACTCACGCTTGGGGTGATGCTTTGCGCACTTCCAAGTCTTGCGATTAGGATTGAAGGCGCTAACGCTGTCAGAGCCGCAGGTCGGGCAGATTACGCCATTTGGCCAACGCTTTGCGGCGAGATAGTCGAAATGCAGTTGTCAGGATTCGAGAAGTAGACGATTGCTTCTTGCAGGCTCTTTGGTTCGCGGCTCATAACGTTCTCCACGAATCAAAATGTATCAAAATACCGTGGGCGAGTCAAGTAAATAATTGCCCAAAGTAAGGAACCGAGGATTTTTTCATGCAGAGGCCTAGTCCACGGCTATCGCATGCTCTCGCTGGGGTGAGCGTCTGTATCGGGCGACATTCCCGGTGCCGAAGATAGAAGTAATCTAGGAATTGAGCTAGGCGTGGAGGACACTGATGTGCGGACAGCACCCCGGCTGTCCAGTGTCGAAGTCGCGCCATAGAGGTTTCCCGCCCGCAACTCATTAATGACATTGCCACTCTTTATCACACAACCACAGCATCCACTCCGCGCCGGGGGCTAGCAAGTGCGGTCACCGTTGGATAGCCCAAATAGAAAACGAAGGTTGGCTGCCAAGTGGAATCCCCGGTAATTTCATTTAACTTGGCGAGATAGGAGGCAGGTTTGCCCAGCACCCGCTCATGGTCTACCATTTCGACGGATTCGTTGCATGGACGCCCTACCAGTCCTCGGGCAGTAGCCAGCAAGTGCGCTCGCTGCCAGAGTCGTCCGGCGCGCAGACAACTCTCCTGGTCGTAGCGGTCGCGTACGGCAATGAATCCCATCAGCGGCGCGCTGAGCATCAGATTCGTGTAGCCATTCTTCGCACTGTGCGATCCAGCCCATGCCAGCATTCCTGGGGTCATCATCTTCGCGGCCGCATCGGCGATGGTAGGCAGACCAAAGGCATCGATGGTCAGGCCATCGCGATACTTTTGTACTTCAGTCCATTTGAGCCGGACCCAACGTTCGCTGCCACGCCGGACATCGGGATCGGAATAGATTTCGCTATTCGCGGCTGAACTGACCTCAACGATCTTTTTTCGGACTGCTTCCTCCTCGAATAGGAAAAGCTTTGTCTCGGCGTCTTCGCCCGGCAGATGGGTCAGCGCATCCAGAAAATCCGGCGGGATCGGCTTCCGTGGATCGTACGGTCCACGATTGGTGTGGCGGCGAGGGATGGCATCGTAAAGTTCACTTTCTTCACGCGCCCCGGGTGTGAGATCGACGCGCGCCAGCAGTTGTGGCTTTGGTTGAGCCGGAATTAGATCGAGCTTTCCCGGTACGAGCGTCGCGGTGGCCGTGTAGCCGTTGGCACGGGCAGCGAGCATCAGGTTCTCCAGAGCACAACCCATGCCGATGTGCTCCTCGCGCAGATAAGGATCAAGTGCGCCGACGTTCCTGCTAGGGTCAATATGCAACGCAATCGAGGAATTTGTAACTTTGAAGAGCCACGGTTGCGTGTTGTGCGGGCTGGCCGCGAGAATGGCGGCGCGCACCAGGGCAAGAGGACCTTCGTTTGCATTGCGCCAATTTTTCCAGGGTTCGTAGGCCGGTCCTTTACCAACGCTGAAGACGCGCTGATCGTAGGCCCGCCAGACACCGCCGCTTACAACGGCGACGGTTGCAATCCCTGCGCCCTTGAGGAAGGATCTACGCTGCATCAGTCTGCCGCCCTTCCACGCTATCTGCAGGCTGTTGAGCCCAGCAGGGCAAACATCCCTGCGTTTAGTCGAAGATTAGCACTGCCGAGGCAATCACCGTAGTCCAGAGTCCGCGCTTGTCGCCAACAGCTGACTGCGTCACATTCGCGGTGCGGACGATCTTGTTCGAGAGCCGGTAGATCTGCTTTTTCTCGTCCCAAGAGCGGTCGGGGTCGAACTCCACGTTCAGGGTAGTTGCGAGCATCTCAGCGGCCAGCTCTTCGGCGTATTCTCCGGCGGCGTCTTCGGTTTCGCCAAAGGAATGATGCTCACTGAGGTATCCGTAGGTGTTTTTGTCGGCGGGAATGGCCACGCCGATGGAAGACGCTAGAAGCCGGTGCGCTTCGTGGGTCGAGTTTTCGGCGACCACGGCAAACACAACTTCGCCGGGGCTGAGATATTTCACACCCTCTTTTCGCGCCAGCATCTTGCAGTTCGGAGGAAAGATGGAAGACACGCGAACCAGGTTCTGGGCCGCAATGCCGGCATCGCGCAAGGCCAACTCAAACGAAGTTAACCGCTCACGGTGTTTCCCCACTCCCTTGGTAAAAAACATTCGCTTGGGAACCATGTCTTTGCCCAATGCTGTCGCCTCCGGCCAGAGAAATAATGAGTGTGAGAATGCACAATCTAACACAATGCTTTGTAAAGAAAGTATGAATTTCGCGGCAGGGAGTAAAAAAGCGGGAACCCGCTGGCGCGAGTCCCGCCCTTGCCGCCCGGAAAATCGTAGGGGAGGGCTCCGGGCAAAAGCGAATTACTGTAACACAGCGCCGACTGAATTGTGCCAAAGATTAGAAAACTTTCGGTTTCCCGAACAGGCTCGATCAGCCGGTTGCTTTATTTCGCGGCAACCGAGCTGACGTCGATGCTATCGCCGTTCAGAATCCCGGTTACTGTGGCCATCTTGCCGGCCTGCGAATCCAGCGTGGCCAATGCTGCCTTGTCGGTGGTTTGTAGAGTGTAGACCTTGTCGCCTACGATCAGTGCGTAACTGGAGCCGTGTGATACACAGGCGCGGGTACAGTCCGCGGCAGTCTCACCTTCCATATGCTTTTTGCCGCACATGGAGTCTCCGACCTCGCCGGTAAAGGTCTGCTTGTGTCCCGCGGCCGCGTAAAGACTGAGAAACGCTGTCGCCGAAAATACACCTACCGCTATCGATTGCCAAAAACGCGAGCCACGAAACATGGGGATCTCCTTGCTGGAAAATTGCTACTTACTACGCCAACCTCAATACTACTTTATTTCTGCGGGGCGATTGATGCCACGATTTCATGGGATTTGGGCACCGGTCCGGCACGCTCACTTAGGTGCCTTCGCCATATACTGCAGGTCGACGTCGATGGTCTTATCGCGGGTCAAGGCCGTCACGTGGGTTGACACTTCCCAATCGACGCTCGTGGGCAGCAGCTTTCTGGCCTGAGGCAGGTACTGCTTGAGGTAGGTGGCGTCATAAACATCGCCCGGACGGATTTTCCACGCGGCGCGTAGCCGGGCTTCCAGATTATTGTCGATGCCACGAAATGCCAGCTCACCCATGTGATAGAGAGCGCCCTCGGTAACCTCCAGGTGGTATTGAACCGTTCCGGCAGTGTCATCGAACTCCGCAACCGCCTTGATGGTCGCGGTGACGAAGCCGTGGGAGCCATACAGCTCCTGAACCGCGCGCAGGTCCGCATCGAGTTGAACGGTGTCGGCCGGTTGCCCGACCTTTGCGTGAAGCAGCGGCTGGAGCGCGTCGCTCGCCAGTTCTTTGTTACCTACCCAGTTCCACCCACTCAGCTTGTAGCGGCTGCCGGGAGTGATGGAGAGCGAAACGTCCACGAAGGTGATTTCGCGCTTGTCGTCGCCCGATTCGGTCGACTCTGAATCTGTCGGCTTTACCACCTTGGGTTCCGGCAGAGCGCAAGAGGCCCTGAGATATCCGCGTTCGCGATAAACTGGCAGAACCGTGTGTTCGGCGAATGAAGTCAGCAAGGTGCGGGAGTACGCGCGCCCTAAAAGCTTCTCGGCTGCTTCTTTGAGTTCGGGTAATTCCTCCGCGGTCGAGCCGGGGAACTCGACTTTATGGACCTGGATCGTCACGCCGGAGACGTTGTAATCAAACGATTCGAGGTGCTCGCTCTTGCCGTTGGTGCGCTGATACTCGACGTGGCCGGGCACGCCGTTTTCGAGCAGAAGAGCCTGCAGCACGTCAGAAACCTGATCGGGCAGCCGGCCGGTTGCTGGTAGCTCGCCATTGAACAGTGGAACGCGTTCGTGCACCTTCTGGAGCAGGTCGTGGTCACCGAACCACACGAAGTCAGTAAAGTGCGCCGGAACGAACTTATCGGCATCGCTGACCTGAAACGTCAGCTTGAGTCCCGCCGACGAATACGAGTATGTGTAGGCGATGTCGTGGAAGGCGCCACTCTCACCCAGCTGCCGCGCGGCTTTCTTGAAATCCTCATCGCCAACGACCGCACCCGTTGGCAATCCGCAGGCAGTTGCGACTTCCTCCTGCGTAAATCGCTTGCTGCCGGTCACTTTTATCTCAAGAAGCTTGTAGGTGGACGTAGGAGCCTGAGCGGTCGCACTTTTCGTGGTCTGCGGTTGAGCGTTGATTGGCGAGACGGCTAAATCTCCAAGCGCGAGGACAAAGAGCAGGGAAGCCGGCAGCAACCGCATCCGAACGCTAGGGAATCGTCTCTTCATCGAATCGTGCCGAGGTGTTTGATGCCATCGCTGGCTGAACGCTGATCGTTGTGTGCTAACTGCTACCCACCACCGACTTCGCGCATGAAATCAATGCATCATTCAGTTTGTTTTTCACCGCGATGTCGATGAAGGCGAGCGCGGCGCGGCTGAGAGCTTTGTCCTTGCGGAAGACGAGCGCGAGATCGCGCCGCAATTGGGCATCGGCCATGGGAATGGCGCAAAGCACACCGGCTCGAACATCCTCCTGCACATTGGACCGGGCGATGAAGCCCACACCCACGCCCGCTGCCACGAATCGCTTCAACAGCTCGCTCGAGTCCAGCTCCATGCTGTAGTTCGGCTTGAGTCGCCGCTCGCGAAACAGGTCGTCGAGCCCGTCGCGCGTGTGCCCGGTTTTCGGAAGGACCAGCGGATACTTCGCCAGATCCCCTACAGAGACCGACTTCATCTTGCCGAGCGGATGGTCCGGCGGCGTGATCACTACCAATTCATCCTGATGGATGAGGACCACGGTCAGCCGGTTGTCCTTCACCGGTAGGGAAACCACGCCGAAGTCGACTGAGTTGTCGGTCACCGACTCCAGAACATTCGCGTAATCGGCGCGCTTAATGTTCACCGAGACGTCCGGATAACGCTTCTTAAACTCGGCGAAGACCTCGGGAAGAATGTGAAGGCAGGTGCCCTCGTTGGCGCCCACAGTGATTGCACCGCGCGGGACATGTTCCATCTCTGCCAGCGCACTGAGCATTGCCTTGCGGGCATCGAGCGTTTCCTCCACATACTTCAGAAACGCCTTGCCCGCCGCCGTGAGCGAAACTCTGCCGCCGGAGCGGTCAAAGAGTTTGGCGCCGACTTCGTCTTCGACGGCGCGGATTTGCGAAGAGATGGCGGGCTGGGTGCGAAAACGCTTCTCCGCCGCTCGCGAGAACGAGGCGTGGCGCGCTACTTCGAGGAAAGTTTGGAGTTGATCGAAATCCATGAAGCAGTTGCCTGTTAAAACCTGGCGGCAATTTGGGGTACCTAGCGCTCTCGGCTTGCGAAATGAATTGTAGCAGGGCGGTCAGGCTGTCGAAGGCTAGCGTGAACTGGATGCCCCACCCGTGGCAGTTTCACGGGTGGGCCGCGATGCCGATGTGCTCAGGAGATTTTGCGGATGTGAAGCTCAGCATTTTGGGTTTCATTGACTAGAACCGGGCCGGGTTCTCCATAGGCGTAATGCCGGAAGCTGCTCCACAACCACTCCTCGGGCTCCATAACAAAACCTCGCTGCACAGGATTGCCGTGCATGTAGCGCAGCTTTTCCGCGCGCTTCTTCTCGGTAAACACGACGAAATCGTAGAAGCGACGTTGCCAAACATGTCCCAAGGCAACGGGCGTACTCCAAAGTGTGTCTACGTGGGCGCCAGTTTTGGCGCGAAGTTCGCGCAGCAGCCGATGGGCGAAGGTCTGTTTCAAAGCGGCCAGCACCAGCGAAGGATTCCCGCGCTCCGGCTCGGTAAAGAGAAGATGGACATGCTCAGGCATGACGACGTAACCGACCACTACGAATTGATGGCGTAGGCGGATCTGCTCCATGACTTCGAGAAAAAGATCGCGGGCACGAGGTGTGCCTAGAAGCGGCCGGCGCTGGTAGCAACTTGTCGTAATAAAGTGGGAGTATCCAGCGCCGTAGAAGCGGTGCAGGTTTGTCGGCATTGGAACGATGTAACAGGAACGCTAGGATTTCGCTGTGATCGATGAACATGCCAGGGAGAGTTCGCCGCAGCCCACCCGTGAAGCTGCCACGGGTGGGGCATCCTGTGTCATATTAGAGTACGGCAGGGCCAGCTCACTACTGCTTCAACTGCTTCTCAATCGCCGCGACCATTTCCGGAGAATCCGGCGTGACGGCCGACTCGAAACGCTGCACCACGTTGCCGTTGCGATCTACCAAAAACTTGGTGAAGTTCCATTTGATGTCACCGACGAGGCCGGGGCCGGTGTCCTTGGTCAAGTAGGAGTAGAGCGGAGCCTGGTCTTCGCCCTTGACGGAAATCTTCGCGTACATCGGGAAGGTCACGTTGTATTTGCGGCTGCAGAAGGTCTTGATTTCTTCGTTCGAGCCAGGCTCCTGCGCGCCGAAGTTGTTGGCAGGGAAGCCGAGGATGACGAAACCCTGGCCTTTGTATTTTTCGTAAGTCGCTTCCAGCGCGCTGTATTGCGGCGTGAAGCCACATTTGCTTGCCACGTTCACCAGCAGAACCACTTTTCCCTTGTAGTCGGCAAGAGGCGCGGGTTGTCCATCGATGGAGTTAAGCGTGAAACTGTAGATTCCCGACGCCGCAAGCAACGATCCAGCCATAATCAGTAACGCTCCTAACAAGAGATAGCCGCGAACCCGGCACAACACCTGAAGACAATTAGAGATCATCGATTTCCTCGCGGAATGCTTTTTCAAGATCCTTCGGATTATACCTTTGAAAGAGCGAGGCGTCGTTAACGTACACGCTGGTGGCTGCGAATCCTAGATGGTGGTGTTGAGGGAGGCGTGCTTGGCGGTTTGTCTTACCAGCCGGCCAACCAGCCGTAAAGCACCAGCTGATTCTGACGGGCGTTGTACTTCAGGGTCGGTGACCGCCATCAGTCCTTCTTCGATGGAGTCGAGCGCGGAAAAAGACCGCTCAAGGACGATGAGCAGGTATTTCTGCGCGATGGGGCGATCGGCGGGATGAATGAGCTCCCACCACCGGCGGATAGACTCCTGAACGTCGGCTTCCGATTTCTCGCCGACGACAAGGGCGTCAATCAGCCGGTACACCTTGCTCTTCACGGCTTGATATGAGACAGAAACTTCTTGGGGCATGGGGGCTAGGGCTTTCTAATCCAAAAGAACTAGCAATCTGTCAGCCAAACCGTAGGTGCTTGCGCTGCAATTCTTTGCAACTAAACCGAGTCCGCATCAATTCAATGAATGGAATAAATCAGAATTGCGGATATGGATTCTGGAAGCCGGTGTCGTCGTGTAACCTCGTGTAACGTCGCCGCAGTCTTCATGAGAGCGTTCGAATGCGCGCAGGTCACGTCACGGCGGAGATGCTCTCCATCAGGTTGATCGCCAGCAGGTTACAATGTTGCGCTCTAGGTTACAATGTTCCGCTCCCGGTTCGCACCTAGCGACAATCCATCGATTCGAGGCGTGCGAATCGAAAGCATGGCACGTCATTCAATCTCTTCAAATCTTCCCAACGCGCAAGAAACTATTGGAGGCCGGATGAAAAAGTTTGTGTTGATTTTCGCAATACCGCTTTTGTTCTCCGTGTTAGGGAGTGCGCAGAGCACGCCGGTCAGTGCTTCTTCGAATAACAACGACGAGCCCCAGCCGCGCATGTTTTTTCCGCGCGACATGCTTTGGGGATGGGCGCAGTTCGACATTGCGCCTCCACACAATGAAATCGACCCCGGCATCTGCGCCGGCAACGCGGGACAATACGGCGGCGTCAACGCTCCGTGCAGTATGTTTGCGCGTTACATGCTGTCCGGCATGCTGGAGGTTCGTCCCTTCGGCCAGACCCAGTTGCGCCGTTTCATGGTGTTCGGTGCACCTTCGTTTCTTTTCGGCAAAACGATACCCCAGACGCTTTACACGTGGTCGCCGGATGCGATCGGCATCGAGCATTCCTGGGGGGTCGGCATCTATATCGACAAAGGATTCGAGTTTCGCGTCACTCAGCATTTTCTTTTCGATCGTCTGGGCGCGCGCGACACGAATCTTGGTCCAGCCGATCAGGGCAATAACGGCCCCTGGGGCCGCTACATGACGGTGGGCGTGCGCAAATATTTTGGGACGAGACGATGGTGATGCGTGGCCAAGTCGGCGCAGTCGCGGCGTGAACCGCAGTGTGTGATGCGTATCACAGCCAACTTCGGCACCGAAACGGGATGATGCCACGGGATCTGAAGATTAGTTGGTGTCCGCTTCTCCGTTTTCTCTATAATTAAAGGTTTTTACGACACTCTGGGACTTTCTTAGCGAGGTTGGCAATGGCAGGCTCTTATAACGGTGTGACGGCACCTTCCGACGGAAAAAAGATTGGCTACGCGAATGGCAAGTACGACGTGCCGGATAATCCGATCATCCCTTTTATCGAAGGCGACGGAACCGGCCGCGATATTTGGAAAGCTTCGCTCCGCGTTTTCGATGCCGCCGTAGAAAAGGCTTACAAAGGCAAACGTCGCGTCGTCTGGTATGAAGTTTTCGCCGGCGAGAAGGCTAAAGCGAAGTTCGATACCTGGCTGCCCGATGACACCGTCGATGCTGTCCGCGAATTCCGCGTTGCCATTAAAGGCCCGCTGACCACGCCCGTTGGCGGCGGCATTCGCTCCCTCAATGTCGCCCTTCGCCAGATTCTGGATCTTTATTGCTGCGTGCGTCCTGTGAAGTACTACCAGGGCGTGCCTTCGCCGGTGAAACATCCGGAGCGCATGGACGTTGTTATCTATCGCGAAAACACCGAAGACGTTTATGCCGGCATCGAGTGGGAAGAGGGAACTGCTGACTGCGCCAGACTGATTGAATTTCTCAACAAGGACATGCTCAAGGGCGGCAAGAAGCAGATTCGTCTCGACTCCGGCGTCAGCATCAAGCCAATTTCTGTCACTGGAACCAAGCGCCTGGTCCGCATGGCCATTCGCTTTGCAATCGAAACCGGACGCAAGAGCGTGACCCTGGTTCATAAAGGCAACATTCAGAAGTTTACTGAAGGCGCGTTTCGCAAGTGGGGATACGAACTGGCCACCGAAGAGTTTCGCGACCAGGTGGTGACCGAACGCGAGAGCTGGATCGTCGACAATAAAGATAAGAATCCAAATCTCACCGTCGCGCAGAATGCCGAGCAGGTTGAGCCCGGCATGGAGTTCGCTCCGCCCGCATTTCGAGCCGCTGTGGAGCAGGAAGTGAAAGAAGTTCTCGACCGCATTTACTCGACGCACGGCAAAGGTCAGTGGAAGAAAAAAATTATGATCAACGACCGCATTGCCGATTCCATCTTCCAGCAGGTCGTGACCCGTGCCGATGAATACTCCGTTCTGGCTTGTCCGAACTTGAACGGCGATTACATCTCCGACGCCTGCGCCGCGCAGGTCGGCGGCCTCGGTATCGCGCCCGGCGCCAACATCGGCGATGGCTATGCCATTTTCGAAGCGACCCATGGCACCGCTCCAAAATACGCTGACAAAGATATGATCAACCCCGGTTCCGTGATGCTGTCAGGCGTCATGATGTTCCGATTTATGGGATGGAATGAAGCTGCCGATCTAATTGAGCAGGGCATGGAGCGCACCATCGCGCAAAAGAAAGTCACCTATGATTTCGAGCGCCTGATGGAAGGCGCGACCAAACTAAAGACCAGCCAGTTCGCCGACTGCATTATTGAGAACATGGGCGCAGCCGTGTTGGTGTAGGGATCAGCAATTAACACTTGGCAGTTAGCACTCAGCACTCAGCTTTCAGTTCCGCAAGCTTTGTCATTCCGACTCTGAGCGGAGCGAAGAGGAGGAATCTGCTTTTCGCCGGCAGAGGTAAACCACCGTCCTGGCTAATCGCCAACTGCTAATTGCTAACTACTGAATTCCGAAAGGACTAACATGCGTAAGAAAGTAACCATCGTAGGTTCCGGCAACGTAGGCGCAACCGCGGCCCATTGGATCGCCTCGAAAGAACTCGCCGACGTCGTCCTCATCGACATCATCGAAGGCGTGCCGCAAGGCAAAGGCCTCGACCTGCTCGAAGCCATGCCCATCGAGAAGCGCGACTCCTACATCACGGGCACCAACGATTACAAGGACACCGCGAATTCCGACATCGTTGTCATCACGGCCGGCATTCCGCGCAAGCCTGGCATGAGCCGCGATGATTTGCTCAATACGAATTACAACATCATGAAGGCGGTCGTCGGCGAGGTCGTCAAGTATTCGCCGAATTGCATTTTGATTATTGTCTCGAACCCGCTCGATGCCATGGCCCAGGCCGCTTACAAGCTCAGCGGATTTCCCCGCGAGCGCGTCGTCGGCATGGCCGGGGTGCTCGACTCCGCCCGCTTCCGCGCCTTCATCGCCGACGAATTAAAGGTCAGCGTGGAAAACGTAACCGCCTTCGTCCTCGGCGGACACGGCGACACCATGGTCCCCCTGCCGCGCTATTCCACCGTCGCGGGCATTCCGATCACGGAGTTGATTGAGAAGACACGCCTCGAAGCCCTGGTCCAGCGCACCCGCGACGGCGGCGCGGAGATCGTGAAGTATTTAAAGACTGGCTCGGCTTACTATGCACCATCGGCAGCTGCGACGGAGATGGTCGAGGCCATCTTGAAAGACAAGAAAAAGATTCTGCCTTGTGCGGCATTCTTGCAGGGCGAGTACGGCATCAGTGGCCTCTACGTTGGTGTTCCGGTGAAGTTGGGCGCGAAGGGAATTGAGCAGATCATCGAGATCAAGCTTACTGCGGAAGAGAAGGCCGGGCTGGATAAGAGCGCGGCGGCGGTGAAGGAGTTGTGCGGGGTGATTGGAGTGTAGATGTCACTAAGAGTTATTATGCGTGGGGCAACACAGACAGAAGAATGCTGAAGTGGAATCTTTACTGGGTCGAAACTCCGGATGGAACGGAGAATTGCTTCGTTGTGGCAAAGACGAAGCGCTCTGCAGCGAGTTACGAAGAAGAATGTTCTGGGTTCAATTCGGGAGACTGTGAAGCTAACCGGGTGGTGCCAATAGCGGACAAGCTAGTAGGTCAGAGAAAGCCTCCCAAGAGCCTTCGACCTCAACAGAAAGCTGAACATGGTGCAGATGACGAGACTGAGCCGCTCGCTCAGGAATGGCCTGGCTATGCTCGACAATGGCTTTTGGAATGCCTCGGAGCTCGATTCATAAGACGAGATGACGCGGAAGTCACAATCATCGATGGACGCTCCTATAGGGCTCCCGGGCTGGAAGAGGCCTACTTAGGCAAGCAGCCAAAGTTAATACGAAACGTTGCCGATCTTCTAAAGAGAGTTAGCAGGCTTCCACCCGGTTTGTGGTTATACCGAGGTCATGGCAATTCTACTTGGTACGTTCAATGCAGCTTAGACAGATCTGAATATCGAGTTTTTCGTGGAAAGCTTTCCCGTGAAGAGTATGAAAAAAGGCTATTCGATGAATTTAAACGGCGTGCCGTCCCATACCTGAGTTCGTTTCCGAGAAACGATTGGGAGTGGTTAGCGTTATCTCGACACCATGGGATGCCAACTAGGCTTCTCGATTGGACTAGAAATCCGCTTGTTGCTCTATATTTTGCCGTAGCGGAGAGTCGTGAGGACTGTGACGCTGCTGTCATTGCTTATCGTCATAATCGCCCGCCGGTCGATGTGAATCAAACAAGTCCCTTTTCGATCAATAGCATAGAACTATACGAGCCTGCCTTGGTCTCTGAAAGAATCGTTGCGCAGGATTCAGTATTTACGGCGGAACCGCAATCAAAAGATTCAGATGAGCAGAAGGGAAGGCTAATTCATAGTTGGGCGATTTCTGCTAAGTCGGTAATGCATATTCGACATGAACTAAGCCTACTGGGTCTCTCCGGCACTCGTTTATTTCCGGGCTTGGACGCTCTATGCGCTGAATTACGCGCAAAGTCGTGGATATTTGATAGCTGAGATAATCCTATTTCTGGATAATGTCGCTAGGATCACTCTGGAATGGATCGGTTACAATTATGCCATCCAACTCCTGTCCGGCCTGCAGATCTTCCGTCAACAAATATCGGACCCAGCCGTCTTCGCCGCCGAAACAATCAACGAGTCCCAGAACGAAAGCAGGTACTGCTCCTCAATCTTCCAAGCATTCTCCAGAACAAGAGCATCGATGGATACGGGCCGCCACGCTAGCAGATTTCTTATCTCGGCGACGGTCTGTTCACGCGCGGCAGGCCACCGCCTCGATACATTGGCGTAGAACTCCTGCAACACTTGAAAGCTAATGCGGCCGCGGCGACTCTTCCACAGTTCAGACCGCCACTGTTTGGCAGCTTCCTGTTTCTTGAGATTGGCTTCGTCAACGGCGTAGATCAGGACGTTTGTATCAACGGAAGACGAGTGCGGTCATCAATCGCTGTTCAGCGCCACTCCGTATCCAGAATGCTGAAAATACCGTGTCGGGCATGCGGCGCTGCCAATCAAAAATCCGCCAGCTCCGGCACGCTGAAGAACGGAATGCGGGTAGGCGCGGCATCGCCCAGGCCGTGCAGGCCGCCCATGTAGACCGTGTGCTGGCCGTACTCCTTGTTAATCAGATCCATTACTTTGCTGATGGCTTCGCGTTTGGGATCGTCGAAGAATCCAAGCGTATGTTGTGAATCGTGAATTAAGTCAAAAAGCCATACGCCGACGTGCACCGGCGGATTTGCCGGACAATCTTTCCAAAGCTCGCGAAAGTGCTCTTGCAGTGTGATCGTATCGCGGCAGGCGTGGATGTTTCGGTGAGCCTTCCAGCCGGTGGGTTCAGTTTCGTCCTTTATTTCATGGCCCCAGTGCCTAAAGGCGATCGTCACTCCGATGCCTCGCGCCCACATGTTTAAGCGGCGCAATTTGATCGCCGCATTACTGAGCAGCTTCAGCCCGACAAGATAGGCCTGTTCCCTCGTTCTATATTTCGGGGCCAACACGTGCTGCTTGCCGATGCTTTTGCGCAGTGGCTCTGGCTTTGCCTTCCAATCATCGCCTTGAAGCCAGTGCCACATGGTTTCTCCCTGCACGCTGCCCCAAATACCGCGCATTTGCTGCGAAGACAATTTGCAAAGCTGTTCGACGGTCGTGATACCGCGATTATGCAGCCGATGCTCCATGGCATGGCTGATCCCCACCACGTCGCGCAACTTCATGCAGTGCAGTGCCTGCGGCAGGTCTTCTTTGAGCAATACGGTCAGCCCGTCCGGCTTGCAGAGATCTGCGGCCGTCTTGGCGAGATAACAGTTGGACGCAAGACCAATCGAGCAACGCAGCGCCACGCCAAGATTGCGCAGGGACTGCTTGATTCTGTAGCCCAGGGTTGTGGCATTCGGCAGAAATCGTTCGCGGCCCATCAACTGGCAAGCCATTTCGTCCACGGAGAAAGCCTTGTAAACCGGCAGATGCTCTTCCATCGCCTGGATGATCTTCTGCTGATACTCCACATACAACTTCGGTCGCGCCACTACAAGATTGATATGCGGGCACAAAGCCTTGGCATCTTTCACCATGGTTCCGGTTCTCACTCCATAAACTTTTGCTTCGTAACTTGCCGCTAGGCAACAGGTGGAATCTGTATCCACTGCCACTACGCCCACGGGCCGGCCGCGCAGCTCGGGCCGGTCCTGCTGCTCAATCGAGGCGAAATAGGAGTTCAGGTCAAGGAAGAGCCATCCCACGGTAGGGTATTGGCCCTCGGAAAAAGCTGGCAGCGAGACGGGCATGGCTGAGAAAATTAAATATCACAAAAGCGAACAAAAAGCGAATATAATAAACCACGCTTTAGGCGGCATACATAACTAAGGAGACGCGATGGGGATCACTCAATCTGCTCAATTACTGAATGATGATTTCTTCTTTCTAAATCAGGTGGATCACGCTGAATGGTATCGAATTGTTATTGGTCATTTTCAGACGCACCGTTTAACAAAAAATTGTCTTGTGATGTTCAAACCGGACAAGTCAAAGCTTCTAATGATTGAATTCGACAATCCTCATCGTATCTCGTCTGTCACTCCGGTGGGCATGACCGTCGATGAACTCGAAACAATTCGACGGGATATCAAAGATAAACTTATCGACAAATCAGTATCGTCGGCTTCCGTAGGCTTAGTTTTTCAACCTTCGAATCCCTAATTGCGCCATGAGAGCGAAATAAGCGGGGCTTTCGATCGCAATCAGAACACGGAAGTGGTTCTAACCTTGGCAGCACCTTTCCAGCTTCGCTTTTGCTTCAGGCCATTCGTTATCCAGGATGCTGAAGTAAACCGAATCGCGCACGCGGCCCGTCCATGTGATCACATGTCTGCGCAGCGTGCCTTCTTCTTTCGCGCCGATGCGGAGGATCGCATTGCGCGATTTCTGATTCAGAGCGTCAGTCTTCAGTTCGACCCGAATACATTTCCAGACCTCGAACGCATGGCGCAACATCAGATATTTGGCTTCGGTGTTGACTGCGGTGCGTTGCCATGCCGGCGCAATCCATGTGGAACCAATCTCGACGCGGCGATTCGCGCGGTCGATGTTCATGAATCGGGTGCTGCCGATCACTTTCCCGGAGCTGCGCTCAACAGTAGCAAAGACCACGGACTCGCCGCGCTCCTGTTCGTTGAAAGCCTTCGCGACGACCTGCTGAAAATCCTCTCGCGATTTCATGCGGTAGGGAATCCATTGGAAGATGTCATCGACGCTATCCTTCGCGACATTCCAGAAGAGTTCGGCGTGGTCTGGACGAATCGGTTCAAGACGAACGATTGAGCCTTCCAAAGTGAGAGGCCCACCAATATGCGGAGGAGCAGTCGAATTCATTGTGCGATCTTAATCCCTTCCAGTCTTCGATTCTTAGCTCGGTCTCGGTACCCTTTCCCGCAGAGCAGCCACCATTATCTTGCATCTTGAGCTTATTTGCGGGCATCTGAACTACGGACCACGAGAATGACGCTTAGGCATGGTAGCGTTGACTTACGATGATCTCAACCGTCCAAACCCGTACCGAATGTCGATGTCAGGAGAAGCTGCGGTGAAAGCGCATTGTCTGCCCTTCGCCCAAATTCCGCAGACGACCCGCCTTTTCACCGACTTCCTCGCATACTCGCCTAGTGTCCAACCTTTTTATCCGCATTGTCCAAACTTCAGTGAGTGGTTTAAGAAGGAAGCATTGGCCGTGCAGTACGATGCTTCACGCCGGGAGCGGATGAGCGCGATTCTCGAACGCCAAAACAAATCCTGGGGCGTTTCGGCGCAAACTCTTGCCAACCTGAAACGCCTGCGGGACGGCGCATTTGCCGTGGTCACGGGGCAGCAAGTCGGTCTGTTCGGCGGCCCCATGTTTGCCATCTACAAGGCGATGACCGCGGTGAAGCTTGCCGAAGAAGCCACGGCGGCGGGCATCGATGCTGTTCCCGTCTTCTGGCTGGCTACGTACGATCATGATCTGGCGGAAGTGAATCACATTTCCTTCCCCGGCCCTGATGGCATTCTCCGCACGTTCACGACTTCCAGCCACGCCGTTCCGGACGCGCCCGTGAGCAATGTGCAGCTCGGCGACGAAATACTGCCCGTCGTAGAGGAAGCCGCCGCCTTGCTGGGCGATACCGAGGCCACGCAATTTCTCCGCGAATCTTATCGTCCCGGCGAAAATCTTGGCACCGCCTTCGCCCGCTTTTACACGCGTTTGTTCGCGCCCTGGGGAGTAATTCTGCTCGACGCCTCTGACGCGGAACTGCACCGTGTTGCCACGCCGGTCTATCGCATGGCGATTGAACGCGCGCAAGATTTGGCCGCCGCGTTAATTTCACGAGGAGAAGCGCTCGACAAAGCCGGCTATTACCAGCAGGTCAAAGTAACTCCGTCGTCGGTGCTGGTTTTTGGGTCGCGCGAGGGCGCTCGCACCGCGATTCACCGCCGTGTCAATACTTCGAATCAGGCAGTGGAGTTTGCGATTGGCGCCGACTCAGGCACGCAAAAACTTTCGCCAGCCGAACTCCTGAATCAAATCGCTGCGGCGCCGGAAAACTTCAGTCCGAATGTGCTTCTGCGTCCTGTGGTGCAGGACTATCTTCTGCCTACATTGGCCTATGCAGGCGGCGCCGCTGAGGCGGCGTACTTCGCACAGGTTGGCGCCGTATACGAAACGATTTTGGGTCGGGTGACGCCCATCGTGCCTCGGTTCTCGGCCACAATCATCGACCCCAAAGTGCAGGGCAAGATGCAGCACTACGGCATCACCGTCCTCGACGCATTTCAGGGACCGGAAGCACTGCGCAACAAGCTCGCCTCGCGTTCCTTGCCGGCAGGATTGCAGCAGGCCTTCGATCGGGCCAACCAGTCGGTGGAAGAATCGTTTTCCAGTTTGCAGGAATCGTTGGCGAAGCTCGATCCCACGCTGGTGGAAGCCAGTCAGACGGGTTCCTCCAAGGTACGCTACCAACTCGACCGCCTGCGCGAACGAGCCATGGCTGCCGAGCTACGCCGCAGCGAAGTTGTTGGCCGTCATGCGGATTGGTTGAGCAACACACTGTATCCCGATCGAGCTTTGCAGGAGCGAGGTGTGGCCGGCGCATATTTCGTGGCTCGCTACGGAACCGAACTGCTGCAAAGCATCCACGATGTGATCAGAAGCGATTGCCACGACCACCAGGTTCTTGAGCTTTAGTCACGCTCTCCGACTCACTTTCAGTTTAAGCGCTCTCGCTCGTAGCCAGGTACGTTCCCAGCCCAATCATAATCGCGCCGGTTACCGTTCTCTGCCTGCGACGAAATACCGCCGACGACCGAATCTTTTTCCCCAGCGGTTCAGCCAGCAGAATCACGATCAGATCCGCCGAAGTATTTAGAACCACCGAAACAGTTCCCAGCAGTACAAACTGAAAAAACACATGTCCCGCGCTGCGGTGAACGAACTGCGGAATGAATGAAAGAAAAAACAACGCCGTCTTCGGATTGAGCACTTCTGTCGCGACGCCCTGCCACAGCGGATTTCGCGGTGCGGCTTGGGTCGCCGAGGAGAAATCGTCTGCGGGGCGATCTTTCTCTTTCCTCGCGTCTAGAATCATTCTTACGCCCAGAAAGCACAAATAAGCCGCACCGGCGTATTTCACGGCTGCAAACGCCAACGCCGACCGCGCCAGGATCACGGAAACTCCCAGAGCCGCGGCGAAAACATGCACCATTCCTCCCAGGAAAGTGCCGAGGGCTGAGAGTACGCCTTCGCGCCTTCCGCCCGCCATGCTTCGTGCGAGCACATAGAGCATCCCAGGTCCCGGCGCCACCGCCAGCAACATCGCCGCCGTCAGAAATAATAAAAGTCGTGTGGAATCGATCATGGTGAAAAGATTTTACGACGGGAGTTCATCCCGTAGCCACGTTTCAAACTGCGCGAGCGACTCTACCCGTGGGACTTCACGGTCACGGTAAGCACCCGCCAGATCGAACAGCACAGCCTGCATGCCGGCGTCGCATGCTCCGACATAGTCGACCGAGTAGACATCTCCGAGGTAAAGACTGTCCTCCGCTCTGGTTTTCATGGCTTCAAGCGCCGTTTCGAAAATTTCGCGGCGAGGCTTCTCGATTCCGATAATTCCTGAATCTGTGATGCTCTCGAAGCAGCTGGCAATGCCGCAGCGCGACAGGACCTGCTCAATCTTGCCATCAGCATTCGAGATGATCGCGAGGCGAAAGTTCTGCCCGATGCGCTTAAGCGCTTCGTAGGTTCCCGGCAGAATCTGGTCCCAGTTGGCGGAGTTCTGCGTGTTCCGCACCAACTCCGGCAGCAGGGCATCTCGTTTGCTGGCATCTTCGCAAATATCTTCGAGCAGGGAACTATGAAACATCCACCAGAAGCTGTGGTCGATTTTGCCGCTTTGCATGTTCTGATCGAACTCTCGCTTCGTTCGCCGCTCCCGGGTTTGCCACTCCGCGAGCGTGGGATGCCGGTCACTCGCGATCGGAGCAAGCATCCTTGAGCGATTCGGAAAGAGAAGCGTATTGCCCACATCAAAGAAGATGACTCGCACCCTAGCCATGCGTCCATCTTACTGAAAATCATCTGGAGAAAAGGGAACTGCCCGAGCTCAACGAATGTCCAGCCTTCGAGAGTCGGATCACCCATCGCTTGCCGGGATGCCTTTCGCGTCGATGCTTCGTGACCCGCACGCAAAAAAAATGTAATATCCACTACTTGGGCCGACGGCGGTCTCTTTGTATTTACATCATAGGTTATGTCGCTTTCTTCAACCTCAGTGCTGATCGCAGGTTTCACGCGCACCACTTGCACTGCACTGCACAACCTGAGAAACGCCCAATCCACGCTGGTAGCAAGCCTGGTGCTGCTGGAGCGCCTTTCCAGCCACCACACTGACGTTTACAACATCCTCTGGGCCGTCGTCTTCGGGTTTGCCACGCTGAACATTTTGAGCCTTGCGGCGCGGCGCTCCGAGCCCAACCGCCGCGGCCTGAGCTTTGGAGAACTCATGGCCGTCATGGTTGTGCTGCTCTCGATCTTCCTGCTGGGCGCGGAATTGCTGAACTTCGTCCACATTTTTCCCTTTAAGATTCAGCGCTGACCGCGCCCCCTTCACGGTTTTGCGATATGATTCGCAGAATGGCGAAGACTCCTGCCAATCTTGAAGTCACCTGCCCCTGCTGCGGCGCGCTGCTGAAAATCGACACGGCAACCGCTGCGGTCATCGCACACACGGCGGCTGTTAAACCCAGGATGTTTAACGATATGGAGGAAGCCGCTCGCGCCATGAAGGAACAGGACAGCCGCCGCGAATCGATCTTCCGCCAGTCGGTAGAAGCCCAGAAGCATGCTTCGGAACTCTTGGATAAGAAGTTTGCGGAGGCCGTGAAGAAGGCCAAGGAATCTCCCGACACCGGTAAGCCCATCCGCGATTTCGATCTGGATTAGCGACCGCGACAGTAAAATCAAAGGCGATGCGAAATCGGGCATTGCTGTTGGGCCACCGCGGAGCACGCGGCGTCAAAGATGTTGCCGAGAATACGCTGGCTTCATTCGATCTCGCTCTGTCCCAGGGCTGCGACGGTTTCGAATTCGATGTACGGCTCACAAGCGATGCACAAGCCGTAATCTGCCACGACGCAACTATTCGCAGCCTCGAGATTTCTCAGTCCACGGCCCAATCATTGGCTCTGCCTTCGTTGCGCGAGATCCTGGCCCGTTACCAGAGCACAGCGTTTCTCGATATCGAACTGAAGGTTCCGGGCCTAGAGCGAATCACAATTGATTTGCTTCGCCAGTGCCCACCGCGTAATGGTTTCGTAGTCTCTTCGTTTATTCCGGAAGTGCTCACCGGAATTTACACCCTCGACAAGACCATTCCGCTCGGCCTGATTTGCGAGACGAAAACCCAGCTGAGCTTATGGAGCAAATTATCGGTTTCCCATGTGATTCCGCACTACAGGCTTCTCTCGCAAAGACTTTTGCGCGAGATTAAAGCCGAACGCAAGAAAGTATTCGTGTGGACAGTAAACAGTCCCGCGACGATCAAGCACTTTTCAAGCTGGCATGTCGACGGGATAATCTCCGATTACCCTGCACGTCTGTCGATCACGCTGGCCCAGCAACCTGCGTCGCAGCTATGAGTGGCCTTCCGCGGCAAAAATCCAATTCAAGCTAGCTCCCGAGCGATCGCCGTTCTTCATCCGCTATATTGGATAGGGAATGAAGAGCGATTCACAATCCATCGTGCGGCCGGCGCGCAACTTGCGGGGCAGCGTGAGTCTTCCGGGCGACAAATCGGTTTCGCACCGCTATGCCATGCTGGCCGCGATTGCCGAAGGGCCTTCCCGCCTGGAGAACTACTCAACCGGTGCCGACTGCGCCAGCACGCTCGGTTGCCTGCGCTCCCTGGGAGTGAGTTGGGACCGTCAGAACAAAGAGGGCACGGATAACGTCATCGAAGTGCAGGGAAGAGGCTCGTCGCTAACCGCTCCAACGCACCCGCTCGATTGCGGAAATTCCGGTTCGACCATCCGCATGCTGAGCGGCATTGTGGCGACACAAAACTTCGTCACCGAAATGGCGGGCGACGAATCGCTCTCCCGTCGGCCAATGGAACGCGTGATCATTCCGCTGACCGCCATGGGTGCTCACATCAAAGCGCAAAATGGCCACCCTCCGCTCCGCATTGCCGGAGCGCAACTTAAAGGCATTGATTATAAAATGCCTGTAGCCAGCGCACAGGTAAAGACTTGTATCATATTCGCTGGCCTGCTTGCCGACGGCGAAACCACCGTCGAGGAGCCTCTGCGCACACGAGACCATGGCGAAGTTGCACTGCAGGCCTTTGGAGCTCATCTTGACCGAACAAGAAACCAAGTTCGAATTCGCGGCGGCCAGCGCCTGCGCGGAATCGAAGCCCGAGTTCCCAGCGATCTATCGAGCGCCGCATTCTTCCTCAGTGCCGCCGCTCTTTTTCCTGAATCACAACTCACCATCCCAGCCCTACTGATGAACCCAACCCGAGCCCGCCTGCTCGACATTCTCATCCAGTTGGGCCTGCGCATCACCGTGACGCAACTCGAGGAAATGCACGGAGAACCCGTGGGCACGCTGCAAGTCGAAGGCGGCCGTCTGAAGGGCGCAACCATCGCCGGAGCCGATGCGGCCGCGCTGATCGACGAAATCCCGGTGCTGGCTGCGATCGCGCCGTATACGGAGCAGGGAGTCGAGATCCGCGATGCACGAGAGTTGCGGGTGAAGGAGTCCGACCGCATCGCCTCCATCGCCACCAACCTCCGCGCCATGGGCGCGCAAGTGGAGGAACGGGAAGACGGCCTAAAAATTCCCGGAGGACAGACGATGCATGGGGTGGAAATCCAGTCTTTCGGCGATCACCGCATTGCAATGGCCTTCAGCATTGCCGCGCTGCGAGCTCAAGGAGACACCCTGATTCACGGCAGCGAGTGCGCGGCCATCTCATATCCAGCATTCTTTTCCACATTGGAAGGCCTGGTTGAGCGGTAATTCGCTCAGGCCAGCTGGCACCCTGACCTTAAGCCCTGTATGGTAAAGTAAGAAACCACGGAATTGGGCACGCCGTGCGAGCTTCAACCATCACTTGAACCCCTGAAGGAGCAGTTTATGTCCTCCCTCCGCGAGATCGTGAAAGACCGCAAAGTTTACTCCATCGACGCTGCTGGCACCGTGCTTGAAGCTGCTCGCTTCATGATGGAACACAATATCGGCGCCCTGCCCGTGGTTCGCAACGGAGAACTCGCCGGCATTTTTTCCGAGCGCGACATTATGAACCGCGTGGTCGCCGCAGGGCGCACGCCAGGGCACACGGCCGTCTCCGAAGTGATGACCGCCAACCCGCGCGCCGTCAATCTCGATGAAAGCATCGATGAGTGCCTCTTCATCATGCACGAGTTCGGCTTTCGTCATCTATGCATCGTCGAGGGCAAAGAACTGCGAGGCTTGGTATCGCTCCGTGACATCCTGATGAACCAAGCCGGAGAAATTCAGCGCAAGAGCCAGCGTGCCGCATCGTAACCGCTCTTCTTTCGTCCAGCGACTCGTATCTCGGGACCCATTCAGCCGCGAAGCGGCGTCAGGGCGCAGCCCAGGGTCGAGCGTGAAAACGACCAAGCCCCAGCGGGGCGAAAAAACAGTACGCACGCAAGACTCCCTCAGCGATACGACGAAACGCCTGCGATAGCTTCTGCACTCAATCCCGCTTCCGCAGCAGCACTTCACCCTTATTAGGCGGCAGACGAAAGGGAAATTCAAATATGTTCCCATCCAGCGGCAAGCGTAAAACAAACTCTTCCTGCGCCTTCCATCCCCCGATCCACTTGTTATTCGTATTGAAAAACACCCACCCGCTCTGTTCTGGATTGCCGGGGTCGAGGTGCGCCGGACGCATGCTGTTCTTGGTCAGGAACTCGATGAGTTCACTTACCGATTTCTGATAATCCTGCAACCGCGCCTCGCGAACCTGTTTTTCTTCGGGATGCTTAGCCAGCGCGCGCCGCGCCTCATCGTCGAGCGCATCGGCATCGCTCTGAATTTTCTGAGCGTAGTCGTCGGGATCAAGGGCGGACTGCACTACCTTAAAATGCTTCATGAACTGCAGCGTCATGCTGCCTGGATCGGCGTCCATGCCACCGGTGCCGCGGTAACGAATCGTCATCAGCACGCCGAAGATGGGCTCGATGCGATGCCGGATAATCTGCACCTCTCTCGCATCCACCGCCAGCACAATGCCTAGATCCCCGGACCAAAGCCCATAGCGATACTTACCGTCATCGCTGCGAGTAAAAGTGCAGCCGGGCTGGGACTCATCCCAACGCACGATGACGGGACCGTTCTTATTTTTCTTATTTTCGCCGCTGGGATTGCTGGGCACCACCGTTCGCATTGGCATACTCACAGCCTGGGTTAGCAGGATCGATGCCAAGAAAATTGCGGAGAAGATGGCAGAGAAGCAGACTCTGCCCGCACACCAATACCACCACGCCACACGCCGCCAGGCAGAATTTCGTAGCCGCCACATGGCTTCAGGATACTGTCTCAGTCCACCGTTACAGTCACGGTCGGCCCAGTGGTGGCGTTACTCGGCGCCGCGCCGTTTTCATCGACCCCAGTGATGGTAAAGGTGTAGCTGCCCTTTGGAGTCACGCTGCCGGTTGGCGATGTTGGACTGCTGTTGGAACTCGTATTGCAAGCCGGCAGAAAGAGGAATCCTCCGCCAACCACCAGCAGCAAGAGCAACCCAAGAGCGTTCTTCCTGAGTTTTCCCTTCGCTCGGGCTCCAACCAGTGCCAGCCCCGGAACGACCAGCCAGAGCCCATATAACAATCGCGACATCCCGAGCTTCGCCGTGGTGGTGTTCTGAGTTCCGAAGGTCGTGACGGTGAGCGTAGCGGTAGGCGGAGCACCGCCCGTTACAGGCAGCGGCGACGGACTAAACGAGCACACGGGTGCTGACAAAACGGCCGGCGTCACGGAGAAGCAGAACAGCGTGACATTCCCGGTATAGCTGCCGATTGGAGTGACGGTAATTGTAGCCTTCGCTCCAAAACCCTGCGCCACGCTACTGGGGACCGCCGGGGTTGTCACGCTGACCGTGTAATTCGCGCTGGTCCCGACCACGTTCAGCTTTAAAGTAAGCGTGGCCGTGCCCGAAGCGTCCGTCCCGGTCACGGCAATCGTGTAAAGCCCCGCAACCGTGGCGGGCAGGGCCTGAACTGTAACCGAAACTTGGGCAGGTGGCGTGTCCGTTAAAGGGCTCACCGTGCACGTCGGAAGATTCGTCGCGGTTTGGGTGGAGGTCACGGTGCAGCCGAGCGAGACCGCTGCGAACGGCGCGACCGCCGCGCTTGTCGCCTGAAGGCTCACGTCGGCGGAAGTTGTCCCTCCCGGTTGCATGGGGTTTGGTTGAAGACCGTTTACGCTGGATAGAGTGAAGTCGGTAGTTTGTCCGAAGGCGGCGAAAACTGCCACCGCCGAGAATGCCATCAGCAATGAAGCGAAAATAATAGCTCTTACGAGCTGCCTGATTTTCAACATGCGGGGATTTGAACTCACTACCTTCGATTCCTCCGACGGCATAAACGCTGCCCGGGACGGCACGAAAGAAATGCCGCCTGCGAGTCAGCCTGCAAGCAATGTGATCCTCTAAACGGCGAGTGCGTCGAACCGGAATCGCCAAACAAGAATCTTAGACTAGAGTCGCCCATCACGCCAATCGACTCGGCAAAATGTAGGAGCAGGTGTTTACCCTCTGTCATCCTGAGCGTAGCCGTTTTCCAGGCGAAGCGAAGGCTTGCCCTGAGCGAAGTCGAAGGGATCTCCGCTCAAACCGATGTGGCGCGTAAGCCAATCATCATTGATCTTCCTGCAGCAACTCCGGCGAAGGCACCGTGCCGGATTCCACCTGCTTCTCACGTTCCGCGCGGCGTTCATTGTCGATGCGGACGGAGGTCTCCAACTCCTTCTTGCCCTCGTCCTTCCGTCCCATATGGATCAGCACCTGCCCTCGCACATAATGAATATCCGTACGCTGCGGATCAAGCTTGCCGGCGGCATCAACCGCACCCAACGCCTGCTGATATTTTCCCTGCCGTTGATAAATTTTCGCCAGGCCCAAGTACGAATTCACTAGTTGCAGGTCGCGCCGCAGCGCTTCCCGATAACTTTTTTCCGCGGCAGCGTCCTGTTCCATCAGAACGTACACGTCCCCCAGTTCGTCGTAATTCAGCGCGAGATCGGGCTCCACGGCCACGTCTTTCAAAAATTCATCCCGCGCGCGTTCGTAGTCCTGCTTCTTCAGATAGGTCAGTCCTAGGTTGAAGTGAACGAAAGTCAGCTTCGGATTGGCCTCTGCCGCGGCTTGAAAGTCGGCGAGAGCCAGATCGTACTGCTCAAGATTGAGATGAGCCTTGCCCATAAATAAATGAAACTCAGGTGAATTTTCGCCGGCCCTCACCAGTTGCGCAGTAGCCTTTTCGTCCAGTTGCCTTTGGCCGGCCCGGTGAGCCGCAATCGACAGCACGTAAAGATAACTTAACTGGCTCGATTCCTGCGCCCAGAGCGGTTCCAGCGTGTTAGCAGCATCCTTCCAGCGCTCGACAAAGAAATAACATAGACCAAGCAAATGCCGTGGCTGGACAGCATCCGGTTGGTCGTGGACCACCGATTCGAAAGCTGGAATAGCTTTAAGAAATTCATTTTGCCGGTAGTACGCGAGTCCAATATTGAGTCGGATTCCCGGCACCTGCGGCAGCAATCGCTCCGCGTAGCGCAGCATTTCAAGCGCCTTGTTCCATTGCTTGCGCCGCATGTAGACGACTCCAAGATTGGCATAAGCCGCGCCTGATTGCGGGTCCGCCGCCAGCACTGCACGAAAATCTCGTTCCGCAGCATCGAGTTGCCCATGGTTAAGAGCTTCTTGTCCTGCACGAAAAATTTCCGCCGGATCTTTCGTCGCAGAGGCCACAGAGGCCGTCGTCCCGTGCGGCTTTGCCGTCGTTTCCGGCGATGAACTTTGCGCCGCCATTGCCGCGGTTAAGGCCACCGCTAGCAGACTATTTGCCACTAATAATCCGATCTCGGCGCTTGACACTCGTCTCACTCTCTGCTGTAGTGTCCGCCAGCCTTCGCGTGCAGCGCAAGCACCTTCGGCGAGGCGGTTGCCGCTTTTGGCGGACATAGTTTCGATGCGGATCATAACGCATCGCTCTAAGGCAGTGTTTCGATGGTCACTATTCGCGATGTAGCCAAGCAAAGTGGATTTTCTTCCACCACGGTCTCGATCGTGCTCAACGACGCTCCGCTCGCGCGGTACATTCCTCCGGCGACCAAAAAGCGCATTGAGCGTGCCGCGGAAAAGCTCGGCTACCGGCCCAACCAGTTTGCCCGCTCGTTGCGCAGCAAGCGCAGCCATACCGTCGGCGTCATGGTCTTCGACATGACCGATCCCTATTGCACGCTGGTCTTGCGCGGCATCGAAAACACTCTGTATCAGGCATCGTACCTGCCAATCCTCACCGACGTTCATAACGAACGCAGCCGTTTCGAGCGCTATCTTGAGATGCTGCTCGACCGTCGCATCGAAGGCCTGGTCGTTCTCGCCAACTGGCTCTTTCTCGATATCAACGTGCTCGCCGATCTGGAAAAAAGCAGCATTCCTACCGCTCTGATTGCCTGCGAACTCAAAGGCGATTCCATGAGTTCGGTCATCGTCGATAACGAAGTCGGAGGCTTCCTGGCGCTCGAGCATCTGCATTCTCTCGGTCATCGAAAAATCGCCTTCATCCGCGGCCCCAAAACCTTGGCGGACAGTTCTCCGCGCTGGCGTGGAATCCGCAAGTACGCTAAGGATTGCGGACTGGAGCTTGACCCCCGCCTCATCGTCGATCTACCGGAATCCCGCGACCCGCTTTCGAGCTTTGAGGCCGGTCAAAAACTGACCGAGGAGTTGCTCAAGCAGAAGCGGCAGTTCACCGCGCTTTTGGCCTTTGATGACATGACCGCGTTCGGCGCGATCCGGGCCCTGAGCAAAAATGGCCTGCGCGTGCCCGAGCACTGCTCCGTAATCGGCTTCGACGATGTTGCCGCCTCCGCCCTTTGCACTCCGCCCCTCACCACCATTCGCCAGCCCATGGAGGCGATGGGTGCCAATGCCGTCAGCATTGTGCTCGAAGGAATCCACTCTGTTCTGGAAAAACGTGAGGTCGCTGCCAACCACCGAAAGGTCGTACCCGACTTGGTGGTTCGCGAATCGACGCGTAGCATTCTCTAGGGAATTTTGTGGCGGGGAATCTTGTGTTAGGAATTTCGGGATCTTCTCGAGGCTCGCATGAGCTCCGCGGTGCAGCCAAAAAACGAATCCTTAGGATCGCCCGCTAGGGTGGTGCAGCGTTTTTTTCTTGACATCAGATGGTCAATAAAAGCACTATTCATACGTTTTAATAAACGCTTGAACGTTTTCGGCTGCACGCCGCGATCTGGGGATCGTCGTTACAGTTTCAGCGGGATGCACCACAGAAAAATCTGGGTGATTCCGGAGTTGATCCGGAACAAAGGGAAGGTTGATTATGATCTCGAACCGTACGCCGCTGATAATTGCAACGCTGGTGTTGATTTTCTGCGCGGCCGCCCTGGCCCAGGACACCGCGTCCATTACGGGTACAATCACCGACCCCAGCGGCGCAGCCATCCCAAGCGCCAAAGTCGAGCTGACGAATTCCGAGCATGGCATCAGCCGCAGCGGCACCAGCAACAGCAGCGGCGATTTTCTCTTCGCCTCCCTTCCCATCGGTTCGTACGACCTCACAGTGACGGCCGAAGGCTTCAAGAAGTACCAAGCCAAAGGCGTCGTCCTACGGGTCGCGGACAAGGCCCGCGTCAACGTGGCCCTGCAAGTCGGAACCATCGCCACCGAAGTAGTCGTGCAAGGCTCCGAAGTCGCGCAAGTCGAAACCCAGTCTTCCGATCTGGGGGGCACGGTAACTGGCAAGGAAATTACGCAACTCGAATTAAATGGCCGCAATTTTACTCAGCTCATCACACTAGTTCCCGGAGTAACGAATCAATCTGGTCAGGATGAAGCGCAGGTCGGCGTCAACGGAAACGTTGCCTTCAGCGTGAATGGTGGCCGCACCGAGTACAACAACTGGGAGATGGATGGTGGCGATGCCCTCGACAACGGCAGCAATACCTCCCTCAACGTTTATCCCAGCGTCGATGCGATTGCCGAATTTAAAGTGGAAACGTCGAATTACGGCGCTCAATACGGTCGTAACGGCTCCGGCACGGTAGAGATCGAAACTAAGTCTGGAACCAAGGCCTTCCACGGCGATTTGTACGAATTCGTGCGCAACGACGACTTCAACGCGACTCAATATTTCCTGCCGAACGTGCCGGCATACAAAAAGAACGACTTCGGTGGCACCATCGGCGGCCCGGTTTATATCCCCGGACTCTACAACAAAGACAAACAAAAAACTTTTTTCTTCTTTTCTGAGGAGTGGCGTCGGGATATAGTGCCCAGCGGATTTTCGCTGACCACCGTTCCGTCCGTGGCGAATCGCGCTGGGAATTTCAATGACATTTGTGCGAGTTCGCCGAGCGATTGCCCCATCAATCCTCAGACCGGCCTGCCGTTTCCCAATAATCAAATTACGGTCAACCCAAGCGATGCCGTCACCGTCAACGCACTCGAGAACTTAATCCCGCTGCCGAACGTTGGCACGAATCAATGGCTCGAAGATCCTTCTCTTCCGACCCACTGGCGCGAGGAACTATTCCGAATCGACCACAACGTCAACGACAAGGTTCGGGCATCGTTTCGGTATATCCACGACTCCTGGGCCCAGATTTACCCCACGCCCTTGTGGACCTCTGGAACCAGCTTCCCCACGGTGGAGACGAATTTTGTTGGCCCCGGCGTCAGCATGGTAGCGCGCCTGACGGCCACGGCTTCGCCAACTCTTCTGAACGAGTTTGTGGCAAGCTACACTACCGACCACATCACGCTTAATCTCGTCGGTCCAGCTTGGCAGCGTCCCCCCGGGCTAACAGTCGGGGTGTTCCAGAATGGCTTCGGCGGCAAAGTGCCGGGAATCAGCCTCAACGGTGGCGTATTCAACGGCATCAACGAAGATCCCGGCTACATTCCCAACGGTCCTTTGAACTCCAACCCGACCTACACGTACAAGGACAACGTCACCAAGATCGTCGGCAAGCACAACTTGCAGTTCGGCGGCTATTTTGTCGCGGCGCAAAAAAACGAAATCCCCCAGCCAAGCGTCAGCACCAACGGCATTTTGTCCTTCAGCACCAGCGGCTTGGTTACCACCGGCAACGCCTTCGCCGATTTGCTGCAGGGAAATGTACAGCAGTATCAGCAGGAACAGGCTTCAATCAAGACTTACAACCGATACAAAATCTTCGAACCATACTTTCAGGATGACTTCCACGTTACCCCGCGCCTTACCCTGAACCTTGGGCTCCGGGTCAGCCTTTACGGCACCTATCGTGAAATTCACCACAATGCCTGGAACTTCGATCCTGCACACTATATTCCCGGAGCGAGCTTTACCGATGCCAATGATTTTGTAGGAGGCACCATACTGAATCCTCAGTACAACGGATGGGTGGATTGCGGCGTTACCGCGGGCGTACCTGCTGGTTGCATGAAGGGGCATCTGTTTAACCCGGCCCCGCGGCTCGGTTTTGCCTTCGATCCGAAAGGCGATGGGAAATGGGCCATTCGCGGGGGATACGGCATCTTCTTCGAACACACCAATCAGGGCGAGGCTAATGCCGGAACCTTGGAGCAATACAACCCGCTGACGCAAACTGCAACCGTCTCCAACATCGTCGGCTACGCCAACGTCAATCCTTCGGCCTTGGGCGCTACCACGACTCCTCTGACGTTCGTATCCATTCCCAACAAGGCGATCTGGCCTTATGTGCAGCAGTGGCACTTCGACATCGAACACGATCTAGGCAAGAGCACTGTCGCTACCGTCTCCTATGTCGGAAGCGCAGGCGTTCACCTGACCCGTGAATATGAACTCAACGAACTTCATCCGGTTCCCGCTTCACTGAATCCATACGGCCCAGGGCAACTCATTACGGCGGACGATTGCGGCTCCGTTTCAATTAATCCCACCACCGCGCAAGCTACGGCTACCGCCAACGTGGATACTGGCAGCGGAGTTACCACCACAGGAAGTTGGGCGAATAATCTCGCCGTCGCCTGCGGCAACGTGGCCGATCCCTATCGTCCCTATAACGGCATCGGCAGCATCGCTCGCAAAGAAGAGACGGCAAGCTCAAACTACAATGCGTTGGAAGTGGCTGTTCGTCACAGCATCGGAGGCCTCCAACTCAATCTTGCCTACACTTACAGCCACTCGATTGATGACTCTTCCGACTACAGCGATGTGGGTGCTATCAATAGCTACAATCTCAACCTATACCGGGCCAGCTCCAACTTCGACCAGCGTCAGGTTTTCAATATCGGCTACGTTTACGATTTGCCCCTGTTCAAGAAGTCTGGTCTGACTCACAAGATACTTGGAGGCTGGCAGTGGTCCGGAATCACTATCGTCCAAACCGGCACGCCTTTCAGTATTTATAATGCGGGCGGAGGCAGTGTCCCGGGAGACAATGCCGGCGTGGGGAGCGGTGTGGCGACCTCGGGATCTTCATGGCCTGACATCATTGGTAATCCGCACTCTGGGATTCCACACACCCTTGCCGGAAATAATTTCGGTCCGTTCTATTTCAACCCATCTGTATTTGTCGCACCCCAAGGCCTGACGTTCGGCGACTCGGGAAGAAACATTCTCACGAACCCGACCCGCACGAACTTTGACATGGCGCTCCTGAAGCACTTCGCCATCAGCGAACACAAATACTTCGAATTCCGGGCGGAAGCCTTCAACGTCTTCAACCATACGGAATATTCCTGGCTGGGAGGCGATGCTGGTTCGGCAGCCAATAACCAGGGGTTCGGGCAGGCTGGCAGCTCAATTGGTTGCTACGGCGGAGCCAATAATAATGCGGGCGATTCTTCCTGTATTTTCCCTGGGAGCGGAGTCGCTTTCGGTCAAGCCGCAGCGGCTCACCTTCCACGCATCTTGCAATTCGCTCTGAAGTTCATTTTCTAGTCTTCTTCCCCAGCGCTGAAAGGTGATCCCGGCCCAAGGCCGGGATTTTCTTGTCACACCACATCCCAACGACGAGCCCAAGAACAACCAGCCACGGATCCTCAGCCCACCTGCACCGGCTGCGGCACGACGACCGCCTCCAGCGCGCTTTCCAAGTCGGCGATCAAATCGTCGGCATTCTCGATCCCTACCGAAAGCCTCACCATCTGATCGGTCACGCCCATCTTCGCGCGCGCCTCAGCTGAAATCATGGCATGCGACGTTAGCGCCGGAATCGACACCAGCGACTCGACGCCGCCAAAACTCGTCGCCAACGTAAACAAGGACAGTGACTCACTCACCCGCCGTGCATTCTCGCCGTTGCCTTCCACCTCAAACGAAACCATGCCTCCTCCGCCGCTCATCTGCGCGCGCGCCAGCCCATGCTGAGGATGGTCCTTCAGAAACGGATAGTAAACCTTCCGTACCTTCGCGTGCTGCGCCAGGAACTCCGCCACCCGCTGGGCATTCTCGTTTTGCCGCGCCACGCGCACCGCCAGCGTCCTCAGCCCGCGGATCAATAGCCACGACGCATGCGGATCCATGCAATTGCCCAGTGTGATCCGTGTATCTTTAATCTGTTCGATCAGCTCGCGCCGCCCGGCCACAGCCCCGCAAGTCAGGTCCGCATGTCCACCTAAATACTTCGTGCCGGAATGCATGACCAGGTCGATGCCATACTCGGCCGGGTGCTGGTTGATGGGCGTGCCGAACGTGCTGTCGATCATGCTGACCAGTCCGTGCTGACGGGCAAGCGCTGCTGCCTTTTTGAAGTCCACTACTCGCAAGCCGGGATTTGTCGGCGACTCCAGATACAACAGCTTCGTATTCGGACGAATCGCCCGCGCGTGCTGCTCATACTCGGTCGTATCCACAAAAGTGGTCTCAATCCCCATTTTCGGCAGCCATTGCGACAGAAATTTGCTGACCCCGCCGTAAATCTCGCGCTGCGCCACAACATGGTCGCCAGTCTTTAACAGCGCCATGAGCGTGGTCGTAATCGCGCCCATGCCTGAGGCAAATGTCAGCGCGGCATCCACACCTTCGAGCGCGGCGATGGTCTCCTCGGCAACCGTATTCGTCGGATTTGACCAGCGAGTGTAGTAGCGGTCGGTCGAAGTGATACGCTCCTGTTCATCGTTATCCGTGACTTCAAACGTCGAAGTCTGATAAATCGGAGTCGAGACCGGCCCGTGTTTCTTCTTTAAATCCGCCCCGCCTCGCACCGCCTTGGTTTCGGCATGATGAGTCTTCCGTTTCATGGATACCTCGTTTCGACCAGACTAAATCCCCACCGGCACTCCCGCAAGCCGGAACCCATAGTCGCGACTCTAAAGTGTTGTCATCCTGAGCGCAGCCGTTTTTCAGGCGTAGCGAAGGACCTCCTTCTCGACTGGCCTGTCGCGCAAGCCAAATTGCACCACCACCGAAATTCAAAACCTTAGGAAATTCAAATTCAAGAGCTTAGGAAAACCGAGGCTAGGAAACTAGGAAGCCAACACCCTAGGAAATTCAAAACCCTAGGAAACCCAACATAGATGCTTCTCGACGAAAACATCGGACCATGAAGCATACAAAAGAACATCAGAAAGAAAAACAGTGGTGGGTCAGTTTGGCTTACGCGCTGGGCCGGTTGCGCGTGAGATCCCTCGCCCCGCTGGAGAAAACGCGGGGCTTCGGGATGACGCCGACGGGAGAAGCGCACGCTGCTTTTCAAACTGACCCACTACCCTCTTTCCGATATCGTTAGTCTCCAGCAGACGCTTCTCGTACAATGGTAAGGCCACAAATCGAAGCGGATTCGCTTCAGAAAACCAGAGCGCTGTTGCCATGAAAAACAAACTGAAAACCAAGCCTTCCCCACGCAAGAAAGCAAACGACGCAAAGTCTCACTCGCGCGCAAAACGCGCCATGTCGAAGCACGCGGCAGGCACGCCGCCCCTGCAATACATTCCATGGCACACGATTCCGCTTGAAGACCTGAACCCCCTTCTGCAGCGCCAGTTCGTCGTCGGTCAGGAAATCATGTTGGCGCGGGTGCTCCTGAAAAAAGGCTGCGTTGTCCCCGAGCACAGCCACCACAACGAACAACTTACTTATATCGTGGAAGGCGCGCTGAAGTTCTCGATCGACGGCCGGGAAATCGTGGTTCGCGCCGGCGAAGTTCTCTGCATCCCCTCGAACATGCCCCACAGCGCCGAAGCCCTCGAAGATACGGTGGACCTCGACGTGTTCAACCCTCCCCGCGCCGATTGGATCAACCGCTCCGATCAATATTTGCGAGGCCAAAAATAATCTCCGACTCCATGCGCTCTTCCGCCACTTCTGAGCCGGACGTGCCTTCAGCCACCTTTCGCTTTCACTGCATCGGCTGCAGTGCGCTCAGCCACGCTCCTGCGCAGGATTTCCGTTGCTCGCAGTGCGGCAATCTGCTTGAAATCACCGATCCCTCATGGAAATCCGGCAAGCTTTGCGCTGCGGACTTGAAATCCGTTTGGCATCAGCGTCGCTCTTCCAACTTGCCGCTCGATCTCAGCGGCGTGTGGCGATTCCGAGAACTTCTCCCTGCCCCCCAGTCTGAGCGCCATGTCATCACTCTGCGCGAAGGCAACACTCCGCTGTATGAACTTCCTCGATCCTCTTACAGCACTGGAGTTCGGCGCCTTTTCGCCAAGCATCAAGGGATGAATCCGACCGGTTCCTTCAAAGATGCTGGCATGACCGTCGCTTCAACCTTCGCCAAGCAGGCCGGATACTCATGGGTCGCCTGCGCCTCCACCGGCAACACTTCGGCATCCATGGCTGCTTACGCCGCGCGCGGTGATCTGCGCAGCCTGGTCCTCGTGCCCGAAGGCAAAATTTCCTGGAGCAAGCTCTCGCAGGCGCTCGATTACGGCGCACTCACCTGCCAACTCCGCACCGATTTTGATGGCTGCCTCCGTCTGCTGCAGGAACTCGTGCGGCGTGCGCCTGTCTATCAGCTGAACTCCATCAACCCATTCCGCCTTGAGGGACAAAAAACTCTCGCCTTCGAATTGCTCGAACAACTCGACTGGCATCTGCCCGATCACATCATCGTGCCCGGCGGCAATCTCGGCAACAGTTCCGCCATCGGCAAAGCCTTGCTCGAAATGCGCGACATCGGCTTGATCCCGCGTCTGCCCAAGTTGTCTGTGATTCAAGCCGAAGGTGCGAACGCGCTGGTGCGCACTCTCCGCGAAGCTAGTGGCAAACAACTCATCAACGTAGAAGCCGAAACTCGCGCGACCGCGATCCGCATCGGCAATCCCGCCTCCTGGCAAAAAGCGGTGAATGTCATCAACGCTACCGGCGGCGCCTGCGAGCAAGTCAGCGAACTCGAGATGGCGCGAGCCAAGGCCGAAATCGGCGCCGAAGGAATTGGCTGCGAGCCCGCTTCCGCCGTAACCCTGGCTGGTCTCAGAAAGCTACTGCAGCAAGGTTTCGTGAAGCCGGATGAAACCGTGGTCCTGGTTCTCACCGGAAACTTGCTGAAAGATCCCGACTTCACCATGGAATTCCATCGCGGCGATTTATTCCGCGGCACCATTCACGAATCCCAAAGCGCTACGCTGAATCCATTCCGTCATCCTCCCATGGTCCTCGACGCTAATCTCGACGCTGTACTCAAGACTCTGGACCAGGCAGAAAAAGCCCACCCGACAAACTCGAATGTCTAAGATCGAAAAGAAAAGCAAGAAAAAGCGTAGACGCCCTCTCTCTCTGCACCTGGAGTTGCCGGCCACTTCTGCCAACCTTGGCCCGGCCTTCGATGCTGCCGGCCTCGCAATGAATCTTTACATCAAGATCGATGCCCGGCCCGCGTCCGATTTCTCGATCCGCGCCACCGGCCGTGATCAGGAAATCTGCGGCGCGCCGGAAAATCACCTCATCCTCACCACCTACCGCGAGGTTCTCCAAACTCATGGTTGGGAGATCGTTCCTCTATCTCTTCGCATCAAGAACGATATCCCCATCGGCAAAGGTTGCGGCTCTTCCGCAGCGGCACGGCTGGCGGGCATTGCACTGGCCAATCACTTCGGCCATTTGCATTGGAGTGATGCTCAAATCATCGGCGAGGCCTCCCGGCGTGAGCACCATCCCGATAACGCATCCGCCTGCTGGATGGGCGGCCTGACCGTTGCGCGAATGTCCGGCGAGGCCGAGGCGCTGGTGGTTGGGGTTCGTCCGAAAGGGAAGTGGCCGCTGCTCCTCGCCATCCCCGAGCAGCGATTGTCTACCGATGAGGCCCGCCGCGTTCTGCCCGCGACCTATCCCCGCGCCGACGCTGTGGTCAACATTCAGAACTCCATGCTGCTGCTTGCCGCTTTCACGCAGGGACGCCCGAAGTTACTCGCCGCCGCGCTCGAAGACCGCATTCATCAGCCCTATCGCGCCGCACTTTGCCCTTTGCTTCCATGCCTGTTGGAGTTGACTGGCAAACCCGGCATCCTTGGCGCTGCCCTTAGCGGTGCCGGTCCTTCGGTGATCGTTTTTCTCGACCCAAATTCCTCGGCAAAGAAGGCACGCGAATCTGTGGCCGCACATTTAAAGCGCAATGGCTTCCGAGCGGAATTGGTGCTCACCTCCGTAGCCCCGCGGCGCGGCCGGCGCTAACCGCCAAAGTCGATAACATGGCGGTAACCAGCTACCGACTTCCCGGCGGCACGATGCCATTCATGCGCAGGTACTCTACCATCTGTCCATAGTGGTTGGAGCAATGCGCACCAACGCTCGTGGCGACTCCAAGCCGCGTCACCGATCCTTCACCGAACGGGCTTTTCACTGGTTCCACCAGATTCTTTTCGTTAATCGTCTGAATGGCCTTGTGCACATAGGCGAATGAATCTTTCAGATAAGTGATGATTTCTGCCTTTGTCTTAATCGATGCCGGCCCCGACTCTTCGCCCACATCCACCGGTGGCTTTTCGGTTAGAATCGCCCCGCCATAAATGTAGTTCACCGCCGCAACGTGCTTGATCTGCTCGGCAAAAGTCCGCACGCCTTTGAACTCGCCATTGGTCGGAGCGAATCCGAATTTATCCTCTGGCATCGCCTCCGCCGCCGGAACGAACTCGTGCTCAGCATTACTCACAGACTGGTCCAACACTTGCGTGACCGTTCGATGTTCATCCTTCCCCTTGTTGTTCTGAGCCGTCGCAATCGTCGCCAACCCCAGTAAACAGCATGCAAAACCGATAACCGTTTTCCTCACCATGATCTCCTCCAAATTTCATGACCACCGACGATGGTCCAAAATTGTCTTACCTGTTGTTCCTCTGTGTTAACGGTTTTGCCCACTCCGCAAAGCGACCTAACCCGAAGCCTTCACCACCCCGAACGGCCACTCCCGCCCGCGCCACGCGCGAATCATGTAAACCGCCAGCCCGGCAAACAATATCACAACCGCATATCGCACTTCCTTCAACGCGTTTTCGCGATTGAACAGGATAAACAAAAATCCGGCAATCGCCGCCAGCGCCGGCAAAGGATACAGCCACATGCGAAATGGACGCACCACCTCCGGCCGCGTCACCCTGAAAACGATCAGTCCGACTGCCTGTACCAAAAACTGCAGCACCAGCCGGATCACTACCAGCGCCGCAATCGCATCCCGCAACCGCAGAAAACAAAATGCCACGGCCACAGCTCCCAGTGCCAGCAGCGATACATACGGAAAGCGGTAGACCGGATGCACCTTGGCGAATGCCCGGAAATAGTTCCCATCGAGCGCCGCCGCGTAAGGAACTCGCGAATAGCCCAGGGTTAATGAAAAAACTGATGCAAACGCCGTCACAATCACCAGCCCCGTCACCAGCCGCGCGGCCCACGCCCCATAAATCTTCTGCATGAAGATCGACACAACGTACAACCCGCTGTTGTTCTGCCCAGCATGCAGCATCTCCCGCCACGGCACCACCGCCAGAATGCACAGGTTCATCATGAGATATAGACACGCAACCAGCAGAATGGAAAGCAGCAAGGCTCGTGGAATATTGCGCGTCGGATCTTTTATTTCATCGCCCAAATAGCAAACATTGTAGTAACCCCAGTAGTCGTAAGTGGACACCAGAAGCGCACCGCCCAGTCCGGCGAAAAACCCGCGCGACAGCGTAAACGCGCCGGGAGGAAAATCGAACGCGCGCGCCGCGTTGAAATGCGTCAACCCCGCGAAGATGATCCATCCCATCGTCCCCATCACAATCACCCACAGCGCTTTCGAAAGCCGTCCGATCACTGTGATCCGTCGATAGAGCAGCACGACCGTGAAAATACAAATGCCGATCGCCAGCGCGGTTCCCGGCGTCACGACCCAACTGATTTGAAGTGATCCCGCCCACGGGATGTGCGCCGACGAAGTGTGCGCGGAATAAATCGTTTCCAAACTCGGCCAGTAGTATGCGGCATAGCCCGCCAGCCCAATGCAGCCGCTGGCAATCGACAGGGGAGCGCTGAACGATAGCTGCCAGATAAACAGAAACGAAATCAGCCTTCCCCATTTCTTCGGCCCGTAGATCTCGCTCAAGTAGCGATACGATCCGCCCGATCCAGGAAACACCGATCCCAATTCAGCCGACACCAGCCCGTCGCACACAGCCAACAGCGCACCAACAATCCATCCCAGCAGCGCTTGCGGCCCGCCCATCGCTCCCAAAACCAGCGGCATGGTGATGAACGGCCCCACGCCGATCATGTCGATCATGTTGAGCGCAGTCGCGCTCCCCAACCCCATCCCGCGGATCAGGCCAGGAGAATCCGAATTGTTTTGCGGTAGCGCGTGCATTTCGTGTAAGGCGCGTCGCGATGGCTAAGGAAGAAGCAAGACTCTTCCGCTAATCTTCCGCTGTTCAAATGCCGCATGCGCCTGAGCGGCATTCGCCAGCGGATACGTGCGATCAATCCGGATGGAAAGTTTCCCCTGCCTTACCCAGTCAACGAACTGTTCGAGGTAACGAGGATATTCCTTGGAATAAGGACTCCCGTTCGTGCGAGTCAGAAACAACGATCCCTTTTCCTGAAGCTTCATGAGATCAAACGGCGGCACGTACCCACTCGACTGCCCGTAGATCACAAGATAGCCACCGGGAGCCAAGCTGTCGAGGCTGGCCTCAAACGTATCTTTGCCGACTCCGTCGAAAACCACGCTGACCCCTCGGCCTCCAGCGATCCGCTTCGCTTCCTTCGCAATATCAGATTGCGTCGAAATAATAACCTCGTCTGCGCCAGATGCTTTTACAAATTTGGCCTTCTCTGCGCTGGATGTTACCCCAATCACGCGGCCCCCGCGCATCTTCGCCATCTGGCAAAGCAACAGTCCAATGCCCCCAGCCGCTGCGTGGATCAGGCACCAATCTCCAGCCTTCACCGGATAGGCAAAATGCGTGAACGCATAAGCGAGGAACCCCTGATTCATACCCGCCGCCGCATGTTCTAAGCCGACGCCTTCCGGAACGCGAATGAGCCACGCGGCCGGAGCAAGCGCATGTGTGGCGTAAGAATCTCCCACGAAGACAACCCGGTCGCCCGCGTGAACATTGTGGACGTCAGGACCGACCGCTTCTACGATCCCCACTCCCTGGCTACCAAGAGTGGCCGGCAGGTCGGGTTTATTTCCCGCATCGCGCCGGTAGAACGCTTGCCCCACAAGCTCTCCGCGGCGCTTCTGGATGTCGAGAAAATTAACGCTGGCGGCCTCTACGCGTATCAGGGCCTGCCCCGGACCGGGGATCGGTGTCGGAACTTCTTCCCATTGCATGACCTCGGGACCACCGTAGGAGTGAATACGAATCGCGTGCATTATGTTTACTTGTCTTTTTCGCCGCCCTGTTTCTCGCGAATAAAGCTCGATCCTAACGGTCGTAGTGAGGCGGGCATCCTGCCGTCGTCTACGTCCACCCCCACGTGCAAGTACTTCTGCGTGTTCTCAAGGATTTGCACTTCGACTTGGTATCGCTTGCCGCCGAATTCATCTTCATAGGCTTGTTCCACTTGCAACTCGTTGACAAGCTCCGCCAATGATTTTGCATTCCACTTCTGATGCTCAGCATCCAAGACAGGCTTCCATTGCTCTTGTCGCTTCATGGATTGAGAAATCGTGCAGATCTCACCGGAAACTGGGTACTCGGTACTGGGTACTGACTACTGCTTTTCATGCCCCGCGCTCAACAGATTTACATACAGCCGCACCGCTCCCGGAACTCCAGCCGGCAACTGCCGAAAGAATGCGTATCCCGTGTAAATATACGTTCCCTTGCCGTACTGCGCCCGCAGCAGTCCGCCCTTCTGCGCGTCCTCGCCCGGATCGTGACACGATAGCAGCGGCTTGAAATGCTCGTCCCACTTGTCCATAAAATAAAGCCCGCGTTCCTGCACCCAACCATCGAAGTCGCGAGCCGTAATCGTATTCGGATAATGAAATATCCCATCCTCCGGCGCAAGAATATCGACCGCAGCCTCCTCCACCGAAACCCGCGCCCGGCTCAGCTCCGCGGAGTACGGCGTAAAGTGCCCGCCATTAAAGTCACCAACTCCAGCGTTGTACTGCACCACCAGCGTTCCGCCGTCACGAACAAAATCGAGCAACTTTTTATTATTGGCCGCAACTTCTTTCTGCGTGTCATACGCTCGAATTCCAAGAACAATCGTGCCATACCCGCTCAGGATCTCGCTCCCTAACGTCTCCGCAGGAATTACCCTCACGTCCATTCCCACCTGCTTCAACACCGTCGGGATGTCGTCACCAGCGCCCATGATGTAGCCAATCTTCAAATCATGCGGCGCTTTGACGTCGACAATACTCACCCGCTGCACCGCAGGCTGGTAATAGTAGAAGCTTCCCAAGTCCTCGCGTGAAACCAGTGTGTAGCCTTCGCTGAATTTCTCGTTCTCACCGGCGATATCCGCTTGCAGTGCCGCGCGCACCTCGGCTTTGCCTTCCTGCAAACCTGCAGGAAAAACCTTGAACTGAAAGTCGCGCTTCTCGCCGCGTTGCGTAAAGTCCACGGCAAATTGTGGCGGTTCCGATCGCCAACCTTCCGGCAACTCCAGGTGCAGCACACCTCGAGTTTCACGGGTTAAATTGCTGGTCACGCCCACCGTCACCGTTGAACTCGCGCCATTGTGCGCCGAAATCGCTTGCGTACCCGGTTCCAACGCAACCGAAAATGCCGGGACCACCGCCAGCGGCCGCGCCCGCTCCACGTCGGCATCGTCCATAAAGCGAGTGACAACCGTCGCCCCAATGCCGCTCTTTCCCTGTGCGCCACTAGCGTTGGCAATCGAATACTCCACCTGCGCCCGCAGCAACGGAGGCGGGAAGGGAAGCGTCGCATACTTCTCATCGTCGATGTGAACCAGGCTCTCTGTTTCAGGGTTATCGCGATGCCAGTAAGGCCGCGTGTACGCCACATTTTTCGGCACGCGCAGCCGAAAGACAACATGCTCGTTCTCGCCCGGCTTTATCGGAGTTCGCTTCGTCTTATCGGAAATCGTCGCCCAGCCCTCCGGCACCTCAAGCTTCAGCCGGTCGATAAACACGCGGTCTTTCGATCCGTTGTGAAAATCGACGGCGACTAGAAAGTCTTGCCCCGGCGAAACCGCAGTCGTCGCATCCGTTTCTTTCGGAACTGTAGGGCTCGGGTCCGCCCGCGTGACCACCGTCGCCTCCAGCGTCACGTTCAGAGCCAGATTCAGCGCGGTTTCCGCCTGCTCGCGTTTTTCTTCCAGCCGCATCAGCAAATCGGCTTTCGCACTCGCGCTCAAGCTCGCCTTTCCGACTTCTGCAGCCGCCTCCTCGAATCCCGCTACAGCTCCCATCAAAGGCGCGGCAGCAGCCGACGCATCCTGCCCCTTCGCCTCATCGCTCGCCTGTCGAACCTTCTCTGCAATTTTCGACAATTCCTGCCGCAACTTCGGAACTTTCGCTTCTTCCTTTCCCAGCCTCGCGGCCAGTCCCTGCAAACTTGTATCGATCCCGTCGAAAAAATCTTTTTCATGTCCATCCTTATCCAGCTTCGCAGGCGCAACCGAATCCACCAGCCGATAGAACGTAAATCGATCTCCCGGATCCACCGTCCAGTTTGCCGATCCTTGCGATAGTTGATGCCGCAACCCTCGCATGGCAAACTGCACGTACGATCCCTCCAGATCGGCGCTGGCCCCGCCCGTGTTCAGCTTCAACGTCCAATCCTTATCTGGACAGGTCATCGCACCAAATCCGCAGACATTGCCGATGTAAAACTTCTTCGCCTGCCAGGGTTGCAATCCCTGTGCAATCTGCTCAGAAAACCGCTTGGGATCAGCCGCCGCCCGAAACGCTTCTTTCGCCAGAATGCTCGAAGCCTGATGATGCCCGTGGCCATCGCGTTCCGTGCCGGAAAAGCGCGCCACCAGCACATCCGGACGAAACGTCCGAATCACTCGCACCATATCCGCGACCGCCACATCGTGTCCGCCCCACTTCGCAAAAGTCTCATCTGGACTTTTTGAAAACCCAAAATCCGCCACCCGCGAAAATCGTTCCTGCACGCCGTAATACTCGTCCGCAGCGAGCAGTTCCAGCGTCCGCAACACACCGAGCACATCTGACAAATTGCTGCCGACTTTATTCTGTCCGCCTTCGCCGCGATTCAGCGTCATCAGCAGCACGCTCGCCCCATGCCCGCGCGACTCCAGCGTCAGCATTCCGCCATCTTCATCGTCAGGATGCGCCACCGTTTGCATCAGCCGCGCGGTCGTGCCCAGCCGCCGCAGCGTTTGACGCAAGCCCAGAATTCCCTCATCTTGTGCAAGTTCGGCAGGAGTTCCCTGATAGGGAAGTTGCGGAAAGTTGGCGTCCGACGCCTTACGATTTTCACCATCCGGCGCGGCCGCAACGGGACGAGGAGAATGCTCACCCGTCTGCTGCGGCGAAGCCACCAGTAGAATGGGAATCAACAGCAGCAGAAACGCGAAAGAATTGCGGACGATTGGGTTTCGAATAGAACGGAAGAGCTGCGTCGACCGGCGGGTAAGGTTAGGTCCCGAATATTTCACCATACAAGGATGGGGCCTAACCCCTGTCCGACGCAAATTTTTCCACCAGATAAATTAGATTTGCGCCGGGCAAACCGTACCAACCGCCAAAGAACCACATTTACTGAGACCTGAGACCTAACACCCGAGACCTGAGCTCTACTGCCGCCCTTCCTTCAGCGCCTCTTGGCACGCGCTGCCCGCAGTCAACACCTCATTAAATGCCGTCTCCTTGCGCAGGCCTTTCAGCAGCGGATCCTCCAGCAGCGCCGAATAGGCGCAATAATTCTGTTGCACCGCCGCTTTCAGCAACCGCAACGCCGGCTCATTTTGCCCGCAGTACGCCATCAGCGCTCCCACGTGGTACCACGCTTCCGGATCAGGTTCCATCATGGTCGAAGATTCCGCCTCGCGCACAATCCGGTCGAAATCCGCCGGTTTCTGAGCCTGCGTGCAGGCCACCAGCAACTCTCGATGATAAGGAGTCGCCTTGGCAACGCCCTTCACCGCCTCGCGCGCCTGCGCCAAATTACCCGCCGTCAGGTAAACATACGGCTTTACCCAAGCTGACCATTCCGACCCCGCGTCCAGTTGAACAAAATCCATCGCACGGTCGGTCTTGCCCAGTTCCAGGAAAGCCCACGCGCAAGACCGGAAATCGAAGTTTCCGGGGTCGAGCTGCCGCGCCGTGTTGCACTCCTGCGTAGCCTGCTCCTGCATACCGGCATAACGCAGTACATAGCTTAAAGCAAAGTGCGCATACGCGCTCTGCGGACGCCGGCGCACCAGGTCTGCCGCGGCATCGTAAGCCCGGCCCAGTTCGCCCCGCTCTACGCGGTTAGTGATCAAATGGCTTGCCGCTCCCATCCGGTTCGGATCCAGCGTAATAGCTTTTTCATACGCCGTATTCGAGCGCTGGAACATCTGCTCTCCGCCACCGCCGTAATACGAATCGTAGTAATACCGCAGCCCCAGCGCTTCCCAAGCCGGCGCGTATCCGGGGTCAACCCCGACCACGTGTTCCAGCACTGCGATCGCATCCTTATTAGGACCGGCATCATGCGGCAGCGCGAGGCTATGCAGATAGAGGTCGTACGCCTCCTGGCTCTTCGGACGCGCTGCCGTAGTGAAATCTTCTCCCGTGCCACCGCCCAGCGCCGGCAACAATCCATTCTGCACCTGCGTGCTCAATTGACTCTGCAGCGAAATTAAATCATTCACATTCGCCGTGGCGCTGCCTTGCCACAGCAACCGGTCGCTCGCCACATCAATGGCTTCCAGCGTCACCGTTAGCTGTTCGCCCTGCCGCATAAAGTGCCCGGTCAGTAGCCTGCCCACGCGCAGTTGCTGCCCAACCTTGCGCGGATCCAAATCCGCTTCCACGTACTTGCGCGTGACCGAAGAAGGCCGCACCTCCAACGAACGCGAATAGGTCAGCACGCTGGTCAACTCGTCCGCCAAGGCAAATCGCAGGTAATCGACGCTAAAATCTCCGTTCATGTTCTGCAATGGCAAAACCGCAATCGCATTCTGCAGCTCCGCGCTCGCCGCCGACCGGTGCTTCACCCAGTAAGCGCCCACCGCCGCCAGAACCGTAACCAGAACTGCTGCCATCCCCAGCAACAGCCACAACTGCAATCGGCTGCCGCTTCGCCCAAAGGTTTTGCTCGCCACCCGCAGCCTGCTTTGGTGCAGGCCACTTTTCACCAATCCGGATTCCGTCTGATGTTTCAGAACCTGCAAGTCCGCTTTGATCTGCGTGGCGCTCTGGTAGCGCTCCTTGCGGTCCTTCTCCATCGCTTTGCCGATGATGCCTTCCAATTCCACCGGCACTTTCGGATTCAATTCTCCCGGCGGCACCGGCTTGTCGTGCAGCACCGCGTCCAGCGTCATCAGCGAGTTCTTACCGGTAAACGGCTTCTTCCCGGTCGACATCTCATACATCACCACGCCAAAGGAAAACAGGTCGCTGCGGAAGTCGATTTCTTCGCTCCGCGCCTGCTCCGGGGACATATAAACCGCCGTGCCCGGAATCACCCCCACCGCGGTCAACGAATTATCCAGCACTCCGCCATCGCTGTCGGTCCCAACGTTGTGCACTAACTTCGCCAATCCGAAATCCAGTACCTTCACCTGCCCGCTCGGAGTCAGAAAAATATTCGCTGGCTTGATATCCCGGTGCACAATTCCCTTGGCATGCGACGCCGCCAGCGCATCCGCCACCTGAATGCTGATGTCGAGCAGCTTTTCCGTCGCCACGGGCTGGCCTGCGATGCATTGCTTCAGGCTCTCGCCATCCAGCTTTTCCATCACGATGAAGGGATGCCCGTTGTTATCCTCAATGCCATGGATCGTGCAGATATTGGGATGGTTCAGCAGGGAAGCAGCGCGGGCTTCACGCTCGAATCGCTCCAGCGACTTGGGGTCGCCGACCAGATTTTCGGGGATGAACTTGAGCGCGACGTGCCGCCCAAGCTTTAGGTCCTCGGCTTCGTACACCACACCCATGCCACCGCCCCCAAGCTTTCCCAGGATGCGGTAGTGGGATACTGTCTGGCCAATCATGAAAACACTAATCCCCCGAACGCGGTAATGTTAGGCCCGCCAGCGGTTCCGGTCAACCATTGACGTGGCATTACGCGATGGGGAATGCTACAAGAAGCGACCTCATAAATGGTTTGGGGTAGGGCACGGCTTCAGCCGTGCCACCAAACCAAGTTAAAGATGAGGGCTTTAGCCTCAGAGGGAAACTTACTTACTCTTCGTGTCAACTATGGAGATGGTTTCCAGATCTAGGTAAAGCATTAGCTCTAGAACGGCACCGCCCTAGGAAAGAGCGCCGCTTAGAAAATCACTAGTTCTAGCAAGGCATTGCCTCAGGAAAAAGCACGTTTCTAGAAAATCAATTTCTCGCTTCCCTTGCGAGAAGTGGAGTGCTGCGGTGCTGACGGCATAAGGCGATTTCCAGTACGTGAAGCTGCCATTTTCAAGGCCCGACCGGGACGAATGCCGTCCTCGGTGTACTTTTGGTTCTTTTTGGAGATGAATTCTAGTCAATAAATTCGGCCCCTACCGCTGGGCGTAGTACCCAGTTCGCGTCCGAGCCGTGAGCCCCGGTTTATCAATTTTGATTTGAAGGTTGTGATATTCGTTCGGATTATCCGCAGGAGGAGAATCGAAGGACAACGTATAGAAAGCCTTTCCGTCAGCCACGGACTTGGTCATCGATGAAACGATGTCATTACTCGAAGTAAGCACCAGGCCGCCACTCTGCACCGCCAACACCTGCAATCCAAGGTTGCCGTTCTGTACGCTCTTGGCCGACTTCACGCCCTTGAGGAATGTCTCGTAAAAAAACGTTCGAAAGCTGCCGGCATCTGCGGTTCCCGCCGGGTCGATGCTGTAAACCGTGATGCGAGCCTGTCTCATAGCCGCAGAAAGGTCGACGATCATACTGAAGAGCCCCTGCTGATCTCTCTCGCTCAGATAGGTATGTGGCCCCGAAAGCAACGGCCATCCAGTGCTCAGCCAGATCAGCAGCTTTCTGCCGGGCTGCGTCGCCTCATAAGTGGTAAGTCCTTCGAGGGCACGGAGGGAAATCTGAGCGCGGTCCACCGCACCATAAAATCCCTGCGACCTGCCGATCACGCGCAGGCTCGACGCACTGGCCTTCAAAGAATCTGCTAAGGCGTTTCCGTCTCGAGTCGGTATTGGCTTGATCTCGGTTGATTTGTCACTGAGAAAAATGAGGGACGTCGGCATCAACAGCTTCCCGCCATCCTGCCGCAGAAAGTTCTCCAGCTCTTGCCGCTGGCGGCTTACGCTCAAAAACGATGTATTGACCGCATCCACCAGCAAAATGGCCTGCATTGGAGGATCATCCGGCTCAACCGTTTCATTCACCACTCGAAAACTGGTAATCGTCCTCGGTTGTTTGTCATCGAGCAGTGTAAAGTCCTGCTGCTGCAAGCCAGACACAGGCTTGCCGGATTTGTCGGTCACAACCACATCAATTGAAATGCGCCGATCAACAGCGGTGTGCGCTGTAGCTTCCGCCAACGGCGAGTCCGGGGACGGCGACACGGACCGTTGCGCGAAACCTGAAACCGACAGCATAAAGAAGACCACTGAGAGCTGGAGGTAACCCATATTAAAACCTCACACGACTACCGCGATGTCCATGCGATAAGCATCTGTCCCACGCTGAATACGATTCCCAAACCGGCCGCCGAGCTGTCCTTCCGTTTCTGCACCTCGACCTCAGTCATTTACCAGCGGTAGACATGGGATTACTCTAAAGCGAACCCCGGAACACCGGGGAAGTTCTGCCATGGTAAAAGCAAGAACAAAGACGTCCGGAAGCTACTCTCCTCAGATGCAGGATGCCATTCGCCGTCGCGCCACGGAACTCTTCGAACGCAGCGGCTCCGTCCGCGGCCACGATGTCGAAAACTGGTGTCAGGCCGAGCTTGAAATCCTCAAGGAGCAAGCCACCCAACTCCTCCGCCCCGCGGTCGTGATCAAGTTCGAAGGCGTGTTATACACCTGCGAGTATGATCCCGACGCAGCCGGCAGCTACACTCCCGGCGAGTGGAAACCCGGTGACCAAGTACCCCTGCGCATCGCCGGCGACAAATTTTACATTCGCCGCCACGATGGCAGCGAACTCGCAACCACCATCACAAAAAGAGTCACCGAGCAGGTTTATGCCGCTCGACTCGCCGCCCACCATTAAGAAACCGCTTCTCAACCCACATACAACCCCGCCGAGGCCCCAACCCAATCCATATTCCGGTTGTGATCCACTCCCATCATCAACCCGCGCCCCATGCGGATAATCGTCAGCACTGCCGTCAGCTTGTCCAGCCACACATACATGACTCTTACTTCCGCCTTGGTCATGCCCATCGGAGTCTCAATCACCGGTTCGAAATTGAGCCGCTCCTGCAAAATGTAATCGCCCCGCTTCTCCGCCGGAATCGCTTCGATATCCTGCCTCTTCGGCCCAATCACAACGCCCAGCCCCGCAAACGAATAAAGAGGTTTCAGCGCATAGTTCTCCAGATCGTCCGGAATCCTCTCCAGCCGGTCCAAAAACCACGTCTTCGGCACCGATTCATGCTTCAGATAGGGAATCGAAAACTTGCTGATGCGGAAATACCAGTTCGGATGTCCCGCCCACTCCACATTGAGATCGTCGCGCCAATCAAAACCCAGCCCCGCATTCCTGCGCTGCAATTCATCGGCAATGGCCCGGTTGTAAATCCGCCGAATCTCCACCCGGCCCCCGCGCCGCATGTAATAAAGCTGGGACCCATGCTTCCGGATCGACGTAATATCAACGGTCCTCACCCCCAGCATTTTTTCGGTGAGATTGAAATCCGGCAGCGTCTTCTGCCCCTCCGGATCGATCTCCATCAGAATCACATTTTCCGGATCCTGCTGGCCCACAATCGCCGACCGCAACAGCTCGCGATAAGATTTCTCATCCAAGCCGCTCAAGAAGAACTTGAGGTTTTTGCCACCTTCAAATCGGCGCAGGCCAAAAACATCGATGTAGTTTTGCGCCAGCGTCACCTGATACGCATAGAGGGAAGGGAAGGCCTGCAACTCCACCAACTTCGGCTGCAATTCGCCGTTCGCGTCCCGCACCAGCCCAAAATCCACTTGCACAAACATGGGATGATCCGGTTCATTCGCAACTCGAAATTCCGCCGGGATGGATGCATTCAACCGTTCCCGGTAATCCTTATTCTCGACCAACTGCCGGATCAATTCCTTCCCGTAATCCGTCATCTGGTCGAGCAGTGCCGACGGAAAAAAGCAAGGAGTCTCCGCCAGCCGGAACTCCACGTGCGTATCGCTCGCATCGTCAATTCGCTGCAAGAACGTCTGATATTTTTCGGGAGTAAAGCTGGCATTAAACTGCTTGCGCAAGGAGGGAATCATGGTGGCAACACGAAATTCTAATCCCGGATTTCCATGCTGCGAATCAGACCATCGTCGAAAGAGTAAATATGCTCGACCATCCGGTCGAGTAGGACTTTGCCGTCCAACTCGCGCACGACCTGATGAACGTCCACCACTACGCAACCCCTAGCATCGGCTTCAATCTTTACCGGATCGACATGAGGATTGATCATGCTCCACTGCCGCATCCAGTAGTCGCGAACGCCGTCGCGCCCGTATACCGTGCCACCTTCCATGCCGTTGGGCCATTCGACGTTAGGTTGCATACCGGCCAGGCAAGTTTCGATGTCGCGCGCATTGAAAGCCGAGTATAGATTCTTAATCGCGTCAGCCGTGGATTGTTGAAGCGTCAACACCATCTCTGACATGCGCGCCTCACGCCTCGACTAGAAACTTTCCATCCTGCATGATCTGCTCGTCATCCACCCAGATGTTGAACTTCCGTCCAACCACGTCGATGTGCGTCGAGCAATCCCACTCCGCCCCGGTGTGCGCCCCATACGGATTTCCAAATGCGATATGCACTCCGGGATACTTTTCATCCTGCAGGATCTGGCCAATCACATTCTTTAAATCAATGTTCGTACCAATCGCGAATTCGCCCACCCGGTCGCTGTTTCCATCGGTGTGCGTGTATTTCCAGAAGTCATCTTCCAGTTCGCGATTCTCCGAGTGCGCCTCAGTGAGCCGGTTGTTCTTCATACGCACGGTCAGCGGCGTCTCCTTCAGATCCCCAAACTTCGTGCACAGATAGTCGCCAACGACTCCATCGATCACGAAGGTCCCATTCACTTCGCCCGGCGTAGTAAAAATCTCTCCGCCTGGCAGGTTCCCCCATTTTTCCGGAGAAATAATTCCGCTCGTCTTCAGCCAGTGGTAATTCGGATTCAAATCCGCCGTCAAATCCGTCCCAGCAGCGGTCTTCGCGCGCACACGCTTCGCCTTCCGCACCATCGCCACAATCTTTGCACTTAGCCGGTCCACCTTCTGGAAATCCGCCCGCATCCCTTCCAGCATGATTTGCCGGTTGATGTTCACCATGTGCGCATGCCGGATCTTTCGCCGGTTCACCACGTCCGTCATCTGCATGCGCGTGTGCAGCTCATTCTTCTGCGCCCACACCGCAAAGATCGAAACCTGGCTCGTCTCCAGATCGTCCAGAATTTCTTTCGGCAAATCCTTCAACGGCCGCGGTGCCAAATCTTCCAGCACCCACGCATGGTAAGGAGCTCCAAGCTCCTCCAACTCATGCACGATGGCCGCCGCGATCTCGATCGTCGCCTCGTCGGTGATCACGCAAACCTTCTCGTCAGGCTGCACCCGCAGGCAAACCTTCACCGCATTTCGCGCCCCCGGCGTGTACTCGGGATCGAAGGGAATGTGATTACTCCGGGCGCCCCATCCCTGGCGAGCACTTTGCGGCGGAGCCGGCCCTGAGCTTGCCGAAGGGGTGGGGTTTTTGACTTGGTCCTTGGTTCCTTCCACGTGGATATCCATTATCCTGCTTTTCTCACGGAAGCTGGCTCGTCCTCTGCCAGTCCCGCCTCTGTTTCTTCGATGACGTAATCGACAACTTTTTTCAAGTCTCCCGTGTCCTGATACACGCGCAACTGCCGGTCCGCGCCGCTGCCACGCTCCAGAATCGTATGGATGTACTCCAGTTCCTCGCGAGAATCCAACTCATCCACCACATCGTCCACAAAATCCAAATATTCGCGGATCAAATCCCGCGCCGGCACTTCCGTCTGCTTGCCAAAATCAATCATCTTCCCATCGAGCCCGTAACGCGACGCCCGCCACTTGTTCTCCATAATCAATGCCCGCCGGTACAAGCGAAATCCCTGATTCGCTGTATGCAGCTTATACAGCTTCGCCACGGTCGCCTGAATCAGTGCCGTCAGCGCGATCGTCTCGTCGGCCCGCATCGGAATATCGCATACCCGGAATTCAATCGTATTGAAAAATGGATGTGGCCGGATGTCCCACCAGATCTTCTTAGCGTTATCGATGCAGTTGGTCTTGATCAGCAGCTTGATGAAGTTCTCGTACTCGCCCCAGCTCGGGAAATAATCCGGAATATTCGTTCGCGGAAATTTGTCGAACACTTTGCAGCGGTAAGACTTCAACCCCGTATTCATCCCCAGCCAGAACGGCGAATTCGTGGAGAGCGCCAGCAGATGGGGCAAAAAATACCGCGCATGATTCATCATGTGGATCGCGGTTTCGCGATCCTCAATCCCTATGTGCACGTGCAAGCCGAAAATCAGGTTCGCCCGCGCCACCAGTTGCATGTCCTCAACAATATTCTTATAACGCTCGTCGGGATGGATCTCCTGCACCCGCCAGTCCGCAAACGGATGCGTCGCCACCGACGCTAGCCTCAACCCATTCTCTTTGGCCAGCCTCACAATGTCGCGCCGCAACATCTTGATTTCGGCTTTGGCTTCCTTGATATTCGCGCAGACCCCAGTCCCCACCTCCACCACCGACTGATGCATCTCCGCCTTCACACGCTCTTGTAAGATCAGCTGGCCCTTCTCAAGCAGCTCCGCCTGAATATGTGACCGCAGATCCCGTGTCTCTGGATCTATGGTCTGATATTCCTCTTCGACCCCGATGCTGAAGGTGGGTTTCATAACTCCCGCTGTCCTCAGAAGCAAATCCAAGTGCCCCATCCATCCTTAAAGGATGGCGATTTAAGCTTAAACAGTATAACAACTTGGGTAGGTCAAAATTCGCGTGAGGCGACAGTGCGGTAGTGGTACAGATCGGCCTTTTACCCAATGTCATCCTGAGCGGAGTGAGTGCTCCGCGAAGCGAAGCACTCACGCAGTCGAAGAGCTTGCCCTGAGCTTGCCGAAGGGATCCCTACTCGCTTCTTTCGCGAGATGTGGGTTGCCGGCCCAGTGGGCCGGAGATCGCTTTTGGATCTAGAAAACCACTAGTTCTAAAAAGGCATTGCCTTGGGAAAAAGCACCGCTCTAGAAAATCCTAGGTGGCTTCCAGTCTTGTCATCCTGAGCGTAGCCGTTTTTCAGGCGTAGCGAAGAGCCTGCCCTGAGCGAAGTCGAAGGGACCTCCCGCTTAACCTGTGTAGAGCGTCAGCCGAACTGCACCAAAACAAGGGAGTGGTACGTACGAAGTCCAACGGATCTCGCGCACAGACAGAGCATTACGCAACCGCGGTCGTAGCCTTGCTATCACCTCGATCATTCCAGTGCATGGTGATATTCGGTGGTGTAGCCACTGTGATCTGCACCTCTCCAAGCTCCAGCGTTTCCACCGTCACGGAATCACGAAGCTTGTTCGCCTGAATCAACGAGGCGACGATCCCGGTGATCACCTTCTTATCCGCAGTGCTCGCGCAAAATCGTCGTCAGCTTATCCTCTTTTACCGCCGGTCCGGTCTTCAGCTTAATCGTAATTTTCGGAGGGACGCCCAACTCAACTTCCAGGCTCCCGATGCCATAGCCGGCCGACTGCAGCAACTGCAGCAGCAAATTAGCCTGCACTAAAAATTCCCGGCTCGTTTCCGCCCCCAGGCTGGCCAGCTTTGCCGTAGCCTCGTCCACCGAACCCCTAAACTTTCCCAGATCGAGTCCCAAGTTTCACCCCTTGTCGTAACTCGATGAATAGTGATCTAGGACCCGAAATCGTTTCGCGTTTCTTAAAAAGAAGAAGTGGAATTCCACAAAATGAGGGTGCCCCCCTTCGCGTTCTTTGCGAAGGAGCCTGCCCTGAGCCTGCCGAAGGGTGAGATTCACAAAAGCCGCACTTATCGCCGGAGGCTTGGCCTGTAATATTGTGTCTAACGACGCAACTGTGCCCCCGCGGCACAAACTTCAAAACCCGCGTTCTGCTAAGCGGGGAAGATGGACAGATGAATACCGAACTAAATTCCCGGAGCCCTCATGACCAACGATAAAGCTGTCACCGACGTCCGCTCCCTGCAGAAGCCATTAAAAGAACAGTACCGCCGTGACCCGTCCAGCTCGCGCATAACCCTAACCGCAAAAGGCGGAGAGACAAACACGCCGCTCTCCTGCTCCGTCGATATCGGCCGCGCCATCTACCAGGCCGAAGCCCACAAAGGCGTTGGCGGCACCGGCACCGCAGCCTGCTCCGGCGATCTCCTGCTCGGCGCGCTGGCCGCCTGCGCCCAACTCACCTGTCAACTGGTCGCCACCGCCATGGGAATTCAAACCCAGCACATCGCGGTCACCGTCGAAGGAGACATGGATCTCGCCGGAACCCTCGGCATCTCAAAAGACGTTCCCGTCGGCTTCGACGCCATTCGCCTCCAATTCAACCTAACCGCTCCCCAAGCCACTCCTGACCAACTCCGTTCTCTCCAGGAAAAAACCGAGCAGTATTGCGTAGTCCTGCAAACCCTGCTCCACCCCCCCAAAATCACTGCCCACTGGAGCACCTCAAGTTGACCCAAGCGCGCCTAAGTTCAGTCGTCACAGACAAAGGCCGCAAACGAATGTAATGCTCATGTGGGATGTGCTTGTGTGGCACGGACACTCTTGTCCGTGGCCTTTGATTTTGTTCTTGTTCTTGACTTTGCTCTTGCCCTGACACTTTCATGCCCAGCGCCCTAGACAGGAAATACGAATACCGCCGCATGCTCCCGCACTATCAGAGAGCGGGACGAGCAGTATTCGTAACATTCTGCAAAGCCAACCGACTCCAGTTTCCCCCAGAAGCCCGCGACGCCATCCTCCAACACTGCCTCCACGATCACGGAAAACGCTACGATCTGCACGCAGCCGTAATAATGCCAGACCACGTACACCTCCTGCTAACGCCACTGCGAGATGAAAAAGGCTGGCCGTATTCCCTGCTGATAATCCTGAAGTTACTCAAGGGGACGTCAGCCCGAAGCATCAACAAGCTCACGAACTCCAGCGGCCCGGTCTGGCAGGAAGAATCCTTCGACCACATCCTACGATCGCAAGAAAGCCTCGACGAAAAACTGGAATACATTCAGCAGAATCCAGTCCGAAGAGGATTGGTGACAAGACCAGAAGATTACAAGTGGCTCTGGATCGAGCAAACAGCAGGGAAGTGAAGCACCCGTGTTTGCTGATGATGTTGTCAGTGTGGGTCGGACACTCTTGTCCGACGCCTTTGACTTTGTCTGCAGTTAGTTTGCCGGGGTATCGTAGCCGGCACCCGCAAAATCCTGTCAATACCCCAAGCCCCAAACTCTTAACCTAACTCACTGATTCGCTAATAGATATAATTCTCCAACCTATGTCACTTTTACCCCCGGCAAAGTGATATAATGGACATATAGCTTAAACAATGGCGCGGGAGTTCAATCCTGCGCCATTCGTGTTTTTGGGCGACATCAAAAAGGAGCGTCCCGCACAGCAACCCTATGCAAAAGAACCTCAACAACCCGGAGCACCACCCCGCCCCAATCCTGATCCAACCACTCCCCTCGCACGCTCTGCCCAACAACGAACCCATCACCCTCCACGCCGCCGCCGAGCCCACCCGCAAGCGTCGCGGAGAAGCCGCCGAAGCCGCCTTCCTCGCCCGCGCCACTCACCTCGGATTCACCGTCCTCATCCCCTGGGGAGACAGCAACCGTTACGACTCCGTCGTCGAACTCAACCACGGACTCCTCCGGGTTCAAGTCAAGTCCGCCACTCGCTACGCCGAAACCCGCTACCGCGTCAAAACCACCGGAGCCAGCGGCAAAGTCTATACCAGCAAAGAAATCGACTTCTTCGTCGCCTACATCGTCCCCGAAAATATCTGGTACATCATCCCCATCCAGGCCATCGGACAGCGCAAAGGCATCCGCTTCTATCCCCACACCCGCCGCCAATCCCGCGCCACCTTCGAAAAATACCGCGAAGCCTGGTGCCTCCTCGACTCCTGCCCCAAAGTCCGCCTCCGCAAAGCCCTGCCCGCCCGCTGCCGCAGCAAACATCTGGACCTCCGCTGCTCCCTCTGCCCCCAACGCGGCTGACTCAAAGGATTTTTCGATTGTTCATCGCTCATTTTCCGATTGTCATCCCGAGCGCAGCGAGGGACCCTGGTTTCCTCGCCCCGCTCGTCGGATGTGGGTGGAGCAGCGCTTCAGCGCTGCGATAACCGGCCTGTTTCATCGCGGGCTTTAGCCCCTGCGGGACGCTCGCAAGGCGCTACCTCAAACGCCGGCAGCCCCGTGAAAGAGCGGCGCTTCAGCGCCGCGTTGAGATTCAGATCATGAAAGGCTTCAACCGAAGCAGCAGAAAAAAGCGCGAAGCATGGGAGCCTTCGCGCTTATATGGACACACGCCCAGATACGTCATGCTGACAAGGCTGAAGAATCGGCGGTTTCCGCGCTGCCATCTGTGATTACCTCCGGACACGCCAGGCAAGCGTTATCGCCGGACTGCAAGTGCCACCGGCATTGCGGCCGGATCGAGCACTCGGGAAGTACGAAGGCCTTACTCGCAGCAGTAGCATGCTCCGCGTGTTCACTGATAACGCGGTCCACTATGCCGCACCTACCATCAGTCCACTGGCCGCATCCCCCTCGCTTGCAGGTGCTGCTGAACCGAAATCGTTTTTCCGGAGAACGGCCCTGCCGCGCGACCTCAACGAAAGCCGAATCAATCACGATACGGTCTTTCGAAAACGCCACCGAGCCATCCGCCAGAACGATCCCAATCAGGCTCGCGCCCGCTTCGCACGACCAACTCGGGCAAAGGATCGGAGAGTCTGCCATAAGGGTCTCACCTTACCCAGCGGTTTGAGTCCGAGTGCCACCCGCGTTGGTTACAGACAGATTGCCGCGTGAGGCGGCTACGACCTCATCCGCCTTAATCAGCATTCCACCTTTCCAGTGAATCGGGATGTAAAGACAGTTTCCACCAGAAGAACCGCCAGCTGCAGGCGCGGACGCCTTGCCTTTCGCTTGGTCCCCATGTAAGTCGAGTCTTGCCAGTTCGGATAAAACAGCTCCCTGAATCGCAGATGCTATCTTGTCTTGTTGATGGTCACTCAGTTGGACGGAGTCCACTCTGAAAATAAAATCGGCCATGGTACCTCCTGGGCGTTGCAATCTACGCCGCTAGTAGATGGTGATCCCGAGGCCAATATCGTTTCACGGTTCATTCGTCACAGACAAAGTCCGCAGGCCAATGCAATGCTCGTGTGGGACGGACACTCTTGTCCGACGCCGTTGACGTTACTGTTGATCTTGATCCTGCCGTTGGGGTTGAAGTTGCCAGCGTGTCGGACACTCTTGTCCGACGCCTTTGACTTTTGCAGACTCTGCAAAATGATTGAATTCCAGGGTAGAGCGGCGCTTCAGCGCCGCGCGTCAAGGATAAGACTAGGAACAGGGCTTAGGCTCCCGTGAGCCTGCACCGAGGCGGCCAGAATCAAGAACCCATCCGCACCTACCCCTCAGGAGGCTTCATCCGCCTCTTACGTTTGCGCGGCGGTTTCCCGCTCGCGTCGCTATCAGCGGGAACTCCCCCTCCATCCGTGAGAAGCTTGGGATTGAACTGTCCAAGCAAGGCTACGTTGTTAACGATCTCGACCTCTGCGACCTCTGCGGGGAGCACTCCACGCTGGAAGAGGCCGAGAGTTGAATCTACAATCGATCGCCTCAGCAACTCCGCCTTCTCCGGGGAGAGATCGCCTGCCTGCTCACGTTTAGCGACCTCTTTCAGAACGCTCAGGGAGGAGAGAACGGCGCTGTTGTTGACAGTCAAATCCTCGGGCTTCTGGTGACGATACTTGTGCCAGGCCTCCAGAAAAAATTCCTTGAAATGCCTGACGGCATCGCCAAGACCCCGGCAGTCAAAGCGGATTGAGGAACCGCTCTCGACTTTAATTATCTTTAGCTGCCCGCGCGTATCCCCAGGATAGATCTCCGCAATGGCGGAGTAGGCCGACTCAATCAGTTCGACAGCCTTCGCCAGGGTCTGGAGGTCGACGCCGTCGGGCTCCCGGTAAAGCATCTCCAAGGAGACCACCTCCGGGGGTGGCTCGGTCACCTGCAGCTCCGCCGGAACAGTTAGCTTTTCGATGGCAGCGCAGCTTCCGACCATTATTATCCAAGGACGCACAACCTCACCAATCACCTTGCCCGCGCCGTCATGGAGCGCCGCCGCGTCCTGGCCTTCGCGCACCGCGGCGAGAAGCGCGAAATCCTCGGCAAATTTAGGGGTCGCCAACGGAGCAAGGCCAAAGGCCCGTAGGACTTCCAGAGCCTCGCCACTTGCGTTGACGGCGCCGGCAAATCTCGCTAAGTCGTGCGCCGCCTTGACAACAGCTCTCGGCCCCTCGCCGCGACGGGCGTCTTCCCTAGCAGCGGCGACGACTCCCCATTCGAAAACCATTTCCTTAGTTTCATTCGTCAGAAGTGATTCGAGCCACTTGATCGTCTTGATGACTTGCAGCGTTCTCACCCTTGCACCTCGCGCTGTGGAATTGCGATCCGTGTAGCTAGGGCCCGGGAATCTACAGCAGATAGAGATTAAGAGAAGAAAGAGTTTGAGGCCAAAACGGCGCTTAGTCAAGCCGCGTTAACAAAAAGGGCCGCCCGCCTCATCCTTCGCGCACTTTGCGAACGGTGGGATACCACAATCGGCGACGCCACGGGCGTTTGAAGTTCCATGGCCGCCAGAGCGTTTTTGCACCAAAACGGTGTACACTGGTGCCACCGTGGCATCACCGAAACGATCCCGCACAAAATCGCCTCGCGCAAAACATGTCCGCCGAAGCGTGACCTTGCCTCCAAAGATAGCTAAACAAGTCGAGACCCTGGCCAAAGAACGCGACCTCAGCGATAACCGTGTCCTGGTGGAACTGATCGAGCAGGGAATCGAAGCCCGTCAGCAAAAGGAAAAAGCATTCTTCCAGTTAGCTGAACGTTTTCGCGCCGCCGACGATCCGGAACAGGTCAAGCAGCTGGGCAACGAGCTAGGCCGCTTTGTCTTTGATAAGTGACGCCGTCCAGACCGCCCAAACACAAAGGGAGGCTACGCAGCCGCCATTCACGGCCCAAGTTCGCAATTTGCGACTCCAAGCCTCTCGCGCGCGAAGGTCAAAATCCCGGCCCTGTCCCCGCAAAAAGCGCGGGGCAAGGACGCGGCACCCTGCGGCTTGAGCTAGTAGCTAGAGGCTAGGAGCTCTGTCAGCGTTATACTAGGCCCATATGTCTGGGGATTCCCACAAGACCTTCTACCTCGAAACCTTCGGCTGCCAGATGAACGTCCACGACTCCGAAAAGGTCATCGGCACGCTGGTCCACGAGGGCTATCAGCAGGTGGAAACGGTCGAGCAGGCCGACTTGATTCTCTACAACACCTGCTCCATCCGCGACAAAGCCGAGCAGAAAGTCTTTCATCGGCTGGCCGACTACAAGAAGTTGCTGGCCCAAGGCAAGAAGTTCGGAGTGCTCGGCTGCGTCGCCCAGCAGGAAGGCGAAAAGATTTTCGAGCGCGCCCCGCACGTCTCGCTGGTCTGCGGATCGGCCAGCTACCGCAACCTGCCACAGATGCTGGAGCAACTCGAAATCGCGCAGCCAGAAAAGCCGCAAGCAGAAGCTCGCAGCTCAAAGCTCGCAGCTCAAAGCTTGGTCCGCATCACCGGCCTCGACGATCGCGAAACCGACCAGTGCTTCGAAACCGAATTCACCGCTCGCAGCAATCCGCATCGCGGATACATCACCATCATCGAAGGCTGCGACAAGTTCTGCGCCTACTGCGTCGTGCCGTTCACGCGCGGCAAAGAGCGCAGCCGCACTTCCGAGTCGGTGCTCGCCGAAGCCCGCCAGATGGCCGATCTCGGCTACACGGAAATCCAGCTGCTGGGGCAGAATGTGAATTCCTACAAAGATCCAGCAGGGAAGCGGTCTTTCGCCGAATTGCTGGCGGCCGTGGGAGAAGTGCCGGGCATCCGCCGCGTGCGCTTCACCACTTCGCATCCCCGCGACTTCGGACGCGACATCATCGACGCCATCGACGCCGTTCCCACGCTCTGCGACCACGTCCACCTGCCCGTACAGAGCGGCTCGAACCGCGTGCTCAACGCCATGCAGCGCCTCTACACCCGCGAGCAATATCTCGAACGCATCACTTGGATGAAGTCGGCAAAGCGCGACATCAGCATCACCAGCGACATCATCGTCGGATTTCCCGGCGAGACAGAAGAAGACTTCAACGAAACGTTAAACCTGCTCGATGAAGTCGGCTACGACGCCGTCTTCACCTTCAAATACTCTCCACGCCCCAACACCCCGTCGCTGTCGTTAGAAGATGCGATCCCGGATCAGGAAAAAGCCCGCCGGCTGGAAGTCGTAATGGCAAAACAGCGCGACATCCAAATATCTAGTTACAAGAAATACATCGGGCAAATATTGGAAGTAATGGTTGAAGGTCGAAACGAAGCCCGCAACCAATGGATCGGCCGCACCAGCCATAACAAAACCTTGAATTTCACCGCTCCAGAAGCATCCGCTCCCAAGCCGGGAAGTTATGTTCCGGTAAAGGCAACAGGAAGTTTTCCCAACAGTCTTTTGGGTGAAATGGTGATATAAGAAGCGAAGAAAGGCAGACGCAATCGAGGTCACACAGTCCCAGCAGTTCTGCAGGCGTCTTGCGTATCGAAGGCTGCAAGTTTTACAGGAGTCTCGCATAATCGAAGACTCCTCGCAGTCGAAGGAGCCCCAATGGAAGTAGAAATGACAATCCGCGGCCTTTTAATGGATCCGGTTTCGAATATGCCGATTGTGATACTTAAGGATGTGGGCGGCGAGAGCGTGCTGCCGATCTGGGTGGGGGTTCACGAGGCGCAGGCGATTGCGCTGGAGATGGAGAAGGTTTCGACGCCGCGTCCGATGACGCATGACCTGATTAAGAATGTGCTGACCGGGCTGGAAACTCAGGTGCATAAAGTAGTGGTCACGGAGTTGCGCGAGGATACATTTTATGCGGTGATCTGGCTGGAGCGCGGGGGCGAGGTGGTGAGTATCGATTCGCGTCCATCGGATGCGCTGGCGCTGGCGTTGCGCGTGGATTGTCCGATCTTTGTGGACGATGTGGTGCTGAAGAACTCGAAGCAGGCGGCAAACATGTCGGATCGGGTTACGGCCGAAGAGCTACGCAAGTGGCTAGAAGGGCTGAACGACGAGGATCTGGGCCGATATAAGATGTGATCGCGGGCATCTTGAAATTTTCCCTAACTGGACCGATAGAAGTGATCTAGTTGACTTTACATAATACCTGTTATCGGACATTACATAGGCGGCGATCCCTGATTTGCCTACGGGGCGCAATACGCCGCACTGTTCGTGGCAGATAGGAACTGAGCCGGTGTCCCGGGTGCGATGACGAATTCGCTCTCGCCCCATCTGACAAACTGCTCGCCACCATTCCCTCCGGGTGCCCAATCAAAGGTGTAGCCCAGCGAAGTCCAGGGATACTGCAGCATCGGCTGGTCTTTTTCGGGCACTGCGAACGACCAGTAGTATTTGCTCAACACCCAATAGGCTTCGATCTTGTTATTGTCCCCGGGATCGATTGGGGTCCCAAGGCTGGCTCGCACCTGATCCGGCTGCGGCGGGAAAGCGGGTTCGCAGCTATTGCCGGTGACTGAGGGATTGCCGCAGGGACGGAAGAACTTCGAGACATCTTTGATCTGGTCGGGCTCGATTTTCAGCTCCACAAACGTGTCATAACCAGAATGCGGTGGCAGGCCCAAACGCTGCTCGAGTCGTTGCGTGAGTTGCGCCGGATCGGCGCCCTGCGATCTTACAAATTCCCGGCAGAAAGATTTCAGGTTCGGGACAACCGTGACCCATACGCTCTTATAGGTCGGCGTTTGGCCCTTCTGGTAGTCGCCAACCTGCTTCTGCCGCGTCCAGGTTACGACCGTCAATGGCTGGCCGACATCGACCGACACCAAGGAATGCGACACACGAGTCGGCAGCGGCCGCATGGATGCGACGATGGCTCGCGCGTAATCCTCCTCGGGAGTCCGATGCCTGAAGTCGACTGCCAGCAACACGGCGACCGGCACGACGAGAAAGAAAATCGCGATAAAAACGGGCGCTGTCCCTCTCAAAGTGTTTCGTTCCTGCATCGTCGATCTCCCCACGCGCGTCTCTGGACGCCCGCTCCACCGTCGATTACTTCTGCGCCGTTATTTCTGTATACAAGTTACTTCTGCACCATTACTTCAACTTCTGCACCCTTACTTCTGCAAGGGCGGAGCTGCGCCGCCGGACGCCGGTTTCGCGCCGGAGGCAACTGAACTCGACGGGTTACCGGTTACCGGATCCTTGTCTTTGGGCTTGTCCGATTTGAACAGCGTGTCAAAGACCTCGCCGAGCTTAGTTGTCGCGGCCTTGGAGAACATGCCGACCATGGCGGCGACCGAAACCACGCCAAAGGGGTTCAACTCCGAAGCTTTGGCGTTTGAACCCGTCGTGATCGCCAGAACGCCCCCGCGAACCGCGGCATAAAAGACTAATGCCAACCCGGCACCAATGAATGGTCTCAAGGAATACCACCAAGCCCAGCTTTTCTTGAGAGTCCGATTGCCGACATAGTCCGAATACGATTGAGCAGTGTGCAGAAAGGCACCCAAAGCCCCAGCCAGTAAGACCAGAAAAAGCAGATCAAGTTCGCGGTTGATCCGAACGATAAACCAGGTATTTACATTGGTATCGTTCGCCGCTTTCTCTGCCTCCCGCTTTTCCTTCAAGTCCGCTGCGGCATCGTCGAGGGCTTGACCCGCTTGCTGAACCAAATCTTCCGAAGCCGGCGCAGCGGCGGTTACGGTCGCCGGTGCTGATGCGGCGGTGTCACTGGGAGCGGTAGCGGCTTCGGCCGCTTTCGACGCCTTAGGCTTTGTTGGCGATGATGCAGGCGTGTTTCCGGCGCGTGGCGGAGTTGTTGCGGGCTCCGTCGGTTTCTTCGCGTCGTTATACAGTTTGGTCTTGTCCTCCCACGTCTTTTCCGCCTGGATGCGGTCTGCCCTGGCGGTGTCAGGATTTGGCAACGCCGGAGGCCAGAGTCCGATCATGACGAAGATCAGCGAAAAGACCAAAAGAAGAAATCCACCCAGGATATCGACCCCCAGACCGTGCCATGGCGTTGCCGTCAGGTTCACTGTTGCCAGGGCTCGGTTTCCCGGTGTGGGGGTTGTGGCGATGATGTTAACGGTAGTGGAGTCGAAAACTTCGCGAGGCGAAGTGTATAGCCCCGTCTGGTCGAGACTTCCCAACGGTGGACTAAGAATCCAAGTAACCTTTTCCGTAGCCTCTGTAGCCGCACCCGCTGCCGGAGCGGGAGTCGTGGCGGCAATCGTGGAAAACTGCTGCTCCTGGCCCGCCACGAGATCGACTTTCGAAGGAACGATCGCGATTGTAGTTAGGGATATTGTGGCGCTGGCAGAATCGGTGGCAGTCCTGGCGACTATGGCAATGGTTTGCGCGGGTTTCACCAGAAGCGGCGCAACATAAGTTGCGGAAGACGCCGGGGTACTGGCACCCGCCGCCGCGCCTGGCGCCGCACCTGGTGCCGGCGGTATCACCAAGTTGCCGACGACAGGATCTAAGGTCCAGGTCACGAGGACGGGCTTACCGGCTGCATCGCTGGCTTCGAAGGTAACTGCCTGGCCGGATGTCAGAAAAACGGTTTGAGGTGAGATATTGACGTTGGACACTCGTCCTCCTCGGACAAACGCAGGCTACCGGGACACTTGTCCGGTTGCGCCCAACCAATGGCCCGACTTATCCCGCACTTAATGGTCGCGCAACCTTGCGAATCGGTGCGCGACCGTTCCGTACTCTTGCTTCTAAGGGGGAAGCAGCGATTGGGATTCGTTACGAATCTGAGAATCCGTTGCCCTTACAAATCCCACTCGCCGATTTGCCGGACAAAGTAACTTAGCAGACTGTGTATGTCAATCGAAAAGTCTAATTACTTCCTTTGGAGGGTTGGCGTAACTCCGCTGAAAGCAAAAATCAATGTCATTCCGAATCGGGCGTTACGCCCGGTGAGAGCCAGCCCTGAGCTTGCCGAAGGGAACCTGTTTTCTCATCAATTCCATCACAGCCGCCTGCCCCTAGGAAAAATCAAGACCTAGGAAAACCAAGAGCGGACGGCCCACCCTTCATTCTTGGGGCCGCTTCGTCGCGAGAGGACGGGAAAACCCGTGTGCATAACATGCGGCAGCTTCGTAGACGTACTCAAATCCCCGTGAGAGCGTGATTCTCAGATTCAACGCATATTGCACAAGCTCATGGAGCCCCCCGTGACAGGAAACTCATGTGAAAATCCGCTACAGCCCTGTGCATCACATGCGGCAGCTTCGTAGACGTACGTATCTCCCCGTGGGACCGTGATTTCCAGACCCAACGAGGTTCCGCTGTATATCTCGACAAACGTCGGCTCCGGCAGCGCCCCGCTCCAGATCTGGTATGAAGTGGCACCTGTAACGCTCGTCCAAGACAAAACATCCGTAGGACATGCGACGTGGCCATTAGAATCGCTCAGCATGGGGGTCGTCAGGGTCAACGGTGCCTCACCGGAAGGTTGAATTGCCGCCTCCGTCCGTACCGCGATCAAACCTACCGTGAAAAGAATTGTGAATGCGGCCGCAATCCAGCCGCGACTACCTTTTACTCGCTTCATACAATGCTCCTTTCGTTGGGTTAACGAAGATCTCTAACTTCCAAGGCGTTGGGATAGAAGCTCGCACATCGGTCATGGGCACATACCCCCCTGGACAAGAAGCTGATTTGAAAATCCGCTACAGCCCTGTGCATCACATGCGGCAGCTTCGTAGGCGTACGCAGATCCCTGTGGGAGCGTGACTCTCAGAAACGTCGCGGTTCCGCTGTATATCTCGCTAAACGTCGGCGCCGGCGTTGGCCGCCGCTCCCGGCTCCAGAGCTGGTATGAGGTGGCACCTGTAACGCTCGTCCAAGACAAAAAATCCGAAGGACATGCGAAGCCGCCATTAATATCACTCAGCATGGGGGCCGGCAGGATCGACGGTGCCGCACCGGAAGGTTGAATTGCCGCCTTCGTCCGTACCGCAATCAAACCTATCGTGAAAAGAATTGTGAATGCGGCCGCAATCCAGCCGCGACTACCTTTTACTCGCTTCATACAACGCTCCTTTTGTTGGGTTAACTAGGAAGTGGAAGAGCGGCCCTTTAGAGCCTGCCCCGAGCTTGCCGAAGGGGCCGCGTAAGTAGCTCAATATCCATCGGGCTCTAGCCCCTGAGGGAGCCTTGACTTGCTCCTTCCGGTCCAAAGGAAAAAGCCATCGCTCTAGAAAAATCACTAGCTCTAGCAAGGCATTGCTCCAGGAAAAGCACGTTCTAGAAAATCCACTCCTCGCCTACTCCGCGAGAAGTGGAGCGCTGCCATCGGGCGCACACGTCGCCGACGATCCAAACCATAGAACAATAAACGCCCCCTCGTGACATCTAACCTTGTGGGCTGAACCGTATCTATCCCCCTACACACTTCCAGGGCGTTGGGATAGAAGCTCGCACATCGGTCATGGGCACTCGCCCTCCGTGACATTAACCTGATTTGAAAATCCGCTACAGCCCTGTGCATCACATGCGGCAGCTTTGTAGGCGTACGCAAATCTCTGTGGGAGCGTGATTCTCAGACTCAACGCAGTTCCACTGTATATCTCGTTAAACGTCGGCGCTATCGTTGGCCGCAGCTCCCGGCTCCAGATCTGGTATGAGGTGGCACCTGTAACGCTCGTCCACATCAAAACATCCGAAGGACATGCGACGCCGCCACCCGAATCACTCAGCACGGGGGCCGGCAGGGTCGACGGTGCCTCACCGGAAGGTTGAATAGCCGCCTTCGTCCGTACCGCGACCAAACCTACCGTGAATAGAATTGTGAATGCGGCCGCAATCCAGCCGCGACTACTTTTTATTCGCTTCATACAATGCTCCTTTCGTCGGGTTAACGAAGATCTCTAACGTCAAGGGATGAACGCTCGGGATAACTAGAGCACAGCCGAAAGCCGACCGCTTAGAAATGTAGACCCCGTTACGGATTCGGAACTAGGGCTTGGCCCCCGAGACTTGACGTTACACGCG